>CAIOZY010000023.1 GCA_903862935.1 uncultured Opitutaceae bacterium
CGCTGCCATGGGTCTGGTCGGCCTGCTCGCTATGCTCACCTCCTATGCCAACTCAACCTCTTGAGGAACCGCCGCGATACGTGGACCGTACGTCCGGTGGTGTGAGAGCTGGCGGAGGGTAACCTCCCCTGGCTACTCGATCCGAAGGCTAGATGTCCGAATGGTATTCCGAACCCTGCGCCGGAGGCGGGGCGGCGGGCGGCGGAACCGGGGCCGGGGCTGCGGCGGGCGGCAGCGGAGGGGCCCAAGGGGTCGCCACGGAGGCCGGTGAGGCTTCCGCCGAGACTGCAGGCCAGGACTGCGCAGTCGCAGGAACGGTCGGTCGGTCCGGGGGCTTGATCAGGGGAGCCCTCACAGGAGGGTTCTCGGCCTCGTCAAGAACCCGCTTGAACTCCCGCTCCACCTCGCTGCTGGCTTTCTTCAGCTCCCGCAGCGCCTTGCCGAGGCCCCTTGCGAAGTCGGGCATCTTCTGGCCGCCGAAGAAGATGAGGACCACGACCATGATCAGCAGCATCTCCGTGTCGCCCACACCAAGGAAGGCGACCGGAGGGAAGAACAGGGCGGCCGAAACGCTCATCTCAGGCGCACGCCGACCGTGAAGCGGTCGGTCTTGCCCGGCTCGACCCAGTGCAGCCCGAGCTTGTTCTCCGGGGCGTTGGGCGGCCCCATCCAAGGTTCGACGCAGTAGTAGGGGGTCGTCTCGGTGGCCGTCCAGGTGACGAACGTAGCGCCTGCCGGCGGCTTGCGGTCCGTGCCGATCCTCACGGCGATGTCGCCGGGTCGGCCCTTCTCGCCGAAGACGGCCTCGTTGCCGTAGAGCTCCGTGTGGATCGTGTCGATCAGATCGGGGTTGGCCACGCTCTCCTCCTCGCGCAGGACGGGGCCTGGGACAAGCTGGCCCGTCTTGAAGTCCTGCTTGAGGCGTTTCCCCGCAGGGATCCGGATGAGGTAGTCGCCGCGGGACGATCCCTCGCTCCATGGCAGCGTGAAGTAGAAGTGGTGCCCTGGACTCCACGGGATCGGGTCGCGCCCGAGGTTTGACAGAGACAGCTCACAGGCGAGCCCCAGAGGCTCGAACAGGTACGTGACCCGGAACTCGTAGTCGAAGGGGTAGGCCTCCCGGGCCTCGGTCCCGGGCTCAAACTGCGCCGTGAACCCCCGGGGGTCGCAGGTCAGCACGTTGTAGGAACCCTGGCGTGCGATGCCGTGGATCGGGATCGCGCGCCGCGTCCCCGAGGGGTCGCGCCAGAAGTGGATGTCGCCCCGGTCGAAACTGCGGCCGCCGAAGGGAAACAGGATCGGGTTGCCACCGTGGACCTTGTGCGGGGGCAGGGGAGGGTTCCCCGGGGCCGGCCAGTAAATCACGTCCCGAACGGATCCGTCCCCCAGGGTGACGGCCCAGTTCATCAGAAGGGCGCCCTTTTCCGGGATTGCAAGGAACGTAGAGCGGCCCGCGCTCCAACGGGTGAGATCGAGGCCTAAGTAGTTGATCTTTTCCATCGAGGGCAACTTTGCGCGCATCGGCCCTGCCCCGCAAAGATATTCCTGCGGGACCGACCGCGCTTGCACTGCCCGGCCGGCACGTCCACTCTGGGCGCCTGATGCTGCGCAACTGCCTCCTTTTTCTGCTGGGATGCGCCGCGAGCTGCCCGGCAGCCCCCCCCGCGGAGCCTCAGCCGCAGCGGGTCGTCGTGATCCCGATCAAGGACGAGATCGCGCAGCCGGTCCTCTACATCCTGCGGCGCGGGCTGAAGGAGGCGATCGCCTCGAAGGCGGACGTCGTGGTGCTGGACCTGAAGACCCCCGGGGGGGCCCTGGACACGACCTTCCAGATCATGGAGGCCCTGGACAAGTTTCCCGGCAAGACGGTGGCCTACGTCGACAACGAGGCGATGTCGGCCGGGGCATTCATTTCGGCGATGACCGGCGAGATCTGGTTCACACCGGACGGTGTGATCGGGGCTGCTGCGCCGGTGACCTCAACCGGGCAGGACGTCGACGCGACCATGAAGATGAAGGTCGTCAGCTACCTGAAGGCCCGCATGCGCGCGATATCCGAGGGCAAGGGTTACCGGGGCCAGGTGGTGTCGGCGATGATCGACTCCGAGATCGAGCTTAAGATCGATGGGGTGGTGATCAAGGAGAAGGGCGAACTGCTGTCACTGACGGCGACGGAGGCTATGAAAGAGTACGGGAAGCCGCCGCACCCGCTCCTCGGCTCAGGGATTGCGCCTGATATCGACTCGCTTCTGACGAAGAAATTCGGGGCCCACGGCTACACGGTGCAGACGCTCGAGGTCACCTGGTCGGAGCGGCTTGCCGTATGGCTAAACGAGATTTCGCCGATCCTGCTAGGCCTGGGCCTACTCGCCCTGTTCATCGAGTTCAAGATGGGCGGGTTCGGGCTTTTCGGGATCGCCGGGGTGGGGCTCCTGGCGCTGGTCTTCATGGGGAGCTATGTCGCGGGCCTCTCGGGCCACGAGCCGATCCTCATCTTTGGCCTGGGGGTCGTGCTGCTCGCTCTCGAACTCATCTTTTTCCACAGTGCCGGATTTCTCGGCGTGGTCGGCGTGGTGCTGATGCTCGGATCACTCCTGTGGTCGATGGCGGACCTCTGGCCCAATGAGCCGGTGACGGTCGCCTGGTCCGCCGACGCCTTCGCCCGCCCGCTTGCAAACCTCGGCGCAGGCCTCGGGATTGCGATCGTCCTCGCAGTGGGCCTGTTGCGGTTTCTGCCGCGGGGCTGGATCTGGGACCGGCTGATCGTGAGCGCCACGGTCGGCGGCGCTGCCCAAACGGCCAGCACCTACCCCAAGACCGCCGCGTCCCTCGACGCCCTGGTCGGTAGGCGGGGCGTAGCAGCGACTGCACTGCACCCAAGCGGCCAGGTTGAGGTCGACGGGGTCCGCTACGAGGCCAGGGTTGACGTGGGCGCAATCGACCGCGGGGAGCCGGTCATTGTGCGAGGCCGGAGCGACTTTAGCCTTATCGTGGATAAATTCTCATGAGCACGATCGTTCTTCTGTTTCTCGTCGGCATCGGCCTTCTCGCCGCGGATGTCTTTGTGTCGAGCTTCCTGCTCGCGATCTGCGGGGGCGTCGCGATGCTCGGCGGCTGCGCCTTCGCCTATGAGAGCTACGGGGTTCTCGGGGCCGGATTCGCTGCCGCGGCCGCGCTCGTTCTGCTGGGCGGCACGATCTATCTGGAACTGGTGGTTCTCCCGCGCACTCGTTTCGGCAAAGGCTTGGTCGTCGAGTCGACCTCCGGGGCCTCAAGCCAGCCCCCCGTGGCGCAGGCCGACATCGTGGGCAAGCCCGCGCAGGCCCTGACGACCCTAGCCCCGAGCGGCTACGTCCTGGTCGAGGGCCGCCGCTACGAGGCGTTCTGCCAGGCCGGCCACGTCCCGAAGGGCACCGAACTGAAAGTCATCGGCTTGGATAATTTCCGTCTCATCGTCGCAAAAGCCTGAACCCCGTCACTCCTATGTTCGATATTCCGCTTATTCTCCTCATCCCGCTCGCCGTCGTAGCCCTGGTCGTCCTGGGCATCTTCCTGTCCTATTTTGGGACCTGGCTGAAGGCCCGTCTAAACGGGGCCCCGGTGAGCATCATCAACCTCGTCGGGATGCGCCTCGGCGGCGTTCCCTATAGCCTGGTTGTCGGCGCGCGCATCACCGCCGTCAAGGCAGGCATCCAGATCAGCACTGACAAGATCGCCGCGCACTTCCTGGCGGGCGGCAACGTGATCCCCACTGTGCAGGCGCTGATCGCCGCGCAGAAGGCCGGCATTGTCCTGGACTGGGACCGGGCCTGTGCAATCGATTTGGCGACCAAGGGCTCCGGCAAGTCCGTGGTCGAGGCCGTCCGGACTTCGGTCGATCCCAAAGTCATCGACTGCCCGAACCCCGAGAGCGGCAGGACCACGATCGACGGCGTCGCCAAGGACGGGATCCAGGTCAAGGTCAAGGCCCGGGTCACCGTGCGCACCCACCTGGACCGCTTTGTCGGAGGCGCCAAAGAGGAGACGATCATCGCCCGGGTGGGCGAGGGTATCGTCACGACGATCGGCGTTGCCGACAGTTACAAGCACGTGCTGGAGTCGCCGGACAGTATCTCGAAGACGGTGCTGGCGCGCGGCCTCGACGTGGGCACGGCTTTCGAGATTCTCTCAATCGACATCGCCGACGTCGACGTCGGCGAGAACATCGGCGCCCGGCTGCAGGTCGCCCAGGCCGAGGCGAACAAGAACATGGCCCAGGCGCAGGCCGAGATCCGGCGCGCCGCGGCGGTCGCCCTCGAGCAGGAGATGAAGGCCCGCGTCCAGGAGATGCAGGCCAAGGTCGTCGAGTCGCAGGCCCAGGTTCCCCTGGCGATGGCGGAAGCCTTCCGCAGCGGCCGGCTCGGCGTCATGGATTACTACCGGATGGAGAACATCCAGTCGGACACGGCGATGCGATCAACGATCGCCCAGCCCGAGGGCAAGAAGTAGCCTTGCGACCCTGACCCATGGCCAGCGACCGCAATCCCGTTGACTGGGTGCTCGGCAACCGCGAGCTCCTGGTCATCGTTTTTGCGGTCGCCGTTTGGCTGCTCAACCGGATCGGGGCGGCCCGCAGGGCTGCCGGCTCTCAGAACCCTGCCCGCCAGGCGGGGTCCGCTGATGACGAGGCTGAGCGCACGAGGCGGGTTCAGGAGGAGGTCCGCCGCAGGATCGCCGAGCGACGGGGCGCGGCGAAGCCTGAGATGCCTCCTCCGCTCTCGCAGCCCTTCGAGCCTGCCCGCATGGCCGAGGAGCCTGCCCCGCCGGAGGAGGCCGAAACCGACGACACCGAGGAGCAGGTCCTCAAGCGTCAGCGGGAGATCGAGCGGGATCTCCGGGCCCTTGAGGACGCGCGTGCCGCGGCTCTAGCCGGGGCGCGGGCCGCCCAGCGGGCTTCGGTTGTGCAAACCCAGGCGGCTGTGCCTAACCCATGGCTTGGGGAACTGAAGAACCCGGCGGGCCTCAGGCGCGCGGTTGTTCTTCGGGAGATCCTGGGGCCTCCGATTTCCCTGCGTTAGCAGGCCGAGCCTTTAGGGAAGCTTCGCCCGGTCGCGGCCCTTGAAGGGCATCGGGTAGCGCTTGCCAGAAATCTCGACGGCGAGGTTCTCGCCCGCGCTCGCGATGATATAGACCGGCCCCGGCTTCGGAACGGCGGCGGTTTGCCCGCGGACCAGGCTTCCCTGGTACAGGAGCCGGTTGTCCGAAACGGCGTTCACCTGGACCTGGACGGCATCGAGAGCGACCAGGGTGAATGTGGCCTCGGCGGCCGGCTGCACGACGGGCGGCGGCGGGGCGGCCCGCTCGACTGCGGCGCGCGGCGACTCGCCGCCGAAGATCGCCTTGACGATCCAGATGAGCAGAAGGACAGCGAGCAGCAAGCCCAGCGCGATTCCCCCCTTGAAGACCAACTCCGGGCTCACCAGAGGCCCAGTTTGCATCGTGCTGGGGCGGGTGCGCGTGACCTGAGGCGACGGCCTGGCCGGGGATTCCTCCGGCTGGGGCTCGGCCTGCGCCGCGCCTGCCCGCTCGTTCGCGCGTTCCTCGGAGGAGGACACCGACAGATCCATGCGGCCGTAGACCTCGCGGCTGGGCTGGCGCGGCCGCACATCGCCGCCACCGAGGGCAGCAAAGTCGTTCAGAATCCGGTCCGGGGGCAGGTGAAGGTAGATCGCGTAGCCGCGCAGGAATCCGCGCACGTAGATATCCATCAACCCTATGTCGAACTGGTTGCTCTCGAACTTCTGCAGGTAGTCGCCACGAATCTTTGTCGCATCGGCTGCTTCGCGGATTGTGACGCCCCTGCGCTTTCGAGCTTCCTCAAGCCGTTCGCCGATGGTCTGCATAGGCTGTTTTTGGCATCAGGTGCTGTCCAAATCGACCAAAATCTCGCGGGGGCTCGAACCGTTTTCCGGCCCAACGATGCCCTTTTCCTCCATGAGCTCCATGATCCGCGCTGCGCGGTTGTAGCCGATCTTCAGACGGCGCTGCAGCATGGACGTGCTGGCGCGTCGCGTCGTCCGCAGCACCTCCATCGCCTGCTGAAAGAGCTCCTCGTCGTCGCCCAGATCCTCGTCGTCGCCACCCTCCCCATCCTCCTCGTCGTCCTCCCGGGCCGCGCGGTCGATCCGATCCTGGACATCCTGGGCGAAGGCCGGTGGGGAGTTGTTCTCCTTGAGGAACCGGACCAGGTCCTGGATCTCGTCGTCGGCGACGAAGGCTCCCTGGGCGCGCACCACTCTCGAGGTCCCCGGCGGCGTGAAGAGCATGTCGCCCCGCCCGATCAGGGTCTCCGCCCCCTTGTGGTCGATGATCGTGCGGGAGTCGACCTGGGAAGCCACCTGGAAGGCGATGCGGGAGGGCAGGTTCGCCTTGATGACGCCGGTGATGACGTCTACCGACGGGCGCTGGGTGGCGATGATAATGTGGATTCCGGCGCCGCGGGCGAGCTGGGCAAGCCGGGCGACGTTGGTTTCGATCTCGGCAGGGGAGACCATCATCAGGTCCGCCAGCTCGTCGATAATCACGATGATGTAAGGCAGATGCTCGGGCATCTCTATCCCGTCGTCGACCGCAAGGGGATCCAGACCTTCGAGCGAGCCCTGGGCCGGCGGTGGGGGCGGTTCCGAGGACTTCTTTCGGTGGTTGAACCCGATGATGTTGCGGACGTTGGCCTTGGCAAAGATCTGGTAGCGCTGCTCCATCTCGCTCAGCAGCCACTTGAGGGCGGCAGGAACCTTCTTGGGCTCCGTCACCACGGGGATCAGCATGTGAGGAAGGGCGTTGAAGATCTTCAGCTCGACCACCTTGGGGTCGATCATGATCATTCTCAGGTCCCGCGGGCTCTTCGAGTACAGGATCGAGGCGACGATGGCGTTGATGCAGACGGACTTGCCCGAGCCGGTGGCGCCCGCGATCAGCAGGTGCGGCATCTTTGTCAGGTCGGAGACGAGCGGTCTGCCGGAGACATCCTTGCCGAGCGCGATCGGTAGCTCGGCCTTGGCGGACACCCAGTCCTCGCTCTCGAGGATCTCGCGCAGGCCCACGGGAGTGGGAACCTGGTTGGGTACCTCGACCCCGACGGCGGCCTTTCCCGGGATGGGGGCCAGGATGCGCACGGACTGGGCGCGCATCCCCAGGGCGATGTTCTTGTCCAGGCCGGAAATCTTCTCGACGCGCACGCCCGGGGCCGGGACGAGTTCGTAGCGCGTGATGACCGGGCCGACATGAATCTCGCCCAGAGAGACCTCAACACCGAACTCCCCCAGGATTCTCAGCAGATTCTCGGCGTTTTGCCGGTGCTCCTCCTCGGAGTTGGCGGCAGAGACCCGCACCTGCTCCTTCAGGAGCGTTATGGGCGGGAACTTGTAGCTGTCGTCGAGCGCGGCTAAGGGAGTGGGGGCCGCCTTGGCCTTCTTGGGCTCCTCCGGCTTGACGATTTTCAGGGCCGGCGCCTTCGCGGGCTGATTGTCTGCGGCCGCCCGGGCGGCCGCCGCCGCTGCGGCAGCCGAGGGCCTGGCAGGGGATGATGGGTTTGAATCGCCGCCGGACTTGGGGACCAGGACGTTCTTGTTGGCCGGCCCGACGGGCTCGAGGACTAGGGGCTGGCGCACCGGGGCCTCCGCGGCGGCCTTGGCCTGGCGGCTCGCCAGGTCCGCAGCGAGTAGGGCTTGGCGCTTGGCGCGCTCCGCCTTCCACGAGGAAAGCAGCGCCAGGATCCGTTCGAGTTCGGTGCCGATGTCCTTGGTGAAGACGTACAGCATGCCGAAGACGTAGAAAAATCCCAGGACGAGGATCGTGCCGAAGTCGC
The DNA here is from genome assembly GCA_903862935.1 of uncultured Opitutaceae bacterium. Classification (GTDB taxonomy): domain Bacteria; phylum Verrucomicrobiota; class Verrucomicrobiia; order Opitutales; family Opitutaceae; genus Palsa-1447. Next base: position 7,847 of record CAIOZY010000023.1, read on the forward strand.
CGATCAGCTCGCTGCCGATCCGCTCGTAGACCAGCCGCCCCAGGGCGCCTCCGGGTCCCTGCGGGAAGAAGTTCGTGCTCCGGGTCCAGTCGAACATCGCCGACAGCAGACCCGAGCCCGCGGCCACGCACCCGAGCATCGTGATCAGCCGGGCCGGTCCGAGCCTGCGGGAGCTGCGCAGCGCCAGGTAGGAGGACCAAAGCAGGAACACCGGAAGCAGCCAGGCAGCCCAACCGACGCTCGTGTAGGCGACGTAGGAGGCGGCCGATCCGAAGCCCCCCGCGAGATTGCGCTCGGTCGGGTTGGTGGTGATGAACTTGCTCTGCTCCGGGCTGTAGTCGGCGAAGGCCGCCGCGAGCAAGAGTCCCAAGACAAGGCAGCTCACCGCCACCGCCCAATTGGGCGGGGTTCGGGGCGGCCCGCTGGCGGCGCCCCCGTTTGGGTTTGAACTCTCTGACCTTGGCATCTTTGCTGGTGTCTGAGAACTCATGCTAACACCTCGAGCGGTCAAATGTAAACCCGCGCCGGCTCGCGGGGAAGAGACATGACGGTATGAGGGACCTGCTCCGTTTCAAACCCTTGTATCAGGAGCGGGTGTGGGGAGGCCGGGCGCTTGAGTCCGCCTTCGGCCGCTCGCTTCCCGCTTCGCGCCCGATCGGCGAGAGCTGGGAGATCGCCGACCGCCCGGAGGCGCAGTCGGTGGTGGGAGGGGGCTCTCTCTCGGGGCTGACCCTTCGGCAGGCGATCGAGGCCCATGGACCCGACATCATGGGCCCGGGATGGGAGGCCGACCGGCCCTTTCCGCTTTTGGTTAAGTGGTTGGACTGCCGCGAGCGCCTCAGCCTCCAGGTCCACCCTCCGGCCGGGGTTGCCGCCCGGCTCGGGGGCGAAGCCAAGACTGAAAACTGGTACATCGCTCACACCGCGCAGGGAGCCCAGCTGATCGTGGGCCTGAAGCGCGGAGTCACCCGGGCGCAATTCGAGCAAGCGATCCCCGAGCATACCCTGGAGGCCTGCGTGCACCATTTCCCGGTGGCCGTGGGTGACTCGATCCTTGTTCGGAGCGGGCAGGTCCACGCGATCGACGCCGGCAACCTGATCCTCGAGATCCAGCAAAACTCTGACACGACCTACCGCGTCTACGATTGGGGACGCATAGGCCTGGACGGCAAGCCAAGGCAGCTCCATGTAAAGGAGTCCCTTGAGTCGATCCTGTGGGACAGCTTCGAGCCGGTGCCCGTCAGGGCCGCGCCTACATCCGGGGTGATCGCCGAATGCGACGAATTCCTGATCCGGCGCGTCGTCCTAAGCGCAGGCGAGCGCCTCCACGTGGCTGCGGGGGAGCAGCCCCGGATACTGAGCGTCGTCAGCGGTTCGGTCGTGGCCGCCCCCGGCGCTAAGGCCGCGGCCAAGGCCGAGCCCCAGACCCGGCCTGCCCCGAAGGGGACGGCCGACGATTCCGGGCAGCACCTGGAGCGGGGGGCGAACGCGCTCCTGCCCTTTGCGGGCGAATTCACATTCAGCGCCGAGGCGATGACGATCCTGCTTGTCACCGAGGATTTCACGTGAGGGGAGGCCCCGCCGGGCGGGCGGGGCTTGCAGAAAGGCCTCAGCCGGTGTTTAATTTCCCCTTTTTCATGACCGATCCCAAACCGAAACAAGCGGCCCCGAACGCCACGGATACCCCCGCGGCCGAACCGGCCCCGGCAGCCCCGGATCCGGCTGCCCTTTTGGCCGCGGCCAAGAAAGAGGCCGCCGACAACCACGACCGGTACCTGAGGGCTTTCGCCGATCTGGAGAACTTTCGCCGACGGGCGATCCGCGAGAAGGAGGAGCTGCGGCTGTATGCGGCATCGAAGGTGCTTGAGGAGCTGCTTCCGGTCCTGGACAACCTCGCCTTCGGGCTCGCGGCCTCTCGGCAGTCCGGCGCTGACATCAAGGTTCTGACGAATGGGGTCGAACTTGCCCTGCAGCAGCTCAAGTCGACGCTCGCCGGCCACGGGCTGACGGAGATCAACCCGCTGGGCAAGCCCTTCGACCCCCACCAGCACGAGGCCATCTCCCACCAGCCAAGCCCGGACACGCCTGCCGAGCACGTCTCCGCCGTCGTCCGGTCCGGCTACCTACTGAATGGGCGGCTCCTGCGCCCCGCCTCGGTGGTCGTCTCAAGCGGTGCCCCTGCCTCCTAACCCAGCCATGGCAAAGGAAGACTACTACGCGCTGCTCGGGATCGAGCGCAACGCCTCTGCGGAGGAGATGAAGAAGGCCTATCGCAAGAAGGCGATGCAGTTCCACCCGGACCGAAATCCCGGCGACAAGAAGGCCGAGGAGATGTTCAAGAAGGTATCCGAGGCCTACGAGGTGCTGCAGGACGCAGACAAGCGCGCGGCCTACGATCGCTTCGGGCACGCGGCCTTCGAGACCCCGGGCTCGGGCGGCCCCGGCGGGATGCGCGGGGGCGCCGGCGGGTTTCACGACCCATTCGACATTTTCAGGGAAGTCTTCAGCCAGGGCGGAGGCGGGGGCGGGATCTTCGAGGAGATGTTCGGCGGCGGCGGGGGCGGGCACGAGGCGGGCCGGGACGGCGCCGACTTGCGGTACGACCTGGAAATCACCCTCGAGGAGGCTGCGCGCGGGATGGAAAAGGAGATCTCGTTCCGCAAGCTGGTCGCCTGCAGCCACTGCGACGGCTCCGGGGCCGAGCCCGGGTCAAAGCGGGTGACCTGCCCGACTTGTCGCGGCGCGGGCCAAATCCGCCGCTCCGGCGGCATCATCGTTTTTGCTCAGACCTGCCCGACCTGCGGGGGCTCGGGAAAGAAGACCGAGAAGGCCTGTACGGTCTGCCGGGGCGAGGGCCGGACCCCGAAGACGACGAAGCTGAACCTGCGCGTGCCGCCCGGAGTCGACACCGGTTCCAGACTGCGCTCCGCCGGAAACGGCGAGGCGGGCGCCGCCGGGGGAGCACCGGGGGACCTGTACATCGTGATCACCGTCAAGGAGCACGAGCTCTTTGAGCGCCAGGGCGACAACCTCTTCTGCGAGATCCCGATCAAGTTCACCCTGGCGACCCTGGGCGGGGTAATCGAGGTGCCGACCCTTTCGGGCAAGGCCACCCTCAAGATCCCGGCTGGAACCCAGAGCGGCACGACCTTCCGGCTGCGCGACCGGGGGGTGACCAACCTGCGCAGCGGCCACCCGGGCGATCAACTCGTGCGGGTGCATGTCGAGGTTCCCTCCTCGCTGTCCGCCGAGCAGCGCCGGATCCTGGAGGAGTTCGCGCGGGTCAGCGGCGACGCCGCCGAACCGACCTCGCGCAGTTTTTTTGAAAAGGCCAAGAAGTTCTTCTAAGAGAAAGGGCCCCCATGAAGCTTGAGAACCCAAAGCTGCTCAGCCTCGCCCAGGCGGCGAGGGCCCGAGCGCGCGTGCGCCGCAGCGGCAGGAAGTTTGTCCTCACCAACGGCGCCTTCGACCTGCTCCACCCCGGCCACCTCTACTACCTTGAGAAGGCTGCCCGCCTGGGGGAGCTTTTCGTGGCCTTGAACTCCGACCGGAGTGTCCGCTCCCTTAAGGGCCCGGGGCGGCCAGTCCTGGGCGAGCGGCACCGGGCCTACGCCCTAGGCCAGCTGGCCGGCGTCAAAGGGATCGTCATCTTCCGGACGAAGCGGCTGGACCGGGAGATCCGCCGCCTCAAGCCGGACATCTACGTCAAGGCGGGCGACTACACGGTCGGCCGGCTCGACCCCGGCGAGCGCGAGGCCCTCCGCCAGGTCGGAGCGAAGATCCGCTTCCTGCCGTTCCTCGCAGGATTCAGCACGACCCGGCTCATCGCCCGGATCCGGAAAGCCGGCGGGGTCTAGGAGCCATGAGGGTCGTCATCCTCGGGTCAGGGCGCGGATCGAACGCAGAGGCGATCCTCCGGGCTCAGGTCGAGGGCCGGCTCGGCAGGGCTCGGGTGACCCTCATCCTCTCGGACCGGCCCGACGCCGGCATCCTTGCCCTCGGGGGGCGCTTCGGGGTCCCGGCCCGGTTCGTCGACCCCGCCCCGTTCAAGACCAAGCTCGAGGGCGAGGGCGAGGCGCGCTTCATCGAGGCGATTCGTGCGGCCCGGCCCGGTCTTGTCGTCCTGGCCGGCTTCATGAGGGTCATCAAGCCGGCTTTCCTGGCGGAGTTCTCCGGGCGGATCATCAACCTGCACCCGAGCCTTCTGCCGGATTTTCCCGGACTGGACGCGATCGCCCAGGCGCTGCGCAGCGGTGCTCGCTCAACCGGGTGCACCGTCCACTACGTTACAGCCGAGGTTGACGGCGGGCCCGTGATCGGCCGCTCCGAGGTCAGGATCGAACCTGCGGACACCCTTGAATCGCTGACCGAAAAAGTCCACGCGGCCGAGCACGCGCTCCTGCCCTCGGTCATCGCCTCACTGTCCCTCAGGGCCCCTACGGCTCAAGCCACCTGACCGAGTCGCAGATCCGCTCCAGGACCGGCTTGAAGGCTTCGGCCTCGCGCTTGGGAGCGGCGGAGATGACGACAAAAACCCCGGCGGAGGAGCTGTCGATGCCAGTCAGGGTCAGGATGATCCGCGCGCCATGGGAGTTGACAGCGTCGAAGCTTGCGAAAACGGCCGGCTGGCCGCCCACCTTTGAGGCGCCGGATGCGACGGCAGTGAGGCTTTGGTATTGCGCCTCGAACTGCTTGGTCAGTTGCGCAACTGCGTCGGACCCGTCGCGCGCCCCGCCGAAGGGGCCGACCAGTAGCCAGCTCGCGTCGTGGGTCAACTGCACCCCTCCCATGCCGCCCGTGTCCTGGGGCGCGGCTCTCCAGCCCCCAGGAACCGACAAGGTGAACCGTCCGGGCGGGTCCTTGTAGACCGAATCCGCGGCTGACGCAGCCGGCAAGACGGCCAGTGCGGCGCAGATTGCGAGGTAACGCAGGTTCATGGAGAGGCCCCCGTGGGGGAGAGCGACTTGTAACGCGCGCGATTGGGGTTTGGCAAGAGCGCCCAGCTCCGCCACCTTCCCCCTCCATGCCCCTCGTGGAGATACGCAGCGAAATCACAGCCGGTTGCGCCGATGCCGCCGAGGAGATTCTGCTGGAGCTGGGAAGGCCGGAGTGGAGCGTCCTCGAGGACGCCCCTTCGGCGCGGGCCTGGCTCGTCGGGATCTTTGCCGATCAAGAGGCGGCCCTGCACAGTTGGGGGATCCTGAAACCCCTCCTTCCGGAGTGCGCTGCGGCGGAGCCGGTCTTAAGCGACCTGCCCGACCGTGCCTGGCAGGACAGCTACCGGGTGCATTTCAAGGCGTGGCGGTTCGGGAGGCTGCATTGGGTGCCGGTCTGGGAGCGGGGGACCTACACGCTGCCGGGCGGGCACGCGGCCCTCTGGCTCGACCCTGGCCTGGCCTTTGGCACCGGCAACCACGAGACGACCCGGCTGTGCATCGAGCGCCTCTCGGCCCTCACCGAGGGGAGGCCGGGGCTCCGGGTCATCGATGCGGGCTGCGGCTCCGGGATCCTTGCTCTTTCCGCCGCCCTCCTGGGCTGCGGCGAAATCTGTGCCTTCGACAACGACCCCCAGGCCGTCGGAGTGAGTCGCGAGAACGCCGAGCTGAACAGCCTTGCGGGTCGGGTCGAGTTCTTCACGGCTGACCTGGTCTCGGGCCTGGCCGGGCGGCGGGCCGACATCGTTATCGCCAATATCCAGGCCGATGTCCTGTCCGCCGGCGCCGGGGCACTCGCGGGGGCGGTCTCACCCGGCGGGGCTCTCGTCTTGAGCGGAATTCTGGCGCGGGAGATCGACCGAGTGAGGGAGTCCTTTGCCGCAGCGGCACCGGGCTGGCCGAGCGACTCGCGGACCTTGGGCGAGTGGTGCGACCTCGAGCTCAGGATGCCGGCCTGATCACATCAGGGCCTTGAGGTCGGCCAGCGACAGTCGCGCCGCCGCGGCGTCGCTTGCCTCGAAAACACCCGCCAGCAGCCCGCGCTTGGCCTCCTGCAGCCCGAGTACTTTCTCCTCCACGGTTCCCGCCGCGATCAGCCGGTAACTTGTGACGACCCGCCTCTGACCGATCCTGTGGGCCCGGTCGGTCGCCTGGGCCTCAACGGCCGGGTTCCACCACGGGTCGAAATGCACCACCGTGTCTGCGGCGGTGAGGTTGAGCCCGGCTCCGCCGGCCTTAAGCGATAGGAGGAATACGGGCACATCCGCGCCAGACTGGAACCGGTCGACCTCGGCCTGCCGGGCCCGGAGCGGCATGGAGCCGTCGAGGTAGGCGCAGGGAATTCCCTGGGTTGAAAGGTCCTCGCGCACGAGCGCCAGGAGCGAGGCAAACTGCGAGAAGACGAGCACGCGGTGCGATCCGTCTGCCGCTTCGGCCAGGAGTTCCCTCAGGGCCTCGAGCTTGGCCGAGTCCGCGTAAGGCCCGGGCGGGGTCTCCCCGGCCGCGGGGCCCGGGACAAGCCTGGGGTCGCAGCAGGCCTGGCGCAGGCGCAGGAGCTGGGTCAGGACAGCCAGCCGAAGCCGGGCCTCGCCGGCACCGGATGCCTCGAGGTCTATGATCTCCTGCTCCGCCCCCTCCTGGATTCTGCGGTAGAGCGCGGCCTGGGCGGGCCCCATCTCGCACCAGATCGTCTGCTCGAGCTTCTCGGGAAGCTCCGGGGCGACCGCGACCTTGGTCCGGCGCAGGATGTAGGGAGCGGCCTGGGCCCGAAGCCTCTCGTCGGCCCAGGCACGGTCCGCGGTCCGCAGGCCCTCGGGCGGGCGGTCGAGGTAGCCGGGAAGCAGGAAATCGAAGAGGGAGCGCAGGTCGTCCAGGGAGTTTTCCAGCGGGGTCCCCGTGAGGGCGAACCGGCCGCGGGCGGGGACAGACCGCAATGCCCGGGCGTTCTGGGACCGCCGGTTCTTGATGTGCTGGGCCTCGTCGCTGATCACACACTGGAAGGCCCGTGAGGCGAACAGCTCTGCGTCCCTGACGAGGGTCCCGTAGCTCGTCAGGACGAGGTCGAGCCCGTCGAAGGCGTTCGCCCCGCTCGCACGGTTGCCTCCGTGGTGGACTTCTGTACGCAGCTCCGGAGCGAAAGCGGCTGCCTCCCGGCGCCAGTTCTCCAGCAGCGAGGCTGGGCAGACGACGAGCGAGGGGGTAGCGTTCTGCCCCTGAGCCCGCTTGAGCGCCGCGAGGAACGCCAGAGCCTGGACGGTCTTTCCCAAGCCCATCTCATCGGCAAGGATCCCGGCCAGTTCGCTTGCGTAAAGGTGCCAGAGCCAGGCGGTGCCCAGGCGCTGGTAGGTGCGCAGCCGCCCGTCCAGATCGGCCGGCACCGGCGCCGGCCGAAGCGCCGAGAGGCTGCGGAGTGACGCACTGCGGGTCCGCCACGTAGCGGGGGGCTGAAAGCCCGGGGAAAGTTTCTCGATGATCGACTCGACCTCGGCCGCCCGCACCGCCGCGATCCGGTGCGCCCGCCGCGTCGCGACACCGCCGCCCTGCCCGGTCAGGGAGCGCTGCGCCTCGCCAAGGCGGCGGATCCGATCGGAGTCGAGGAGGACGACCTGGCCGGCGGCCTCCACATAGCCGCGCCCCGCGGCGAGCGCTGAGCGGATCTCGGCTTCCGAGGCCGCACCGGCCTTCAGCCCCAGCGTCACCTCGTAGCCTCCGGGGACCTCCGAGGCTGAACAGGCGACCTCGGCCTGGATGAGCTTTGAGGTGTTCTTTTCGAAGTTGGGCGTGAACCGGGCCCCGAACTCGCCCCTCAGCCGCTCGCCGTGCTCGGCGAGGAAGCTCAAGGTCTTGTGGCGGTCCCTCAGCCACCACTTCCCGTTGGACGGCTCAGGGAGGAATCCGTGCCGCTTGAGCAAGCCCAAGACCTCCCCGTAGCTCGGGTGCTCCCGCGACGGAAGCGTCACCGCAAGATAGTGCTCCGAACCGTCCACGATCATCGTGGCTGGGCCTTCCCGGGGTGTCGGTCGTGGGGACATGCAAGACAAAGGCAAACGGCTGGCGGGTCCCGGCGCAAGGGCAGCAAGCGGCTGTTACGGTTTGCGATAAAGGGCTTCCGAGCGGCTAATTTCTAGGGGCAAGTCACGGGTATCCTCTTGCTGTCGGCCCCCGCGCTGGCACGATTCCCTTTTTTCCGGGAAGGAGCCCATTATGACCCAACGCGAGCGTATCCTGGCCGCGATCCGCGGTGAACCTACCGACCTAATTCCCTTCGTCCCACGGATGAACCTGTGGCGCATCGCCCATGAGGCCCGAGGGACGACCCCTCCCCGTTTCGCTGGTATGGACACCCTGCAAATTGCTGAGGAGATGGGAGTTGCATGCCACTCTGTCGGCATGGTCTCAACCATCGACGAGCGCAGGCCCGAGGACTACGCCCTGCGCTGCCTCGGGGTCGAGAACCACCCCGACAACCCGTACTGGATCGAGCTCCGGGGCCTGCCCATGACGACGCAGGTGGATGGGGGCCGATACACGACCGTCATCAAGACCCCCGCCGGCGATCTCACCGCGGTGCAGGTGTACACCCCCGAGATGAGGCGCGACGGCATTTCGGTCCCTTACATGGAGAAGTTCCCGATCTCCTCGGCGGACGACTTCAAGGCGGTCGCGATCTTCTTCGAGCACCTCGAGGTTGTGCCCAAACCCGAGGCCTACGCGGCTTTCAGGCGCCGCATGGGCGAGCGCGGGCTGGCGGTCGCCAACGGACTCATGGGCGCGGGCCCGCTGCACCATCTGCTGCATGACTGCATGCCGCAGGAGGACTTCTTCTACTACTTCACCGACGAGCAGGATGCCCTGCGGAGCCTGGCGAAGAGAATGGAGCCGTTCTTCCACAAGCTGCTCGCGGCGGTCGAGGCCTGCGAGGCTGAGGCGGTGCTGTGGGGCGGCAACTACGACCAGAACATCACCTGGCCGCCGTTCTTCGAGGAGGAGATAACGCCCTGGCTGCAGCTCATCGGCCGTCGGCTCCACGCCCGGGGGAAGCTCCTGATCAACCACACGGACGGCGAGAATCACGAGCTGCTCCGGCTCTTCCCGGCCTGCGGGATCGACGTCGGCGAGTCCGTCTGCCCGCTTCCGATGACCCGCTGCTCGCTCAAGCAGGTCCGGGACGGGATGGGGCCGCGGATGGCGGTCTGGGGAGGCCTGTGCTCGATCGCGTTCCTGAAGGACTCGATGAGTGACGCGGCCTTCGAGTCCTACCTGGACGGCATCTTCTCGGAGCTGGGCACCGGCGAGCGCCTGGTCTTTGGCATCTCCGACATGGTGCCGGTCGACGCCGACTTCCAGCGCCTGGAAAGACTCATGGAGCGGATCCGGGCGTTCGGACCGGTGCGGCCAAGGAAAGGTTGACTCCCCTGGGGCCGGCGGATCGAGTTTGCCGCACCCATTTGCCCCGAGACAACGAAGCCCGATCTATGAGAATTCCCCGCGGTCTGATCGCCCTGCTGCCTGCCGTCCTTTTTTCCGGCTGCAACCACGCGCTGCCGGGCAGCGCCAACGACGAACTGAGCCTGGTGTCCGCGCATCCCGAGCGCCACATCGGCGAACTGGTGTCGAGCTTCGGCCAGGTGGTCGACATCCGCCAAACGGACGCGGGGACGTCCTTCGACATCAGCACCCCCAACTTCGCCCACTCCTTCCGCGTTACCTACGCGGGCGAGATTCCCGGCCTGTTCAAGGGGCAGTCCGCCTACTTCCTGGGCCGCGTTACCGGTTCGGACCGGGTGATATCTAGTGCCTTCACCGGCGTCGATACCACCGTGGCGTTGGTCACCGTGGATGGGATCGCCGTGAAACCGGTCGGAGGGACCCCCTCGCACCCGTTCTCGTCGCCGCAGGCCGTCTTCCGCCCCGAGGAGGAACAGCTGGCCCGCAAGTGGCTGAGCAAGGACCTCGAGCTCACTGAGGATACCGTGCGCTCGACCCGCGTGATGCCCCCTGCAGTCGCCTCACCGGCCCGCAGGTCGGCCCCGGCGTCCGAGCCGGCCTATGCGGAGGCGTCGAACCCGGCTCAGGGCGGCCCCTCGCCGCAGGCCGATGGGGACGACCTGAGAACCTTCCTGAAGCTTTGGCAGAAGCTCTCCCCTGAGGACCGGGCGATGTTCCTCGACTTGGTGGGCCGGGGTGGGGCGGCCCCCCAGCGCTGAGACTGGACTGATTCCATGAGGACGAACAAGCTCCGCGAGCTGTTGAGGGCTGGAAAACCGACTCTGGGCACCCGGCTCGACACCGCATCGCCCGAGCAGGCCCCGCACTATGTGGACCTGGGAGGCAGGCACTTCTCTATCGGGGTCGATCACCGCATCCTCTTTGACGCGTGGAGGTCGGGAGGGGAGAAGCTGTGCAAGGTGATGGAGCGCCTCTGACCCGAACGGCCCCCGGGGTCCGGGCCGCCGGGGACGCATCTTCCGAACGTTTTTTCCCATGGCCAAACTTCCCGCCTACCTCCGACGCGACATACGGTTGCTCGACGTGCATTCGCACTCGGGCTTCGAGCCGCTGCTCTACCTGACCCACGGCTTTCCGTTCTGCCAAAGCCTGCGCAACAGCTTCGAGGACAACGAAAGGTCGGGAATCACTCACGCCGTCGTGTTCCCGCTGTGCACGAGCCTGTACTACGACCTGCCGGCGATGCAGCGGGGAAAGATCAAGCTTGAGCGCAGGATCGGAACGGCTCCCTTTGCGTTCGAGAACGAGCACCTGCTCAGGCAGATCTACGAGATCTTTCCCGATTACAAGCGGATGTTCATGCCGTTTATGATGCTCGACACCGCCCGGGAGGCTAAGAAGCAGGTCCGGGCCCTGTCTTCCCTGCTCGACCGGTTCCGGTTCTACGGGCTCAAGGTCCACCCCCGAACGACCCAGGCTGCCGTCTCGACCCTGGGCGGACCGGGCCGGCCCCTGCTGGATTTTGCCCGGGCAAACGACCTGCCGATTCTCTTCCACTCAGCCTATCCGGGCTCCCCGGACCGTCTCTCGCAAATTTCGCAAATCCTGGACTTGGCCCGCGCGTACCCCGGCCTGCGGTTCTGCGCCGCGCACTTCTGCGGCTTTCACCAGAAGACCTTCGAGGAAGCCGCCCGCTACGACAATGTGTGGGTCGACTCGGGTGCGATGTCGATCGGCTGCGACGTGGTGGTGCAGAAGTTAAAGATCTACGAGGCCGGCCCGGCTAAGATACCCGGCGACTACAGGGATCCCCCGGCCGTGTTCGCAGAAATCGCCCGGCGTTTTCCGGACACGTTCATGTGGGGAACCGACAACCCGGCGCACACCTGGGTCAGCAGCTCCCCGGCCAAGCCCGGGGGCAAGCCGCAGCGGGTCGAGCTCTGGAGTTCCATGGATCGCGAGAAAAGGCTGCTGCGCGACGTCTCGGGGGCCTTGCGCCGCAAGGTGGCCTTCGAGAACGCCCTGGATTTCCTCGAGGGCTAGGGCGGCGGTCAGCGCCCGTTTCCGAGAAGCCAAGGCACTGGCACTCGCCTGATCCGAAGGGTGCCCAGGCTGGGGCCGTTGGGGATTCCGACCGTGTAGGCGAGCAGGGCCGCGTTGCCGGCGAAGTGGATCGCGATGTAGGCGAAGGCCCCCGTGGAATCCCCCTCCAGGAGTCTCCGCAGGGGCCAGGTCCGGCCTCCGTCGGCGGACACGGCGGCCACGAGCGGAGTCCGTCCGCGGTACGGGTTGCCGTCGCTCGCAAAAGGAAAGAACCCCGAGTGGTCGTTGTAGACGGCGAGAAGTGAGACCGAGCCGGGCAGGCGCTTGATGCTGGCCGGTGACATCGGCGACCTAAGCTCGGTCGGCTCCGGCGGGCTCCACGTCAGACCCCCGTCAGAGGAGCGGAATGAGAACTGGCATCCGAGGTCGGTCCGGGCCCAGGACAGGAGCGATCCGTCGGCCAGCTCCACCACACCGGGCTCCTGGAGGCCTCCCCGGCTCGGCGCCGGGCATCCCCACCAGCTGTTGGATTCCCGCCAGGTTGCGCCCTCGTCGTCCGAGTAGAACCAGAACACGATTCCCCGGGGATCGAAGGAGGCCTCGGTGTCCTCCATGCCTCGAGAGCGGTAGCGGGCCACCGGGAGAATGATGCGGCCGCCGCGCAGCTGCACGGCGCGGTCGTTATTGAGTTCCCAGTAGCCGGGTGCGGCGACTACCCGTCTCGGGTCCGACCAGGTCGCGCCCTCGTCGGAGGAGATCCGCATCACGGGATCGGCCTGAAGCCAGCCGCCGGCCCTCTTGACAATGTAGAAGATCGCGAGTTTCCCGCTTGCGAGCCTCAGGAGGGAGACGCTCATCAGGTTGGCGGCCTCTCCCTTCTCGGCGAAAGCCCCCGGGCTGCTCCAGGTGCGCCCTTGGTCGTCGGAGTGCACCTCCGCGATGCGGGCCGAGCTGTCGTCTCCGGAGCCGCCGAAAAATTGGGAATAACAGAAGATGATCCGACCCGACTTGAGGGTCGCAAACGAACCCTCTGAGTTGCGAGGAAACTGTGCGGTCGAGGGGATTGTGAGCACCACCTCGCCGGCGGGCTCCGCCGCGAGTGGGCAGGCGAGGAGGGCGGCTGCAGCCGCCACGAGGGCGTGCTTCATGGGGTCGCGGCGATCCTGGGGCGTGCCATCCCCCGGAGGACGGTCGAAGCCCCTGGAATGGGTGCTGGCATCTTGTTCGGGAGGGACCGACAGGGTTTTAATCGGGTTGTAAAATTAGTTATCATCATGTCGAGACTTTTGCTTCTAATGAATAATTGGCAATAGTACGCGCGTATGCCCAACCAAGCACCCCAAAAGGTCCGGGCTAATCCCCGGACATTATCCGCATTTGTGCGGATTCTCGCGGCCTGCGCCGCTTGCGTTAGCGTAGTAGTCACGGCTCGTGCCCAAGCCGACTCCGCAATGGCGGCGGCGGTCAAGGAGAAGGACGCCCAGATCGCGGCCCTGACGGCCGAAGTCGCCCGGCTGAAGGCCGCGCTGGAAAATGCCCCGGCGCCTGCCGCGGCAACCCCAGCACCCGCCGCGAGCTCGGCGCCCGTAGCCGTGGTCCAGACCCAGGCTCCGCTCGCGCCCGCTCCATCCACCAACGAGGAGCAGGTCGTCAAGATGTCGGCCTTCGAGGTCCGCACCACTCAGGGCGCCGGTTACAGCGCCGGAAATGCCGCGTCGGCCCTCAAGGGATCGAAGCCGCTCATGGACCTGCCGGCCCAGATTATCGTCCTCACGAGCGACATCATCAAGGACATCGGCGCCTTCAAGGCCTCCGACGTCCTCGCCTACGCAGGCGTCTCCTCGTACTACCGCGGCCCGACGGTCGAGTCCCGCGGATCGCGCGTCGGAAACCCGTACCTGGACGACGTGCCTCAGTCGCTGCCCTCCGGCGTCTCGGACAACGTGAACATCGATTCCTACCAGGTCATCAAGGGCCCGGTGCAGATCTTCTACCCCTTGGCCTCCCTGGGCGGCACCGTCCTTGAGACGACCAAGAAGCCGCTGCCCGGCGTCAAACAGTACATCCTCGATGAGTCGATCCAGCAGTGGGGCCAGCAGCGCTTCACCTTCGACTTCAACGGCCCGGTGGGGTACCTCGGCGAGACCCGGGTCACCTACCGCGTCGAGGGCGTCGTCCAGACCGGACAGGGGCCCTTCTATAACGTCAAGGAGGACCATTACGGAATCTTTCCGAACATCGAGTTCGACTACAAGAACAGCTCGGTCATCCTCTCCTACGACGCCCAGATCCTCTACTACCTGCCCGGCGGCACGAGCATGCTGACCCCAACAGGCGGCCTGTACACCGGCAACGGGCGCCGGGTCGAGGGGGCTCCTCCGGGCGACCACGACCGCAACGAGCAGCACGACGTCAAGGGCATCTGGACCCAGAAGATCTCGGACAACTGGCAGGTCCGCAGCCAGGCCTTGTACTGGAACTTCATGCGCTATGGAACGGGAGCCTTTCCGTCTACGGTCAACTGGAACACCAACAAGGCGACGTACACTGTGCGGCTGGACGATGCCCGGACGGCGGTCGCCAACGTTCAGAGCGACGCAATTGGCAAGTACAGCCTGGGAATGTTCCCCAATGAGAGCGCGTTCGGGTTTAACATGCAGGAGTCGACCGGCCTGAGCGAATTCTGGCAGAGCCCGACGGTCACGATTCCGATCGGCAGCGCCGACGCCATCAACGGAATCGTCCTCCCGGCTCCCTGGCAGAACCCCGAGCCCGCAAACCCGGGTTCCCGCTCCGAGCAGTTTCTTGGGAACGTCTACTACATGCACTCGATCGACGTGATCCCCAACTGGCTGACGCTGGTGGGCGGCTTCACCTTCTCGAAGATCGAGACCGTGTCCGACACGAACATCGCGGTCGCCGGCCCCTATCTCGCCACGGATCTGAACGGCCACTCGCTGCTGCACCGGATCGCGGCCATCGGCCACCTCGGCAAGGACGTGTCAATGTACGTCTCGGAGTCGACGACCTTCAGCCCGTCCTCCGGTGTTACCTACCAGAACACGCCACTTCCCCCCGTCCTCGGCAAGAGCGACGAGGTGGGCGTGAAGACCGCGTTCTGGGACGGCAGAGTCTCGGCCTCGTTCGCCGTGTACAAGATGCAGCTCACCAACCAGGCGATCCTGGCTGCATTCCCCGCGCTGAACATTGCCGGAGCCAACTACTACATCCCGATCGGAACCACGACCTCCAAGGGCTGGGACGCCTCGATGGCGCTGCAGCTCGTGTCCGGCTGGCAGATCATCGCCACCGGCTACGAGGGCACGGTGCATGACCAGAACGGCAACCCGGTCACCGCCACCTACGAGAACCAGTGGAGCGTATTCACGCGCTACGATCTGCCGAAGGACGGCCCTCTCAAGGGGTTGGGCATCGGCGGCGGCGTGAACCGCATCGGCGGACGCTGGTTCAACATGGCCTCGCTGACCGTGCCCGGCGGCGCTGCCAACCCGGTGAACAGCAGCGGCGTGGCGCTGTTCAAGCTGCACGAGGGCACCATGATGAATCTGTTCGCCGACTACGAACTGAACCGCCACTGGACCTTCCGCGTCAACTGCGAGAACGTCCTCGACCAGGCCTACCCGCTAGGCGCCCAGGGCGTCGGATTGGTGGATCCGAGCGACCCGCGCACGTTCACGTTCGAAACGACGTTCAAGTTCTGAGCGGCGGCCCCAGGCCGCCTAGAGTTAACCCTCGGCCGGAGCCCGGCCGAGGGTTTTTCCTGCCACGAAGGTGGGGGTGATCAGGATCGGCCGCCGCGAGACCGGGTAGCCTGAAAGCAGCGTCTGGACGAGCTGGGCCGCGCGACGGGCCTGCTTGGCGCCCGTGTTGCGGTACCGGGTCAGTTCCGGGGCACCCAGCTCGAACAGGTTGTCGGTGTCCCGGGATACGAGCGAGATGTCCTCGGGGATTCGCAGCCCCGAACGCAGCAGGTGCACGATCGCCGTTTGGGTGTGAACCGGCCTCAGGGTTAGGATGGCCGTGGGCCGCGGGCGGTGGGCTATCAGCCAGTCGAGCTTGGCCTGCAGCTGCAGGGCGCTCTGCCCGGCATCCACGTCGATGATCGAGATCTGCTGGCCGGCCTTGCTCAGCCCCTGGGCGAACCCGTCCCGGCAGGCGACGTCCCCGGGCATCAGGTCGTGGGGCAGGACAAGTGCAGTCGTCCGGTGGCCGAGCCGGGCCATGCATCCGGCCGCGTGCCAGCCCACCGCGCGGTAGTTCACATCCACGGATGGCAGCCGCACGCCCTCGTAGCAGGAGCCCAGGACGAGGACCGGGACCCCTGAATCTTGGAACCAGCGCTGCACCGGCTCGGGCACCGTGAGCGTGACCCAGCACACGTGGCTGCGGCCCGCGGTGAGCCGCTCGAGGCGCGGCCCGGGGTCGGGGCTATTCAGCTTTGCGTCGACAAGTTCCTCCCAGCCGACCCCCTGCGAGGCGAGTTCCGCCCGCATGGCAAGCAGCACGGGGTGCTCAACCAGGCTTGCTGACTCACGGGACACCGACCGGACGACACACACGACGGGAGGGGCGTTCGACGCCCTCCGATGGGAGAGTACCCGGGAGCGGCGCCCCTTGCTGATCGCGATCAGGCCCTCACGGGCCAGTTCCGAGAGGGCTGCGTGGACCGACGGACGGCTGATCCCGAGCCGGCGGGCGAGCTCGTGCTCGCCGGGCAGGACGCTGCCCCAGACGCCGCGTTGGATCGCCTCCCGAAGGGCCGTCGCGGCCTGGTCCGCGAGCCGGCTCCGGCGGAACGGGGGAAAGGCTGGGACACTTTCGGGCACGGCCTAGCCATGTCATTTTTTTTGTCAGGTTGTCCACCCTTTTCACACGCGAATATCCCGCATCGTCTGGTCGGCGCTGGCTGCGCTCCGCCGCCGGTCCCGCTTCACCCCATGCGCTCCCCCACGTTTTGCCTCGCCGCCCTGTTGTTGATCGCCCCCCTGACAGCCGCCCCCGGAAACCGGGTTGTCGTCAACTTGGAGCCGACCCCCGGGAATCCCCGCAACTCGGAGGGATCGTTTGTAACCCTCAAGTCCGGACGGATCCTCTTTTGCTACTCCCAGTTTTACGGCGGCCACCAGGACGAGAGCCCGGCGAGGATCGCAGAGATCCACTCCGACGACCGGGGACTGACCTGGAGCCAGCCCCGCCTGCTCTTCGACAACGGCTCGAATCAGAACGTGATGAGCGTCTCGCTGCTGCGCCTGGCCAGCGGCAAGCTCGCTGTCTTCTACGCCGTCAAGCGCGACGCGTGGCGCGACTGCCACCCGGTCATGCGGGTGTCCTCCGACGAGGGGGCGAGCTGGTCGGACCCGAGACCGGTGATCTCGGCCCCGGGCTATTTTGTCCTGAACAACGACCGGGTCATCCAGAGCTCCAAGGGCAGGCTTATCGTTCCCGTGGCCTTCCACCGCCCGCGCGGCACGGCCGACGAGCGGGACTCCTTTGACCCCAGGGCCATCGCGCTGTGGTACACGTCCGATGACGAGGGAGTCTCATGGAAGGAGTCCTCGAGCTGGTGGGCGATGCCGGTCGCGAGCCGGTCGGGCCTGCAGGAGCCCGGCGTCGTGGAACTCGCCGACGGCTCGCTCTTCTCGTGGGCGAGAACCGACCAGGGCTGCCAGTTTGGATTCCGCTCCAGGGACGGCGGCGACACCTGGAGCCCGCCGGAGCCGACTGAGATGAAGTCCCCGGTGTCCCCATCAAGCATCCGGAAGCTCCCGGGTTCGGACGCTCTGCTTGCGGTCTACAACGACCACTCGGGCCGGTACCTTTTCCCCAGAGGACGGCGAACGCCGCTTGTCGCGGCGGTCTCCGAGGACGGCGGGGCCACCTGGCCCCGGGTCCAGCTTCTCGAGGACGACCCGTCGGGCTGGTACTGCTACACGGCGATACACTTTGTCGGTGACGCGGTACTGCTGGGCTACTGCGCCGGAGACTATCCGGGCCACGGCCTGGACCGGCTCCGCATCCGGCGCTTCGACTTGGCCTGGCTAAGCGAGCCTCAGCCCCCGGCCCTGAATGCGCTGGCCACCAAGGCCCGCTCGATCCTGCACCGGATCGTGGCATCGGACCAAACCTTCGTCAAAATCCACGCCGCCGAGAGCCTGACCCCATTCGGCGAGGCCGAACCGGTGCGCCGGCTCTTCCTGGCCGAGCGCCCCCAGAACGAGGAATCGGCTTACCGGGTGGGGGTCTGGAGGGTTTTGTCAGCGACGGCCCACTCCGAGTCTGAGCGGGCCCAGTGGGTCCGGAAGGTCGAGGAGGTTTTCCTCGCCCCCGCCTATCCGAACCGGATCCAGGCCCTCGAGACTCTCTGCAAGGTCCGCGACCGGCTGAGTGGGAAGACGTTGGAGGCGGCCCGAGAGCTCGCCGCCGGGAAAAATGCCTCGGACGAGGTGATGGCCCTCTGGGCCCTGCAGATCTGCGGCGAACCAGGCGCCCTCCCGCGCCTTGCCGCGGCGCTGGGATCCGCCGACCCGGAGGTGAGGCTCAGGGTGGGCTACGCGCTGCGCTGGCTCCATCCCTCGGACCCGGCGACCCTGCACGCCCTCGCCACCGCCGCTGACGCCGAGCTGCCGCAGACGCGCGCCTACCCGTATGTCGTCGGCGCGGCGTTCTCCTCGGGGGCCGACCCGGCCCGCCTGGAGTCGTGGCGGTCCAAGTTGATGGGAATCCTGGAGCGCGGCACCGAGGACGCCCGCTTCGAGGCCTGCCAGAGTCTGATGCCCTCGCTCACCCAGGCCGACCTGCCCAGACTTGCGGCTCTTCTTGATAACGACAGCGAGAGCGACACGCGGATCGGTGCGGCCCGGTGCATCCTCTCTCTTGAGTCCCGCCCGGGCGCTGACAGGGCCCCCGTCCACCATGAGTGATCGCCCGTTGCGGAGCAGGCCCATCCTCCGGTTGATTCCCGTGATTGGCGCGGCCTGCCTCTTTCTCCCATCAGCCCTGTCCGGTTCCGCCGCGGCTCCCGAGGGAGCCTTCACCGCCTCGGTACGAGCCGGCGTGGCCGAGATCGGCAACGCGTCAATTACCGCGCGGTGGGATGTAGTCCGGGGCACGATCGCCCCGCTTGGCGTCACGGACCGGATCTCGGGGGCGGAATTTGCGGCCCAGGCGGAGCTCTTCACAATCGTCCTTGAAAGCGGGAGGAAGATCCGGTCGTCGGACCTGCGAATCTCGGATGGGCCGCGGATCGAGGAGATCGCGGCAAACCTGCGTTCGGGTCGACTGGCCGAGCGCACCCCAGGCCGGGCCGTCTCGGCCGTACTTGAGGATGGGGAGGGCAATCTGCGGGTCCGCTGGCGGGTGGTCGGGCGCGACGGGACCCGGTACCTGAGGCAGGAAGTCACCTTGGAGGCGCGAAAGTCCGAGATCCCGGTCCACCGCATCATCCTGGTCGACTGGCCCCTGCGCTTCCCCTGGCGAGCCGGGACTGCGCGGGGGGTGCCTGTCGTTTCGGGGGGAGTCTTCTGCGCCGTGGAGCACCCGATGGCGGACAATGAGGTCGAGGAGGGCAGGGCGGTCTGCGCGCTGGACCGTTCGGTTCCCCTGGCCCCGGGGCAGGGGCTCGCCTGCTCCTCGGTTATCGGCGTGACCCGCCCGGGGCAGTTGCGCCGGGACTTCTCGGAGTACGTCGAGGCCGAGCGGGCCCATCCCCATCGGCCCTTCCTGCACTACAACAGTTGGTACGACCTGGGCTACTTCACGCCCTACGACGAGAAGGAGGCAGTCGCCGTTATCGACGCCTTCGGCCGGGAGCTCGTGCAGGCCCGCCAGGTCGTCCTAGACTCCTTCCTGTTTGACGACGGCTGGGACGACCACCGGACGATCTGGAGCTTCAACAGCGGGTTTCCCCGGGGCTTCGCCCCTCTGAAGGAGGCAGCGGCCCGGTATGGCGCGGCACCCGGCGTATGGATGTCCCCCTGGGGCGGCTACGGCGAGCCGCGACGCCAGCGCCTGGAGTTCGGGCGCAGGGAGGGTTTTGAGACCAATGCCCAGGGGCTTGCCCTGTCTGGCCCGGCCTACTTCGCCTACTTCAGGAAGGTCTGCTTGGAGATGGTGACCCGGTTCGGGGTTAACCAGTTCAAATTCGACGGGACCGGGGACGCGACCGGCAGATACCCCGGCAGCCGATTCGGGAGCGACTTCGAGGCCGCGATCCAGCTGATCCGAGACCTGAGGGCTCAGAACCCCGACCTGTACGTGAACCTGACGACTGGCACGTGGCCGTCACCGTTCTGGCTGAGGGATGCCGACTCGATCTGGCGCGACGGCGAGGACCACTCCTTTGCGGGTGTCGGGACCAAGCGCCAGCAGTGGATCACCTACCGGGACGCCCAGACCTATCGAAACATCGTGAGCCCGAGCCCGCTCTTTCCGCTGAATTCACTCATGCTCCACGGGATCATCTACGCCCGCCACGCCAAGGGCCTGGAGAGCGACCCGCAGGGAGACTTCGGAGGTGAGGTCCGTTCTTACTTCGGGGCGGGAACCCAGTGCCAGGAAATGTATGTAACCCCGGGGCTCCTAACCCCTGCGAACTGGAACGCCCTCGCCGAGGCGGCCCGCTGGGCCCGGGAGAACGCGGCAACCCTCCGGGACAGCCACTGGGTCGGCGGCGACCCCGGAAAAGGTGAGGTCTACGGCTGGGCGTCCTGGTCGCCGCGGAAGGCGATCTTAGTCTTGCGCAATCCGAGCGACCGGCCGGCCTCGATCACCTTGGATCCGGCATCCGTTTTCGAGCTGCCTGCCGGCGCCCCCGGAAGGTTTGTTGGCCACAGCCCGTGGAGAGGGGATCGCGGAGACCGGCCGGTTGAGCTTCAGGCCGGACAAGGCCGGCGGTTCGATCTCGGGCCCTTTCAGGTTCTGAGCATCGAGGCGCTTCCTGAAAGCAACGGGTAGAGCGCTGTTGCTTCTGTAGGGTCGCCCTCATCCGGAATCTCCCCGAGGGCGGCCAGGCACCCGTATGCCAGGGCGAGGACATCGGCGACACCCCCCATGGTGAGGTTCATCCCAACATAGTCCCGGTTGAGCTCGCTCAGGAACGCAACGGCATCATCGCCCCGCTCAATCAGGGCCTCCAGGGAGGCACCGTCCCGCCGGAGCCTGGAGAGCCCCGGCGTGCCGCAGCGGTGGAGGGCCGTCGTGTCCTCGACCGTCTGCATGAGCCGCGCCATCATGAAGAACGAGGCGATCCTTGGGGATCCATGCCGGGTCAACGCGGATCGGTAGGCGGGAAGCGCCTCTTCGAAGAGTGCCGGAAAGCCGCAGACCGACTCTTTCACGATCCCGCCGATGCGGTAGCGGTCCCGAGCCTTCTGTCCGTGGGTGGGCGAAACTTGTCGCGAGGCGAAGAAATCCGAGGCCAGGGCGCTGACGGCCTCCCGGAGCACCCGTTCGTCGTCGGTTTGCGCGTGCCCGCGCGCGATCAGGAGCATCCCGCTCAGGAACAGGTACCCCTTGTGCGTGTTTGAGCCCAGGCTCTCCCTCATCTCCTGCTCCGTGCGCCGGGCGATGTCCGCTTGGACGCCAAACGGCTCACCTTGGGCGAGGGACTGGGCGAGTTCCTCCAGGTAGGAGGCAACCCGCCGGGCCGACCTCTCCATGATGCCTAGAGACAGGTCCGGATGAGACCCCCGGTCCCACCGGTCAACCAGGCCCGGCTTCGGGGTAAGGTTGAGCTCGAGAGTGGCGCCCCGAGCCAGGGCTGCCGCCCAGCGCTCAATCCCTGATATGAGCGAGGAGTCCATCGACTGCTTCTAGGATTTTCTCCGGGGAGTGCCGCTGGAGCCGTTGGCAGTCCGCGGCCGGCTGGTCGCACACAAGGCAGCGCCGCGGCGGCAGACCGAGGGAGGCCCTGTCCACGGGGTTCCCGCTGGAGTCGTAGACGTCCAGGTCGACCAGCCTCGCGGCCGGCCGCTGCGTCTCGATGCGGATGCACAGCCGCTTCACCTCCCGCGGCTCCGTGCAGGCCTGCATGACGGCGAAGGGGCCCAGGGCGTCGCGCCCCAGGCACCGGGGCTCCGGCAACGGCAGGGTGCGCCCAAGGCTCCCCCAGGCCCATTCAAAGAGCTCCGCCGTGCCCGGCCGGTTCTTTTGCTCGCCGGGTATGGCCAGCGAGACGAACACAGTCGCTGGGCGGCCCACCTTGAGCTCGCTTTGCAGGAGCTCCTCGCGCTCGTCGCGGGTTGCGAGGATGTTAGACTTTGATTTTACGTATGACATCGATGATTGAGCCGTCCCGGTATTCAACGAGGCCGACGATCTTGTCCTCGAACTCCAGCGGGCGGGGAACCCCGGTGAGGGCGTAGGTCTCGTCGCGCAGCTGCCGGATGTCCTTCACCGGCGCCTTCCGCCGGATCAGCTCTGCCTTGAGCTCCGGATAGCGGTCGCTCACGGCGATGCCCCGCTCGGTGACCACGACGCCCACGGTCTCGCCGGGAGTCGTTATGGTGGTGACCGAGTCGCGGATGATCGGAAGGCGGCCCCGCATGGACGGGGCGACGATGATCGAGAGCTTGGCCCCGGCGGCCGTGTCGCAGTGCCCGCCGGTGTTGTGGAGCAGGTAACCGTTCGACTCGGTGTTGACATTGACGTTGAAGTCCACGTCGACCTCGGTCGCGCTGAGGATCACGCAGTCGAGGCGGTTAACCACCGCCCCTACATTGAAGGGGCTGGCGTACATGCTGGCGCTGATCTCCTGGTGGCGCCGGTCCCGGGCGATCGACTCGACGGCCTTCAGGTCAAAGCACTGCACATCGAACAGGGACTGGAAGAGCCCCTCCTCGAGCATGTCCACGAAGTAGCCGGTGATCCCGCCGCAGCCGAAGCTGCCCTTGATCTTCCCCGCCCTCATCATGGCGCGGACGTGGTCGGCCACGGCCAGCGAGATGCCCCCGGTTCCGGTCTGGAAGGAGAAGCCGTCCTTCATCAGGCCCGAGGCCTCGATCACCTGCGCGGCGTGCTTTGCGATCTGGAGGCCGATCGGGTCGGTCGTGACCCGGGTGGTCGTTGAGACGATCTTCTTCGGGTCGCCCAGATGCGCGACCGGGACGACGAAGTCCACCACGGTCTGGGGAATGCTGATCGGCACGGCCGGGTAGGGGACCAAGTGGTCCGTCACGGCCACGACCTTGCGGGCGTGGACCGAGTCGGGCATCGCATAGCCCAGGCTGCCGCAGGCCGATGGCCCCGTGAACCCGTTAAAGTTGCCGTACTCGTCACAGCATGGAGCCGCAAGGAAGGCGACGTCGACCAAGACCTCGCCGGTGATCAGGGAGCGGGCCCGCCCCCCGTGGGACCGGACGACGACGGGGCAGTCCAACTCCCCCTTCGAGATCAGCTCGCCGATCATGCCGTTCACCCCGCACTCGAGGCCCGTGATGACCCCCTTGCGGATGAAGGGAATGATCTCGGAGTGGATCGCGTGGATCGAACTCGAGGCGATCTTGATGTCCCGGATGCCCATGGCGTCGATCTCGGCGACCAGCTCGTTGAGCAGGTGGTCGCCGTTCCGCAGGCTGTGGTGGGTCGAGATCGTCATTCCGTCCTTCAGCCCAGTCGCGGCAATGGCCTCCCGCAGGCTGCCCAGGAGCTTGCCGGCGGTGTGGTTGATCCGCTTGATCTCGCGAGTGCCGCGCTTGAAGTGCGGCTGCAAAGACCAAGGATCCTGGTAGGGCACGTAGGTCTTGCCCGCGAAGACGCGGGGGATCTGGCGCCCCAGACTATTCCGAACCATAGACGACGTTTTCATCGATATCTTCCTCCACAAGTCCCTGGACATATGCGGTTCGCAGGACGTTCACCGCACGCCGGACAACCGGGGCGTCGACCATCTTGCCGTTGAGTGAGATGACGCCGGTTCCGAGGCTCCTGGCCTGCTTAATCGCCTCCACCACTTTCAGCGCATAATCGATCTCCTCCCTCTTTGGGGAGAACACCTCGTGAATCACATCGATCTGCCGCGGATTCACCATGCACTTGCCGGTGAACCCGAGTTTCTTCACAAGCTCGGTCTCCCGCCGGAGCGACTCCATGTCGCCCACGTCGGCGAAGATCGTGTCGATTGCCTGGAGGCCGGCAGCCTTGGCGGCCCAGACGACCTGAGTGCGGGCATGGAAGAGTTCCTCCCCCGAGTTGGTCCGCTGCACCCCCATGCTTGCGGTGAAGTCCTCGGCGCCGAAGGCCAGTCCGATCAGGCGTTTGGAAGCATTGGCGATATCGTGGGCATTGAGGACACCCTTGACGGTTTCGATTGAGGGGAGGATCAGGAAGTGGCCGTTTTCAAGGCCGGCCTCCGCCTCGTAGCGCGTGAGCGCCGCGTCGAGCTCCCGGATGGCCTCCGGAGTCTCCGCCATCGGCAGGCGGATGCCGTCGGGGCGGGTAGGCAGGATCGCCTTCAGGTCGTTGTGCCCCCACTTCGTGTTGAGTGGATTAATGCGCACGAGGACCTCCTGGCGGCGGTCCTTGTAGCTCTCCAGGTACCGGGTCACGAGGATCCGGGCGGCGTCCTTTTCGGCGTAGGAAACCCCGTCCTCTAGGTCGATGATGATGGCGTCGCACCGGAAGAGAGGGATGTTCTGCAGCATGGACGGCATGTTGCCGGGCACGTACAGCATGGATCGGCGCAGTCTTAGGTTCTTCATGGGGTTCATGTCTCCTCAGCCCGCCGGAGGGCGGCCTCGACGCGCGCGCAGATCGCGTAATCTAGGGCTCCGCGGTCGGTGATCCGGATCCTTCCGGCCTTCACGCCGCACGCTGCGAGGGTCTCGTCGACACGGGCCCGGATCAGGTGCTCGAATTGCCGCTTCACCGTGGACTCGATCTCCACGGTCAGCGTTTCCGCTGGTTCCACAAAAACCATGAGGTCGCTCGACTGCATGGTGCCGGCCTGGCTTTTCTTCTTAATCTTCATGCTTTGCCTCCTGTGGCGCCCCGGAGCCGCTCGCGAATCGCTGCGGCCTCGCCGGAACGCAAGAAAGTTGCTGTGGTCTCTGGCACCATCGTGCCGACCGCCCCGAGAACACCGTCAGCCAGCAGCTGCCGCACCCGCGAGGCGCTGATCGGCTCGCCGGCTGACTGCCTGCGCTCGACTTCCACGACGCCCACCCCGTAGACGGGAAGAATCTGTTTCATCGCGGTGTTGTAGCCCCCGGTCATCGCGCACCCTGGCTCGGTGCCGACGAAGCGCGTGGTAATCCCGAAAAACGGGGCTATGCGGGAGGCGAACAGCGTCGCGTCTAGCTCCATTTGGATCTGCGCCACCGGGTCGTTCTTCTTCAGGAAGTAGGAGGGAAAAGTGGCGGCGCTGACGACATAGTGCGAGGTGTCGAGCAGCAGGACATTGGGTAGGTCGGCCACGCCCTCGCGCACAAGGCGGTAGCGCAAATCGAACGGGAAGACCGAGCGGTCCTCGCGGACCACAAAAAGGTAGAGATTTTCTACGGCGCGGGCGGCTGTCTCGATCAGGTAGCGGTGCCCGAGGGTGAAGGGGTTGCAGTTGGCGACGATGCATCCGCTCCGGCCGGGCCGGAGCAGGCCGCGCTTGGACTCGAGCCAGCGCGCAAGCCCCCCGCCGTACTCCATCAGCGCTGCTTGCGGACGGCTCGCTAGCAGGGAGAAGTTGAGCGCACCGAAGGTGACGGTATTCTCGGGGCGCGTGAAGAGGAACAGGGAATCGAAGCCCGCGGCGAAACCGCGTTCCACGAGGGCCGTGACAACTTCACCCAGCGCAGGTCCGCCGCGGTGCGACGGAGCCACGGCCAGCATCTTCAAGACGGCGCCCGCGCGCGCCCCCACGGCTACGAGTACGCCGCCCTCGTAGGATCCGGCCAGGTCGTCGAACCCGTCCTCAAATGCGAGTCCCTGGCGCTGGATGAAAAGGCGCGCCTGCTTCCGGTCGGCCTCGCACGCAAGGATTGAGGTCATCGCGCGACCGAGCTCCGGAGCGGAGCGGTCCGGGCCGCGGCCTGCCCGGCTGGCCGGCCGGGGGCAGGAAACAACGACAACACCCCCTCAACCGCGGTCTGCAGTGGAGGAGCCAGGAGGTCCCGGCAGGGGTGTAAGTTCATGGAAGTGGACGAAATTATGCGCGAAGGCGATAAACCTTAACTTAACGCGACCTAAAATTCGGTAAAGGTTAACCCGGGCTCAGAGGCAGGCTATTCGACGGATTCAGCTTCGGTTAAGCCAGGCTTCAGGGTGTGCGACCAAAGTTTGGCAATGTTGCCCCTAACTCCTGAGGTTCCTTTTGGACCTGAATCCGGATCGCCAGGACGGCCCAACCTCGCTCTATGATGGACACCATGCGAAAACTCCTAAGTGCCAAGGTGGGGCCGCTGCCCCTGGCCCTCTACGCGATCCTGTTCGCCCTTGTGTTTTTCGCGGCCTCGATAGGTCGGCTGCCCAACGACATGATCGGGGGCTTCGCGATGATCATGGTTCTCGGTTGGATTCTGGGGGAGGTTGGAATGAGAACCCCCGTTCTCAGAAACATTGGAGGGCCTGCGATCCTGTCCCTTTTTGTCCCGTCAATCCTCATTTTTCACGGGCTGCTCAGCAAGCCAGCGCTGGACGCGATCACCGCGGTGATGAAGACCGACAACTTCCTGTACCTGTACATTGCCTGCCTGGTGTGCGGGAGCGTCCTCGGCATGAACCGCCGAATCCTGGTGCAGGGTTTCCTTCGGATGGCCATCCCCCTTCTGGTCGGTGAGATTGTCACGATTGCGACGGGAGTGGGAGTCGGGATGCTGTTTGGGTTCCGGCCGCACCACACCTTCTTCTACATTATCATCCCCATCATCGGAGGCGGAATCGGCGAGGGGATTCTCCCGTACTCGCTGGCGATGGCGGAGATCCTTGCCAGGCCCCAGGCGGATTTCATCCCCCAGCTGATTCCGGCGGCGATGCTGGGCAACTTGTTTGCCATCGTGAGCTCGGGCTGCATGAAGCGCTTCGGAGAGAAGCGCCCCGAGTTCTCGGGGTCGGGGCTCCTCGTGCGAACGGGCGAAGACCGGGAGCTGTTGGCTCAGGCTGCGCACGAGAAGCCTGTCGAGTTTTCTCTTATGGGCGCCGGGCTTCTGCTGGCTTGCTGCTTCTTCATTCTGGGCAACACGGTGAACCGATACATCGGCATTCCGGGCCCGATCATAATGATCTTTTCGGCCGCGCTGGTGAAGTACTCGAGGCTGATGCCCGAGAAGATGGAGCAGGGTGCCTATCACATGTATCGATTCATCGCCACCAATCTCACGTGGCCGCTTCTGGTCGGACTGGGGGCACTTTACGTCCCGTGGGGGCAAGTTGTAGCGGCCGTAACACCCGCCTACGTGGTGATTTGCCTGTCTGCCGTCATCGCCATGTGGGCCTCTGGGTTCGTCGTCGGACGTCTGCTAGGGATGTACCCGGTCGAGGCGGCGATCGTCACCGGCTGCCACACGGGTCTCGGGGGAACGGGCGACGTGGCAATCCTCTCCGCCTCAAACCGGATCGGCCTGATGCCCTTCGCTCAGGCTGCAACGCGGCTCGGCGGGGCTCTGATGATTGTTCTGGCAACCGTGTTGCTGAAGTTCTGGCATTGACCCCCCTGCGTTCTGCTGCCGTGACCGGCGTTCAATGAATCCGCGATGAGCTGGTACGGGGAAATCTCTCCTGTCGAGCGGCGGACCCTGTGGGTCTGCTTCGGGGGCTGGGCCTTGGACGCTTTCGACGGGCAGATGCTCGGCTTGGTGCTGCCCGCGCTGGCCGCAACATTCGCCCTGGGCGCCGGGCAAGCGGGCGCGATCGCGAGTGTCACCCTGATCTGCTCTGCTCTGGGCGGCTGGCTCGCCGGGGCTCTCTCCGACCGGTTCGGGCGCGTGCGCACCCTCCAACTCACGATTCTTTGGTTTTCGGTGTTTTCGCTGGCCGGTGCGTTCGCGCAGAGCTACCGGCAGGTGCTCATCGTGAAGGGTCTCCAGGGATTCGGATTCGGCGGCGAATGGGCGGCTGGAGCCGTTCTCATGGCAGAGACCATACGGGCTAGCCACCGGGGAAGGGCGTTGGGAACGGTCCAGGGTGCTTGGGCGGTGGGATGGGCGACCTCCGTCGCCCTCTACGGGTTGGCATTCTCGCTGCTTCCGCCGGACCTCGGGTGGCGGGTGATGTTCGCTGCGGGAGCCCTGCCAGCCCTGCTCGCTCTGTTTCTCACGCGCATCGTCACCGAACCGCGGATCACCAGGGCGGGGACTGGCGCTGCGGTCCCTTCCGGCGTATCCCGGCCGAGCATGCCCGGCCTTGGGATCTTTTCCCGGGAAACGGCGCGCGCGACCTTCTCTGGGGCGTTGCTCGGAGTGGGCGCGCACGGGGGTTACTATGCGCTCATGACCTGGCTGCCGTCCTATCTCAAGAACGAGCGCCATCTCTCTGTCCTCGGCGCCGGGAGCTACCTGGCCGTGATCATCGTCGCCTTTGGCTGCGGCTGCTTCGCGAGCGCCCAGTTGATCGATCGCATCGGGCGCCGTTGCAACATCGCGCTCTTCGCCATCTGCTGCGTGACCACGGTGCTAATGTACCTATTGGTTCCGATTTCCGACCGCACGATGCTGTTGCTCGGCTTTCCTCTCGGCTTCTTCGCAGCCGGCATCCCCGCCAGCATGGGGGCCCTTTTCAGCGAACTGTTCCCGAGCGGAATCCGCGGCACCGGCGTCGGCTTCTGCTACAACTTTGGCCGGATCGCCTCGGCCCTTCTTCCCTGGCTGGTCGGCCGCATGGGCCAGTCCATGCCGCTCGGGCGGGCGATCGGGATCGGCTCCGCGGCGGCCTATGGGCTGGTGATCGTCGCGATCCTCCTCGTTCCGGAGACCCGGGGAAGGGTCCTGACATGATGACCCGTCGAGAATTCACGCGGATCACCGCCGCCTGGTCCGCCGCCGCAGCCCTTCCCCGGCTGATCGGCGCCCCAACCTCAACCCGAATCACCACCGTGGACACCCATGCCCATATCTTCGAGCGCGGGCTCAAGCTTGCCGCTTCCCGCCGGTACACGCCGGCCTACGACGCCACCCTCGCCCTCTACCTGGGCCAGCTCGACTCCCACGGCATCTCCCATGGCGTCCTAGTGCAGCCCAGCTTCCTCGGGACCGACAACTCCTACATTCTTGGGGCGCTGGCGGCTCTTCCGGATCGCCTCCGGGGGGTAGCCGTCGTGGGCCCGGACGCGAGCACGGAGGACCTCGGCAGGCTCTCGAAGTCGGGATTCGTCGGGATCCGGTTTAATCTGGACGGGGAGGAGATCCCTGCCTTTGGGGCCCCACCTTGGTCCGACCTGCTCCGTAGGGTCGTCGATCTGGACTGGCAGGTCGAGGTGCACCGTCAGGCCTGCGACCTGCCGCAGATCGTGGAGCCGCTTCTCGCTGCGGGCGCCAAGGTCGTCGTCGACCACTTCGGCCGGCCCGATCCGAAGCTGGGGGTTGACGACCCTGGTTTTCGCTTCCTGCTCGGCATCGCTGGCTCCCGGCGGGTCTGGATCAAGCTTTCCGGGGCCTACCGCCAGGGCGGAGTGGCTCGCGGGGAGCAGATCGCCCGGGCCGCGGTGCCGCTCCTCCGGAGGGCGTTCGGTCCGGAGCGGCTGCTTTGGGGAAGCGATTGGCCGCACACCCGGTTTGAGCAGGCGATGAACTATAATCAGGCCGTGAAGTCGTTCAACGGCTGGATCACCGATCCGGCTGAGCGGGAGCTCATCCTAAAAAGCACCCCCCGCCAGCTGTTCCGTTTCACCTGAGCTCCCGGATGAGCTTTCCGTTCGGCAGAGATCCCGATCACTCCCTCCTCGCCCGTGAGACCCGCGTGGCAGCTGCCGGGGTCGCGATCGCCTCCGCCGCCGTGTCTCTTCGCGCGCAGTCTCCGGCTTCCGCTCAGGAACAGGCCCCATGCGCTCCGGGACGCCCTCATGGTCCAGAAGGCCCGGAGCAGGTGCAGCGCGACGGGAAGTTCCTTCCGCTTACGCCGGACCTGGCCAGACAGGATATCGAGACAATCGGCGTTGCACCCTACGCCGCATCCGGGGGCTGGCGGGGGGTCGACAGCTCGCCAGTTTTGCGTAGACTCTCGGCAATGAGCACTGTCGTGCTGGGATCACTCATCCTCATCATCGCCCTCGGCCTGGGCGTTTCCGGGTGTAAGTCGCTGCGCTCGGGATACAAGTCGGCTCCCTATCAGGTTGCGCGTTCGGACGGCAGGTTCGAGCTGCGGGATTATCCGTCGCTGACGGTCGTCGAAACCCCGATGGTGCGTGCTGGTGCCGACGGCAGCTTCAGCCGTCTTTTCCGGTTCATCACGGGCAACAACGACGGCAGCAGGAAGATCTCCATGACGACACCGGTCTTCATGTCTGATGCGGGACAGGAGCGGACCATGGCCTTTGTCATGCCGGCAGGCATGAAGCCGGGCGAGGTTCCGCGTCCGGTGGACGGAGCGGTCGCAGTGCGGGAGCTTCCTGCAGGCCGCTTCGCGGTCCTGCGCTTCAGCGGCGCCCGCAGCGCGGCAAACGAGGACGGGGCGCTTCGCGAGCTGCGCTCATGGATGGTCGCGCGCGGCCTGGAGCCCGTCTCGGGTCCCGTTTACGCCTACTTCGACCCTCCGTGGATACCGGGTTTTCTGCGCCGCAACGAGGTCATGCAGCGGACAACGGGCGCACCGTGACGCTCGGACAATGAATCACAGCTCTTCCGATCCCGGCCTGATTCTGGTCACCGGGGCGACCGGCTACGTGGGAGGGCGGCTCGTGCCCCGCCTGCTCGCGGCGGGTCAGCGGGTGCGCTGCCTGGTGCGGGACCCGGCGCGCCTCCAGGGCAGGGAGTGGATCGGCCGGGTCGAAGTCGCACGGGGCGACGCGTTCCAGCCAGAGTCGCTTGAGGCCGCGATGCGCGGAGTTCGCACGGTTTACTATCTGGTCCACAGCCTCGGGGGAGGGAGCAACTTCCCGGAGCGGGACGTCGAGGCGGCCCGGAACTGCGCGCGGGCTGCCCGCGCAGCCCGGGTCGAGCGCATTGTCTATCTGGGGGGGCTTGGAGACCCGGGGGCGGACTTGTCGGCCCACCTGCGCTCTCGCCAGGACACCGGCGCTGCTTTGGGGGAGACCAGGGTCCCGGTCACGGAATTCCGGGCGGCGGTGATCGTCGGCTCGGGAAGCGTCTCCTTCGAGATGATCCGGTACCTGACCGAGCGTCTGCCCATCATGATCTGTCCCCGCTGGGTCTTCACGAGGATCCAGCCGATCGCAGTCCGCAACGTCCTGGACTACCTTGTTGCCGCGCCGGGATGCCCGGAGAGCGCCGGGCGGATAATCGAGATCGGCGGGAAGGACGTCCTGACCTATGCCGACATGATGACGGGGTACGCCAAGGAGCGGGGGCTCAGGCGTCGGCTGCTCGCCGTGCCTGTCCTGACTCCGCGGCTTTCCTCCTACTGGGTGCACGTGGTCACGCCGATCCCCGCGCGCATCGCCCAGCCCCTGATCAAGGGGCTCGGCAACGAGGTCATCGTGCGCGACGACCTGGCCCGCAGGCTCTTTCCCCAGATCGAGCCCCTCGATTACCGGACCGCAGTAAGGCTTGCGCTCGAGAAGGTGGACACCGGGCACGTCGAGACCGCCTGGAGTGATGCCCTGACCTCAAGCCAGGGTGGCCGGATCCCTGTCTCACTGGTGAGCAGCGAAGGAATGATCATCGAGAGGCGGCAGCGCCGCGTGGCGGCCACGGCCGCCGACGTCTACCGAAGCTTCGCGCGGCTGGGCGGCGCCCAGGGATGGCTCTATCTTGACTGGGCCTGGCAGCTGCGGGGCATTGCAGACCGGTTGTGCGGCGGGGTTGGAATGCGCCGGGGCAGGCGCGATCCGGAGGACGTGAGGACCGGAGATCCGGTGGATTTCTGGAGGGTGGAGGCCGCGGAGCCGGGCCGGCTCCTGCGGCTGCGGGCCGAGATGAAGGTGCCCGGAAGGGCCTGGCTGGAGTTCCAGGCCAGATCTATGCCGGACGGAAGCACGCTCCTCGTGCAGACGGCCTTCTTCGAGCCGAAGGGACTCCCTGGGCTGGCCTACTGGTATGCACTCTACCCCGTCCACGGGATGATCTTCAGCGGGCTCATCCGGCGGATTGCCGAACAGGCCGAGCGCTCGGGCGGCGCCTAGGAGGGGGAAAGGAGCTCCTTCAGCCGGGCTGTCCGGTACCTGAAGATACGCTCCACATCCCGTCGAACAAACAGCCGGTCGATAATCGCCCCGCCACGGGGCCAGTAGCGGACGCGGTCGCGGCACAGGGTGCCCAAGGGGGTCTCCTCGAAGGTGTGGGTGTGGTGCCACAGGGTGTACGGCCCCCTGAGTTGGACGTCCACGAACCGTCGCGGCGGGTCCCACTCTGTGATCTCGGTCTGCCATCTGAGGGGCAACCCGTGAACCGTGATCCGATAGTCGATCAAGGTTCCAGCCCGCATGGAAATCGGGGAGGGGGTGAGGACCTCGAATTTGAGCCAGGGAGGGGTTATCGCTTGCAGGTTGTGGGCGTCGGCGAAGAAGGAGAAGACCTCGTCCGGGTTGCGGGGCAGGACAAGCTCAGCCTCAAAAAGGGACTCCTTCACGGTTTGATGGGGACGGGGTTGAGGCCGAGGAGCCCGGCTAGGCGGCGCGAGAAAAGCTTGGCTGCCGGCGCCGCATCCGCCTGTTCCCGGGCGATCAAGGCAACGTCCTTGCCTTCGATCACGTCCCGGGCAAGCGCCTCGGAGGTCCGCTGCGCGGGATCGAGGTCAGGCTGGAGGGCCGAGGGCAGTAGGGCCACGAAGTCCCAGCCGCCCCTGCCCATCGGCAGGGCCCCGTTGAGGATCGCGTTGTACGAGCGGTGGAACCCGCTGGCAGTCGGCGCCAGCGCCCCAGCGGGCACGGCGACCACCACGAGGTCGGGCTCCTCGTCGGCCGTTGCCCTGTTCTCGTAAAACCGCCTCCAGCCAATCTCCTTGGCCTGTTCGGCGATCTCCGCCAGGCCCTTCCGATCCGGTTTCCAGGCGATGACCTCAACCCTTGCCCCTGGAAATAGGCCCCTGAGGGCGGGCCCCACAAACTCGTCGCAGGGGGACATCGCGATAACCCGAACGGGCAGCCCGGCCCGGAGCTTAGAAAGGGTTCTGGGAAGCGCCGGGCTCCGTGGGGGCAGGTCGCCGAGGGCCAGGCGCCTTCCGCTGATTACCAGGGCCGCTTCCTCGGCGATCAGCTCATGGCCCCGCATATTGGGGTGGATCGAGTCACTCATCAGGCCCTCCCATGCCCGGGGTTCGACCGAACGCACCGATCCGAATGACCGGAAGCAGTCGGCAACGGGGACCCCCAGTTCCCGGCCGGCCTCGCGCACGACCTGGGCGTATTCGGCCACGCGCTCGGGAGGGCGGGCTGGGTCGTCGGCGTAGACTGGGTTCGGGGTCATAAGGACGACCTCCGCCCCGCGCCGCCGAATGCCCTCGATGATCTGGCCCAGGTTCGAGCGAAACTCCCCGGGGCCGCTGCCGCGGGCGATGTCGTTTAGCCCGAACATGACGACGACCAGCTGCGGGTCTCTCGCCAGGACGTCCGAGTCCATCCGCGCAAGCCCCTGGGCGGTCGTGTTCCCGCTTACGCCCGCGTTGATCATCTGGGGCCTCGACCCCGGGTAGAGACGCTCCAGGGCAAGGCCCAGAGCGTCGCTCCAGGCCCGGCGCCCGCCCGTGTGGTAATAAACCCCGGTCACGCTGTCCCCGAAGCACACGATCCGGATCGGCCTGCCCGATGCGAGAAGACAGTCTGCAGCGGAAACTCCGGCCGAGGGGGCCGGCTCGCCTCCCGGGGCGGTGGATCCGGCCGCAACTGCCAGACCTAGGAGGAAGAAAAAAGCATGCAGCTTCATCGAGCTGCAACGTACCCCATCAGCCTGGGGTATTGCATCAAAAATTCCCGGCCGCCGCCGCTGCCGGACTACTTCAGGCTTACAGCGACGTTCGGTGCCACGGGAGTGCCGAGGCCTGTCACCTCGTCAAACTTCGCCGTCGCGCTGTATCCGCCGTTGCTGCCCGTGGTCACGTCAAAGAAGTAGGTGCTGTAGAGGGAGACCTTGCTGGCGTTGACCGACCCCGCCAGGGTGTACAGCGATGCGTTCGAACCGGTCAGCAGGACGCTCCCGGCAAGGAGGCGCTGCTCGTCGGCCAAGGCGATGAGTGCGGCCCACATGACCGTTCCGGCGCTCGTGCCGCCGATCTGGAACCAGCCTTTCTGGCCGTTGTAGGGGGTGCTGTCGTAGATCGTGACGCCGGTGTTGGGGTCGCCGAGGATCGAGACGTCCGGGATCGCCCTCTTTGCGTTGGTCTGCCAGCCGGTCTGGTAGGCCGGGCGGGCGAAGGCTGAGCTGAAGCCGCCGCCGCTGCCGGTCCATCCCTTTTCCGGGGCGGTGAGGTTGCCGGCGGAGTTCAGATAAAGGGTAGTTCCCCCCACGGCGACCACGCTCGGGGAGCAGGCCGGCCAGGAGGTGCCGGCACCCTTGTCTCCCGAGGCGGCCACGAAGGTCACGCCGGACTTCTGGAAGTGGGACTCGTAGGTCGTTTCAGTGGTGAATTCCGCTCCGCCCCAGCTCATCGAGACGATATTCGCCCCGGCCTTCACCGCGGCGTCCACGGCCGCAATCAAGTCGGGCCAGCTGCTCGAGGCCGCCACTGCCAGGATGAGGGAGGCTTTCGGGGCCAGCGCATGGGCCCACTGCAGGTCGAGCGAGGTCTCCAGAGCCCACGTGCCGTCCACGGCGGCCGGTGTGACCCCTCCATAGATGATCTTGATCGTTGTCTGCGGGAGTGCGAACTGGGTCGAGAAGACGTTCAGGTCGCTCTGTGCCGTCGGGCAGCTGTAGGCGCTCACAATAGCGATCGTCCGCCCGGATCCGCCGTAGTTGAGCAGGTCAAAGCCGTAGGCATGTTTGACCTGGGCCGGCTTATAGCCCACCGGTGAGGTCGAGGCGTCGGGCTTTGCATGCGACAGCGGCAAAGCCCCTGGCCCGGCAAGGGCGAGCGACGCAAGGGCGCTAAACGCGGCTAACAATGCAGCTGAGGACAAATAGGTCTTCATGGAAGAATCGAGTGCTCGGTCGGAAGTGTATCAGGGCTTGGGGTCTGTCCGTGCTTGTATATATGCAGTAAACAAGGCCGCCTAGGTAACGTCAATAGGTAGAATGGAGTAGAATTACGTAGATTTCGGCTGACTGGAGGCTTGTCTTCATCGGTTTGGAGTCGAGGGGACTGAACTGTTGGCGCCTGGCTCGGGGTCGTCTAAACTCTGATATTAAGAATATTTACGGAACAGGAGCTCGACCCCAGCTCCTTCCCATTAACCTTGCCGTAGGGTTCAGCTGAATCCGAGCACGGGATGTGGCTCGTAGAGTTCCTCGAGGGCACCGATCTCGCCAGGGCTCAGGCGGACGGAAAGCGCCGCCACGGCGTCCTCCAAGTGATGGGTCTTCGTGGCCCCGACAATGGGGGCCGTGATGTAGGGCTTGCCGAGCATCCAGGCCAGGGCGACCTGGGCCCGGGGGAGGCCCCGGCGCTCGGCCACCTGACCCAGCCGGTCGGCCACCTTTCGGTCGCTGGACTCAGTCTTTGAGTACAGTCCATTGCCGTAGAGGTCCGTTTGTGCACGGTTTGTTTTCTCCGCCTCCCAGGGGCGCGTTAGGCGGCCCCGAGCTAGAGGGCTCCACGGAATCACGGCGATTCCCTCCCCCTGGCAGAGGCCCATCATCTCGCGCTCCTCCTCCCGGTAGAGCAGGTTGTAGTGGTTTTGCATCGAAACGAAGCGCGTCCACCCTCGGAGGTCAGCAAGGTACAGCGACTTCGCAAACTGCCAGGCGTGCATCGATGAGGCCCCGATGTAGCGGACCCGCCCGGACTTCACCGCGTCGTGCAGCGCCTCCAGGGTCTCCTCGATGGGCGTCTCGTAGTCCCAGCGGTGGATCTGGTAGAGGTCGATGTAGTCCGTGCCAAGCCGGCGCAGGCTCTGGTCGAGCTCGTGGAGGATGGCCTTGCGGGAGAGGCCGCGGCCGTTTGGCTCGTCCCTCATGACCCCGTGAACCTTCGTCGCCACGACGACGGCCTCCCGGCGCACGTTGCCCTTCAGGAATCGCCCGAGCACCTCCTCGCTTGCGCCGCTCGAGTACACGTTTGCCGTGTCAAAGAAGGTGATGCCTAGGTCCAGGCTCTGGCGCAGGAAGGTCTGGCTGTCCTTCTCGTTGAGGGTCCAGGCGTGCCGGCCAGCCTTGGGCTCGCCGGTCGTGGGCGCCCCATAGCTCATGCAGCCGAGGCCGATGCGGGAGATCTTGAGGCCGGTTTTGCCGAGATTTATGTAGTCCATATGTGTAGGGTGCCCTCCCAGGGATTGGAGCCGGGACAGCGCTTCGGGCCCGGCAGGGAGCAAAGAGCGCCGCAGCAGGTTTCTCGATCCAAATCGTCCCGACCGTCCGGGCATTTTTCAGGCAGGTTTTCTGGGATCCCGTTTGACAGGCCCCTGACTCGGAGCACAGTGCGGGACCCCGTTACCCTGCCGTGACGCTCTCCGCTGCACAAGAGACGCCGTACTCCCACGAGCTTGCCTGGCCGCCCCACCTGCGCCCCTTTGACCCTTGGGACGAGTCCATCAAGGCGGACCCGTACGCCCACTATGCCTGGATGCACGAGCATGCGCCGGTCTTGCGCGCCCGCACTCCCGCGGGCGATGCTTGGTTTCTTTCTCGCTACCGGGACGTCCAGTTGGCCTTCCGCTCGGCCAAGATTTTCTCCTCCCGCCGGCCGGACCCGAAGGTCTTCCCTAATGTGGTTGCCTCGGACGAGCCGGACCACACGAGATTGCGTTCCGTGGTGGCCCACGCGTTCACACCCAAGGCGGTCGCGAGGGTGGAGGGGCAGGTCAGGGCGACGGCCGAGGGGCTCTTGCGCCCAATGATCGCCTCCGGAGGAGGGGAGGTTGTGGGAAATTTTGCGATCCCGCTGACGATGAGCACGATCGCTGGACTCATGGGGCTTTCGCTCTCAAAGACGGCGCAGTTCCGCCAGTGGACGGAGGACTATACAAGCCTCTTGGGCCGCCTCTTGGGCAGTTCCCCGGGGTCGCCGACCGACGCCTCGGGTACAGCGGCCTTCGTCGCACACATGGACCAGGCGTTAGACGCAGCCCCCCTTGAGGCAGACACGGTGTTGTCGTGCATTGCGCGGTCGCGTGCAGACGGGAAAATCACGGGAAGCGAGGCGGCCGCGTTCGGCCCGCTCCTGTTCGACGCAGGGTCCCAGACTACCTCTCTGCTGATCGGCAACGGATTCATCGTCCTTTCCGAGATGCCTCACCTGTTGGCGAGGCTGCGGGCCAACCCCGCTGATGTGCCCAAGTTTGTCGAGGAGCTGCTCAGGTGCCGCTCGTCGGTCCACCGGATGCGCCGGGTCACGACCGAGTCGGTAGAGGTCTCCGGGCAACGGATCCCGGAGGGGGCGGCCGTGTATCTGCTGATGGCGGCTGCCAACCGGGACGCCGAGAAGTTCCCCAACCCCGCAGTCTTCGACATGGACCGCGACACGGGCGGCCACCTGGGATTCGGCTTCGGGATCCACGCCTGCCTCGGCTCGTGGCTCGCCCGCATGGAGGCCCGCATCGTGTTCGAATTGTTAGCCCAGACGGTCTCCGCGGTCGCACTCGACCCGGATCCTCGGCGCGCGGTTGTCCCCATGACCGCGGGCAGCGGCGTGGTCAGTGGTCCGAAGGCGCTTACCGTTCGGCTCGCCCCGCTCCAGTGACGATCGAGGTGACCGATCGGGAGGGTAAGGCCCGCGCGATGGATTGGGCGCCGGGCCAGTCCCTGATGGAGGTGCTCAGGGACGCCGATCTGGTGCTCGCCTCCTGCGGTGGCAACGCAGTCTGCGGGACCTGCCACGTGCTGCTCGCCGGAGGCGCTGTCGCGAAACTCTCGGCTCCGAGCCCCGACGAGACCGAGACCCTCCGCGGCGCGGCGGAATTTGGCGAGGGCTCATCCCGGCTCTCCTGCCAGATCCCGTTTTCGAGGGAGTTGGACGGGATGCGCGTGCGCGTAGCGCCAGACTCCTAGACCTGGACCGCTGGAGCTATTCGCACCGGGCGGCTTCGACGATCCGTCTTATGGACCTAGAATTCGTCGCCAGCGGAACGGCGCACTCGGGGGCGATGATCGCGACCCCCGCCTCGAGGGCGTAGGCCACCTCGCGGTCCACCTGGTCGATCTTGCCGCGGTAGAGGGTGTCGGGGTTGTTGACGTTGCCCGCAAGACGGATCCGCCCGTTCACGATCTCCACGGCGCGCTTGGCGTCGTTTTTCGAGTCGAAATGAAACGCGGCGAACCCCGATGTGGCGATATGACCCATGCGGTCGAGGGAGCGGCCGCAGATGTGCAAGATCACCGGGCAGGGCAGGAGTCCGGCGAGACGCTGATGGACCGGCAGCAGGTAGTCCCGGTACGTGTCGGCGTGGCAGAGGTCGCCCGTCAGGTGGTCGCCAAGGGTCAGGCAGTCAGCGCCCGCCTCCACCTGCGCCCGGCCGAACAGCACCGTGACCTCCGAAAGCCGCTCAAGGATCCGGCGGAGCTTGTCCGGGTCCTCCAGGACAAGGATCAGGAAGTTCTCGAGGCCGAACAGATGGTAGGCCAGGGTCCACGGCCCGAAGACCTTGCCAACCAAGGCGACCTCGTCGCCGTAGCGGCGCCTGAGGATGCGCAAGGCATCCAGCACCGTGCGGGTCGGCAACCGCTCCAGGAAGTCATCCGGGATCTCGACCTGCTCGGGCTCCTGGTAAAGGTAGAGTCCCGTGTCTGAAGACGGTCGCACTGCGGGCATGCGCGCCCGGTCGCCCCAGTCCATGATCGCGCCCATCGCCGCAGCCTCCTGGACCACCGAGAAATACGGGGCAATCGCGTCATAGCCCAAAACGTCGAAGGCCGTCCCGGCCAGGGTCGCCATCTTCGAAGCGTCGTTGTGGACGTCAGGGAAGAAGCACCCCGTCTTTTCCATGAGGTCCACGGTCGCGAGCGAAGTCGGGCTGCCCACGGCGGGCTCGCGGGTGGGCTGGCCATCTAGGGCCCTCAAAAAACGTTCGCGGGGTTTCACGTTCGGCGGTTTGCTCCCTCCAAGCCCTATCCCCCGGTCACACGGGAGGCAACACCATCATGAAAACACCCGGAACTGTTCTGATCACGGGCACCAACCGAGGCATCGGGCTCGGCCTCACGCGGCACTTCGCGCTGCGGGGCTGGCGGGTCTTCGCCGCCTGCCGCCGCCCCTCCGAGGCTACCGCACTGCGAGCTGTTGCCGCGGCCCACGCCGGCCGGGTAGAGGTGCTGAAACTGGAGGTGCGCGATCAAGCGGGCGTTGAGACGATGGGCCGCGAGCTGCTCTCACGAACGGCTTCCCTGGACCTGCTCGTCAATAACGCCGGTATTCTGCCCGGCGACGACAGCGAGGCAGCCGGGAATTTGAGCATCGCTCCAATCCTCGACGCATTTGACGTCAACGTGGCAGGTGTCATCCGGGTGACCCAGGCTGTGCTGCCGCTCTTGCGCAAAGGATCCAACCCGAGGATCGTCAACATTACCTCGGGAGGGGGGTCATTGAAGGCGACGAGCTTTCGGCGGCATTATTCGTATTCGTTGTCCAAAGCCGCGCTAAACATGTTCACGCGGCGTGCGGCGCACGACCTGAAGCCGTCCGGGATTACCGTGGTGTGCGTCTCGCCGGGATTCATCAGGACCGACATGGCTGGCCCCGAGGCGACGCTGCCGCTCGACGAAGCAACGGAGGTCCTCGCCGGGACCTTCGAGAGGCTCGGACCCGAGCAGACCGGGCAGTGGATCGACCGATTCGGCCAGCCCTCGGAATTCGCCTGGTAGGGGCTTGGCGGACGGCCGTTTCCGAGTTGCGGCCTAGCTGGCCAGACTCCACGGTGGCGGGATGCTTTCGACCCTTGTCATGACGGTCATCGGGGCCGACCGGCCCGGCCTCGTCCAGGTGGTGGCGGCGCGGGTTGCCG
The DNA here is from genome assembly GCA_903862935.1 of uncultured Opitutaceae bacterium. GTDB lineage: Bacteria > Verrucomicrobiota > Verrucomicrobiia > Opitutales > Opitutaceae > Palsa-1447. The sequence goes on from CAIOZY010000023.1 coordinate 47,417, forward strand.
ACCACGGGGGCAACTGGCTTGAGAGCCGGATGTGCCGGCTCGGCGGGCAGTTCGCGGGTATTCTCCGGATCGAAGTGGACGCCGCGCGGCGCCAATCGCTGGAGGAGGCGCTGCGCGCGCTAGACGGAGAGGGCCTAAACGTAACGATCCGCTCCGATCCTGGCGAGGCAGCCGCGGGTATGAAGGCTGCCGGAGGCGTGCACGCTGTCGTTGAGATTGTCGGGCAAGACCGCACGGGAATCCTGCGAAGCGTGTCAGGGGCTCTCGCCGCCCGCGGCGTCAACGTGGAGGACTTGGCCTCGGAGCGCGTGAGCGCCCCCATGGGAGGGGGAACACTTTTCCGGGCAAGGGCCGCGGTCCTTGTGCCGCCAACCGTGGAACTTGCCGCGCTGCGGGCCGAGCTTGAGAAGATAGGCTCCGACCTGATCGTGGATGTGAAGTTGGAGACGGGGCTTCCGTGAAGGGACGGACGGTTCCCCGAGGCGCCGTGGCGGTTCTCCTCGCTGCGATCATTCTGGGAGTGCCCCAGGGACACCTTCAGGGGGCCGGTTCGCCCGCGCAGGCCACGGACCTGCTCAGCGCCGTTACGCTCGGGCAGTTCTACGGCCAGGGCCGCTACCGGTTTGAGGAATACGAACAGGCCTCGACGGCGGCCGCCCCGATCGTCGGGGTGGGGAAGGCCTCGACCTTCCGCGTCGATTTGGGCTATCGGACGGCGCCGTTCGATGGGCTTTCCTTCTTTGCGGATTTGAACGGGGTTTTTGCCGTGGGCAGCGACCTGTACCGGATCGCCACACTGTCCTCGCAGAACAAGGTGGGCTTCCCGACGATCAACGACCCGACAGGCACGGACTTGCATCAGCTCGAGCTCGTGTGGAGCCGGGCCGGTTCGCCGGTCCGGTTCAAGATCGGCCGCGACGAACTCCAGCTCAACAACGGGCGGTTCATCGGAAACTCCCTCTGGAGGCAGACGCCGCAAACCGTGGACCTGGCCCAGGTCGGCCTGTCCACCGGCGGCGGCCTGGAACTTGCCTACACGTACATGGCGCGAGTGCACCGAACACTGGGCAGGAACGCAACGGATGGAACCCTGTCCATGGACTCCCACCTGGCGACTGCCGGGTGGAGCCGGTCCGGCGTCATCTCAGCCAGTGCCTACGGCCTCTGGCTTAACTATGACCGGCCGGACGAATGGATCTATTCGACCTCAAGCCTGGGCCTGAGAGTGACCGGTCCCTATCCGATCAACGCGGACTGGTCCGTCGTCTATACTGCCGACTTTGCCCGGCAGAGAAACTTCGCACACAACCCCAACCGCGTCTCGGAGCCGTACTGGGACTACGAACTTGGAGTGTCATTCCGAGGCGAGTCCGCACTGCTCGGATGGACGGTGCTCGGGGCGAGGAGCGCAACCGACATCTTGACGACCCCCCTCTCCCCGCCCTTCAACGGCTGGGTGGAGAAATTTGGCCCGAATCCGGCGGTGGCCGCGGGTGCGGGTGAGAATATCCGTTACGCGAGTCTTTCGGGGCCCGTGCCTGCGGTCCCTGGCCTCACCCACGTGCTGGTCTATTACGAGTACTATGCCGACACGACCAAGGCCCACTTCGGCAGCGAGGTCGATTTTGCGCTCGAGTGGAAGGCCGCGCCTATCGGCAAGGCGCTGACGTTGGGCCTGCGCTTTGGGGCCTACCGTGCGGACACTCTCTACTCCAACTGCCTCAGGGACTCGATTTACGCCGTGTACGCCTTCTGAGGTTGGGCTGTGGGGGTGAGTCCTGTCCGTTTTTCCCCGGCGGCCTTCACCGCCTCCCCAGGGCAACGACATGCAGAGGATGGTGCGACCGGAACTTATCCTGCAAAGCGGGAGGAGTGCCCTTATTGTTCCCGTTACCCCCTGGAGACTCTGTTTGAGCGGACGGGACCGCGGCGACTGAGGGCGACCGGGGTTGGAAAATGACAGGGGCGCCCCCGCAGAACGGGGGCGCCCCTGGTTGTATTCTTGGTTTCCTTAGCGGGTCGAGGTGAACGCGTCACTGTTGACGATGCGCATCGGCAGGACGACTTTCGTCGCCACCGGGACACCGTTGCGCTGCGCCGGGACGAACTCCCAGTGCTTCAGCGCATCCACGACGGCACCCGCCAGCTCGTCGTCGACGTGCGACTTCAAGCTAAACGCGGATGTCTGGCCCGTCGGGCTCACCGTGAACTCCACTTCGACTTTCTCGCCGGCGTGCCCAGCTCCAACGTGGGGCATGACCACCACGCGCGGGACTGGGAAGCCGGCGGTTTTGCGACACGACTCGATGTAGGCCTGTTCGACCGTGATCGCCGAGGAGGCGAACGGAGCGAGACCGGCCAGAGCGAGCAGAGCCGCGACTTTATGAGCATTTTTCATGGCTATAATCTCCGCGGTGAGGCGGAGGTTTGTTTTCTTGGTTAGGCACCCAATGCCTCCCGTGCGGTTGAGGCGCGCGAGACGATCAGGCGTTCTGGCAACGTCGAGCCGGTAGGCCCGCAGCCGCCAAAAGTCGGTTTTGGGGTCGGAACCAAGAGCAAGGCTGAGGAAAGGCGGATGCTCCCCCGCGTTTCCCTAGGGGATCAAAGAACAACACCAGATGGTGTCCGCACAATGTTATGCAGGTTCCGGGCCAGCCTAGCTTGCTCGCAGGCGGCGGCCGGTCGCCCGGGCGTTAATTTTCCGTCAATGCACCCGCGCCCGCCCGAGACAAGGCGGCGGCAGAAACTGAAGGCGGGAAGCGCTGCCAATCGCCGGGCACCAGAGGTTCCAGAGTGAGCCCTGGGAACGGCTAGAGGGTGGGGTGCGACATTCCGTTTGCTAGCCAATAGGCACGGCACCCGGCGCGAGTCGGAGACTCTCCCCTCGGACTAGGCCCGGCCAAATCCGATCGGTAAGACCCGATTGGCAGGTCTTACCGGCGGAGTGCTACAAGCCGTGGGTCAGGTCCGGCTCACGCCGGGTTGCGAGTGTCCTTGAGCTGAAGGGGCAGTTCGATCCGGGTACCAGCACCGACAAGGGCCAGGCGTACTCGGCGTTCTTCCAGACACGATTCAAGGACACCTGGACCCTCCGCATCCAGGGGCGCTCCGCCTACAACCGCAACGACACCCGCGAGTTGTCGCAGAAGTCGCAGACGGTCGTCCTGGCCAACCCGCCGCAGAATTCCACCCTCAAGCGCCAGTACCAGCACATCGACAACGCGCACCGATACAGCTATTTTGACATGAACCTATACGGCACGGTCGGACCGAAGTCCTTCCAGAACACCGTTATCGTCGGGGTGGGCGGCGGCGCGGAGTCCTTCGACAACCGCCGGTGGGGTTTCGGAGGCACCCTCTTGAGCTCCGCGTCGGTCACCTTCCTCAATCCCGTGGTCGGCGTGACGCCCTGGGCCCCCGACGGCACAAGCCCGCAGGACACGAAGAACTACATCACGGCGTTTGGCGCCTATATCTCGGATTTAATCAAGTTTGGCGACCGGTGGCATCTTACCCTGGGATCGCGCCGTGACCAACAGAACGCACACGGCATCGATGCAATCAACCCGACCAAGACACCGTATGCGCACGCTCTGGTCTCGGCGACGGTTTCACAGGTCGGCGCAATCTACGACTTCACGAAGGTTGTTTCAGGCTACGTCGCATGGAGCCAGTCGTTTGTTCCCGCCACGATCACCAACGCAGACGCCAACGGAAACTATGGCTTTCCCCCGCAGAAGGGCGAGCAATGGGAGGGTGGTATTAAGCTCGAGACGCCCGACCACAAGCTGTTCCTGTCGATGGCGACCTATTATATCACTCGGACGAACGTAGCCGTGGCAACGAATACGGTGACCGCCAACAATATCCCGATCTTCCGGCTGGACGGCGCCCAGCACTCTGAGGGCGCGGAGCTTGAGATGGAGTGGCAGCCCCTGCCCAACTGGCAGTTCCAAGGTGGCGTCGCCGTGGGCAAGGCCTTTGTCGCCTCCTCAATCAAGAACCCGACGACCGTTGGACTGTATCTCGCGAATGCGCCGACCAAGACCGCCACCCTTTGGAACCGTTACAACATTCCACACGGCCCCCTCAAGGGGCTGGGCTTCGGACTCGGAATTATCAACGTGGGCAGCGAGTGGAATGGTGACCCCACCACTGCCTCCTACTTCCCGATTGCCGGCTGGACCCGTTTTGATGGCGATATGTATTACCAGTGGCACCGCTACAAGTTCAGCCTCGACGTGAGAAACGTCTTTGACCGGCAATACATCCAGATCGCCCAGAATGCCCTTCAGATGTACCCCGGCGATCCGCGCAAGCTGACGATCACGGTCTCGACTCACTTCTGATTCAGGTACGCCCGACCCTGTCGACCGGGATGGGGCGCCGCAGGATTTCCAAGCGGAGGACGGCCAAAGGCCGTCCTCCGCTTTTTGTTGCCGGCGGCCATGGATCCAGAGACAGGCTCCCAGCAAAGATGTGGACTCTGTCGAGGTCCATCCTGTGCCTTCCGCTTCTGCTTCGGTTGGTTTTTCTACCCAAAGTCTCTCCTGGTTGCAGAACACGGACTCGCCCGATGCGGCCAGGTCGCGAGCGAGAGAGCCCCCTGTGGACTATGGTTCCGAGGGAGTACGCAGCTTCCGGCGCCTTCTTCAGGGCTTGATATTTGCGTGTCAAAGGCTGCGGAACGCTTTAAACGGCATACATGAAGCTGCTCCGCGCGCTTGCGGTTCTGGCATTGACCTCGGTGAACACCCACGCGGCCAAGCCGGTGAACACCCAGGGTTGGTGCCAGGTTGGCAACGGGGATTTCACGGTCATCTCACAGATGAGTCCGTCCGCAACCGCCGTCTGGGCGGATCGGTTGAATCAATTCCTCCATGCGATGAACGGCAGGCTTCGGGTTGACGGAAGAATCCTCGGGCCCTTCACGATCGTCCTTTTTAGGAACATCGATGACTTCTGGCAATCTGCCCCGGTTCTGAGTGGCGGTGCCCCTCTTAATTCTCTCGCCGCTTTTTCCCGTGAAGCCGGATGGGGTTCCCTTGCGGCCTCGTGTGAGTTGGGGTCCACGGAGGGTACCCGGCGGATGATCTTCCAAACGGGGGTCTCCTGGCTCATGAGCGGAGATCACAGGCCGCGTCCGCCCACCCTACAGAAGGGGATAGGGGCTGCGTACTCAACCTACGTGATCGAGAACAACGAGGAGGTCTTCGGCCGGCCCATCTATGGGGCCTCCTCGCACATCGTTGGCATCGAAAATCACCCCATGGCGAGCAACGAGCGCTTCCTTCCGATCGAGGAACTTCTGGCCGTAAGGGACATTAACACGGTCGCGGATCGGCACGACACCCTGATGTTCTCGCTCGAGTCCTGGGGCTTTGCGCACTTCCTTCTCTTCTCCAAGGACATGGTCCGTCGTCATGCGATGGAGCATCTCCTCGATGCTTTCGCGCACACCTCCGACCCGCATGATGCCCTCAAGATCGCCTTCGGCGAGGACGCGAGGATCATCAACTCGCTGTTCTTGGACTATATGCGGGGCGGCAATTTCTACGAGGTCACCTGCCCTCTCGAGCCCGCGCCGCCCCTCCGTTCGCCTGCCCCTGCACCACAGGCCCTGGTCGCCTCGGTCCTAGCCCGGCTCGAGGCCTCGGTGCACAATTTAGATGTGGCCCGGGCATATGCCGAGCAAGCGGTGCGACTGGCGCCGAACGATTCTAGCTCGTACGATGCCTTGGCGATGGTCGATTTCTTTGCGAAGCGTTTTCCGGAGACTGCGGCCGACTGCCGGGAAGCGATCCGCCTGGAGACCCGCGATGGCTGGACCTGGTTGGAGGCTTCTGAACTGCTCGGCCGGTCTGGCGCAGAAGGTTCCACCCTGCCGACGCTCCTTCCCATCACCTCCGAGAAAGGGCGTGAGGCGATCAACCTGTGCGAGAAGGCAATTCTCTGCCGCCGGGGTCTCACCGTTGCCTTCGACCGGATCGCCGCATTGATCCCAATCGCAGATCACGTGACCGAGGACGACGGCAAGTTCCTCGCCCTGGGGCAGACGCTTTTTCCGAACGATGGTTGGATCGAGATCGGACGGGCCCAATGGGCACGGCGTGTTCACGAACCGGCCCTTGCCCTCAAGCTCCTCGACGATGTGCTGGCCCGCTCGGCAGCGCTCTCGAGCGGATCGGTGGAAAAGGCGCGGATGCTGCGTGCCCAGTGGGCTGCCGGCCCAGGCTAACCGCCCCCGCGGCAGGATCTGTCCGGGCACACTCACGCCTTGCGGCGTGGAGGCCGACTGGAACGTCACAAGTCTTGGAGCCTTCTGGGCGCTCCTTATCGACGCGCCAATTCACAGGCACCCGGTTCAAGGGCCCGCGTGGTTGCGGCTCAGAGGATCTGCGATCAACCACATCGGGGATTCCGGTGCCCTCGCCAGCATCAAGAGGGAGATACCATCCTCATAAGTCTTGAAAGAATGGGGCTCACCGCGAGAATCCCCTTGTGTCTGCGCCCCTTGTTCGACGCATCTACCGGCGCGCCTACTGGTTTCCCAGAGATCTGGTAGCGCTGACGAGAGCTCACTGGCCCCAGCATATCATCTATTTTGGTGGAAAGGGTTTCGGGGACGACCTGCTCCTGGGAGCCGTCGCTATGGAGCTTCACCGCCGGGGCCTCAAACGCGTTGCGGTCATTACGCGGCTGGGCGAAATCTTTGAAAACTTCCCTTCCCCCCTAACTATCCTGGACGAGCGCAATTGGGGCACGCTAGAGGCCCAACTGCGGTTCGGCCGGCGGGCGGCCAAGGCCGAGTATTACCGGGGTTTCAAGGAACCCGACCAGGACATCTGGGGGCCCTACCACCTAATTGGTGAGATGTGTTACAGGGTTGGGATCCGAGGTTCGGTCGAGTTGCGCCCATACTTTTTCCTCAGCCCGGAAGAGCGCAAGGCGGGCCGCCTTGTTGATAACCAGGCCGTGATCCAGTGCACCGATGAGACGAGTCGCAGCCCCAACCACCTCAAGTTCTGGATCCGAGAGCGCCACCAGGACGTGGTGGACCAGAATAGGCACCGCTTGAATTTTGTGCAGCTGGGAGGCGCCGGGGACCCTCCGCTCAGGGGCGTTCTGGATCTGCGTGGGCGCACCAGCATCCGCCAGACCGCCGCCGTCCTCGCCGAAAGCCGCCTAATGATCGGCTATGTCGGGTTTCAGATGCACCTTGCCCGCGCCGTGGAATGCCCCGGAGTGATCATCTACGGCGGTCGGGAGCACCCCGCTCAGACCGGATATTGCTGCAACGAAAACCTGTACACCGCTCTGCCCTGTGCTCCCTGCTGGCATCGGAACAACTGTGACTTGGGCCATGAATGCATGCAACGGATCACGGCCGCCGATGTCACCGAATCCGTAAGCCGGATCCTTTCCCGACCTCGCTCTCCGCTGGCAACTGAAAGCCAAGAAGTCTAAGCCCCATAGTTTCCCCGTATGCTGCAAGTACCGGGAGTCGAGCGACACTGGGACGGATCGTGAGAATGTCAGGTGCCCGGAACTCAGGGATGATGCAGCCCCGTTGGTGAGACATACCCAGAGGTTAGAAAAGCCTCAAAGCGCTTCATCTCCAGATAGCTTTATCAAACAGGAATTGGTGGAAGTGGCGGGAGTTGAGATCGATCTGTGTAATGTGTGTAAGACATTAGCAAACAGATAAAAGAGAGTCGTTCAGTGGATCAATTTTTGAGGAAAATTGGCAAGAACCGGCCAAGAATCATCCCGGGCGCGTCTACGGGAGCTTTGGGCCCACCTGAAGGTATTGCCCCGGTCCCTTGGCGCCTGGAGTTACCGTAGCCCCGCCAACACCGGTGCAGCGCCGGCTTCCCAGTGGACATGGCTGCGGTCGCGACCGGACAGTCTAGTCAGACAGTGACGTTGGCTCCTAGGCAACCGATGTCCGTTTCTACAAGCGCCGATTACCGCGCTTTCTTTGCCCGCTTTGCCGCTTTTCTCTCCTTGGGTGTTTTCAATGGCGCTTTCCTTGTCTGTTTCCTGGAGTCTTGTGCCTTCGACATGTTTTTCCTTGGTTGATGTTGGCCGGCAGAGAGGAGAAGGGCAGTGTTGGACCGGCGCCTCGATGACGGGAATGACCCTGTGCCGTGCGGTTTGCAACGGCTAAGCTTCCGACTTGAAAGTTGGGCGATGATGCAACGCGCGTCCGGCAACGGCAAAGCTAATCTCCCGGCGGGGGGCTGTTTCGGTGCACTCCTTCTCCACGGAACAAGCAGTCCGGCACCCATTCACTTGCCGACAACGTATCGATTGTGTGGGAGGGTGGTCGGCTTTGGCGGGGATGGGCGAGGCTCGGCGTAATCAATACTGTCGTTCCGGCCGTGGAGGACGATGCCGATCACCAGCCACTTGTTTCATCAGGTTTGCGCGGCGCGTGGACGACAGGACAGACACATGCGTTGGCGCGAGTTGTAGGCTCCTTTGGAGTGAGCCCATGTACGGGCAAGCACGACCAACGTCGGTTGTCTGCCGACGTTTCAACTCAATATCGTCGGCGAACGGGCGGACGGTAGGTTGAATTGGTTTCCTTCAACCGAAACGTAATTCGCGCCTTGTTTATGTCGTAAGGGCTCATTTCCATTTTCACCATGTCCCCGGCGGCAATCTTGATATAATGCTTTCGCAGTTTGCCCGAGATGTGCCCCAGGACGACGTGGCCGTTCGCCAACTGCACCCGGAACATTGTCCCCGGTAGGACCGTGATGACCTTGCCCTCCAATTCAATGGCGTCGCCTTCAGAGGCCGTTGAGGCGGGAGCTTGAGTCGTTTGGGTAGCAGTCGATAGGATTGTTTTCAGAGCCGCAGTAAGACCCATATCGAGCTCTTGGCAAGACTTCGAGTGAACTCTCTCAGCGCTTCGATGGCATCTGTGGCAAGAGTTGAGTAGTGAGAGGGACCCCATCGGTTAGACAGGGGATCGGCTAAAATAAGAATAAATAGGGAGGGAGGGGTCGAAGGGGAGGGAGCGAAGCTCCCGCCCCTTCCGGAACCGGAGACTGTGAAATGGCAGGAAGGAATCAAGCATTGGCTACGGCGTGTTGGGTCTGGCGATACATCTCGGAGGGCGTCGCTCCGCCGTGGGAGCGGTGCGGTCGGAGGTCGTTGTAGAAGCGGAAGAACGTGTCGAGCTGGGCGTGGCCGTCGATCAGCGAGACGTAGTCCTTGGGGTAAATCTCGTCGTACTTTACGGTGCGCCACAGCCGCTCGATGAAGATGTTGTCGATGGCCCGACCCCGGCCATCCATCGAGATGCGGATCGGCCGGTCCTTGAAGACTCCGAGCCACTCGGCGCTGGTGAACTGACTACCCTGATCGGTGTTGAAGATCTCCGGGTTGCCGTACTGTGCCAGTGCCCGCCGGAGGGCCCGGGCGCAGAAGCCAGCGTCGAGCGTGTTCGACAACTCCCAGGCGAGCACTTTGCGGCTGTACCAGTCCATGATCGCAACCAGGTAGGCACTGCCGCCTCGGATCGGAACGTAGGTGATGTCGGCGCTCCAAACCTGGTTCGGCCTGGTAACCTCGACACCGCGCAGCAGATACGGATAAACCGGATGGTCCGGATGCGGCCGAGACAGACCCCGGCGCTTCAACATCAGTGCCTCAAGGCCCATTTTGCGCATCAAGCGCTGCACCCGTTTGCGGTTCACCCGCCAGCCTTCCCGGGTGAGCCAATAGACGAAATTGCGCGAGCCGAACTGGGGATAAGCCATGTGCAACTCGTCGATCGCCCGCATCAGCGCCAGGTTCTGCGCCGACTGAGGCCGCGGGCGATAGTAATGCGTCGCCCGCGGCACGCCCAAGAACTCGCATTGGCGCTTCACTGTCACCTTCGGATGCTCCTTCTCAATCAGGCCCCGGCGGCGATCACAGTCCAAGCTCCTCAACTTTTTTTTTCGCCCAATCGTTCTCAACCTGCAGTTGGCCGATTTTGCGGTACAGCTCCTTCTCGCGCTCGGCGGCGGCCTGCGGGTCATGGTCGGTTCTCTTGCCGAACAGCTCGGGCAGGCGTTCGGCGATCTCTTTCTTCCAGGCGGTCACCTGTGTCGGGTGCACCCCGTATCGGGCTGAAATCACGTGGACGGGCTCTATGCCCTTCAGGGCTTCCAACGCGACCTTGGCTTTGAACTCAGCATTGTGTTGGCGTCTCTTTGACATGGCGGGATCGGTTTTTTATCTAACGGGACCGATCCCCGATGTCTAACTTTTGGGGTCCCTCTCATAGTGGACGTTGCGCCCGTCTTCGGGCTGCTGGACACCGACCGCGGCGCGGCAAGCCTCTTGAAAAGGAAATCTCTTAATGGTCACTGTCTTCTGCGTCTTCCTGGCAAAGCCAACTCTCGATCGCTCCTATTATGCCCACGTTCCGATCTGGCTGCGCCCTCTGCCCGTTTGTCGCATTGTTGCGTGCCAGCGGACTTGGGAACTCGGGTTTCAAGCCGCTGATAAGGATGAGGCAACAATTTCGAGCGAGCTGATTATGAAACTAATGACCAATGAATAAGATAGTGGGCCTTACTGGCCATTGTCCGAACTGTCCTTTACGAGAATCCGTCAGTTTAGGGTATCCCCACACCCCTCCCCACAGCGGGGATACCCTGCGATGGCAGATTAGCCTTTCACGGCAACGACTTAAGGCCTGTTCACCCGCCTTGCTCTATCCCCGAGGTCGGTCGGTTTTAGGTCGCTCGTCGCAGACTCCTCGCTCTCCAAAAACCTCCCTCCTTCCGTCGCTCACGCGACGGTTCACGGGTTCACACACACGGACGGGTTGGCCTGTAAAGGACATCATGTCCTTTACGAGTCCCGGAACGGGTTGGAACCCGTAAGAGCGGGTTCGACGCTCACGGAGAGATGCGCCTTGCCTTCGCTCTCACGGCTCCGGCAAGGCGCATCCACCCGCTCGCAGTTCTTCTTTGGGAAAGAAGCAAAACCCGTGGCCAAGAGCGACGGGTTGGGAAGAAGACCAGGGGACACAATGACCACGACTTCGCTGTCGGTTAGGGCAGGCAAGAGCCAAGACAGCTTGAAGTCTTGAACCACCAAATCATGATCCACACTCATGGCCGGTAAACCAAAAAGCCTGATGGACATACTTGCATCTCAGTTCCCCAACCTGGTTTCTTTCAACGTTGAGGTCCGAGAGCGGTGCCGCGAGTTAGATCCGCGTTTTGCGGAGTGGACTTATGGTCCCGGTGACACAAATGAAATCGGGCGCCGGACGGAGCTGAAACACGATCGGACTGTGGAGACGACCTGCGAGTTTGACCCGCTTGAACCAGTGCGATTGGCCGCGCTTGAGCGGAAGACGACGAGATCGGGGAAACTGCGCGCATACCACACTGATGAAAGCTTCTCCGTTTCGCGGGGCTACCAAGTTAAGTTGGTCTATAAGCCGGAAGCAGACCCAGACCCAGCTCAACCACCTACGGCGCCCTCGTAGGCGTGAATCCGAACGGGAAGCCCCCGCGTCGTTCGCCTCCGCCCTCTTTCCATTGTACCAGCCGGTCAACGCTCACGCGTTGACTACGGCCGGTGAGTCAAGAGTGCGGCCGGCTCACTGGCCGCCCGCGAAGGTCGAAATTACCAGCCAATTTCAACTCACTTGCATGACGTTCATTGAACAGTTCGAACAGGAGTTCGCGCGCAAGCTCGAAGCCTGCGTCGCTGACGAAGAGCTCATTCGCTGGGTTTCCGAGAAGGTTCTCGAAAGCTACAGGAATGGCATCACTGCTGGCCAAAAAGGCGCCACGGTGAAACGCCAGGGGAAGAGCCGCAGGCGCGGTCCTTTCGGGAACCCCGAATAGCCCGAAACGAGGAGTCCCGCCGTTTGGCGGGACTTTTCTCGTGCAAGTGTTCGCGGGACGTGCCCCGACCCCCATGAGCCCCCTGCCGGTTTCCTCCCCCAGGGGGCGTAATTTCAGGCTTCGCTCGTTATCGCCGGGAATTACCGGCTTCTCTCCGTCAATTTGACGGATAAGATACTTCGCCAATGAAGGAGCCTTGGACACCTGAGAAGGTTCGGGTCAAAGTCGAACTGCTTACGCAGTCGAATAGTCCTTACGTTTCGAAGTATGGGAACGTGGAATTCATTGTGCGGCGGAATATGGTCGCCGAAGATTGGCCAGACGAAGTTCTGATAGGCGTGATTGAGAAAGGCCCAATGGCCGAGGTTCTGCCAAAGATTTGCGCGGAAGTCCTAGAAAAGCGACGGAATGAGGCACGGTGGCGGGTCGAGCAGCAAGACCGCCAAGCCACCAAAGAAGCGCTTGCTGATATTAAACGAGCCGCCGAAACTGGGCCAACGCCTCATTGGTCAACGGTGCCAATTTTTTGGATTCTGCTCGCCACATTAGGAGTCGCTGCAATTGCAGCATGGCCAGTCGTTCGATCTTGGTTTAGGTAATACGAGGCTCCATGCCTTCACCCACTGGCAACGACCTCAATCTCGGCATTCTCGCCGGAGGTAAGGCTTCGCTCACCCTTTCCCGCACGGAGCGGGATAAGCACCTTTACGTCTGCGGCGGCACGGGCACGGGGAAGAGTAAGTTCAGACCTCCTGACCTAGGCCCCGTCAAAATGTCCGCTTTCTGGTGATTTGGCGGGCGTGGCGACCGAGAAGAGGAGGCGCAGAGGAGATCCCGGGAAAAAGGCGGGCGAGCGATTCAGCTCGTCGCATAGGGCAGC
>CAIOZY010000024.1 GCA_903862935.1 uncultured Opitutaceae bacterium
CCAACGCCTCGACATGAACCCGCATCAAAGAGTTGCTCTCCCACCGGAGGATGCGGTATCCGGGAAGAGTCAGGTGTAAGTGCATAGGGGACATGGTGGCGCTTCCAACGCCCCATGTCCCCAATCTTTGATCAAGAGCCAAAGATTGGGGAGGGGGGGTATTGGATTGATGGGTTACGCCTCAGCCAAGGTCTCCGCGACATATTGATTGAGGCTATCTCCACGAGCCATCGCCTTGAGGGCGACTTTTCTGTGAATCTCAGGGGATAGACGCACGACAAACTTTCCGCTGAATTTCCGGTTGGTGGTGGAAGCAGGGAGGGGTCTGCCTTCCTTGATCAGCGTTTCGACCCATTCTTCAACAATGGTCTGAAGTTGAGCCAGAACCTCCGCTTCGCTGGCTCCATGGCAGCTTTGTCCGATCAGTGGAGGGGCGCTGCCGACGTAGCATCGGTCCTCGGCGCTCCATTCGACGATTTTGAGATACCGTTTGGCGACTTCTCCGATCTGTGCGGCAGTGGGTTTCATTTCCGGGAATCCTCGATGGCTTTACGTGTCTGTTTCTCTTGGTAGTGCAGCGCATCGTCTCCCAGTTGGCCAGATATCGTCACCCGGAACCCCTTTGGATGCTCCAGGTTGCGATGGCTACCTTTGCCACCGCGATTAACAAAACCAGCACGCTCAAGATCGGAGACCAACTGGCGGACTTTGCGCGGCATTAGGAGTAGTATCGGAATGATACCAAAAAAGTCAAGCGGTGATCACATGGGAAGCACGGCAACCAAACGACAACCGGGCTGCGCGTTCATTCTGTACGGTTGGACTCCAGTAGCGTCCACCATCACTCGGAGAGTGGGGTGCGGCGGGGCTGGGGGGGATGTCAGATCGCTGGGCTCGTGCGGGCCCAGCTCCGTTGACTTCCATTCTACTTGTGGTAACCCCACCTCGTTACGTGAGCATCAGGCCATGAAGCCGAGATTTCCGTCTACTCGACTTGCTGCCATTGTTCTTGGGTTCGCCTTTTCCGGATGCGCGACAGGACCATTCGACACAGCCCGGTCCGATCAGAATCAGGTTCCGCCGAACGGCCCCACCGAAAATGCATTCTCGATCCCCAGCTTTTCGAGCGTGGGCCAAGGTGGCGTAGGGGTGGGAACAGATGGCGTGGATGTCCCCCATCCTCCAAACCCCCAGAGGTAACTTCGCTACGTCTTCCGTCCGGTGTGCTGCGGTGGTCTCAGACGACATCAGTCCGTGGTGTCAAAGCCACACACTTCACCAAATCGTCTAGGCAGCCAACCCATGTCTCAGAACCCGCAAGGATCCATACAAAAGTTCGGGGCGGAGTGTGCTTCCTCCGGACTTTCGGACTGGGACTGAGCGTTTAGAGCCGGCTTATTTGCCTGCGCATCACAGTCCCCAGAAGATAGCAAACCGAACGAACTGTGGCACTGCGGTGGATTCCACCTTGCGCCAAAGCTCACGCTCCTCTTTCTCCAATGCAAATGAACTAATGCAGGACTATGGTGAATCACCGCCCAGATCCGATTGGGAACAGGAAAGGCTACGATCTCTGGTCATCCAGCTACGATGTCTATCCGAATCCGACTGTGGCAATGGACGAACGCCATTTCCCTTCACAGTGGAAGCATCTGGCTGGCTGCCGCGTGCTGGAAGTCGGCTGTGGCACCGGCCGACACACTGTGAAGCTTGTGGCACAGGGCAACAAAGTCACAGGCATTGACCTTTCGCCAGGTATGCTCGCGATTGCGAAAGAGAAACTGAAGAGCTACGCGGATGTGCGCTTGATCGAGGCGGACTTCCTGTTGGCTGATCTATCGAGGGATCAGCCCTTCGATGCATTGGTGGCCGCTTTGGTGCTTGAGCACATTAAACAATTGCCCGCTTTTTTTAAAGCCGCCCATCGGGTTCTCGGACCTGGAGGAGAGCTTCACGTTTCCGAGATCCACCCGGTTCGGGCGGCTAGGGGGATCCTTGCTCACTTCAAGATGCCCGACGGAAGTGAGTTTGCGCTGGAAAGCGTTCCCCATCTGGGCGGCGCGATTGAGCAGGCGGCATCGGCCGCGGGATTTGAGCTGGTTGGAATGAGGGATGCCTTGGGCGACAGGGATTTGGCCGCGATCAACCCAAAATGGGAGAAGTATCTCGGCGTTCCAATGATCAGGATGTTTCGGTGGAAGCTCCGGCAACCAAACAGCAACTAGCGTGCTGCTCTCCTCTGTGCCGCTGGACTCCAATGGAGTCTACCGTCCTGTACTCCCGACGCGGTAAAGCCGGCGTACGTCTAGGAGAATAATCACCGCGCTTACAATGACGGCCAGGGGAAATGCCCTCGCAGCGCCCGCGTTAAGCGCGTCTTTAATTGCCGATTCCTTAGCCTGGGGAACGTTCGCCACCGCGATATCCAGCAGGATGCCGGCCTTAAGGAACCAGCAAAACAGCGCCGATCCCGCACAGTCGATTGCCAGACGAACTGCGGCGCGCACGCGCGTCCAGCGCGGTCGGAACAGGTTCGCGCCTGACAATGCAATATTGGCGAGCAAGACCAGTACGAAGCCGCACACCAGATAAGGCCATGAAGAGGCCAGCGTAACCTTTGCGCCCGCTACGTATAACACGACTTGCAACCCGAGGCACCCGATCCACCCAATCAAAAAGACGGCCGAGAAGATGAGGTCGAAGATGGAGGAAGCAAGCGGGATGAGATGCGGATCGCGCACGGCGGGGAGCTTGAGAGGATCCCAGTCGTCGGTCGCCTTGGCCATGGCCTTTGTCCGCTCGATGATGGCGAATGCGACGGTGACGACGCCCACCGAGAAAAAGGCGGATAGCCAAGAGGAGCCCCAGCACGATCCCAAGGCGGCAAGCAACGACCCGGCGGAATGCCAGGCATCACGGCCTGCGCTGTATGGCATCAGGCCGACCCACGCCAGAATCGGCAGCACCAGGCAGCAGACGACCACGAACTTCAGCACGCGCTGGTAAATCGGAAACAACACCGGGCCGATCAGGTACCGTTGGGGCAGATAGCGGTTTGCCACCACCAGGGGGGAGCCCAAGCGCCTGAGCACGGCCGCGATCTCGGCCTCGCTCAGCTTGCGCCCGAATTCGGCCTCCTTGTCCTCGACTTGGGAGCGGATTTCCTCCGACAGTTCAGCGATAATGTCGTCCCGCTGTTTCTTGGGCAGCCAGAATCCGACGGCCTGCGAGTACCGATTGATGAGCTCCATGGTCAGCCTTTCTGAAGAATCTTGTTCAATGATTTGTTGATGTTTTCCCACTCCACGCACAACAGGCCCAGCATTCTCTTGCCTTCGGCCGAGATGCGGTAGAAGCGCTTGTCGCGTTTGGCCTCCTCCCGCCATTCACTGACCAGTAAACCCTGGCTTTCCAGCCGGCGCAGCAACGGGTAGAGCGTGCCCTCGTCGATCGCCAGGCCGAGGTCAGTCAGCGCCAAGCGCAGGGTGTAGCCATAATGCTCGGCTCGGAGCTGTCCAAGCACCGCCATGACCAAGCAGCCGCGGCGCAGCTCAAGACGGAGTTGGTCGAACAAGTCATCAGTCATCTGAATGCTGTTTGGCATATAGCATGTGGCACACACTGTGTGGGACACAGTAATATGTCAATACCTTGATTCAGATTCGTTCGGCGCTTGCTCAATCGGACTCGGAGCATGAATTCAAAGGATCGGCTCTCTGCCGGCTGGCAACCAAACAGCAACTAGCGTGTTGCTCTCCTCTGTACCGCTGGACTCCAGTGGAGTCCACCATGCTGGTGGGCAACTGACCAAACGCAGTGTGCAATAACATCGCTGACCGCGCATCGGCGATTCCTTCATGGTCCTGTGTTGCGGTTTGGCTGTGAAATGGGCAAACTTACGGACATGCAAGGCCGTTGCAGTCTCTGCGTTGTGACCACTGGCTTCCTTGCGTTGGCCTTCTTTGCCCGAGTCGCCGCGCAACCCGGGATAGCCTCGATCACACCGTGCACGGTGGCGGTCAACCCAGCGTGGGATCCGGCCCTGGTCAAGATCAACACAGCATCCGCCCGCGGTGCATACCCAGCGCGGTTAGTCAATCTGTCGGCCCTGGCGACGATTGGAGGCTCGAAGACGATGACCGCCGGTGTCTCCACACTGGGGACCTCACCGCTTCCATTGCTTGTCCGCGCCATCGGACCGGGTCTGGCGCCGTTCGGAGTTGCCGCCACTGCGAGCAGCACCCAGCTGTCCATCTACCAGGGCAGTGCACTCGCGGCTCAGACGAACATCGTCACTGCGCCTGCGGTTGCGGTTGCAACCTACGATTGGGCATTTCCCGCAGCCGCACCCCGGCTGTCCTCTGGGGTCAGCGATGCAGCGCTGACCGGTGCGCCGACCGCGAACTCGATGACCGCGATCTGCTCGACCCCGTTGGGTACGGGCAACGCGCTTGTGGAATTTTACGACAGCGATTCCGGCGCATGCGCCACCTCAAATCGAATGGTCAATCTATCGGCTCGGCTTGAGGTCAATGCCAGCACGGGGATGGTCTTGGGCTTCGTTGTTTCGGGCGAAGGTGAGATCCGGCTCCTGCTCCGGGGCGTGGGGCCGACCCTTGCTCAATACGGAGTCAGCAGTCCCCTTGCTGACCCTACTATTGATCTGTATTCGGGAGCGACACGCATCGCGTCGAACGACGACTGGCAGTCGGGTTCCGTTAGCAACACATTGGAATTGGAGGACGGGGCGAGATCCGCGGGTGCGTTCGCACTCCAGAGCGACAAGGATGCGGCGCTAATCGTCACGTTGAAGGCTGGCGCCTATACGCTCGCCGTGCACGGCAATGTCCCTACCGGGACGCCGGCGCCGGCAAATGCGAGCGTCGGCACGATGCTCGCGGAGGTCTATGAGCTTTCACCGGCCGGAACCTTCGATGCTGCGCGGTCAACTAACGCGGTCGGGCTGGATGTCTACCGGCACCTCGCGGTCGGAACGTCCGGCAATTCCATCATCTCTCCGTACTCGATCGAGTCGGCTCTTGCTCTTGCCTATGCCGGAGCGGCCGGCGACACGCGGACGGAGATGGCTAGCGTGCTCTTGTTGCCGGGGGATAACGATCTGTTGCGATCCGGGTTTTCCGCGCTCGGTGATGCACTCGCGGCCGCCGCGACGAAGTCCGCCAAGGTTGCCCAAGCGCGCAAACTCGCCGGGGCCTCATCGGATCCAATGGAGTGGTCTTTCGCCAATTCCCTGTTCGGACTGATTGGATATCCATTCCGGGCATCCTACCTCTCGCTGATGCAGAACGGCTTCAACGCGCCGCTGCAGGCGCTCGACTTCAAACTTCAAACGGAAGCATCGCGCCTGGTGATCAACGACTGGGTGGCGGAGCAGACCCGGCAGAAAATCCTAAACCTGATCCCCCCGGGCGGCGTCAGCGAGTTCACCCGGCTCGTGCTCGTTAACGCATTGTATCTGAAGATCTCCTGGGACAGTCCCTTTCCTCCAGAGCTGACGAGCCCGGCGCCTTTTTGGCTCGATGCGTCCACGACGAAATCCGTGCCCACAATGCATGAATCGGAGATGCTCGGGTATGCTAAGGAGGATGGGCTGACGGTGGTGACGCTCAACTACCTCGGCGGGGACCTGCAGTTTGTCGTGCTCCTCCCGGACCAAGGTGTCACCACCGACACGATCGCGAACCGACTCACCCCCGACGATCTTGCGCGATGGGCAACGCTCGCGAATCCAGGCAGCACGATGGTTTCCCTGTATCTGCCAAAGTTCATGGTCTCCGGGTCCACGGTGCCGCTGAGCCAGGCCCTCCAGGCGCTTGGAATGAGGCAGGCATTCAACATCCCCGTGGCCTCGGCCAATTTCGACGACATCGCACCGCGAAAGCCCGATGACTATTTATACATCTCGGAGGTGTTTCATCAGACCTATGTGGCCCTTGACGAGAAGGGAACGGAGGCAGCGGCGGCCACAGCCGTGATGATGGCAACCACCACTGCCGTTACGACGCCACCGCCGCTTGTCGAAGTGCACGTGGACCGTCCGTTCCTATTCGCGATTCAGCATCGGGGAACCGGCGCCTGTCTGTTCTTCGGGCGCATCTCCAATCCAGGCAGCTGATTGGCCTGACATTTCACACAGCTCCTGGGAAGGTATCGCGGGCCTGTCTGTCTGCCCGTGGCGGCGTAATTCCTATGCGCGGAATGAGGGGAAGCAAGGCAGCCTCCCGCTATGCCCAATGAGACGGCGACATCGGAGAATGTGCAAGGTCTCGTGAGGCAGGCCGTTCGATACCTTTACACGCACGTGCGGAAATTGCTCGGTAGCGGTGCGGCGGAATTCTTCAAGGCGGCAGGGGATGGTCCGAGCTAGAACAGCAGTTGAAGCTCGAGGATGTGAGGCGCTGCCTCTGTGCAGGAGCCTTACGTTTGGCCATCAGCGACTCCAACACGGCAGGGTCGGCCTTGAATCGCATCTGTGAGACCTGGGAGAGGGGGGGACCGGACGTGGCGGGGTTTCGGAAACCCCGTGACCTTGGGGACCCTGAGGCGCAGGTGTCCCCTTAGACCGGGATCTTGGACGCCTGTATGGATCGAAAACCAAGGGCGACCCGGTCCCGGGGTTGATTGCCCACTCGTTGGGCCGGGCGTTTTTTCGTGGCGCTTGATCATGAATGGCTCAAGGAAAACCGGGGTATGAACGCCATTCTTGCGACAGCCTCGGCGACTCTTGCCTTGGGCGCCGCGGCCATTCTTCACGCGGAGGGGCCTCCGCCCTCCAAGGTGGCGACGGACCCTATCGAAGGTATCTGGCTTGGGACCATAACGGCGCCGCAGGGCACTGTTGCCGACCTTGGCCTTGAGTTTTTCCGCACCCAGCGCGGCACCCTGGTGTTTAAGTTGAACTTCCCCGACATGTTCACGTACGCCGTTCCTATGATGATTCCGGTCGAGGCGGACGGCCGGGGACACTACGCCATCACCCCGGCGTTTGACCTTGATCTGCGACTCGATGGCGGCCGGCTCAGCGGCACCTTTGGCAAGGGCAGGCTCCCCGTCGGACTGACGCGCAGCAGCCACTTTCCGCCCAGACCCGCCGGGCAGAGTTATCCCGCAGGCCCCGCGCCGATCTGGAGGTACACGATGGGCGCAGGTACTTGGGCCCCGCCCCTCGTGGAGGACGGCACCGTCTATGTCGGCACCAGCGCAGGGCAGCTCCACGCCGTGAGGGCCTGCGACGGTGCCGCTGTATGGACCTGGAGGGGGGAATACGGAATCGACGGGCGCGCCGTTGCTAGCCCCGACACCATTTTTGTCCTCGACGCCAGGACGAACCTAATCGCTTTGGATCGTGCTCGAGGCTCGCTGCGGTGGCTCACGCGGCTTCATGACGAGCGGATTGCCGGGAAACCGGCTGCGGACAACCCCACCTTTAACCATCGAGCTGCCACCCCGCTGCTGCTCGATGGTGTGATCTACTGCGGCTCGAGCGACGGGGGACTGTATGCGCTAGACGCAACAACGGGCGCGGTGCTCTGGCGGCACGAGGCCGGGGCACCCGTTTTCTCAGGCGTCGGCCGACATGGGGACAACACGCTTATGTTTGGCACCATGGACGGCTCGGTGGTGCTTCTCGATCGCAGGAGCCGGCAGGAGATGCTGCGCCTGAGGACTGGCGGTGGAGTCGTTACGACGCCAATCATCGCCGCGGAGACGCTGATTGTCGGCAGTCGCGACTACATGCTCTATGGATTCCACATCCCTGACGGGGTACTCGCGTGGAGGTTCTCCTACTGGTTCTCCTGGATCGAATCTACCCCGGTGCTGTCCGGCGGGCTCGTCTATGTCGGCGCATCTGACTACAGCCGGGTAACTGCATTGGATCCTAAGACCGGCAGGGCTCGCTGGGCCACCCCCGTGCACGGCATGAACTGGGGGACGCCGCTCTTGACCGACGAAGGCGTGTTTACAGGCACGGTCTCGCAAAACATTGAAGGCACGGCGATCGCGCATGTCGGAGGCATCGTCGCTCTAGACCGGGCTACCGGCTCCGTGAAGTGGCAGGTGCTTGCTGCCCTCCCGCCGAAAGGCGGCTTCGGAGGCTACGCCGGCTCGCTGGCGCTCGCGGCCAACAAGATTATCGCCGCAGGACTTGATGGAGAGCTCGTAGCGTTCCCCGCGAAGTAGCATCTCTCTAATCTCGCTTCGTGGGACGGCAAACTGAAGCCCTAGCTGGGGGGCAGGTACGCTCCTACGCCGGCCAGACAACCCGGGATCCCCTTCGCGCCGGGCCGCCGAACCTAAGGAGCAACCCGGCCAAGGTAAAATGCGAGGAAGGCCGCCGGGTCGACGCTGACCCCTGCGACCGTATTTGGCAGCTGGCCTTCCCTCACCTGTGTCATTCCCTGCCTGTCGACCCACACGCTCAGCCTCTCTGTGCGGCAGATCTCGGGATTGACGAGCATGGCTACCGCCATCGGATCAAACAGGGTGGGGGTCTCCATGCCCCAGAGCCGGTACAGCTCCTCAAGCGGCTTCGCCAGGTCGCCCGCCCGCTCGAATGCGCGTTTCCGCCCGGCGGCGTCAAACTGGAGCATCGCGGTCACGTCCAAGGGGGCCATCACGATGGGAATCCCAGAGGAGAAGACCGCGCCCGCGGCCGCCGGATTCAACCGGATGTTCCATTCGGGTTCCGGCGGAGATCCCTGGCGATAGCCCCGGCGGATGGCCCCTCCCATCAGCACGATCTGCCGGATTTGTCTGGCTGGGACGCCACCCTCACGGAGGACGGACGCGACGTTCGTCAGCTCCCCAAGGGCAACCAGAGTCACCTTGCCCGGGCGCTCGCGGAACGTTTGTTCCAGAAAGGGAACCGCCCCATCGAGATGGAGGGCCGGGCTGGAGAAGCCCTCAGCCCAACGGCCCTGATCGAGCCTTTGGGTCGGCCCCGGACTCCCGGCATAGACCGGCACATTCCGCCAGCGGCCGCCAGCCGACCAGAGAAACTTCGCAGCGATGCGCGCCCGCGCCTGGGTGTCCCCGGACACCGTAGTCACGCCCAGCAGCTGGAGTTCAGGGCATTTCAGGATGAGCGCCAGGGCAAAGGCGTCGTCAATGTCCGTGCCGATGTCCGTGTCGACGACTATTGGGATGGGGGTCGGAACGGGTGAGGACAAGGCTGCGGGCACCGCGATCGCGGCGGCAAGGACAGCCAACAAGCGAAGGAATAGGGCCATGACGAGTGGGCCTGTACTACGAACGGCTCCACAGGTGAGTCAACCGTGGCGCTTCGGCCCGCAGCCGTTGCAGGCCGGGGCGGAAGATCCCGTGCTGAAGGATGCGAAGGGCAATCCGGTTTTCCATCCGCAGTGGGTCTGGCGCTGCACGTCCAAGCCGGGACGGCTGTACCTGCATTTCTTCCAGTGGCCCAAAGGAAGTTTCACCATCCCTCCACTCCGCACCAAGGTGGCGCGGGCCTACCTGCTGGCCGATCCTGCGCGCAGCGTAGGGGTCCTTCAACCGAACGGAACCGTCACGCTTGCATTGCCGCCCGATGCGCCTGATCCCATCGCCAGCGTCGTTGTGCTGGAGACGACACCCTGACCGGGAGGCAGATCCAGGCCGATATCGCCCGTTGTAAGCTGCACCCCCCCACTGAACGTTGACTCGACGGGACTTTGGCTGTTTTTCCATAGCTGAACCCATGACTCAAAACATCATCGATCGTTTCAGACTCGACGGGAATGTAGCCGTCGTCACCGGCGCCTCCCGCGGCCTGGGCCAGGGCATGGCGCTGGCCCTTGCCGAGGCGGGTGCCGACATTGCCGCGGTGGACGTTCTGCCCGCTGATGACACGGTGAAGCAGGTGCGTGCTCTCGGCCGCCGATGCGCCGCCGTAACGGCGAACCTGGGCGACCGCGGGTCCATCCCGGGTGTGATCGCTCAGGCGAAGGAGCAGCTCGGCAAGCTGGACATCCTCGTTAACTGCGCCGGCATCATCCGGCGAGAGGCGTTTGAGAAGTTCAGCGAGAAGGACTGGGATGACGTGATGGGCATCAACATCGACGCCGTCTTCTTCCTAAGTCAGTGCTTTGTGCGCGAACTGTTCGCCCGCAATGCCCCCGGAAAGATCGTCAATATTGCCTCGATGCTTTCGTTCCAGGGCGGCATCCGCGTCCCGTCGTACACGGCGTCGAAAAGCGCCGTGCAGGGCCTCACCCGGCTGATGGCCAACGAACTCGCCTCGCGGAACATCAATGTCAACGCGATCGCCCCTGGTTACATGGCGACCGACAACACGGCTCCGCTTCGCGCCGACGCCGACCGGAGCGCCTCCATCCTCACGCGGATTCCGGCGAACCGCTGGGGCACGCCGGACGATCTCAAGGGAGCCGTTGTCTTTCTTGCGTCGCCCGCATCGGATTACATCAACGGGTACACGATTGCGGTCGACGGGGGCTGGCTGGCCCGCTGACCGCCCATGCCCCGTTACGACACATGTTTCACCAGAACAGAGAGCGCATTTTGGCGCGCGGCGGCCGGTGCCGACTCAGGCTGCACAACGAAGGGCCATAAATCATGAAAGCACTGGCAATAACGGAAGCCGGGAAGACAGGCTTTGTTGAGCGTCCGCAGCCGAAGCCCGCCCCGGGCGAGGTCCTGCTGCAGGTGAAGCAACTCGGTTACTGCGGGAGTGACCTTAACACCTTCCGCGGGCTGAATCCCCTGGTCGGCTACCCGCGGATCCCCGGGCACGAGATAGGGGCGATCATCGCGGAGGTGACCGCCGGCGTTCCCGAGCGCTTCAAGGTGGGCATGAAAACGACGGTCCTGCCCTACACAGCTTGCGGCACGTGCCCAGCCTGCCGGACCGGGCGTCCGAACGCCTGTCGCAGCAACCTCACCCTGGGGGTGCAGCGCGATGGAGCCTTCACTGAGTTTATCTGCGTTCCTTGGGAAAAGCTGGTGCGTTCGGATAAGCTCTCGCTGGCCGAGCACGCGCTGGTCGAACCGCTAAGCGTGGGATTCCACGCGGCGGGGCGGGGGGAAGTCACCAGCGCGGATACGGTGCTCGTCCTCGGCTGCGGAATGATCGGCTTGGGGGCGATCACGGCAGCCGCGCGGGTGCGCGGAGCGCGCGTCATCGCGGTGGATGTCGACGATGCAAAGCTGGCCCTAGCCCTGAAGGCGGGCGCAACGGAGACGATCAATTCCAAGGCCCAGAACCTCCACGACAGGCTGCAGGCGTTGACGAGCGGCGACGGGCCGGGGGTTGCGATCGAGGCTGTGGGGCAGGCCGCGACATTCCGGGCCGCCGTGGACGAGGTTTCCTTTGCGGGTCGGGTGGTCTATATCGGCTACGCCAAGGAGGCGGTCAGCTACGAGACGAAGTATTTCGTAATGAAGGAGCTCGATATCCGGGGCTCGCGGAACGCGGTGCCGAAAGACTTCGACAAGGTGATCGCTGAGCTCGAATCCGGTCGCTACCCGGTCGCGGAGACGATCACCCGGACAGTCCGGTTCTCGCAGGCGGGCGAAGTGCTCGCCGAATGGTCGGCCGATACGAGCCGTGTGACAAAGATCCACGTTGTGCTCTGATCGCGGGCGCAGGAAGCCCGGGGGATGAGGCGGAAGCCCCAAAGACGGATGATGGCCCGCGACAAGAAAAGCCTGTTTGCGATTCCCGACGGCAGGAACCTTGCCGTAACGTTCACCCTGGTCAGCTCGCTGTTCCTCCTGTGGGGATTTTGCAACGGGATGATCGACGTGATGGACAAGCATTTCCAGCGGGAGCTGCACCTGACGCTAGCGCGTTCGGCCTGGGTCCAATTTGCCCACTACCTAGGGTATTTCCTGATGGCGCTTCCCGCGGGCTGGCTAGCGACCCGGCTGGGATACAAGGGAGGGATCATCGCCGGACTACTCATGGTGGCGGTGGGCGGCCTATGGTTTATTCCGGCGACCCATCTCGCCGCCTTCTGGGCGTTCCTCCTGGGCGTTTGCCTCATAGCCGCCGGCCTTACCTTTCTCGAGACGGTGGCCAACCCCTACACGACGGTGCTCGGGCCGCCGGAGTTTGCTGCAACCCGGATCAATCTCGCCCAGTCCTGCAACGGAATCGGGTGGATATTCGGACCGATCGCCGGCGGGATGTTCTTCTACGGCAAGGATGCCGCGGGTGTCAGCACGGGCAGCCAGACTCTCTGGATCCCGTACGCGGGGGTCGCGGTTTTGGTCATCGTGCTGGCGGTGGTCTTTCGCTTTGCCGACGTGCCCGATATCAAGGCGCGGGACGCCTATCACTTGGACGACAACGCCCCCGGCGCCTCCCGCTCGATCTGGGCCCATCCGCACTTCGTCTTGGCCGTGGCGGCACAGTTCCTCTATGTTGCGGCCCAGGCCGGCATCTTCAGTTTCTTCATAAACTACATGACGACCGAGGTGCCGCCCATCCCGGAGTCGTGGCGCTCGGGGATCGTGGCATCCTGGTTCGAGCCCGGCAGGGTGGGGGCGCTGGCTCTCAGCGACAAGGGAGCGGCCTATCTCGCCTCGCTCGGGTTTCTCTGCTTCCTGGCGGGTCGGTTCTCCGGGGCGGGCATCCTCAAGAAATTCAGCCCGCACCGGGTGCTTGGGCTCTACGGCCTCGTCAACGTGGTGGCCTGCGCCCTGGTGTTCCTGAAGCTCGGCTGGCTGTCGGTAACCTGCGTCTTCCTGAGCTACTTTTTCATGTCGATCATGTTTCCGACCATATTCGCCCTGGGAATCCACGGCCTTGGGGCTCGGGCAAAGAAGGCCTCGGCCTTCATCGTCATGGCGATCATGGGCGGGGCGATCCTGCCCAAGCTTATGGGTGCGGTCGGCGACCTCTACGGGATGTCTCGCGCCTTCATCGTACCCCTGGGCTGCTTTGCCTTTGTCTCCTTCTACGGCTTCAACTGGGCGCGCCTCAGCAAGGCGGACTCGCCCGGCGCCGCCCCGTCCGGCGGCGGGCACTGAGCGCCGGCTCCGACAGCCTCTAGTGCTCGCTAGGGTCCGCCAAATCTTCTGGCGGACGCGGTCAAGTTCCCCAAGCATGGCCCCGGGGACACTTCCTTGACGATCCTCCCGGAACTGCAGGCGCTGTCCCGCCCACAGCGCGCCGTGTTTTTCGCCAGCCTGCTGGGCTGGGCGCTCGATGCCTTCGACTTTTTCCTGGTGGTTTTTGTGATCCGCTCGATCGCGGCCGACTTCCACGCCCAGGTCGCCGATGTGGCCTATGCAATCACGCTGACCCTGATGTTTCGGCCACTCGGGGCCCTGATTTTTGGCTGGCTGGCAGATCGGTTCGGGCGCCGCCCGGTCCTCATGGCGGACATCTTGCTGTATTCGGGCTTGGAACTGGGGGCGGCCTTCGCGCCGTCTCTCGGCTGGTTTCTCGTCCTGAGGGCCCTCTTTGGGATCGCGATGGGCGGAGAGTGGGGCGTGGGCTCGTCGCTTGTGATGGAGAGCATACCGGCCGCGAGCCGGGGTGTAGTCTCGGGGATCCTCCAGCAGGGCTACGCCCTCGGCTATCTTCTCGCCGGGGTCGTCTACGGACTATTCTTCGACCTGGTCGGATGGCGCGGCATGTTCGTCATCGGGACCCTGCCGGCGCTTCTGGTCGTTTACATCCGCCTCGGGGTCCAGGAGTCCCCCGCCTGGGAGCGCAGGCGCACCCGGACGGGGGCCGCGGGCATCGTGGCCTCGGTGCGCGGGCACTGGAAACTTTTCGTTTATGTGATCGTCCTGATGACCGCCTTCAACTTCTTGGCCCACGGAACGCAGGATCTCTACCCCACGCTCCTCCAGGCACAGAGGAAGCTGTCGACGCACATCGTGAGCGCCGTGGCGATCATGGCGAACCTAGGGGCTATTGCGGGCGGGATATTCTTCGGGGCTCTATCGCAGCGCGTGGGGCGGCGGCGCGCCATCATGGCGGCGGCGATCTTCGCCCTGCCGATGATACCGCTGTGGGCCTATGCGGTCGCGCCCGTCTGGATCGCGTGCGGAGCCTTCCTGATCCAGTTTGGCGTGCAGGGGGCCTGGGGCGTGGTTCCCGCGCACCTCAACGAGCTGTCCCCCGAGGCCGTCCGGGGCACGTTTCCCGGGCTGGCCTACCAGCTCGGCAACCTGATCGCCTCCTCCAACGCGGTCTTCCAGGCCAGGGCGGCGGCCGCCTCCGGCGGCAACTATGCCCTGGTTCTGGCGGTGACCGCTGCGATCACCGCGGTTGTGCTTGTGGTTCTGACCTACCGGGGTCCGGAGGCCATGGAGGCGGTCTTCTGAGCGGTCGGCCGCCCCCGTGCTTGGTTTTTTTGGTGACACGGCGCCTCCGTGCGGCGAGGGTCGCCGGGATGCCGCCCAAACTGAGGTCGAGTCCACTCGCCTGGCTCCTGGCGGTTGGCCTTGCCTCCGCAGCCGGCCTTCGCGCCCAGGTCACGGAGACTCCCCAGACGATGGGATTCGGCAGGGCCCAAGTGCGCATGGAGGCGATTTCGCTCGGGGTCGCTCCCGACACGTCCGCTCCGAACCAGTACAAGGCCCTGGGGCTGGGGACGCTGTTGGTCTCCGCGGGCCTCACCAACACCGTCGATCTTCAGGTCGGGACTCAATTGTACGTGAGGGAGACCTTTTCATCCGCGGGAACGGACCAAACCCGCAGCGGGATTGGGAGCATCACCGTGCGGCCGAAATGGACCTTCTGGAGCGATCCCTCCTCGGGTCAGCAGGCGGCGATCATCCCATACGTCATTCTGCCGAGCCATTCAGGCGGCACAGGCAGCAAGTCCACCCAGGGGGGCATCATCCTGCCCTGGTCGGCGGACCTTCCGGCGGGGGCCAAAGCGGCCGCCATGCTGGAGTGGGACGCGCTGCGAAACGAAGCGGACACCCGCTACGACAGCCGGCTGTACGGAAGCGCCTATGTTAAATGGGCGCTCGGCCAGCTGCTCAGCGCCTACGCCGAGACAACGCTGAGCGAGTCGACCGCCGGGTCGTCAACCTTTTCCGGGACCGTGGGAGGGGGGGCGACCCTCTCCCTGTCGAAGGACTTCGAGTGGGACTACGAGATCGGCAAGGTCCTAGGGCCGGGCCGGAACTCGTGGATGCAGATCCTGCGGTTCCGGTGGAGGCTGTTCTAGGGTCCCGGCTCCCGGCGGTCAGAACGCGACGTAGACAAACGGCTGTGCCGGCATCGTCAGGCAGTACAGGATGAGCACGAGCCCCGCTCCGAGGACCACGCCCGCCAGAAACCAGAGGATGAGCCGCAGGGTCGTCTTCATCTGTTTTCCGGGTGTGCGTGGGGGAACCATCCCCCGGCCGCCGTCAGATTATCCGTCACCGCGGAGGCGAGTTTAGCCTGCCCCCGCACGGTCAGGTGCCCCAGATCGCTGAAATCGTCGGGTGAGAGTCCGCCGTCGGCCCCTGTGAGCGAGATCCACTGCAGGTCCGCCATCCGGGGCATTTCCGAGCGGATCTTTTCCCAATTGGCGCGCCAGACCCGGATCTTTTCCGGGTCGGACCAGGGAGCAAAGTGCGGGTTGTAGTCGAGGGTCACCAGGATGAGGTGGCTGCGGACCTCGGCCGGATAGATCGTCGCAAAATAGGCGGCGAGGTCAGCGAACGGCCGCTTCACGTACCTTTCCTGGGCCTCGACGTGGGCGGAGAACAGGTTTGCGAGGTAGGCCTCGGTCTTCTCGTCGGGCGGGATGAAGCGCAGGATCGGCACCTCGGTGTCGGCCACCTCGCGGAGCGGCCGGAGCTTCACCATCCGGTCCGAGTCACAGTAGACCTGCCCGAGCCAGAGGTAGCGCACCCAGTTGCCGACATCGAGGTAGTTGGAGGCGATGTTTGTGGCCGCCAGGGCGAAGGCGCTGCGCTCCGCCTCCGTCTTGACCGGGGAAATAGGGTAGGAAATTCGAACGGCCGGGTTCGTGTCGCCGTCCCGCAGCGCGATCTCGGAGGTGAGCCAGAAATGGAACGGGTGTCGTACCCCCACCTCGCTTGAGAAGTGCCACTGCATGACGTAGTAGGCCTGCGGGTAGATCCTGCGCAGGTGGTGGTAGAGGAACGGGCCCATGAGGTCACCCGCGTTCTGGGCGTAGTTGACGACCCGGATCCTCGGGTCGGATTCCCTGAGCCACCTCTCCAGGATCCGAGTCCACACATCCTGGCCCGCGGCGCTCGTGCCGCGGAAGGTCGAGTCGCCGAACACAACCACGGGCGTGTTCCCCTCGGCCAGAATCCGCCCGACCTGCTCCTCGTACGAACGCAGGCTTGCGAAGTAGGACGTCTCGTAGGACTGCCAGTAGGTGGCCCGGCCGAGTGCGGGTGAGAAGACCGGGGCCGGGGGGACCCGGCGCAGAAGCAGGATCACGGCGCAAGTTCCGAGCGCCATTGCGGCCGTCGCCGCCCGGAGCCAGCCGGTCTGCCGGGATTGTCCCCCCATGGCCTGTGACGCGGGGTTGGTCATGGCCACACCGTGATCTTCCCAATCATCCTCCAGGCCGAATCGGCGGGGAAGAAAAAGACGATCCAGGTTGCGCTGACGAAGGCCTGGGTCATCACCCAGCCGAGTCCTTTCGATGCGACCGCCCAAGCCCGGGCCGGTGCCCCGCAACCGGCGAGGCGGCCGTCAACCCAGCCGCACGCGGCACCGAGGCCGTGGCCGATTTGTAGGGCGAGGCCATGGAGCACGCCCCAGAGGACGAAGTTCCAGGAGGATCCGTGCCAGAGGCCGCACAGGCCCATAGCGAAGAGCAAGTTCAGGCTCTTGCGCACCGGCGACACGCGGCCCCCTCCCAGGGGAATGTAGATGTAGTCGCGAATCCAGGTCGAAAGGCTGATGTGCCACCGCTTCCAGAACTCCGAGGGCGACGAGGCGATGAAGGGGAAGTTGAAGTTTTCCGGAAGCCGGATCCCAAACAGCCGCGCCAAGCCGATCGCCATGTCGCAGTAGCCCCCGAAGTCCATGTAGATCCTAACGTACAGCAGCAGGCACAGCCAGAGCACGTCGGTGCCCACCAGGACGTTGCCTGGATTGAAGATCGGCAGAACGCCGACGATTGGGTCCGCAAGGATAAACTTCTTTGCAAAACCGGTCGCGATGCGGGACAGACCCCAGAAGACGTCCTCGTGGGTTGCGGGCGGCAGCGCCTTGAGCTGGGGGACGATCTGCTGGAAGCGCACGATCGGGCCGGAGGCCAGCCTGGGGTAGAACAGCGCGAAGATAGAGAAATAAACGACGTTGCGGACCGGTTCGGCCCCCTTGTAGACGTCGACCAGGTAGTGGCAGAACTCGAAGGCGAAAAACGAGATTCCAAGGGGTTTTACGGCCGGGGCGCCAGCTGCGAGCAGGGCGCGAAGTGCACCGGGTGGCGTGAGGCCCGCCAGCGTCAGGCCCTGTACTGCCGTGTCGCCCAGGAAGTTGAAGTAGCGAAAATACAGCAGCGCGATGACGGCCGGGCTCAGGCAAAGGGCGAGCCGCCAGGGCCTGCGCGCCCCGGGCGCATGCAGGCCGAGCCCCGCAAAGTAGGTGAAGACGGACAGGGCCCCCATGACGGCGAAGCCGCTCACGCCGGCAAAGTGCACGTAGAATACGACCGAGGCGATGGGGAGCAGGATCAGCCGGAGAAGGTACCAGCGCCGAACGGCCAGGTAGGCGGCTGCGGCCGCCAGGCTGAAGACCAGAAACCAGGGGCTACAGAAGATCATGGGCCGGCCCCGCCATAGGCGCATCCCCTCCGCGCGGCCCTGAATCTTTCCGGCATGGGCGACCACTCTAGGGGGACTGGCCGGGGCATCGAGAAAAACTTTGTGGGCGGTCGGGTGCCTGGAGTGCCCCATCCTGACGATTTTCTGACAATTGTTTTCGTGAGTCGCGACCCGAGCTGGGCCGAGGATCGTCCGCATGAAGCTTGTCCTCGCTGACGACCACCGCATCACGCGGGAGCTGCTCAGGCGGGTTTCGACGTCGGAGCTTGGACACGAGGTGGTGGCCGAGGCGGCCGACGGCTTTCAGGCCCTGGAGTCCATTGGGGATCTGCGGCCGGACCTGGTGCTCCTGGACCTGCAGCTGCCGAGGCTGGACGGGTTCGGCGTGATCGAGGAGGTCCGCAGATGGCCGAGGCGGCCGAGAATCATCGTCTTGTCGGCCCTGTGCAACGCCTACACCGTCTACCGGGTCGAGCGGCTGCCGGTCGAGGGCTTCCTCGACAAGCACACCGCCACCGTGGAGGCCCTCCGGGAGGCCGTTGAGGCCGTAGACAAGGGAAGGCGGTACTTCTCGGAGGAGTTTCACCGGGTACGGGCGGCGCGTCGCGCCGACCCCTGGGCCTTCGACAAGGTGCTCTCAGACCGGGAGCAGACTGTGCTCGCCCTGATCGGCGACTGGCTCACGGACCGGGAGATCGCGGCGCGCCTGGGGCTCGAGCCGTGCACGGCCGAGAAGCACCGGTTCAACATCCAGCGCAAGCTCGACCTGAGGACCAAGACTGAGCTGGTAAGGTACGCCTCCCGGCAGGGGTTCAGGCAGTTTGGGGCCTGCGGGACCTGAGCACCGAAAACTTGCCTTGGGGGCGGCGCAGCGGAGAGAGTGGGCCGGCTCGCAGACCAACCATGCCGACCCAAGTCATTACCCTGCGAAGTGGAGAACGGGTCGAAGCCTCCGTCATCCGGGCTCCCGATCCGGTCTGGGCGGACCGGATCGAGGCGATGGTGCGGCACAAGGGGGACCCGTGGGACTGGCAGAATTCCGAGCTCCTGAGGAGGGAGGTGGGGCTTGAGACGCGCTTTTTCATCCTGCACCGGGGGGGCGCCCCGTTTGCCAACATCATGCTGGCTGAGGCGGGAGGGGCGGCGATCTTGGGGCACGTGTGGACGGAGCCGGCTGACCGCGGCGCGGGCGCAAGCTCGGTCCTGATGGACCTGGTCCTCGGAGACTTCCGGGCTCGGGGAGGGCAGGCGCTCTTCCTCGGGACCGAGTTTGGGACAACCCCCTGGCACTACTACCGCCGCCGGGGATTTGAGCCGGTCGAGCCGGGGAGCGACTACATGGAGCTTTTCAACGTGCCGCCGGGTCTGTTTGCCGAAACGTGGTTCGGCGCGGCCGAGGCGGTGGTCGAACCGCTCGACTGGCGGCACTGGCCGGCCTCGGTGCCGCTCTTTATGGGTCCCTGGCCGGGCATGGTCCGGATCGCCGCCGTGAAGCTTTTCGGGAGACGCTCGCCGGAGGCGGGCCTCCTGGGAATGTTGAGGCAGGAACGCAGGCTCCAGGCGGCGGGAGAGCCCGGCTGCGCCCGGGTCCTGCGCGCGGCTGCGGGCGCGGCGGTCCTGGGTTTCGCCAGCTTGCAGCCCGACCCGGACGGGCCGGGCCGTGTGGTCGACCTGTACTGCCATCCACGGTGGTGGGCCCGAGCGGACGGGCTGCTTGCGGCCCTGCCCCAGCCCCGGGGGGAGAGGATCCGGGCCTATGCGGACTCGGGCTTTGCTGAGAAGCTCGGTGCCCTGGAGCGGGCGGGATTCCGCCGCGAGGCGGTCCTGCCGGGCCGTGTGGCGGCAGATGCCGCGGGGCGCGTCCGGGTGGATGTTGAGATCTGGGTGCGCGGCTGAGCTCGGGAAATACGCCCCGGCTCTTTCCGGTTGTTCGCCGCGCCCACACCGTCCAACCTAAGGGGATGAGATACCCCAGACTGCCCATCACAGCTTTGGCCTTTCTTGCAGTGGCAGCGGCGGCCGCCGCCCCGGCAAACCCCGTGCAGGACCGGGCCGACGTCTTCCTCAAGCTGGCCAATGCCGGCTACCAGGCGCTCTACCGGGTCAACAGCGAGGCCCAATGGGCTGCGGACACCGACGTCACGGCGGAGCACGACGCCGCCGCCGCGGTGGCCGGGAAGGCCTATGCCGCATTCGCGGGCAACCCGGCCCTCATCTCCGAGGCTAAGGACCTGCTGGCCCAGAAAGAAAGGCTCAACGACCTGACGGTCCGCCAGCTGAGGCAGGTGCTGCTCAATGCCGCCGAGGGCCCCATGACAAACCCGACCCTTGTGGAGGCCCGGGTCGATGCTGAGACCAGGCAGGCCTCCATCCTCAACAGCTTTGTCTTCAAGCTGCACGGCAAGCCGGTCACGGCCAACCAGATCGATGACGCCCTGACATCGAGCACAGACCTGGCCGAACGCCAAGCCGTCTGGGAGGCCTCCAAGGAGTCGGGCAAGGCGCTCAAGCCGGGGTTGATCAAGCTGCGCGACTTAAGAAACGGCGTCGCCCAGGAGCTGGGGCACAAAGACTACTTTGCCCTGCAGGTGGCGGCCTACGGCATGACGACACAGGAGATGGTTGCCATGCAGGAGGACTTCATGAGGGAGCTGCGCCCTCTCTACCTGCAGCTGCACACCTGGGCGAAGTACGAGCTGGCCCGCAAGTACCACCAGCCGGTTCCCAACCGCATCCCGGCCCACTGGCTCAACAACCGCTGGTCCCAGCTGTGGACGGGCATGGTTCCCGCGGCCAATCTGGACGACCGGTTCACGGGGCGCTCCCCGGAGTGGATCGTCCGGACGGCCGAGCGCTTCTACACCGGCATGGGATTCGAGCCGCTGCCGCCGAGCTTCTGGACCAAGTCGGATCTGTATGCGCTCCCGGCCGGTGACCCGCGCCACAAAAACACCCACGCCTCCTGCTGGCACATCGACCTGGACCGGGACATCCGTTCTCTTCAGAACATAGAGCCCAACGAGGACTGGTTCCACACGGCCCACCACGAGCTCGGCCACGGGCACTACTTCATGAGCTACACGCGGCCCGAGGTCCCGCCGCTGCTGCGGATCGGGGCGAACCCGGGCTTCCATGAGGGGATCGGGGAGCTGATCTCATTGGCCTCCAGCCAAGTACCGTACCTGAAGTCCGTCGGGGTCCTTCCTGCAGACTTCAAGGCTGACACGACAGCGTTTCTCCTCAACGACGCCCTGGGCAGCTCGGTTCCATTCATCTTCTGGGCGTCGGGGACGATGACCCACTGGGAGGCCGACGTGTACGCGGGCGGTCTGCCCGCCGACCAGTGGAACGCCCGCTGGTGGAAGCACGTCCGCGACTGGCAGGGGGTCGAGCCCCCGACGGAGCGGGGCGAGGAGTGGTGCGACGCGGCGACCAAGACTCACATCAACGACAACCCCTGCTACTACTATTCGTACGCCGTGGCGACCGTGCTCAAGTTTCAGCTGCACGACTACATCGCCCGGCACATCCTCCACCAGAGCCCGCAGTCGTGCAACTACGCGGACAGCCGCGAGGTCGGCGACTGGCTCCGCAGCATCCTCGACAAGGGTGGCACCCAGGACTGGCGTACGCTGCTCAAGGAGAAGACTGGCGAGGACCTCTCCACCCGGGCGATGGTCGAGTACTTCCGGCCCCTTAGTCTCTGGCTCGAGGAGCAGAACCGCGGACGAAAGATCGGCTGGGACTAAGATCAGCCTGCCGGCCGGTGGTTTCCGCCGATCGGGATTCGGGCGTCCTCGAAGTAGTTGTCGTCGACCTCACAGGGCATCGACAGCTCGAGGATGAGCGAGGGCTCCATCCCCGTGAACCGGTGATAGACGCCGGGTGGAACCGGGAGCGACTGCCCACGGCCGAGCTCGAGGAGCCGGCCGCCGCAGTCGACTTCGATCCGCCCCTGGACGACGAAGAACGTTTCGTGCTTCACCCGGTGGCGGTGCTTGGGGCAGGTCTGGCCTGCGGTGACGGCCAGGTACTTTCCGCAGTACCCGGCCGCCGCCTCGTTCGCTATCCAGAACTCGATCAGGCCGACCTTGCCGAAGTCGCCCAGGCCGAAGTCCAGCACAAGGGGCGCCACGGGCGGCAGGGCAAGGTTCCAGATCGCGGCCTGCCGCCGGAACTCCGCGAGCGCGCGGTCGCGCCCGGGCCCCGACAGCGAAATCGCCAGTCCCTTGTCCAGCTCGTCCATGGCGCCTTTGCCAGTGGGGCCCTCAGCCGGCGTAGCCGAGCTCCTTCTCGGTCTCGCCGATCGCCTCATCGATCATGTCCATGCCCTTGAGCAGGGCCTTCTCGTCCATGACGATCGGGGGGCTCATGCGCAGGATGTGCCCGGCGGGAATCCAGGCCAGGCCCTTGCGGAATGCCTTCTGGTAGACGAGCACGCCGGCCTTGTCGAAGGGCTCCTTGGTCTTGCGGTCCTTGACGAGCTCGATGCCCATGAGGCACCCCTTGGCGCGGACGTCGCCGATGATCTTGTGGGAGGCCTTCATCTTCTCCATGCGCTTGAGGGCGAGCTCGCCCAGCTTGGTCGCGTGGTCGAGCAGGTTCTCCTCCTCGATCACCTCGATCGAGGCCAGGGCCGCCGCGCAGGCCATCGGGTTGCCCCCGTAGCTACTCGAGGCCGAGATCGACTCGAAGCTCTCCTTGAACGGCTCCCGTACGGCGACCGCCGTGACGGGGAACCCGTTGCCGAAGCCCTTGCCCAGGGTGACGACGTCCGGAATGACTCCCCAGTGCTCCATGCACAGCCATTTGCCGGTGCGCCCCCAGCTGGTGAGCACCTCGTCGGCCATGAGCAGCATCTTGTGCTGGTCGCAGAACTTCCTGAGCTTCGGGAAAAAGTCGTCCGGCGGCATGACCGAGCCGCCCCACCCCTGGATCGGCTCCAGGACAAAGCCGGCCACGGAGCCGACGGTCGCCTTCTCAATGTACTGGCCGTAGAACTCGATGTACTTGTCGGTGTCGATCGTCCCGTCGGCCTTGGCCCAGACGGGCCGGTAGGGGTCCGGGCGGGGCACCATGTGGGCGCCGGGGGCCCGCACCGCGCCGTAGACCGACGAGCGGATGTGTCCGAGGGAGACGGCGCTGTAGGTCTTTCCATGGAAGTCGTAGAAGCAGCTGATCGTCTCGTGCTTGCCGGTGGCGGCCCGAAGGACGCGTATCCCTGCCTCGACCGCCGTGGTGCCCGAGTCGTACAGCTGGTAGCCGTTGAGGTCGCCCGGGAGGATCTGGGCCATCTTCTCCATCAGCAGTGTCTTGATCGGCGTCGTGAAGTCGTGGGCGTTCATCAGGGTCGAGGCCGCCTTGGCGATCGCCTGGCTGATCTTGGGGTGGCAGTGGCCCAGGGTCGTCACGTAGATCCCCGACGAAAAGTCGATGTACTCGTTGCCGTCGACGTCCTTAAGCACGCATCCGGAGCCCGACTCGAACGAGACCGGGAAGAGCTTAACCTGGCCGCTGAGGCCCTTGAAGTGCTTGGTGCACCGGTCGTGCCAGGACTTCGAGGCGGGGCCAGGGGGAGGAACGACGATGTGGGGGACCCGGTTCAGGTCGACTCGGCCCCAGTTGAGGGTGGAGAACGTTTGTGCGTTGGACTTTGTCATGGAGGGATTTCTCAGGCGGTTACGGTGATCACTTTGACTCCGAGGCGCGCGAAACGCCGGAGGGCGTCTCGGGGTGCGGCGGAGTCCGTGATGAAAATGTCGACATCGGCGAGGGAGCCGGAGCGGGCGAGGGCGGTGCGGCCGATCTTCGTGTGGTCGGCCAGCACGCACGTCCTTTTCGAGCTGCGCCGCATCATCCTGTCGACGCGGGCGAGTCTTAAGTCGGTGTTGTAGATGGATCCGTCCAGCCCGATCCCGTCGGCCCCCTGGAAGGTCGTGTCCGCGGAGAACAGCTCCAGCCCGTGCTCGGTCAGGGGCCCGGTCAGGTCCGGGCTGCCGCGGCGGATGACGCCGCCGAGGAGGATCACCTCAACCCCGGGGGAATGCTGCAGTTCCGAGGCGACGGCGAGGCTCGGTGTGATCACGGTCAACCTCTCCCCGTCCCGCAGGACGGTCGCGAGTTCCAGGGTGGTCGTGCCCGTGTCCAGGATCAGGCGCTCGCCCGGTTGGACGAGCTTGCGCGCCTCGGCGACGATCGCCCGCTTGGCCGCCCGGTTTCTCTCTCGCTGGTTGCGGTAGTCGAACTCCAGGATCATCCGCTCGCCCACGACCGCGCCGCCGTGTGTGCGGCGGATGTGCGCGTTGCTTTCCAGGGCCGCCAGGTCGCGGCGGATTGTCATCTCGCTGACCCCGAACTCGGCCGCCAGCTCGGAGACGGCCACGCCGGGCCGCTCTGCGAGCAGCTCGCGGATCTTCGCGTGGCGCACGGCCGAGGAGGGCTTTTTCACAATCGAAAGCGAGCGTCAAAAAAATGTTCGAAAGTGTCAATAACAACAAAATCAAACGTTTTTTAACATTTACAGGCCGAGGCCTGCGGGACAGGCTTACGGGCACGGATTCCCTCCCATGAAACATCCCGCAAGCGACGCGAAGCACTCCCCAAAACCCGCGGGCGGCCCGGCCGCCGCTCTCCTGGCCGGCGCAGCCGTCGCGGACCTGACCCCGAAGACCAGCCAGTTCCTGTACGGCTACCCGCATGTCCCGCGTTACAGTACGGGCGTGCACGACCCGCTGCAGTGCTCGGCGCTGTACCTGAAGGGTGGAGGGGGAAGCGCGCTATTCCTCGCAAACGACATCATCCTGGTCGAAAAGAGCTTTGTCTTGTCGGTCCGGAAGCGGATCGCAGCCGAAACGGGCATAGCGCCGGACTCGGTGATGATCTCGGCGACCCACACCCACTCGGGGCCGCTGATGGCCGACTACATCAGCCACGCGTCGGACCCTGTGCTGCCGAAGACCGACCAGAAGTACGTCGCCTGGGCCGCCGACCAGATGGTCAAAGCCGGGGTTGCGGCGGTGAAGGCTGCGGTGCCCGCGGAGGTGGGGCTTGTGGCGGTCCGGGCCGAGGGTGTGGGCACAAACCGGCACGACCCGGCCGGGCCTGCCGACCCGCAGGTACCGGTGCTGGTGGCCCGGTCGCTGACGACGCACACGGCCCTGGCGGCGATGCTCGTCTACTCGATGCACCCCACGGTCCTCCACGAGGACTCGACCCTCATCAGCGGGGACTTTCCCCACTTCGCGCGCGAATACCTGCGCGGCAAGGTTCTCCCGGCCGGCTGCCCCATCCTCTACCACATGGGCACCGCGGGCAACCAGAGCCCTCGGCATGTCACCAAGGCGAATACGTTTGCGGAGGCTCAGCGGCTCGGCGAGAGGCTGGGCCAGACGATAGCCGCGGCGATCCCTGGGATCGTTTACCACAGCGACCTCCCGGTGTGGGTTCGGCAAAGCTACTTGGAGCTCACGATGCGCAAGTTCCCCTCGCCCGAGGAGGCCGACCGAAATGAGAAAGAGGCCCGGGCGAGGTTCGACCACCTCAGGACGAGCGGGGCGCCCCGCCAGCAGACCCGCACAGCGGAGTGCGACTGGTTTGGCTCCGAGGAGACAGCCTGCATGGCCCGGGCCGCGGCCGACGGCCGCCTCGCTGAGGAGGCCGCATCCGCGCTGCCCATGGAGATCCAGGTCGCCCAGGTCGGCCCCTGGAAGTTCGTCGGGTGGCCGGGCGAGCACTTCGTGGAGTACGGACTGGCGGTCAAGGCCCGCTCCCCGGACACCTTCGTCATCACCGCCGCAAACGGGATGCTCCAGGGTTACATGGTGACCGCCGAGGCCGTCGCCGGTAAGTACTACGAGTCGACGAACGCGGTCTTCGAGCACACGAACGGGCCCCGGATCGTCGAGGCGACGCTCGGGCTCATCCTTGCGAAGAAACCCTGACCGAATAGGCCATGTCGCTCTACCTCGGCATCGACCTGGGCACCTCCTACTTCAAGGTCGGCCTGTTCGACGCGGCCGGATCGCTCAAGGGACTGGGGCGGGTTGCGGTCGATCCGCGCACGCCCCGGCCCGGCCGCTATGAACTGCCCGCCCAGGCCTTTTGGCAGAAGCTCCGCAGGGGCCTGGACGAAGCCCTGGCTCAGGCCGGGGCGCGCGCGGACTCGATCGCGGCCCTGTCGTACTCCTCCCAGGCTAACAGCTTCCTCATCCTCGATCAGGCGGATGCCCCCCTGACCCCGTTGATCCTGTGGACGGACACCCGGGGCGCCGAGGTGCCCCCGGCTTGGGAGGAGTTCTCCCAGACCGAGCCGTTCCGGCGCCACGTAGGATTCGCGGGAATCTCCGGAGGGTTTGCCGTCGGCAAGTGGCTTTGGATTGAGAAAAACCAACCGGAGATCTGGGCGAAGGCCCGCAGGCTGCTGACGATCTCCGACTACTTCACGTATGCCCTGACGGGAGAGCCTGTAGGGGACGGGAGTACCGCGGCCTTCTTGGGGATCTTCGACCTGACTGCGGGGACCTGGTGGGAGCGGTCCCTGGCGACCTTCTCGATCGATGCGGGCAAGCTGTCGAGACCCATCAGGCCGGGATCGCGCTGCGGGGTCGTCAGTGCCCGGGGGGCCGCCTTGCTGGGCGTGCCCTCGGGGACGGCGGTTGCCGTCGGCGGCCTCGACCACCACATCGCCGCGGTCGGCTCGGGGGTCGGCCGCTTCGCCGAGATGAGCATCTCGACCGGGACTGTGCTCGCGGCCCTTGCGCTGGTCGACGAGCCCGCGCCGAAGGAGGGGTGCTACCACGGACCCCACGTCGACGGCCAGCGGTACTTCCGGCTCGCGTTCGACCCGGACGGCGCGGGGCAGCTTGAGGACTACCAGAAGCGGTTTTCGCCCGGGCTCTCCATTGAACAGCTTATCGCGCTTGCGGCCAAGACACCGGCCGGCTCCCGCCCGAGCGGAACCCCGACGGCCGGAGCCTCGGACAAGGAGCACGGAGCCCGGATTCGATGTATCCTCGAAAAGGTCGCGGCGACCCACTGCCGTCTCGCCCGGGACGCGGCCGACCCCGGGTCGGTCCGCCGGATCGTCGCCACGGGCGGCGGCGCGCGAAGCCCGTTCTGGCTCCAGATCAAGGCCGACATGCTCGGGATCCCGATCGTGAAGTCCTCGTCTTCCGAACGCGCCTGTCTGGGTGCCGCCGCGATAGCGGCCGCAGCAGCGGGGGCCTACGCCTCAGTCGACGAGGCCACCCTCGGGATGGTGCACCCCGGCGACACGTTCGACCCGGACCCGAAGGTGACCGAGTTCTACCGGAAGCTGGCCGCTCAGTAGGCCTTGTTCCAGTAGGGGCGGATCTCGGCGAGGGTCGACTCGCCGACCCAGCAGTCCGTCTCGAGCAGCTGGTGGATCGAGGTCGGCAGCAGCGGAGTGACCGGCCCGTGGATCACCAGGCGGGAGGTCAGGCGCTGCCAGGAGGCGAACGACCCGTCGATGCTCAGGGAGTGCAGGTCGAAGCGGTTCTTCGAACCGATCACCTCAGCCGGACCGATCGTCGCGGCCATCGGAGGAACCGCGCAGAGGTTGCCGGCCATGCCGAAGCTACCGTGCAGCGAGTTCTGGGCGAGCGTGAAGGGGCTCATCCGGCAGATCCTGGGCCCGTACGTCATCCACTCCTTGAGACTGGATGCGGCGAACTCGGGGGCGTCCGGCTCGATGAAGGCGAGGTGTCCGGTCCATCCGGGGCCGCTGTAGCAGGCATCTGCGCCGCCCATGTCGGCGATCATCTTGCCGTAATCCTTGATGTTCTTGTGGGTCGGCCCCAGGGCCTGCTTTTCCGGTGGGCGCAGCTTCGGATCGATCTGATAATAGAAGTACTTCTTGAACTGGTGCGCGAAACCCTGCGGCCAATCCTCGGGGGCGGTCTCGCCCTTCTCGTTGGCGTACTCGTCCATGTTGAACGTGTGCAGTTTCTTGCAGTTCACCCGGAACTTGTTGATCAAGTAGGCGACCTTCTTGTACATCGGCGCCGGATTCGGGGTGATCAGGACGCACTCCCGGTTGTGGTCTGCCGCGTCCTTGATCCGGTGGAACATGTCCGCCATCCAGCGGAACTCGATCTCCCAGTCAGGCATCACGGTAATCCGGAATTTCGGATTCTTGTGCTTCGTGAAGTCCTTGTCCTTGATCCGGATTACGCGCTCGATCGCCTTGGTGTCCCGGAAGGGAATTATCGGTGATGGGGTGAACTTGAATGTGCTCATAAGAAGGCTCCTTGGACGAGGTGTCTTGATGTGTCCTCGTGTACACTCAGGATCGAACCGACCCACGGCAAGCCATATCGAGCCTGGCCCAAACGATCAGAAAAGCTCCGGATCCTCGGGGGGCGGCGGGGCCACGCAACGGGGGCCCTCGTGCCGCGAATTGTTGACGTAGGGATCGACCCGCCTGGCCCGCAAAAGCCCGTCGGCCGCCGGCAGCGTCAGTTGCGCCAGTTCCGCAGAGTTCAAGGGGCTGTCCCCGAACCAAAGCGCAGCCGACTCGCCGGTCAGGATGACCGGCATGCGGTCGTGAACCTCGCCGACCACCCGGTTGGCCGTTGTAGTGACGATGCAAAATGTGGGCGGGTCCGCGCCGTCCGGAGGTTCCCATAATCCCGCGAGGGCCATCGGCTCGTCATCGTCGAGCGTGAAAAGCCAGGGCTGCTTTCGGGTGCCGAGGTCCCTGAATTCATAGAAGCCGCAGGCTGGGACCAGGCACCGCCGGCCGGCCGCCGCCGCCCTAAATGCGGGCAATCCCGCGATTGTCTCTGCCCGGGCGTTGGGCAACGCTCGCTTGCGCTCCGCCCCGCGGTCGCCGGGCGGCAGCAGACCGAACCGCATTGACCCCAGGGAGGGCTCCCCGGATTCCTTGGCCACGATGGGCGCAAGCTGCGAGGGGGCTATGTTGTAGCGGGGCTCAAGCAGGGTCTTCCCGCGCAGGGCCGCGTTGAGCACCCCTTCCAGGGCCTCGAGCGCGGCTTCCGGCTTGTGCACGGTGTAACGGACGCACATGGCAGAGGCCCTGAAGCTGGATCCGGTCGCCTGGCGTTGCAACTCCAGCCCGGAAGGAGTTCGGCGCGGCCGCACCAAAATTATTTATGTTTTTTCCGGGTTAGGCCTTGCGGTTGGGGCACGATCGGGATACGTAGTTCTACGTAGTTGATGCCACTCCTGCACAGGAATCCTCAGGTCGTGGATCAAGACACCGGTGACGGGGTTTGCGGGGAGAAGTGCGCGGCGTTACGGGTTATCTTGTTCGGCTTTGCCGCGGGCGTTTCTGCCGTACTCTCGGGACCTGGCTGCACCACCGAGCCGGAGCTGGCCGCAGCTCCGTGGATCCCGCCCGAGGCCGTCGCACAGCTGTCGCCCCCACCGCTCGCTTCGACCCCGGGTCAGGCAATTGACTATGTCACTCACTACGTGCGCGAGCATCCCGGCTCTGATTTTGCGGTGGGCAGGGGCGACTCGATGCTTCCGCTCTACCGCGACAGGGACGTAATCCTCCTGGACCGGCCGGCCCTCGCCGATATCAAGCCGGGCCAGACGATCGTATTCATGAGCCAGGACGGGTTGCCGGTTGCGCACATTCTGGTCGCGCACACAGGCGGCGGGGTGATGACCCGGGGCCTAAACAACAGCGTCTGCGACCCGGACATCCTTCGCGACAACGCCTACATTGGGGTCGTCGTGAAGGCCTTCCGCCCCAGCCGGAGCGCGATCCTCGCATCAGCCAGGCCCGCTCCCCAGCAGCTCGCGCACCCGACTTCGCCGGAGTATGGGGCGCGCCTCCTGCGGTCCGTCATGCCGCGCCGCGAGGATGTTGACACCCAGCTCGGCGGGCAGATGTGAGGCGCTCAGACTGCTCCGCGCTCGTCCGAGGCGATGACTCCGCCTCGAAGGCGCAGGATTCGTCCGCAGCGCGCCGCCAACTCCGTGTCGTGGGTCACCAGGACCAGCGTCGTTCCCCGCTCCCGGTTCATGCCGAAGATCAGCCCTGCCATGTTCTGGGCCGTCGCATTGTCCAATTCCCCCGTCGGCTCGTCGCAGAACAGGATTTTCGGGCGGTTGATAAACGCGCGGGCCAGGGCCACCCGCTGTTGCTCGCCCCCGGACAGCTGAACCGGGTAGTGGCCGCAGCGGTCCCCCAGGCCTACCCGCCCGAGCAGCTCGCGGCCCTCCTGTTCATAGTCGGCGCCCAGGCGGCCGCGGGCCGGCCGCAGATCAATCGGCACGCACACGTTCTCGAGGGCCGTCAGGGTCGGGATGAGCTGGAAGTTCTGGAATACAAATCCGACGTGGGCGTTGCGCACGCGGGCGCGCCCGTCCTCGTTGAGGCTGTCTAGCGCCTCTCCGGCCAGCCGGACTGATCCGCTCGACGCCCGGTCCAGACCCGCGCACAGCCCCAGAAGC
Source organism: uncultured Opitutaceae bacterium (assembly GCA_903862935.1). Lineage (GTDB taxonomy): Bacteria > Verrucomicrobiota > Verrucomicrobiia > Opitutales > Opitutaceae > Palsa-1447. The sequence goes on from CAIOZY010000024.1 coordinate 30,190, forward strand.
GTCGTCTTCCCGCTGCCGCTCGGCCCCACGACGGCGAGGCTCGCCTCCGAGGCGAGCTCAAAGCTCACGTCCCGCAGCACGGTGAGCGATCCGGACGCGGTCGCGTACGTCTTCGTCAGGCGCTCGACTTTCAGGATGGGGGAGTCGCTCATGGGTGCCCTACCGGCGGGCGGCCGGAACAGCGGGCACTTCGACGTTGGAGGAACCGGCCCGGACGGGCAAGGGATTCGCGAACGAAGGCCAGGGGGACCGCCCGAGCCCCGCCGGATCGGTCCAAAGGGCCGAGGTTCCGAGAAGTCCTCGGGGGCCTGAAACACGGACGTCGCGCCCTGAGGCGTCGAACCGGATCCTTGCCACGGGCACAATTGCGACCGCGTTCACGGAGGCGGTGAGTGAAGGCGCCGCGAGCCAGGGTCCGCCACCGTCCTGGGAGGCCTCGATGAGGATGGTCCCGGTCCCGGTGGGTGTCAGCTCGCCCGCTGAGATGAAGCCCGGGCCCGAGATGACGGCGAGGCTCACCGGCAGCCCCGAGGTGGAGGTGGCGGACACAGGCACCGGCGGGCCTGGAAAGGGCGCAGTCGCCGGGGCTGAGAGCGAGATCGACTGCGGGCTCAGGGACGAGAAGTTCCCGAAAAGCGTCAGGTTTCCGGTCATCGAGACCAGCAGGGGGTTCGCCGCAGAGCTGAGGCTCCCGGACCAGCCCGAGAAGGCCGCCCCGGGCCCGGGCGTTGCGGAGACGGAGACCAGGGCCCCGGCCGGGTAGGTTCCGCCGCCGGTTACGCTGCCGGAACCCGAGACGTAGGTGACCAGTAAATACATCGGGGCGGTGGCGGTGACGGCCGCGGAAAGAGACACCGGGCCGCCCGGGCCGGAAGCAGCCAGGGTGTACGTGTAGGTCCCCGGCTGGCTCAGGATTAGGGTCTGCGACCCGGACAGCGACGCCCCCGAGACACCGGGGCCTGCTACCGTCACGGAATCGGCTCCGGTGCAGGTCCACGAGACCGTGACCGACATGGGGGTCGTTCCGGAAAGGGGGCTGGCCGACAGGGTCGCTATTGGGGGCGAAGGCGGAGATGGAGGAGGAGGCGGGGGAGGCGGGGGATCAACGCTCAGATGGTACGGGCCTGCGATCGCCGAGGGCTTGTTGTCTTGGTCTCCGTCCCGGGCCACATAAAAGGTGTAGGTACCGGCGGCGGGTGGGGTCCAGCTGGGAACCCAGACCGCCCCGGCGCAATCCCCGGGGCTCGGGCCCAGGTTCGTGCCGGCGTAGGCCGACGCGCCCGCATCCCAGTTCGTGTAGCCGGCGATGCAGAACTGCCAGGCCCCGGTGCCCGCCCCGCCGAAGACCTGCGGCGTGAACCCCTGGCCAAGCGGGATCTCGGCGGGAACAGAACTCACGGGCGGCTGGCCGGACTTTCCGGTGACCGAGACGCTCCAGGTGATCACCGGCGACTGAGCTCCGCAGGAGTCCACAGACCAGGCTGAGTAGGTGACGGAGCCCGTCGGGTCGCTTGTGAGATTTTGGGCGTTGCCCGAGAAACCGTCGCCCCCGAGAGGGTAGGCGAACGGCTGTCCGTTCTTGTCGATCCGGACGCCGGCCAGGTTTCCGTTGTCGTCCTCGGCGTCGGCGGAGATGGAGTACGCCTGGCCGGCAAGGACCTGGGAGGGGTTGATCCCGCCGGAGCTGGGGCTCCAGCGGATCCGAGGAGGATCGTTGGCCGGCCCGGTCACGACGGGCGCCGTGGCGCTGCAGATCGGGAAGACGCCCTGGCTTCCGCCACCCTGGTTGTAGATGTAGACGTAGACGAAGACCCGGAAGGCCGTGTTCGGCGGGAGTTGGGCCGGGTTGAAGCTCCAGGTGAACGTGTAGGGCGGGCTCGGACCCGGATTCGGGGTGTTTACCGGCTGATAGGGCCCGCCCTGGTCGGGCAGGCCCCCGTTGAGGGCGGATGGGGCCCATGATCCCGAGCTGTCCTTCTGTTCAAGCCACACGTCCATCCCGTACACGCCCTCGGAGCCTCGCGGCGTGAACGGAGCCACCGCGTAGATGAACCGGCCCCGGGAGGAGTCGATCCGGCCGAACGGCCCGTAGTAGGGATAGGACAGGTTGAGGGAGCCTCCCCCGTGGTCGGCTCCGTAGTTTGCGTCGGGAAACGGAGAGTCGACCGCAATCGGCGCAGAGTAGACCCTCCCGTCCGCCGAGACGGACTGGGTCGGCCCCGGGTCGTCGGCCCAAAGGCCCGTCGCGGCCCAGAGTGCCAGCGCCGCTGTGAGACTAGGGAGCCTCATAGAGTTCGACTAGGGCAAGGCCCTCCGCTGTGCTCCCCGGCTTTGCGGCTACGGTCGCTGTCCAATTGCCGGGGGCCAGCCGGGTGACAAGGGCCGAGTCGGCGCTGCCCTCCGGAAATGCAAAGGCGCCGGACGAGGCTGCCAGCGTGCGAATCTGGTCGGTTTGCGCCGAGAGGCCCCAGGCGCCGCAGGACAAGACCGGGTTTGCGGCGCTGTCGTTCAGCGTGAGCACCGGAGAGGGAAGCGTTTCCGAGAGCCCGTAGCGGGCGAGGACCGGACCGGCCGCGCGCAGGAGCAGCCGCTCGTGGCCGCTTCCGGCCACGGTGCATCCGACAGTCAGTCGGGCATCGGCTGCGCCGGTGACCGCGCGCGCCGACAGGTTGACAAGCCTTGAGCCGTCTCCGGGACTCAAGTCGTAGATCTCGACCAGGCCGATCCGGCCGTTTTGAAAGGCGGACGCCGTGCCGGGCGCCGGCAGGACGCTCACGGTGTAGGCGCCGGGAGCGAGGGTGGCTATGAGGGCGCTGTCGCCTCCGCCCCCGACCCAGTTCAGGAGCGGAAAGTCCCCGGCCTGCGCCGCGGCTGCGGCCACTGCGCCGCCTCCGTCCGGGGAGTTCATCCAGCCGCAGTTGGACGCGACAGGGAATGGGCCGCAGTTGAGCTGGATCTGTGTTGCGGGAATGCAGGAGCTGGCCGCGACCCCTGCGGTCTGGAGCGAGGGGCCCACCCCGCGGATGAGCAGGCGCTTGCGCGCCGGCGCCGGCCCGCTGATCACAAACCCGCCGACCAACGCCCCATCCCCAGCCTGCACCAGGCCGCGGCTGGAGAGGCCGACCAACTGGGCTGATCCGTCCGACGGCTCGACCGCAACCTGTGGGGGAGCGCCGAGGGAAAGAGCGGGCAGGATCCAGTCGGCCTTGACGCTCCCGGCTCCGACCGCGACCGACTGCGGCGATCCTGCGAAGGGACCGCCCTCCGCGGTCAGCAGGTAATCTCCCGAGTTCGCCGGAACCGGGATGGCGTAACCCCCGGCGGGTGCGGTGACCGCGCACCATTCCCCCCGGTCGGGGCTGATCATCACGCCGCCGATTCCCTCTCCCGGATCGTAGGAGCCGTTTGAGTTTGCGTCCCGGTAGGCCACCCCCGTGACAAACACGGTCGCTGCGGAGCCGAAGGGAAGGTCGCTCTGGGTCAAGAATTCCGAGCTCGCCCGGAAGACGGTGAGGGTGCGTCCGCCCCCGGCTGAGGGCTGGATCGAGATTCCGGCCATGCGGGTGTGGCCGAGCGTCAGGCCGGGAAGCGGATCGCCCTGGCGAAGAAACGACGGGGCCGGGGAGCCGGATCCAGGATTGGTAAGCAGACTTAGGATGTATTCGCGGCCGGTGATCGCGGGGTCGTAGAGATTGGCCAGGTCGAGCTGCGCGTAGTTGGCCCCGAAGGGGCCGAAGGCCGCGGAGCCCCCTGTGGCGTCGGGACCTCGGAACAGGTTGGAGGATCCGGAGAGCACGGTTGCGACCTGCGGGGTCGGGTACAGGGTCAAGGGAACCGGCCGCTCAGTCGGCGCGTCGGGTGGAGGGAGTTGAACCCCGGCGCCGAGGGCGGCCGCCCGGACCTGGAACAGCGGATAGAGGGCGAGCGGCGCCGTGCTGATCGCGCTCGAGAAGGGAAAGGCCTGGGCTCGGTCCTGGGCCACGTCCCAGGCTGCCTGAAGGTTCTGCCGGAGCTGGGCGGCGCCTGTCCCGGCCTGGCCGGCAAGGAACGCGGCGATCACCGCATCCGACCGGGCCAGGCCGAGCAGCCCGTCGAGAGTCTCGACAGGATCCCTGCGGGCGGCGTTGAGCCATTCCAGTGCCGCCTGCTCCTCCGGGGTCGGATCCCCCTGGTTCCAGGGCCTCTGGGCAGGCCCGGCTAGTGAGCAGGCAAGGACAAGGGGCGGCGCTATGAGGCCCAGCAGAAGACGGAGGCGGAGCATGGAGGGGATGATGGCAAGGCTGCGGCCTTGCCATCATCCGGGACATGTCATCGAGCCCCCGTCCGAGGAGTCTAGCTCCAGCGTTCAGCCTTGCGGGAACCGTGGCCACCCTCGCCCTGGTCTTCGCGACGATCGCCGTCGCTGGACCGGGCCTGATGGAGTTTGTGCGTAGCAAGCTCGGGCAAGCCGGGGAGGCGCTCGGCCACCTCGGGCCTGCGAACGGCCTTGGGGCCGGGCCTTCCCCAGGCCCAGTGTGGGCCCCTCCCGTCCCGCCGCTCAGCCGGACAGAGATGTGGGCTCCCCCTCCTGCAATCTGGTACTGCCCGCCGCGGGGCCTTCCTCGGCCCGCCCTGGATCACGACTGGCGCGGGAGGGAGCGGCCGCTGCTGCCCCATCGCCACCCCGGGTCTTCGGATCGGCCAGGCAGATGCGCTCCTCGACGGCGGCCAAGAAGGCCGAGTCCTCCCCGCGCACGTAAAGCTCCGTGGCCGGATCCCCGGCCAGGATCGCTCCCGCGGCTGCGTGAATCAGGGTCTCGGCGCGCTGGGAAGCCCGGACCGAGTGGAGGATGACCCGCCAGTCGGCGTCCTCGCCGCGCGGCAACACTGCGGAAGCCGAGGGACCTGCCACCGCGGCCAAGCTGACCGAGAAGACCCCCTGGGAATCGACGGCAACCGAGAAGTGCCTGGGATTGACGAGCAGGAATTCAAAATCGGCCGAGGCCCTGCTCGCGCGGTCAAGACCCTCTGGATTCCAGCGGGCCGACCGAAGCCACCAGCCGGCGGAGCCCGACTCAAGCCCGCTAAACGGCTCCGCCTCGAGCCACGCCGCCTCGATTCCCAAGGGTGAGAGATAGGCCGAGAGGGCGCGGCGAAGGACCGGGTGGGTCAGGGATGTCGGGCCCTGGGAAAACCAGCGGGCCAGGGCCGCCTCTCGGGCGTCTGTGTGGGGCATTCCCTCCGATCATGGCAGGTCCTGGGAGATCCCGCTGGGAGGCTTTTCTGAGCCTGTCCGGACCCGGGGCTTCACCCCAGTCCGGTAAGTCATCCTAGGTCTGCAGACCTTTCCCGGGAATCCTGCTTCAATCCCTTCCCGCCATGGATCCCGCCCCCTCCTACACCCGCAACGCTGAACTCTTCGCCCGTTTCTACGTCCTGCAGCGAGACTTCACCGGCCACCTCGCGGCGCATCCGGACCTGGTCCGCCTGTGGCTTGGGGCGCGGCCGGGGCCGGCCGCCGGCGAGGGCTCCTGCGCCGAGGGCAAGTCGAAGTCTTGGCGGACGTCCCGCCTGAGCGTGCCGAGGCGGCGCCAGCTCGCCGCTTTGCTCGATTGCGCGGAGGGCCCCGCGGCGGACCGGGCGCCGCTTGCCGCGTGGCTGCTGGCCCGCGTCCCCGTCGGCACGTACCTTGAGATCGCGCAATCGGCGCGCCCCGAGCAGATCGAATGCGAGGCCCGGCGATGCCACGGCGAACTGGTGGACCTGCGGGAGACCCTGCTGGTGGCAAACTACGGGCTCGCGCTGAGCGCGGCCCGGGCCCGTCGGTATCCGGATTACGACGACAGGTTGAGCGCCGCCGCCTGCGGGCTTTTGGACGCGATCGACCGATACGTGCCGGGGGAGAAGGCCGCGCGGTTCGGATACTTCGCGAGCTACTGGATCCGCTACCATCTGTCCCGGCAGGCGCAAAAGGAGGGTTCGCTGGTGTCCTTCCCCATCCACCAGCAGCGGATCAGCCGGAAGATTTTCCGGTACGTCTCCGAGTGCTGCGAGGACGGCGGCCCGCCCCCGTCGCAGGCGCAGATCCGCTCCAGGCTGCAGCTCGGGGCCGATGCGTGGTACTGGCACCGGAGGCGGCCCGAGATGGTCTCGCTCCAGGCCCCCGCGAACCCCTCCCCGGACGCCGGCACAATCGAGCAGATGCTCGGCGACCCGTGCCCCGGGCCGGCGGAGGCGCTCGACGAGGCGGACGCCCTGCGGGGCCTGAACGCGATGGTCCGCGCAGGCGCCGCGCCGGCGACCCGCATCATGCTTGCTTACACGCGCGGGCTCGGCCTGCTCGCCGAGGCGGCGCAGGACTACCTTGCCGAGCTCCACGGCCAGGTGCGGGCCCGCCTGAGCGCCGCCCCCGCGGCCGCCCTCGGCACTTGACGGGGCGGCCCGGGAGGGCTTCCGCTAGGAGCCCCCGGCAATGGAAGAACCCCTTTATGGCCGGGAAGCAGGGCGGCCCTCAAGGTCCGCGGACTTCCTGCGGGCGTCGGCTATCGTCCTATGCACCTTCTGGGTGTTCGCGCCGGCGATCCGAGGAACGTGGCTTTGGGACGACAACCTGGAGATCACCGAGGCAACGGCCCTGAGGACCCCCGGGGGGCTTGCGCGGATCTGGCTTGGGCAGGCCGGATGGGACTATTTTCCGCTCAAGACCTCCCTGCAATGGGTCCAGTGGCACCTCTGGGGCGACAGCCCGGCGGGCTACCACCTCACCAACATCGCACTGCACACGCTGGGAGCGCTCCTGCTGTGGCGCCTGATGAAAAGGCTCGGCACCCCCTGCGCGTGGTGGGCGGGGGTCGTATTCGCGGTCCACCCCATGGCAGTCGAGTCGGTCGCCTGGATTGCGGAGTTCAAGAACGCGCTGTCGCTGCCGCTGGTTCTCCTGGCGATGGGCGCCTACCTCCGCTACGACGCCGGGGGGAGGGGGAGCGGGCGGCGGCTCGCCCTGTCCGTGCTGCTCTTTTTCGCGGCGATACTGAGCAAGAGCTCGGTCGCGATGTTCCCTTTCGTCCTGCTGCTTTACGCCTGGTGGAAGAGGGGGCGGATCGCGGCCCGGGACCTCCGCTCAGCCGCGCCCTTCTTTGCCGTGTCGCTCGCCCTCGGGCTTGTGACCGTGTGGTTCCAGCACAGCCGCGCGATCGGCGGCGAGTACATCCCCCTCGGAGGGGCCATCTCCCGGATTGCCGGGGCGGGCCTTGCGGCCGCCTTTTACCTGGAGCAGGTGGCGTTTCCCCTTGGCGTCATGCCGATCTATCCCCGGTGGGACATCGATCCCCCGTCCCTTGCGCAGTTCCTGCCGTGGGCCGGGTTCGCTGCCGCCGCAGCTTGGCTTTGGGCTCGCAGGCACTCCCCGGCGGGGCGGGCCGCCGCGTTCGGGCTGGGCGTTTTCCTCGTGAATCTCGGCCCGGTCCTGGGGTTCATCCCGATGGCTTATTCGCGCATCAGCCTTGTCGCCGACCACCTGGCGTACCTGTCGGTCGCGGCGGCCGCCGGGCTGGCGGCGGCAGCCCTGGGGGCGGCTGAGGCCTGGCTCAAAAATCGGGGCTTGCGTCTGCATTCCATTGCCTGCTCGGGACTGGCCGGGGCCGCTTGCCTTGGGCTTGCCTGGGAGAGTCGCGCCTACGCGGCGAGCTTCAGCAGCGAGGCCGCCAGCGTCACCTACGCCCTGCGGTGCAATCCGGGCTCTTGGTTTGCCCACTTCCGGATGGGAAACCTCCTGCGCGAGGCGGTCAAGATCTTCCCGGGGGCGATCGAGGCCCGCTCCAACCTGGGCAACGTCCTGTTCGGGCAGCGGGGCAGGGCGGAGGAGGCAGTGGCCGAGTACGAGCAGGCCCTCCGGATCTTTCCCCAGTCGGCCGAGGTCCACTGCAACCTCGGAAACCTCCTATTTGAGGCCGGGCGCCACCGGGAGGCAGCCGCCCAGTTCAAAGAAGCGGTGCGGCTTCTTCCCAGCTACGCGGCGGCCCACAACGGGCTGGCGATGGCCCTGGGAGAGGCCGGGCAGCTCGACGAGGCCCTTCTCCACTCCCGGGTTGCCCTGAGGCTCGACCCCGACTTTGCCGAGGCGCGAAACAACCTGGCCAACACCCTGCTGAGGCTGGGCAGGGCCGACGAGGCGATCGCCCAGTACCGGGAGGCCCTCCGGCTCAAGCCCGGCTTTGCGCAGGCCTGCGGGAACCTCGGGGTCGCCCTGGGCATAGCCGGGCGGCTGCCCGAGGCGATCGCGGTCCTGGAGCGGGCCCAGCGCCTGAATCCGGCCGACGAGGGGGTCCGCAGGAACCTGGAGGCCGTGCGGGCCCGGGCCGGGGCGCAGGCCGGGCCTCAGTAAAGACGGCGCCGAAACAGGAAGCTTGCGGCCGCCATGTTGACCGCGCCAATAAGGGCCATAGGCCAGAGCTGCCCGACGAGAAGGTGGAATGGGGTCCCCTGCAGGAAGATCCCGCGGACGATCACCAGGAAGTAGCGCAGCGGGTTCACAAGGGTGAGCTCCTGCATCCAGGGCGGCATGTTCGCGATCGGAGTGGCGAAGCCCGAGAGCATCACCGAGGGGACGAGGAAAAGGAACGCCCCGAGGAGCCCCTGCTGCTGGGTGACCGCAAGGGACGAGATCATGAGCCCGACCCCGATCGAGGAAGCCAGGAAGAAGAATAGCCCCACGTAGAGGGTCGCGATCTCCCCGCGGAGGGGCACCCGGAACCACAAGGTCGCGATCAGGACGATCGCCGTCATCTCCGCGAATCCCAAGATGAAGCCCGGCAGCGCCTTCCCAATGAGGATCTCCCCGGGGCGGAACGGGGTGACGAGCAGCTGGTCGAAGGTCCCCTGCTCGCGCTCGCGGGCGACCGAGAGCGCCGTCACCAGGGTCGTCACGAGCAGGGTCAGCAGTCCCACGATCCCGGGGACGAGGAACCAGCGGCTTTCAAGGTTCGGATTGAACCAGGCCCTGATCTCGAGCCTGGCCGGGCCCGGGGAGCCCCCGGAGCGCTGCAGCCACTCGGAGCTGAAGTCGGCCGTCATCGTCGACACGTAGCCCAGAAGGATGGCGGCGGTGTTTGAGTTTCGGCCGTCGACGATCACCTGCACCGGGCCGGGCCGGCCCGCCGCGAGCTCGCGGCTGAACTGGGGACCCACGTGGAGCACCATGAGGGCCGTGCGGCTGTCGACCACCGGGGCGACCTCGGCGTCGCTTGACAGGACGGCGACCTGCTGGAAGTTGGGGGCGGCCGTGAAGCGCTCGACCAGCTCGCGGCCGGCCGGCCCCGTATCCTCGTTGTAGACGGCGAAGGGGATCCGGTTCAGGTCGAAGGTCGCCGCGTAGCCGAAAACCAGCAGCTGGATGAGAGGCGGGACGATGATCACGAAGCGGCTTCGCTTGTCCTTGAGCAGGGCGAGGAACTCCTTGATCGCGAGGGCGTAGATGCGTCGGAGCATGGCTTGCGCTCAGTCGAGTCTTTTGCGGAGTTTCTGCCTGCTTGCGCCCAGGAAGATCACCGCGAAGGCGGCCAGTGCAGCGGCGTTGGGCAGGACCACCGACCAGACGTTTCCCGCAAGGAAGATCGTCTGCAGCGCGGCGACGAAGTAGCGCGCTGGCAGCACCCGGGTGATCGCCTGTACGACCACAGGCATGCTTCCAATGTCGAAGATGAACCCGGACAGCAGGAAGGCCGGCAGGAAGGTCGTGACGATCGCCACCGTACCGGCGACGAACTGGTTCTTGGTGGCTATCGAGATCAACAGCCCCATGCCCAGAGCCGCCAGGAGGAACAGCGAGGATACGGCGAACAGCAGCCACGCCGAGCCCAGGAGCGGCACCCCGAATAGCCACAGGCCCATGGCCACCGACAGCGCCATGCCCCCGAGCCCGAGCAGGAAGTAGGGGAGAATCTTTCCGACCAGGACCTCGCCCATGGTGACCGGGGTTACGAGAAGGGCCTCCATCGTGCCGCGCTCCCACTCGCGCGCCATGACCAGCGCCGTGAGCAGCCCTCCGATCAGAGTCATGATGATCGCGATCAGGCCGGGGACCAGAAAGTTGCGGCTGCGCAGCTCGCTGTTGAACCAGACCCGCTGGTCGAGCTGGAGAGGCGCGGCGAGAACACCGCCGCTCTCGGCCGCCCGCCGGGAGAGCCAGTTCTGCCAAACGCCCTGTACGTAGCCCATGACCAGCCGCGCCGTGTTGGCATCGGTCCCGTTTACGATCACCTGGATCGGCGCCCCGTCCGGGCGCTGCAGGCGGCGGGAGAAATCGGGCTGCAGGTGGATAATGGCATTCACGCGGCGCCCCATGAGGGACTCCTCGGCCTGCCCGATGTCGCGCACGAACACGGGTGAGAAGTAGCTCGAGCCCAGGAACCGGGCCGTCAGGCCGGCCGTGTCCCCGTCGGGCTGATCGACGACGATCGCAACGGGCACGTGTTCGGTGTCGAGCGATATACCGTAGCCGAAGATCAGCAGGAGAATGACCGGGAGCAGGAAGGCGATCGCGATGCTGCTCGGGTCCCTGAGGATCTGGCAGAACTCCTTGCGAACGAGGCCGCGCAGGCGCATGCGGGAGGCGGCGCTCATGAGGATTGGCCCCCCTTGGCCCGGCCCTCGATCAGCGAGATGAAGGCCTCCTCCATCGTGGGCGCGGGGTGCCCCGGCGCCCCCTGGGCCCGCTTGATGTCCGAGGGCTCGCCCAGGGCCAGGACCTCCCCGTCGGCCATGATCGCCAGCCGGTCGCAGTATTCAGCCTCCTCCATGAAGTGAGTCGTCACGAGGATGGTGACGCCCGTCTCGGCGAGGGCGTTGATGCGGCTCCAGAACTCCCGGCGGGCGAGGGGATCCACCCCCGAGGTCGGCTCATCCAGGAAGAGGATCTCCGGCTCGTGCATGAGGGAGCAGGCCATCGCCAGCCGCTGCTTGTGGCCGAGCGAGAGGTCGTGCGCCGCGGCCTCCGCAAACTCGGATAGCTCGAACTGCTCCAGGGCCCAGCCGATCCGCTCGCGCTGGCGGGCGCCCGCCAGGTCGTAGGCGCTGCTGAAGAACCGCAGGTTGTCGCTGACGCTCAGGTTCCCGTACAGGGAGAACTTCTGGGACATGTAGCCGATCCGGGCCCGCGCCGCGGAGGCTGCGTGCCGCAGGTCGAGACCGGCGACGCGCAGGGTTCCCTCGGATGCCGGCAGGAGCCCGCACAGCATCCGGAAGGTCGTGGACTTCCCGGCCCCGTTGGGCCCCAGAAGCCCAAACACCTCGCCTGAGGCCACCTCGAAGCTCGCATGCCGCACGGCGTAGAAATCCCCAAACCGGCGGTTGACGTCCCGCACCTCGATGACCGGGCCCGTCCGGGCCGGTCCCCGGGCGGGGTGGCTTCCCTGACCCTGGGCTCTTGCGGGGGCGCGGTGCCTCTCCCGGCTGCTCAGCAGTGTGACGAAGGCGTCCTCCAGGCGCGGCGGAACCGGCTCTATCACCGCCCCGGGCCAGCCCGCGGCCAGGCCCTCCGGCCCGGCGCCCTCCCGGGTGACGACCCTCACGCTGTCGGCCTGGATCACCGCGTCGAGGACCCCCGGCAGGGCGGAAAGGGCCTTCTGCAGCGCCCGCTTGCCCACCCCCGGTGCGCTGACCGCGAAGGACCTTCCCCGAAGGGGATCCCGGAAGTCGGCCGGCCGGCCCCGGCCGAGGATCTCGCCCCCGTGCAGGAGCGCGATCTCGTCGCAGCGCTCGGCCTCGTCCAGGTACGCGGTGCTCAGGAGCACCGTCATCTTCTCCTCGCGCACGAGCCGGTAGACGATCTGCCAGAGCTCGCGGCGGGACACGGGGTCGACCCCGACCGTTGGTTCGTCGAGCAGCAGAAGCCGCGGCGGGCGCACCAGGGTGCACGCAAGCCCCAGCTTTTGCTTCATTCCGCCGGAGAGCCGGCCGGCCAGTCTGGCGGTGAACCGGGCGAGCCCGGTCATGCGCATCAGCTCCGCGTACCGGGCCTTCCGGTCGGCCCCGGGCACCCCCTGGAGATCCGAGTACAAGTCGAGGTTCTCCTGGACTGTCAGGTCCTCGTACAGGCCGAACCGCTGCGGCATGTAGCCGACGGACGACTGCACGGTCTGGGACTCGCGGGTTGCGTCGTGCCCGAGGACCATCACGCGGCCCTCGTCCGGGGCGAGCAGCCCCACGGCCAGCCGCATCAGGGTCGTTTTGCCGGCGCCGTCCGGGCCGATGAGTCCGGTCACACGGCCCCGCTGTACCTCGAGGGTCACCCCGCGCAGCGCCTCTGCGACGCGCGGGCCCGACGGGAAGCGTTTGCTCACCCCGCGCAGCTCGAGGACGACTTCGGCTGCGGGATCCGGGCTCACGGCTGCGCCGGCTGGTCCAGGGGCACGGTTGCCACGGCGGGCATCCCCAGCCGGAGCTCGTTGCGCGAGTTAGTGACGAAGACGCGCACCTGGTAGACGAGCTTCGTGCGCACCTCGGAGGTCTCCACGGACTTGGGCGTGAATTCGGCTGTCGGGGAGATATAGCCGACCCACCCGTCGTACTTGCGGCCGGGGAAGCCGTCGGTAGTGACCCAGGCCTTCATGCCCGGATGGATCCGGGGCAGGTCGGACTCGGCCACGTACGCGCGGACCCACAGAGGGTCGTCGAGCGCCAGGGTGAGGACGGGCTTCTGCGGCGAGGCCATGTCGCCGGGCTCGAGGATACGGTTCTCGACGACGGCGTTGGCGGGGGCGAAAAGCTCCGAATCCGAGAGGTCCCGGCGGGCCCGCTCGAGCTGGGCCTCGTAGGCTTGCAGGGTGGCCCGGGCCGCGGCGATGTCCTCCTGCCTCGACCCGATTGTCATCAGGGCCAAAGCCTCCTGAGCCGCGGCCTGCCGGGCCGCGGCGACCGAGAGGGCCGCCCTGGCGTCATCCGAGGCCTGGGGGGTGGATGCCCCTTGGGAGACCAGCTGGAAGACGCGGTCGGCGGTCAGGCCCGCGTTCTTCAGGTCGGCGCTGGCCGCCTCGAGGTCCGCGCGGGCCTTGCGGATCTCCTCGGGCCGGTTGCCGGCCTCGAGGCGGCGGAGGATCTCGCGCTGCGCCTCGAGCAGGGCCTTGCGGTTCACCAGGGCCGCTTCGAGGCGACCCTTGTCGAGCGAGGCCAGAAGCTGACCCTTGCGGACGTGGTCGCCCTCCTGGACGGCGACCGACGCGATCCGCTCGCTGCCGTAGAAGGCGAGCTGGATCTGGCGGATGTCCACGTTGCCGGGAAGGACCAGTTCGCGGGCCTGCGGCCCGGCCCCGCGGCCCAGCCACAGCCAGAGCCCGAGGGCGACGGCAATGACAGCGAGGACGGCGGCCAGGCGGATCGGCTTCATCGTGCGAACCAGTCTGGCTTGCGAGAAAAGGCTGTCAACGTCCCCAGGCCGGCCGCCCCCGAAAAGAATTGGCTCGGCAACCGGGCCGGCATCTGGGATGGCTGGAAGCTAGTCATCAACCAATTTATGCCCGTTTGGGAATACAAAGTCATAACCAGCGGCAAGGGGGGCTTTGCCACGCCCGCGCTTCTGGAATCGTTTCTCAACCAGCTCGGCAAGGACGAGTGGGAGATACTTCATTTTCAATCGCTGCCGGACAATCCCCTGGCCTTTACGGGGCTGGCTCGCCGGCCCACGCAGCGCGACTGGACGCTCGAGGACGCGGCGGCCGCGGCGGCCCGGGTCGAGGCGGACAAATTGCGGGCCGAGTTCGAGGCCAAGTTCAAGGGGACGCAGTCGGCCGCGGGATCCGCTGAGGAGAAAACCGACGAGACCGCCGTTCAGGCCGAAGGCCCAGACGGGGGTCTCCGCAGGCTGCGGGACACCGAGTCCGACATGGATCCCGACGCACCCGAGGAGGAGGGCGAGGCCGACGAGTGGGAGAAGCTGTCCAAGGAGGACGAGCTTCCGACGCTTTTCGAGGCGATCGAGCCGCTCATGCGCCGCAACCAGCGCGGCGCCGGAATGTCCGTGGGAGTCGACCACCTGGCCAAGAAATGGGGCCTTGAGGAGGAGGAGCTGCTCGGAGCCCTCCGGGAGTGCGGCTTCACAATCCCCGACGACGAGGATGCGAAGCCGGCCTATGTCGAGTACGACGGGGACCTATACTGGGTGAACGTGAACCGCCGGGGCGAGCTTTGGATCAACACCAAGGAAAAGCCCCGCCCGGTCTTCCGGGTGGTAGCCGGAACCAAGATCGAGTCACCTGCCGAGGAGCCCTCGAGCGAGGCCCCCAAGGCCGATGCGCCGCAGGAAGCCCAGGCCGAGGACGCGCCGTCTGCCGCCCTGCCTGAGGGCCCCGAGATTTTGGAGAAGATCCGGCCCCTGATGCGCCGCAACCGCGGAGGGCAGGGCGGGTCCGGAAGCGTCGGATTCTTGTCGCGGGCCCTCAAGTGCCGGCAGGCCGACTTGGAGGCCGCTTTCACTAAGCTGGGGCTAAACGCGCCGGCGGCGCCGGGCGAAAACCCGCCGCCGGTCGAGATCTCGGGCCTTTTCTGGTGGCTCAACCGCGACCAGCGCGGCGGCATCTGGATCAACGGAGGAGAGGCGCAGAAGCCCGAGTCCAAAGGCACCGAGGCCCAGACGTCCGAGGCATCTGCCCCGGCGCCGCTGGCTGACGGGGCGGTGGTGCTCGCAGCGGTGCGGCTGCTTCTCAAGAAGACCAGAACTGGTGCCTCGGCGGGCCGAATCCCCCAGCTTGCGGAGACTTTGGGCAAGACGGCCGACGAACTCATCTCGGCCCTTACGGCCGCCGGACTCAAGCTCCCCGAGAAGTCCCGCGAGAAGCCGGTCTTTGTCGAGCACGCCGGCGAGATCTTCTGGCTGAACAAGAACGCCAAGGAAGAGCTCTGGCTGAACGCAAAGGCCTCGAAGTTTTCGGGCGGCGACTCCGGGGACAAGCCCCACAGGTCCCGCTCCCGCCGCCGCGATGCCGAGTCGGAAGGGGAATCAGCCGCCCCGATTCAGCCCGAGACAGCCGCGCCGGTTGAGACCCCGGCGCAGCCCGAGGCTGCGGCACCGGTCCCGCCCGCCCCCGCGCCGGCTGAGCCGCCTAGCGCCGGAGCCGAAGGGTCAGCGCCAGTTCCACCTGTGTGAACCCCCCTCCGGCGCCGTCCGGTGCCGAGGCCAGGGTGAGCCGCTCGATCGCCAGACCGGGTTGGCAGCAGCACGCGCGGATTGTCTCCACGATCTGAGGCCAGTCCTCGGGCCAGGGGCGGTCGATTGCCAGGGTCAATTTTCTGATTTCCCATCCTGACCGGGCCTGGACGGAAGACTCCCGGATGGTCCAGCGACTTCCCCAGGGGTGTGTCTCCGAATCAAAGGCCGCTGCCGTGGGCAACACGGAGAGCGCTGCCGCGAGCCGGGGTTCGGCCCCCGGGGCCGGTCCACCGCCCTGCGCAGGGCCCGGGATGTCTCCGGTGGCCTCGAAACGGCCGTACAGGGCGAAGTCGGGAAGGGGCGCGGCCTCGGGCCCGCCCTGCAGCGCCCAGGGCGAGCCGGGGGCGCTAAGTTCCCTCCGCAGGGCGGTCCGGGGGTCCCCTCCGGACTGGGGGGCACCCTCGACGATCTTTCCCGTGATCGAAAAATCGGATCTGCGCACCGCCAGGCGCCGCACGACCAGGCTTGTCGGAGCGCCCCGGGCCAGGGCCTCCAGAAGTTCGTAGTGGTGCTGGGGAGGGCTCGATGCTTCGGCGCACTCCGAGGCGAGCCGCTCCTCGCGGGAGCGGCGCTCGCGGTCCTGAGCCTGCTTGCCCCGCGCCTGATCAAGCCGGGAAACCGCCTCGGCCGACTCGCGCCTTTGCCTCTCCCGCGCGCAGGTCCCGAGCCATCCCTGCGCGGCTGCCCCGAGGGCGGCCAGGCCAAGGGCTACCGCTACACCCCGCCGCGAGAATCTTCCCGGATGGCGCCGCAGGCAGGGCAGGAAGTCGCTCAAGCCCCCCGGGCGCAGCCGCCGGACCGATCCGATCACTTCCGCCATCCCGACCTCGGACATCCCGAGCCCCATTGAGGTCTCGCGAAGGAGGGGTTCGCCGGGTCCGCCTTCCAGGGCGAACCGGGCGTCGGGCCTCGCGCTGTCGTCAAAGCGGGCCAGGGCCGCCCGCAGCGAGGTGACCGCCTGGGCCGCCCAGTTGTCCCCGGAGAACGGCTCCGCGCCGGCATCGCCCCCGGGGACGAACCAGGACACCAGGGCGCGGTCTTGAGCGGCCGCAAGTGTCACGAACCCCGCGGCAGCCCCTCCCGCGGTGGCCTCGGCTGCGGCGGACAGGGGCCACACCCCCTCGGTTCGCACGCCTGAGCGGGCGAGGGAGCGGACGATCTCATTGAGCGGGGAGCAGGGCTCGAGCTGCAGGGTTGCTCGGCCCGGGCCGCTGGCCGGCCACAGGCAGAAGACCGACTCCGGCTCCGAGAGTGTGGGATGATCCGCCGCAAGCCGTCGCCGCAGCCGTCGGCGGGCCGCGCGCGCCCCCGGGATCAATCCCCGGCCTTCGGCCCGGCTGCCGGCAGTGTCGGCATCCCGCACCTCGAGGCGGTCGGGCTGGTAGATGATCCTCGCCCGCCGCGGAAGGGCCCCCTCCCCACAGAGAACCCGCAGGGCGGAGGGAAGGCCGCCAGGGCCCGCCTGGGCGGCGCCGAGACCGTCGCCCGCACCCAGGACGTGAACCCGCTCCCCCCACAGAAAAATGACGGCCGGCTCCACCCTCAGATGTTCGTGAGGTAGTAGTAGACGTCCACGAAGCCGCTGCTTGAAGCGTCCTTAGCATAGGCGACGGCGCCCTGGGTCTGGTCCGCCGCGGCCGGCGCGGTCGAGATGTTCTGCGTGAGGCCCGCGCCGTCCACGTCGATGGCCAGCTGGTAGGCATCCGCTGCCTGCGAGCGGCGGCGCGAACGTAGGCCGATTCTGGCGATTTGAAAACCGACACGGCCCCGAGGGCGGTCGCCTCCGCGGGATTCGTTGCGTGTGACGCAAAAGAGCCGATGGCGTGGGTGACCATCGGCGATGCCAGCG
>CAIOZY010000025.1 GCA_903862935.1 uncultured Opitutaceae bacterium
ACCTGCGCCGCGAGGCCGCCCGCACCCTGGAGGCCCTCCAGCCCGCGGTCGCACGCAGCCTCGCCTGCTTCCAACCCGATCACTGCCGAGGATTCTTTCGGCATGCCCAATATACATCTATCTAAATCGAAAATGCTCTAGCGCTCCACCAGCGCAACGCTTCACCAAACCGAGGGTCTAGCCTAGGGCCATCGAGTGCCCAGGCTCGCATTGTGGCAGGCGATTCAGGTGACCCACCGTATCCTCCAGTCAGCCGCCGCCTGGGTTGAGCCAATATCCGGCCCGGACCGCAAAACCGGCTTTCGTATTGCGCTAAAACGCAACCGCAGCCCCTCCGTCGATCGGGAGTGTCACGCCGGTGACATAGGTGGCGGCCGGTGAGCAGAGATACACCGCCGCGTGCCCTATGTCGGCCGGGTTGCCCATCCGGCCCATCTGAATCCGCGCCATTACCCTCGCCTTGCGCGCCGGGTCGTTCTTGAACGCCCTCTCGCTCATCTCGCTCAGGATCCAGCCAGGAGCTATAGCGTTGACCCGAATGCCCTTACAACTGAGTTCAGCCGAGAGCGTCGCGACAATACCGAAATAGGCACTCTTGGCGGCGGAATAGGCGACGACCTGGGGCATGCCCATGAAAGCTGCCATTGAAGATATGAACAAGATCGAGCCCCTGCCCCGCTCTACCATGCCGGGAACCGTCGCCCGGGTCAGCGCGTAAGCACCAAGGACATGGGTATCGAGCAATCTCTGGAACTCCTGGGGAGTCGTGTCCACCGCGAACTTCTTCAGATGCGTTCCGCCGTTGTTGATCAAAATTGTCAGCGGCGCCTGCGCCGCATCCTGCGCAGCGGAAACGAGCTCTTCCGCAGCATCCAGTCGGGTTATGTCGTGGACCACGTAAGAGGCCTTTGCTCCGAGTTCCCCGCATGCGACGGCCAAGGGCTCCTCCCTGCGGCCAGCGAGCACCACCCGCGCGCCCGCTCTCACCATGCAGCGTGCAATCCCGAGACCTATGCCGGTCCCTCCGCCGGTGATAAGCGCTGTGTCCTCCTCAAGCCGAAAGGGGTCACTCAAAAGGTTTGTCATTCGATTGGCATCCGTTGTCACGCTTTGTTGATCTCCGCCAGGGCCCTGAGGCTTGGGGTCATTCCCGCGCCGGGCTCGTCGGGAGCGACGTAGAAACCCGCCTCGATCCTCGCCGGCGCCTCCATCCAGTCCCTAAGCCAAGGAATGTACTCGAGCAGAGAACAGGCTGGATGCGCGAAGCAGACGTGCTGATGCACCTGGCACATATCGCCGACATGGGGGACTACAGGCAGCTCGTAACAGTGGGCAAGATCGGCCACCTGCCAGAATTCCGTGATCCCCGCCAGGCGCACCACGTCAGGCTGAACGTAGTGGACAGCACCCGCCTCAATGAAGTCCCGGAACTGGGCTGTCATGTAGAGTTGCTCACCCAAGGCGATCGGCGTGCTAATCGTCTCGGCTAAGCGGCGATGCCCGTCAAGGTCATCAAAACCGATAGGTTCCTCGATCCACACAATGTCAAAGTCCTCCAGGTGTCGTGCAGTCTGGATGGCCTGGGGCAGCGTCCAGCGCCCGTTCGCGTCGGTCATGATCCGAATGTCGGGACCGAGCGCCTTCCTGACCGCCTCCACCCGGCGCAGATCCTCACGGGAGCTCGGACCCCCAACCTTCAGCTTAACCGCCTTGTAGCCTTCCTCTTCAACCAGACGCTTGCAGTCAGACACCATGGTCTCGAGCGGCCAGTTAAGCCACCCTCCGTCGGTATTATAGGCTTCAAGCCTCTTTGAGGCCGACCCACCCAGAAGCCTCCAAAGAGGAAGGCCCAGATCCTTGGCCTTTAGGTCCCAGAGCGCTATGTCCACCGCACCCAACGCCAAGTGCGTGATCCCCGCCCGCCCGACCCAGCTGATTTCCGGCTGGTTGTGGAGCATCTCCCATATGGCCCGGACTTCCCGAGGATCCTTCCCAAGCAGCAGTGGGCCATAGCTGTCGACAATGCAGTCCACAATCAGTCGATCAGTCGGCAGATGCGCGTGCGTTCCGGAGAAGCCATAGCCGATCTGCCCTTCGTCCGTGTGGATAGCCACTCCCGGCGCCCCCCAATGCGTCAGCCTGTGTGTGCTGTCTGCGATGCCGCCACGGGTAACGGGCGCATGAAGTATGATCGGCTCAAGCTTAGTGATCTTCATTATTAAGGTAGTCTTGGGCTACTCGTCGTCCGGATTGCTCAGCTCCAAAAAATACGCAGATTTGCGGGTCGCTCCTCGGCACATGCAATCTCCACGCAGTAAACAACGCGATCGAGTGACTCCAAGTCACCGGCTTTGGAACTCCAGCCAGGCGTCGCGAAACCACTCGATAACCGGCCAGGATGTCTTGGTGGACGTATTGCAGCTCGCCGAGAACATAAAACGATCCCGATAAGGTTCTAGGCGGAGGAACAGGTCGTCAACGTACCGGAACACCTGGTCGCGGGTCTTAAAACCCTCCGTCTCGATCGGGCTGATCCCCCCCGTGAGGATAAGCCTCCCGGCACCAAGCTGCATCGCCTCCTCGAGCTGCAGGTCGCCCAGTGGCGGATACGCCACGCCTTCCAGCCCGTCGACACCCAGCGACGCAATCAGCGGAAGCACGGCCCGTTGGTGGCCGCAGGCGTGGATCAAGAAGACGGCCCCGGAGGCTCTGCAGAGTGCTGCGGCACGCTCATAGAAACTCGCTGAGCAGCGCTCAAGATACCGCGGCGAATGGAAGGCCGAGTCCAGGTTGTCCATGGCAATCATCGCGACCACTCCGCCGTCCAACATCTGACGCACGAGATCGAGCTGGGCCTCCTCGTGGGCTCGCATCCAGGCCATGCAACGTTCGGGATAGTCCTCCAGCAGGAATACCGCGCTGTCCGCGCCAGCGGCCAAGTGCAACAGCTTGAGGGGGCTGAATAACTCGCCCGCATTGATGATTCCATCAACCCCAACCTGGTTCTGCCAGCTGTCGAACAGCGCGCGGTTAAAGCGCCAACGGCGGCTGGTGACCAGCGCCTCAAAGGCGTCGGCCTCCCGGTCGAAGTCCTCGAGCAGGAATTTCTCCTGCACTAGCGTAGACCCCGCGAAGACGAAGCGCAGCTGTTCAGTCAACGTTCCGGCCCGCGTGCGATAGGTCCTCTTCGTTACGATATCCTGGCCCTCTGTGTGGCGCACCACCTCGAGCTCGATCCCGTCGAGGACCTCCTCCGCCAAGCCACCGAACCAATACTGAGTGGGATCGCAGTACAGGTTACGGCTAAACACGTCGAGCCCGAGATGGCGGATAAGATCCAATTGCGACTCGCACTGGCTGAGTTCGGCTGGAAGCAGGCCGTGGTTCCGATGGTGGGTGAACCACTGCCAGTAATTCGGCGCATAAACGAACCGGTCCGGTCGGGCTCGCTGCAGCACGCGGGTCACAAGCTCACGACGAGAATTCGGGACGTCAGTTCGAGCAAAACCATTCATTGTGTTTCCTTGGAGTCGCGGGGGACGCTCTGCGGCCCAAATCCTCCGACGACGCCTGACAGCACTCCGAGGCCATCGCGGTCATGCATATTCCCGATCCATCTCCAGACGGAAGTAGTCCCGGGCGTTTGCAAAGCAGATGTTCTTCACCATGGCCCCGACAAGTTGAAAGTCGGCCGGGATCTCGCCGCGGGCCATGTCGCCGCCGACCAGGTTGCATAATACCCTCCTGAAGTACTCGTGGCGCGGATAGGACAGGAAGCTTCGGGAGTCAGTCAACATCCCGACGAAGCGGCTCAGGAGGCCCAAGTTTGAGAGCGCATTAAGCTGCCACTCCATGGCCTCCTTCTGATCGAGGAACCACCAGCCGCTACCAAACTGAATCTTGCCGGGAATTTTCCCATCCTGAAAGTTGCCGATCATACCAGCGAAGGCATAGTTGTCGGATGGGTTGAGATTGTAGATGATCGTCCTCGGCAGCTCATCGCTGGCGTCCAGCGCATCGAGATAGCGAGAAAGTTCTCGGGTGTGCGAGAAGTCCCCAATTGAGTCGAAGCCGATTGCCGGCCCTAGCGATCTAAATATACGGGAGTTGCAGTTGCGCAGTGCGCCCAGGTGTAGCTGCTTGGTCCAGCCGCGAGCCGCATCCCATCGACCAAATTCAAGCATCAGGTAGGATCCAAAACTGGTCTGGTCTTCGACGGACGGGGTCCGGCCGGTCCGGACGGCGTCATACACCGCCTTCGCCTGGGCAGGCGTGCACGGCTCGGCCAGCGCGACTTCGAGCCCGTGGTCCGAGACGCGGCACCCGGCCGCGTGAAAGTCATTGTGGCGCTTCCTTAAGGCTCCCAGAAAGTCATCAAAGGATCTGATGGCCGAGCCGGCCGCGGCGGCGAGCCTTTCGACCCAAGCGTTGAACACCGCTGGCTCGGCGATCTCCAGGGCCTTGTCCGGTCGAAAGGCGGGATAAACCCGCGTCTTTAAGCCTGACGCCCGGATCTTGGCGTGGAGATCCAGGCTGTCAGCTGGATCGTCCGTTGTGCAAATAGCTGCCACCCGAAAACGTGCGAAGATGTCCCACACCCGCAGAGATGACAGCCGCTCGTTGGCCTCGCGCCACACTGCAGCAGCGCTCTTGGGATCGAGAAGCACGTCGATTCCAAAGTACCTCTTAAGCTCGAGGTGTGTCCAATGGTAGAGCGGGTTGCGCAGGGTATGGGGCACCGTCGCGGCATAGGCTTCGAATTTTTCCCACGGCGATGCATCTCCGGTGCAAAGGCGCTCGGGCACGCCGTTCGCTCGCATGACACGCCACTTGTAGTGGTCGCCGGCCAGCCAGATCTCCGCAAGGTCAGCAAATCGGTGATTTTCCGCGATCTGTGCCACCGGGATATGGCAGTGATAGTCCAAGATAGGCTCCGCCTCCGCAAAACTGTGAAACAGCTCCCGAGCTTGCGGGGTGTTCAGTAGAAAATCGTTGGTAATTAATGGAGAGGGCATGAGATTCTATGTTATCGGCGGAATTGACATCGACCATTGGAAGAGTACGAACATCGTTTCGTGAAACTCGCTGGTTTTATCACGATGCAAGATGTGGCGCGGGCCGCCAGGGTGTCACGATCGACCGTTTCAAAGGCATTGCGGGATGACCCCTCCATACCACTGCGACGGCGCAAGGCGATAAAGGCCGTTGCTTTGCGGCTAGATTATCGCCCCCATCCGATGGTCTCGGCGCTCATGGCGCACCTTCATGGCCAACGGCGCAACCAGGATCCCTTCTACATCGCCTGGATTGACCTGTGGACCAAGGAGGATAGCGGAGCCCACACCAACCGCGGGGCGATGTTGACCTTGAGCCACGCACAGAGGCGGGCAAAGGAGCTGGGGTATAACATTGAGGTGTACCGCGCGGCAACAGACGGGCTAGGTCCGAGCCGCCTCCGACAGATCCTGATGGCGCGCTCCCAGTGGGCGGTGATTTTCCCGCCTGTGCCAGAACCCGCGATGCGGTATGAGCTCGATATGGCGGGGCTCTCGGGTGTGACAATCGGCACCAGCCTGCGCGAACCTCGGATCCACCGAGTGTCGCACAACCATTTCGGAGGCGCACGCCTCGCGTGCCAGAAGCTTCGCGAGAAAGGGTTTCGCCGCATCGGTTTTGTCCTCAGTCCCTGGAACGACGAGAGAACCGACTCAAAATGGAGAGCTGCATATCTCCTGGAGCAAGAGGGATACCCGCCAGGGGAGCGCTTGCCGCCGTTGCTGGTTGGATCGACGGGATGGAAGGAATTCAAACGTTGGTTCGACCTCTACCAGCCTGACGCCATTTTGACCTCCGACGCCTACGTCGCGGACTGGCTGCGTCGGGTCGAAGCCCCACCTGTGCGCATCGGCTGGCTGGGTCTGTCCGTTTTCAAGAAGGGCATCTGGGGCGTCGACTACTGCTACGGCGGGCTCGGCGCCGCCGCGGTAGAACTCCTAATCGGACAGGTGCACCGCAATGAGCGCGGGACCCCTTCCCTGCCCCACTCCTTGTTGATCGACGGCAAGTGGGTCGAGTGCTGACTCGGAAATCTACGTCGTTCGTGTCTTGTGAAGAGTGTCGGGGGCCGTTCCTAAAGCCCACGCCGACGCTAGAGCCGTCTCCACTGGTTTCGCGCTTGGCCGCACCGGGCCCATGGGTAATCGGAGCTCCTCCGGTGCTCGAAACGATGTTCTTTAACGGCCGCTTGTGGCAGTGGGCCTCTTGCTACAGATTCTTACTTTAAGCCCAAACATCGCAGCCGTTCCTCCTAGTACCATGACAACTGAGTGGAGTTCTGACCCTGAGTTATTCGCCCTCGTTCGGCAGGACCTGTACACGCCCGTAGTTGGAGACATCCTGGACACTCTGGGCAGATACCATCAGTTTCTGCCACAGCCGATACAGCCCATGCGGGAGAGCATGATTGTCGTCGGCCGGGCAATGCCAGTATTGGTGGTGGACGTTCACGGTCCCCAGAAGAAACCATTTGGCCTGATGACCGAGGCTCTTGACGCCCTCAAGCCGGGAGAGGTCTATATCGCCGGGGGCGGGGATATGCGGTCTGCCTACTGGGGGGAGCTCATGACCGCCACAGCCCGAACCCGCGGGGCAGTCGGTGCGGTCGCAAACGGGTTCCACCGGGATACCCCGAAGGTCCTGGAACAGAACTGGCCTGTCTTCACACGGGGCCGTTATGCGCAGGACTCAAGTGTGCGCACTGCGGTGGCTGACTTCCGGACGCCGATTGAGATCGGCGGGGTTTGGATCGAGCCCGGCGACCTTGTGTTCGGCGACCTGGACGGAGTCCTGATCGTGCCGCGTGCCGTGGAGAATGAAGTAATCACGCGCGCGCTTGAAAAGGCCCGGGGAGAGAAGGTGGTCCGCAAGGCGATCGAGTCGGGAATGAGCGCAACCGACGCGTTTCGCAAATTTGGTATCCTCTAGTCAGTCAATAGTTTAATCGGAACACGGGACCTCCATGAGGATCTTGCGCTGCTACCAAGTCGACGCTCGGGATAACGTCGCCACGTTGATTGACAGCACTCCTCCGGGACCGGTCGAGTGCCTTGGCCAAGCCACCCCTACTCGGCTGAAGTCGCTCGAGCCGATTTCAAGAGGACACAAGATTGCCTTGCGTGACATATCCACCAACGAAGCGGTGATAAAGTTCGGGGTCCGTATAGGCCGGGCCACCCGGCCAATTAAGGTCGGGGAGTGGGTGCACCTGCACAATATCGCGAGCGATTTTGACCAGCGGTCCGCTACACTCGATCCGCGCTCGGGCGTTCCCACCGATACCAGCTCTGCCTATGTCTAACGCCACGCACGAGACCTGGATGGGCTTTCTGCGACCCGACGGCCGCAAGGGAGTGCGCAACCTCACGTTGGTCATCTACACGGTTGAGTGCGCCCAGTTCGTTGCTCACGCCATCGCCGCCGGAGAGGAGCGCGTTCACGTTATCGGTTTCCCAGGCTGCTACGACAACGCCTATGCCATCCGGCTCATGCTCACGCTCGCACGACACCCAAACGTCGGCTCTGTGCTGGTTGTGGGGCTAGGCTGCGAATACACCCAACCGGAGAAAATCGCCCAGGTCGTCAGGACATCGGGGCGGCCTGTCGATTGGTTCTTCATCCAGCAGGCTGGCGGCACTCGGAGTTCAATCGCCCGCGGGAAGGAGATTATCCAGCGACTGCGCACCCAGATGGACGCAGAGGCATCGCGGGTGCCTATGACACTGGCCGATCTCACGGTCGGTGCAGAGTGCGGCGGATCCGATGGCACCTCAGGTCTCGCGGCGAACCCAACAGTCGGGGCGTTCTTCGACCTGCTCGTCGACGCCGGAGGCCGGGCTATCATTGAAGAGACAGTTGAGATGCTCGGACTGCGCGCCCATCTGCTCAAACGCGCAGCCACACCCTCTGCCGAGCACCAGCTCGCCGCAGCCTATGACAAGGCCGTGCGCTATTGCCAGGAGGTACACCAGTACTCGATATCTCCGGGAAACTTTTCCGGTGGCCTGTCGACAATTGAGGAGAAGAGCTTAGGGGCTTTCGCGAAGGGTGGGACAAGGCCGATCCAAGGGGTCATCAAGGTCGCCGAGCCCCCCCCATTCCCGGGTCTTTGGATTTTGGACAGTGTTCCCGATGAGCATTTTATGCAATTTGGATACACTAATCCAAACGATACTGAAGGCATCATGGACCTGATCAGTACCGGGGCTCAGATCGTGCTTTTCGTCACGGGCCGAGGAAGCGTGATAGGAAGCCCCGTGGCGCCGCTGATCAAGGTAACGGGCAACACCAAGACCTACGAGGCGATGCTCGAGGACATGGACTTCAACGCGGGGCGGGTACTCTCGGGCGATCTCTCCCTATCGGAAGCGGGCATGGAGCTAGCGGATCTTGTCGTGCGCACTTCTGCCGGTGCGCCAAGCAAGCCCGAGTCGCTCAACCACCGAGAGTACTTCGTGATGTACAAACACCAGAACGCTCCGGAGCTTGCTGCGGGTTGCCGGGCATGAGCAGGGCGGACGTCCCTCTTTAATCTGCCAATCTATGAGCCTACCGACTTCTAATCCTGTAGTAACCGGTGTCGAGACCTGGCGCTGCGCGCGCAAAGAGGCCCTCTTTGACTCGGCGCGGACCGGCCGTAGTCCCATGGATTGGGATGTGGTGGTGGTCCGGCTGACCACTGCGTGCGGCCGCACAGGCCATGCCACCGCTCTAGCGGCTCGGTCCAGCATCGTCACGCAGGCGTACCTCCACGAGATCATCGCCCCGGTAATCCTCAACCGGCCGGTGAGCCAGCGGGAGGCCATTTGGCACGAATTATGGGCGATCGATCGTCATCTGACTTTCTTTCCGGTGCATCTACCCGGTCCTGTCGACGTGGCTCTATGGGACCTCGCAGCTCAGGCGGCCGGTCTACCGCTTTATCAGTTCATCGGCGAGTGCCGCACATCCCTGCCGGTCTATGCAAGCAGTCTGTTCATGCCGAATACTGAGTCCTACGTGGACCAGGTCCGCGCGTACGCTGCCCGCGGTTTCACTGCCTACAAGGCTCATCCGCCAGGCCCCTGGCGCAAGGACATGGAGGTCCATCGGGCACTGCGGGCCGCCGCCGGACCGGATTTCACCCTGATGACCGACCCTGTGGCTGACTATGCCCTCGAGGAGGCGATCCGAGTCGGCCGCGACCTGGAGCACCTTTCGTACCACTGGTACGAGGAGCCATTCCGCGACTTTGAGGTGCAGAAATACGCGCGGCTTTGCGCCGCGCTGGACATTCCAATCGCCGCCACGGAGACGACCCGCGGCGGGCCGTGGGGTGTCGCCCAGTCAATCGCCTGCAACGCCGTGGACATCGTGCGAGCGGACGTTTCCTGGAAAGCGGGCGTCACAGGAACCCTGAAGATAGCGCACCTCGCCGAAGCCCATGGCCTGCGCTGCGAGATCCACTGTACGACGATGGGGTTCATGGACATCGCGAACCTCCACGTGAGCTGCGCGATCCGCAACTGCGAGTATTTCGAACTGCTCGTCCCTGAAGAGCCGTTCCGCTTTCCGATGAAGGATCCCTATCCGATCGACCTGGCCGGGACAGCGCATGTCCCGCAGAAGCCGGGCCTTGGCGTGGATCTTGACTGGGATGCGATCGACCGGACGTGCGTCGAGCATCGCGTAACCCGGGCCCGGGTTTGATGGCCCGGTCAGATCTCGACCTGAACCTTCAGCACACGGGATTTGTCGGCAGCTAGGCGGATGGCCTCGACGGATTCCTTGAACGGAAGTACCCTGCTGATTAGCGGCTTCAGGTTGATGCGGCCTGCCGCAACCAGCCGGATCGCCTCCCCAAAGACGTTCCCGTAGCGCATCGAGCCAACGAGATTGATCTCGCGGATCATGACCAGGTTGACCGGGAGAGGGATATCCTCAGTGCCGAGCGTTCCGACCTGCACAATCGTCCCGCCAGGCCGGACAAGGTCAAAAGCCTGCCGAAGGGCCGAACGGGCGCCGGAGGCTTCAAAGACAACGTCGAATCCCTCGCCCGTGAGCTCGCGCACCTGTTCTCGCAAGCCTTGTGCCGTCGGATCGAGGGCGACATCGAGGCCAAGGGAAACCGCGTTCTTGCGGCGTGCCTCGACAATGTCGCTCACCGCGACCGGAACCGCTCCATAGGCCCGCGCTGCCAGGCCAACCAAGACCCCAATCGTACCGCCGCCAGCGACAAGAACGCGCTTGCCGGCGACACCCCTGCTGCGCCTCACGGCGTGGAGAGCAACAGCGAATGGCTCCATCATGGCACCCAGCCCGTCGTCCATCCCCGAAGGTAACAGGTGGCACTGGTCCGCCCTGACTGCGACGAATTCCGCCCATGCACCGTCCGTCGGCGGTTTGGTGCTCGCGCTTCCGAGCATGATCGTCTTGCGGCACAGGTTGAGTCGTCCGTCTCTGCAATAGTCGCAAACGCCGCAGGCCCGCGCAGGGTTTACGGCCACTCGATCCCCCACCCTAAGTGTCTCCACGCCATCGCCCACGGTCTCGACCTCTGCACTCACCTCGTGCCCCAGGGTGAAGGGCCTGTCTGGAACGAACGCCGCGCACGAGCCGTCCTCAAAATAGTGAAGATCGGATCCGCAGATCCCAACCCTACGGCAACGCAGGAGTACCATTCCGGGCTTTGCCTCTGGACGGCTACGCGTCTCAAGACGTAGGTCCTTTGCGCCGTGCAACACAGCGGCCATCATCGTAGCGTTCATTTTGTGGGTTTGGGTTATCGAGTGGATCTTATTAGGGTATCGAAGAATCTGGCATTGTCGAAAGGGGCCCCTTTCGGGTCGCGTCAGAATCCAATGCTGGCTCCGCCGTCCACCGGGAGAACCACGCCTGTCACGAACTGGGCTGCCGGCGAGGTCAGGTAGACAGCCGCCCATCCAATGTCGTCGGGTTGGCCGAACCGGGCCATGGGAGTGCGGCTGATGATCTTCTGAACCCTCCCCGGATCGCCCACCAGCGCTTTCCGGGCCATCTCTGTTTCTATCCATCCCGGAGCAACCGCATTTACCCTGACCCCATGGGGCGATAGCTCGGAGGCCAATGTTCGCACCATTCCAACATACGCCGACTTGGCAGCGCTATAGGCCACCACAAGCGGAATCCCCATCAGGGAGGCCATGGAGGCGGTAAAGAGGATCGAGCCGCTCCGCCGGGCGACCATGCCGGGAGCGACGTGACGGGTGAGCTCATGTGCAGCCACCACATGGGTCGTGAGGACAGCTTGAAACTCGGCGTGCGTCGTGTCTACGGCCGGCTTTTTAAGGTGGATCCCGGCATTGTTCACCAGGCACGAAATCGGTCCCCATTTGGCGGTGATGCGCTCGACGAGAGCAGGGGTCTCGTCAAGCTTAGTGATGTCGTGCTCCAGGTAGCCTACGCGCTCGCCCAGTTCCCGCGCGGTCTGCGCGAGCTCCGACTCGACCAGGCCGACCAGTATCGTCTGGGCACCAGCCGCGTGCATCCGGCTGGCGATCGCCCTTCCAATGCCGGTTCCTCCGCCGGTTATAACAGCCGTCTGGCCGCGCAATGAGAAGGCTTCTGGGAATGATTGGGGTGCCATAAGATTCGTGCTCCGGTGCAGCTTTTGTTAGCGGTCTATTAGGGCGGTTTGCGTGATTTAAGAGTCTCTTGGTCTTCTCAGATACACCCAGTAGCTTTGGCCAAAAGCTGGGAATACCTCACGAAGTTCGGCCATGAGACATCCGGGGGAACCCCGTGGTCACAGGACGGGATGAAGCCTCCGGCGTCGATTGCAGGCCTTAGGCGCTCGATCTCGCGGACGATCGTGTCGCCGCCGGCAGCCATCGCGCGCTTGTCGACTCCACCGCGGTATGCCATCCGCGTTCCGTAGAGCCTGCGGTAGGCCGGCAGATCGTTGCCCGCCGCGACCTCGAGCGGAGAGTTGCAGTTGAATCCTGCCTCGATGAATAGCGGGATGAGCATCCCAACATGCCCGTCGGAATCGACCTCGAACACCGGGACACCGGCCCCACGGGCCTGCGTGGACCAGGCCGTCCAACACGGCATGAGAAATCGCCGGACCATCTCAGGCCCAATCATCGGCTTCTCCTTATACGCCATATCCTCCGATACCTTGATGAAATCGGGCTGATAATGGGGAAGGATCCGCCCGAGCATAACGGAGACAAAGTGCTGCCAGAATTCAGTCATCTCCTGGACAAAATCCGGATCATCGTGGAGGAGAACGCACAGGTTCTCAAAGCCCAGCCACTCCCTGAGCTGCCAAAAGGGCCCGGGAATATCCATCACGGTGACGTAAGGACGGTCGCGAAGCGCATCGCAACGGGAGATGAAGTCAGTCGACAGCCGGCGGGAGTCCATTGGATCGTAGCGGCTCTTCAGGCCAGCCCAGTCCTCCCGGGAATCAACAGGGCATTTTATCCAAGAACGGGTTACGAAATCTACTGGATTGCGAAGATACGTGACATCGAATTCGTCAGATATCTCACAGATATTGCCCTTCCAATCCTGCACAATCAGCGTCCCGCGGGCGCCGGGACTCGGCGGTGGCCGGCGCTCGATGACCTTCTCCTCAAACTGCGGAATCATCAGGAAGTTCGTCTCCAACGGGACCTTCTCGACCGCCGGATCTGCCGGGATCCCGATCAACTCCCCCAAATAGGCATCAACATCGGTCACATGCTCCGGCAGTCCTTGCCGATGCCAGACCTCGCGGGTCGATTTACGCCCGAAACCCGGGTCGAACGGCACGTGGTCTGGCGTGCCGAACGTCAGTGTGGCTACAAAGCGCTGGCGTGGTGTCATGGGAGAGTGTCGGCGGACGGTCAATATAAACACTGAGGCTGAAATTCGCGCGGGACAATGCAACGATCGGTCGCCGTCAAGCAGGCAATGAACGCGCCGGCAAAGCCCACATCACCGGTAAGGGCGCTGCGCAGGGATATCCACGACGGCGGAAAGCATGGCAGACCGACGGTCTGCGCCTGCACCCAACCCGGTAAATTGCCTGCGTACTCGGGTGCGGCAATCCACGCCCCGGTATTGGTAACCACATAAAACAGGAGGGAAGCCGCCTCCCCTGCGGTTACCACGGTCAGGAATCGGGGATGGGCCCCGAGAGCCAAACCGAGCAAACCGATGAGTACTAGCGCTCCATTCCGCAGCGCGAGTCCGCTGCTGAATCTCGGCCCCGAATAGGGGACATTCAAGACCGCGTCCGACGTGAAAAACGCTGCCAGCGGTAGCCAGAGTGCAACCCAGCGGGGAAACAGAAGACCCCCGCACAGTGCGATTGCCGTCACGGGCGCTAAGTTGTGCAACCACCCAGAATGTACGTCGGCTGTCAACGCCGCTCCAAATCGGCAGATGATCGCGACAGCAAACACGGTCAATGGGCCAATTTGGTTCATGATCTGATCCGTCTTCATGAATCCAGGGGACAGCGTGTCTCGTATAACTTGGGCAGGAAACCCCATGGCAACATCGACATGGAGTTGCTGCCCAAACTCGAATCCGAGGCTGCGTACCGGCCCTTCTGTGACGCGGCTGTGTTCATGTCAGGCTGCCCCGACTAGCGCCAGGGCTTGATCTACAGCCTCGCCCGCATTGGCCGCGTATCCGTCGGCCCCGATCTCATCCGCGAACCGCTGGCTGATCGGCGCACCCCCAACCATGATCTTGACCGCCGGGCCTTCGCTTGCGCGGATCGCGCGGACCGCCTTTATCATCGCCGGCATCGTGGTAGTCAGAAGGCCCGACAAGCCCACGATTCTCGGCCTGTGCTCCTTGATCGCCGTGATGAACTTGGCCGGGGGCACATTTGTGCCGAGGTCGATCACCTTGAAGTTCGCACCCTTCCACATGATCGTAACCAGGTCCTTGCCGATGTCGTGCAAGTCACCCTGAACAGTGCCGATAATCGCCGTGTATTTTGGCCTGATACCAGCCGCCACAAGGCGCGGTTCCAGGATTGCCATCGCCTCCTTCATGGCTCGGGCCGAGACGAGCATCTCAGGCACGAAGATCAGACTCCTCTTAAACTTCTCGCCGACGGCCGCCATCGCCGGGACCAGCGCCTGATTGACGATCTCTACGGGGTCGATGCCATCAGCAAGGGCGCGCTGCACGAACACCTTGCCATCCTTACTCTTGCCGGCTTCGACAGCGTGGGAAAGCTGCTCGAGAATAGGCACTAAAGAACGGCGATTACTGCGACCCGCCTCATGCGCCGGCGCCTCGGATATCCTAGACGGTGATGGAGATAGATAGGTCGCCGGACGGGCAGTTGATAAAACCGACATTGGCGTCAGAGTCGCGCACCGACTCAGGTGGAGTATCCCGTGTTCAACTTCTTGAGCTCGTCCACCATCGCTAGCACGTTCGCTGGAATGGCGTAGTCCGGGATACTGTTGGCGCTTGAGATCATGTAACCGCCGCCGGGCGCCCCGTCCTTCATGCATCGTCGCACCTCGTTGCGGATGTCCTCGGTAGAGCCACGCGACAAGGTATCGACACTCACATTGCCCACGAGGCACACTTTGCTCCCGTACTGTTGCTTCATCTCCTTTAGGGACATGCATTCTGGTTCAATCGGATGCAGGCCATTCATTCCCAGTGTGAGCAGGTCCTTGAGAACCGGACGAAGATCCCCGTCACTGTGATAAACCCACGGCAGCGGTATGGAGTGAGCCGCTTCCATCACGCACGGCAGAAGTAACTCGCGAAACATCGCGGGGGACATCATGGAGCCGGAATGGTAAGCGATATCGTCGGCGCATAGGATCACATCCACGCCGCGTCGGCTCATCTCCTGCATGGCGACCGAGCACCAGCGAGAGTAGCGCTTCAAGATATGCACGATCAGGTCCGGATCGTCGACTGATGCGAGGGAGAAGCCCTCCAGGTCCATGCTCATGAGCATGGCAGACAGACCCAATCGAGTTCTCCCCAGAATGGCGCGCTTCCCCTTGTTTCTTGCAGCCATCTCCTCCAATTCAACGTACAGAGCAGGATCGGTTGGGTCCTTGAGCGCATCGAGGGCCTCCAGATCATCTCGGGTATGAAGCTTCCCTCCAGTTTGGTAGGTACGCCCGTCCGGAAGCTTCTCCTCGTGCACGCAAAGGGGCGGAAGCATGGAAAAAACGATCACGTCGAGGCCCAGTTGTTCCGCAACATGGATGCGGACGGAGGCCAATTTCTCGCCAAAAAGCGCAGTTAGAACAGGCCTGTCGATATGGGTCTCGAAAAACGGGACCCTATCGGGCTTGCCGAGCTTGAGTGCGCATAAGACGCGTTCTTTTGATGTCATAAATTCACTTTCGGGCAAGGCCCAGCCATTCTAGCCCGGCATTCTGCAGCCGGGCTAGGCAGGCTGGCCTCAGGGCTCCTGCTGGGCCGTGCTTAATCGCCGATCAGCGAAAATGCACAGTCACCGTGAACGCCACCTGGGTGCCCGGCAGCGGCGCCACTGAGCTGCGGGCCTGCGCCTGATACCAGGCCTTCTTGTTGAGCAGATTGTTCACGTTCAAGTTGAAGTTCATGTTGCTCCACTTGAATCCGGCACCCGCGTTGACAACGGTGAAGGCCGGCAGGAAGTAGCCGGGCTGCTCCGGAACGCCCAGTGCGGTGAAGCCTGCGACCGTCTCGCCGGCAATGTCGCCCTGGTTAATAACGCCAACGAATACGTCAGAGTCCTTAGAGCCACTCTTGGCGAGAACGTTGAAGTGATAATCGAGCAGCGCGTCCACTGTGGTGTCGGGAATGTTGCGCTGCCGGCGGCCGAAGGCGTCACGCAGCTTGGTATTCGCGTAGCTGAAGATCACTGAAAGATCATCGGTGACCCCGCCCCGGACGCTGAACTCGTAGCCGCGACTGGCCAGATTCTCGTAAATGGTCAGAATCGTCGACTGCCCGAGGTTGAAGAGCGGGTTCTGGTAGGAAACGTTGCTCTGCGTGATCTCAAAGTGGTCTGCCGAGACCGCGATCCGATTGTTGAGGAACGCCGTCTTGACTCCGAATTCATTCTGAACCCCGTTCTGCCACATCGGGGCGTTGGAGGCGAGAGCGGCGCTGGTGGAGTAGTTGTAGTAGACCGAAACGTTGGGCAGTACCTTGCCGACCACTCCCGCATTATAGGCATCATGCCAGGGCTTAACCGAGGGCATAAGCGGGTTCTTGGTGCTGGAGAAGGTCTTGTCGATGATGGTCCCAGCGAAATTCCCGGACGAGATGCCGGCCTCGTTGATGTAGGGGATCGAGTAGTCGTTTACGTTTGCATAGGTCCGCGCCCCACCGACTGTGACGAATAGACGGTCATGCAGGAAGGCGGCGCGCAGATAGCCATAGATCTGAAGGGTAAAAGCGTTTTCCGGGGTGTTGGAATTAGCTGTCGTGAAGGCCGACTTGTCCGGAACAGGCGTGGAGACATACTGCTGGTAGAGATTGACTGTCGGGACGTTCTTGTCCTGTGCAATGAACCAAACCGGAATCGAACCCTGCTGGTAGGCCCAGCCGACGAGGGGCTCGATGCCCACTCCGCTCACGTCAAACTTGCCGACGTAATCGTTCTGGAATTGGATCTGCCTGCTCTCCAGATCAAACATGTCGCCGATTTCCACAAGGGCCAGTGGATTGATCGGGGTCACTCCAATTTCCACGCCTGTGGCAGGATCCCAGGTCTCGGGAGTGGAGGGAGCAGGCCGGATGCTGATGCCGGTGTTCCAGTGCGAGTAATAAACTTGTCCGGACAGGCGCATGTTGACGCGCTGTCCTAGCGCCGCCGTTAGTTCAAGTTCCGCCGTGTTCTCGCGGGTGATGTACTGGTTGTACGGGGCGTTCCCGTTGTAGCCGTTGTACATGAAGCCCGGCTGGGTATCGACCGGAAGCGTCATGCCCCTGACTGTGTCAACCGTGGACACCACTTCACCGTTCGCGCCGCCGGCTGCCTCTGCTCCCTTGAGGCGCTGGTCGGTGCCGAAATACTTGAAGGTCAGCTTCGCGGTGTCCGAGAACTTGTAGGTGAATTCCGCAGCAACCGCTTGATAGGTGTTCCGTCCGGGAAGATAAGTGTCCGCATCCTGGTAGGAAGCGATGAAGCGATAGGCCATGTGCTTTGAGTCCCCAAGCGGGCCGGTCGTGTCCACGCTGGCCTTGTTGGCGTTGAAGTTGCCCACCTGTACAGAAACGTCGGTCGCCCGAGTGAACTGCGGCGACTTGGTGATGACGGCGAGCGTTCCGCCCGGCGCCCCGGTCGGCGAGGTGATCGCATCCGGCCCCATGACGACCTCGGCGTGGTCGACGAAGGCGGTGATGAAGTTGGTGAATTGCCCGTACATGTACGGAATCATGATCCGCGAGAAATTGTCCACCGTAGTGCTGAAGTTCTCGAAGCCACGAAACACCATGCGGTCGTTCTGGCACGTCGCGCGACCCGCAGTGACTCCGGGCAGGTAGTTCGTCAGGTCAAACATCGAGTTCGGATTGATGTCCTCGAACATCGCCTGCGTCATCACGTAGGTAGTGGATGGGCTGTCGAGAAGGGTGCCTGCTGTCCGTGCCGCCGATGACGCCTCTGAAGCGTTGTAGCGATCTACGGGGGTGCCAGTCACGCCGAAGACAGGCAGTTTGACAACTGACTCGTCAGGCGGCGGAGGAGAAATCTGCTGACCGTAGCCGGCCGATGGGGTCACAACCGCGAGTAGCACTCCTGCTAGGAGTTGGGTCGTACAGAAGAACAGGCGTCTATAGTTCATGGGGTTTCTTGGTGTTTGCTATTTTCTGTTATCAGTGGGGAAAAGTTGAGAGGTACTGGGGGCTCGCTCCAAAGTGCGCTTAGCTAACGAGGGGGGTATGCGCTAACAATGGGGCGAATTTGGAAAGCATCTCGCCTTGGCCCAAGGGCGCCGTAGCGAACATCGTTTCCTAATATTCTGACGTTTTATGATAATTATTTCTAATATATCGAATAAGAGTGATTCAGCATCATCGGCCTACATTTCCGTTCGCATATTTTTAAACCATTGATTTTGAACATCTAATAATGCGATTCGGATATGGGCCGGTAAACACGGTGCCAACAGTTTCAGTCCGGCAAACCCTTTGCAACTCACTCAGAAGCCACTACTCGCTCCCCCGTCGACGAATAATGTGGTGCCGGTAACGTACTGCCCAGCGGCTGAGGCAAGATAGACTGCAGCCCACCCAATGTCCTCCGGGCGTCCCAGTCTCCCTGAGGGGGTCCGCCCAATCACCTTCTTGGCTCGTTCCGGATCGCCGGCTAACGCTTTCGCGGACATCGCCGTCTCGATCCAACCAGGAGCGATGGCGTTCACCCGGACTCCCGATGGCGAGAATTCAGCAGCGAGTGTGCGAACCATGCCAATGTGAGCGGCCTTGGCCGCAGAATACGCCACAAGCAGGGGAACACCAATGAACGCAGTTACAGAGGTCGTGAACAGGATGCTACCGCTTCCGCGGACGAGCATTCCGGGGGCAACGGCCCTTGTCAGGGCGTGCGCTCCGAGCACATGAGTTGAGAGAACGCGCTGAAACTCTTCGGCCGTGGTCTCGATCGCCGGCTTCTTGAGGTGATTTCCCGCGTTGTTGACCAAGCAGGAAATGGGGCCCCATTCCGCCGTAATTCGCTCAACGAGGCCCGGAGCCCCGTCCACATCCGTGACGTCGTGGCGCACATATCCCACCCGCTTCCCCAGTTCAGATGCCGTCTCTGCAAGCTCACCTTCGTCGAGGCCAAGCAGAACGGTGAACGCACCGGCCGCATGCATGCTGTGGGCAATCGCCCGACCAATGCCTGTGCCACCACCAGTGATGACCGCTGTCATGCCGCTCATCGAGAAGACTTCCGGAAACAGTTTGGAGTTCATTGGAAAAAGCTCAGCCTTTAGTATTCGGCGTTGAAAATGTCGCTACCAATTGCGATAGGCCAATACGGGACCGATCGATCTCTCGGGGCCATCAGCGTCAAAATGTCTGGCGCCAGAGCTAAACGAGCGGTGAGAAATGATATCCTGAGCCAGGCCCGGTCGGAAGATCAATATCTGCGGAGCAATTACCAAATGCTGCGGAGCGATCAAAGGCTGCTTCAGCAACATTAAGACACTCGAGGCGAAACGACCCTGTCTGGGAAGAGCTTTCTAGAAACCACAATCCGCCCGCGCTCTTCTCTGAACACGGTATTCGACACTTAAGCTCATCCATGAAATTCGGAAAATTGGACATCAATCCGGCCCAGAATCCGGCGATCTTAGACACAGGCACGTGGGACGCGGGTGCCGCTTGCACGCAACTGAGAGCCGCCGGTTACGATTGGGCGGCTTGCGCAAAGGCCCTGCGGCAAGGGGCCTCTCCCGTCTCGTCAGAGACGATTACAATTTGGAGCGGCTCCGTCTCGCTCGAAAACAGTGCCGTGTGGTTTCTAGCCAGTTTACGCGACGGACAAGACTGCTTTGTTCGAATAGGTCGTGGCGCCGCCGATCCTCGACTGGGAGCGCTCATAGATCAGTGGCAGCTGTCTGATGGTAACGCCGTCTCTGTATTCCCAGCACATGCCGCGGTCATTGATAGCTACTGTCGGCTCCTTAAACCCGAGAAAGGCCCCCGGGCGCTGGGCGCAACCCCGAGGATCGGGATAGGAGATAGAATGACGACGCATGTGTGGCCAGGCATGTTCGACTACCTGGCCAACAGGGGTCATGCCGCGAATGCAATCCAGAACTCGGTTCGCGAGTTGAACCTCCTGGACGACGTGCTTGAAGGCCGGCCGCCCGAAACCAACTATGCCACCAACTTTGGAATGATCGAGGCGGGATTTACCGGCAGTACCTTCGAGGGCCTGTGGGTGGCGGGAGTGCTTGCGGCGCTAAAATACGAGCGCCCCTTCCGGTACGGTGCTGACGCGGATCATCTCCAGGTAAAACGCGGCCCAGCCGGCGTGGAGCATGCGAAGCGTCTGATCCGCGCGTCGCGCTATTACTCCTTTTTTACCTTGGACGTGGCCGACGTACTGAACTATGCGGCCCTCAATGAGCCATCAAAAGCTGCGGCGGAGTCCTTCCTCACTAAGGACATTCCGGATGCAACTGAGCGCAGCGGCGTCATCGAGCACCACACTCGCCCCTTCAGCGTGGGTGGCAGAGCGTATCGCATCGACCAGGCTGAACTCGGACGTTTCGTGGGCAAGTATTGGAAGGCCCTCGACACGGTGGGCGACCTCGCGAAGTACATCGTCTCGCTTAAGAATGGCGTGCCGTTCGACCTGGAACTTACGGTGGACGAGCATCCGCCAGAGGTCGCCGCCTTTGACTGTCTCACCACCGACACCGAGGTCCTGTTTCTCGCCAGGGAGATTCGCCGAAGGGGTCTTCCGATCACCCATCTAGCCCCGAACTTTGGCCAGGAAAAGGGGTATGATTACCGGTGTCCGGACGGCCTAGCAGGGCTTGAGTCGCGCACCCGAGCACAGTTTCAAATTGCATCCGAATTTGAACTCACCCTCGACGTGCACTCCGGCGACGATCTGCAGAAAGCAACTCGCCAGGCATTTGGACGCGCGACAGGAGGCAAGGTGCACTTCAAGGTCTCGCCGATGCTCCCGATTATCTTTGCGGAACTACTGCAGGACTATCATCCGGAGCTTTTTAAGCGCTGGTGGTCCGATGCGGTCGCGTACGCGAGGCGCGAAGCAACTGCAGGATCAGACCTTGCACGCACCTGTCTCGCCGAGCTCGACTCGAGCCCCGGCGGGCGCCCTTCCGCGAAGCAGAAGGTCTTTCACTACTTCAGCTTCCCGTATGTTGGCCGCCGCAATGCGGCCGGCCAGTTCGTATGTCGGGCCGACTTCTACAAACTCTCACCGCAATTTGAAGCCGCTCACCGTGACCGGATGAGAACGTGGCTCGGAGAGATAGCCGACGATCTGCAGTTGAAGTGAGATCGCACGGGCGACGGTTTTCACCCCAGCGGGCCCGCAAGGCCGCTGCCTGTGGTGTAACGGCTTATCATCTGGCGCCTGGGCTGGGAAACCCGCGGAGCCAGTTTGGCCCAAGGCGTTACTTGCGGACCTCGACCTTGGCCAGCTTCTCGTAGAACTGAATGAGCCCGCCG
Organism: uncultured Opitutaceae bacterium; assembly: GCA_903862935.1. Lineage (GTDB taxonomy): Bacteria > Verrucomicrobiota > Verrucomicrobiia > Opitutales > Opitutaceae > Palsa-1447. Next base: position 21,202 of record CAIOZY010000025.1, read on the forward strand.
TGATCGTCCTTGCCTTTGCCATCCACCTTGAGCGCCTGCATGAACTCCAGCACTAGGCTCGAAAGGGGCATTGGCACGCCCACTGAGTGTCCCGTCTCAAGCGCATTGAGCAGATCTTTGATATGAAGCTCCATGCGAAAGCCGGGTTTGAAGTTGCCCTTCAGGATTAGCGGGACCTTTGCGTCCAAGACCGTGCTTCCCGCAAGCCCACCTCTGATCGCCTGATAGACACGCTCAGGGTCAACGCCCGCCTTCGTTGCGAGTACCAATGCCTCGGCGACAGCCGCGATATTGAGCGCTACAATGATTTGGTTGGCGAGCTTGGTGATGTTGCCGCTGCCGATGTCGCCCACATGAGTCACCGAAGATCCCATTGCGGAGAGGATGGGCTTAACCTCCTCAAACGTCGCGCTTGGTCCACCCACCATAATTGCGAGGGTCCCGCTGATCGCCTTGGGCTCGCCGCCACTCACCGGCGCATCCAGCATTGGCACCTTCATCGCAGAGAGCTTCTTCGCCACCTCTTGGCTCATCAGCGGCGAAATCGAACTCATGTCCACAACAATACTGCCGGCGCGGAGGCCCTCGATGACACCGTTCTCTCCCAAGATCACCTGCTTAACCTCCGGAGAATTGGGTAGCATCGTGATGACGATATCGCTTCTTGAGGCCAGGTCCTTTGCAGTTGGAGCCGAAACAGCACCCACTGAAACGAGTTCGGCGACTGCTGCCGGAACAATGTCGCAGACCACCAGCTGATAGCCCGCCTTAATAAGATTCTTGGCCATGGGTTTCCCCATTACGCCTAAGCCGATGAAACCAATTTTCTTCATGGTATAACTCCGTTGTGTGTTAATTGTGCAAGATGCTGTCGGGCCCTTTTGGTGGTGGGTGGCTTGTTGCAGCGCAAACAGTGTCCTCGACAATCTGCCGCCTGGGGGAAAGAACAATCATTCGTCGCTGTAACGCCCCATTACCGGAGCATTCGCTCTCTAATGAGAGCCAACAGCTCATTGTACCCCCCGATAAACTGCTTGAGCGTGTGGGCAGTAGGCCCGAACGAAGCAAATTCGTCGGGAGCGAGGCCTTGGGGATCATAGGCTCGCCGAAAATCTGGGAAATTGTCTTCGAGCATCGCGATTATGTCCGCACGCACGGGTTCTTCCATGCGGGGCCTTACCTCGATCTTCGAGTTATTGAACCGTTTCCACCAGGAATAGGGGATTGTCAGGTTCACCTTCCCGCCAATCATCTCCGACCACTGCATGTGGTTCCGATAGGCCGCCGCTAGAAGCACACTCCTGAAACCACGCTGTTGGAAGATCTGGTAGGAACGCTTGAACACGGCCACGCCGCCCCATTCCAAACAGCCAGGATCGACGCTGATCTTCTGTGCCTCCATCACGCGTTTGAGATGGTCATCTAGCCGGCCGACCATAACCGCAACATTGGGCCTCATCGACTGAATCTGTTTGCCCGACTTCTTAGCTCGCTCGAGCCCACGTTCGATCGCTTCTCCAGCCGCAACCGCCTGGGAAACGCTGAAGCAGACGGTCGGGGTGACCACAATGCCGCGAGCGGTAGCCTCTTCGATCGCCCCAAGACCAGCTGCCACGACCGGCAGCTTCACCGCGACATTCGGTGCGGTCCGGAACAGCTCCTCGGCCTGGGCCACCATCGCGTCCACATTGCGAAAATTCTTTGGGTTGACCTGGAGCGACTGGCGCCCGTCACGGCCGCCGCTTCTCTCGTATACCGGCATCAACAGAGCCGCTGCCTTCCTGACAACCTCAGCGGTCAAGTCCCAGCCCACATCGTCCTCGGTTCCAGTGGCACGGCTCCTAATAAACTGATCGATGACGGGGTTCCATATCTCCGAGGCGCTCTTCGCTACGGTGGCGACAATTACGGGATTTGACGTAGCCCCAATGGCTCCGTGTGCGAGGGCATCCCGCAACTCATTCGGCTCGCAAGAGTCGTTCCAGAAACCGGTGCCGAATTCGGCCGTTAGTTGCATCAGGCTTTTGCTCATAAATTTTTCCTTTTGGGCGTTCGCTAGATATGCCATCGGGACTACGCAACCTCCGATAACCCGCGGACGGACAACCTGACGTCATCCGGAGAGTTGGACCTCCTTGGTCTGATGTTCCGACACCGTTGCGTAGGCAACCGCTTGCCCCTTGGCCGTGGTGAGCCCCATCCTGCCGACATACTGCCACCGGATCGTGCAGGTCAGGATGTAATCGCCGGCCGGTAGATGGTCGCACGTGAATTTCCCGTTAGCATCCGCAACAGCTGTCCGCGTATATGCTTCCAGGCGCGAATCAGGAGCCTCAAGTTGCGCCCGGGGGTACTGGGACATCAGCCGGAACCTCTCCCGCGTGTAAGGCGTAGCAGGCACAACGGTGACAACGCAGGCTGCTCCCGGCTTAACCTCACCGCCGGCTGTTTTCATGGACGCAACACCGGTAAGGGTCGCGTTTCCGCCCCGTGCATATCGCCTATATTCAGCCTCGATAAAAGGTGAGCTGACCTTAGCCGGAGTCGCTGCATTGGCTCCTGACGGCGGCGGTGCTGCTACGCGACCTTCCGTCCTCGCCAGTAGCTCCGGCAGCGGCATATCCCAGGCCTCGAACACGGCGGCAATGTTCTCAGGAGGGTTGCGAATGCCCCACTGGCATTGTCCGATCACACCTCCGCGCCCGTCATCGAGCGCTTTTCTCACTCGGGCCACGGCGCGGTAAGCGTCGTCGGGCGAGCCAAACGGAAGAATGCGCTGACGGTCAATCTCACCCCAAAACGTGATCCTGCCCTTGAAGCGTTTGGCCAAGTCCTCGATGTCCATGCAGAAGAGCTGCGAATTGATCGCGTCTACGCCAATTTCGATGAACTCCTCGTAAAGATCCGTGATGTTGCCGTCCGTGTGAAAGAACACCTTTTTTCCGGCCTTGTGCACCATCTCAAAGTACTCCTTGTACAGCGGCTTAAAGACCCTTCGCCACTGGGCTGGAGAGATCAGCAGGCCTCTCTGCCCAGCCCAATCGTCAGGGAAAAATATTCCATCACAGTCGAGCTTAAGCCAGTACGTGAGTTCTTCGACAAAGAATTCGTGCACCATCTTGAGCAACCGGAAGAATTCCGGCGCCTCTTCGCCCAGGTCGATGAATGTGTTTTCCGATCCCCGCAGCCACTGAATCCGCTCGAACGGACGAATGTCCGCGCACCTCATGAATTTTTTCGGACCCTTTCGGTTCGCTTCGCACATCCGCTGCGCTCCTCCCCAATCTCCTCGCCGAAAGATCTCCCAAGGAGGCTGGTAGTGATCCAGCGCTGCCCAATCAGCAAGGGGCGGCTCTCTGACCTCGCCGATCACTCCATCCTCCGCAACGGTCCAGACGCATCCCCACGCATCTGTGTAGTTCCCCATAACGCTCGGCTCGCCCCTACAGCGCTCTCCGATCGCCAGGGCTTGCGCGGTGGTAAAGTCGCTTGGAAACCGATTTATGAACGCCTCGTATTCCTTGCGGGCATATTGCTGCAGCCACGGCAGATCCCATAGCTCGCGCGGGGCACGGTCGGGCGTACGGAACTCCAAGCAACGGCTGACACGCTCATAGCTTGTCATCGCTGAATCCCTTGCCGATTGGTGAGCTGTCTTCATAATATGGGGAAACTCGGGTGCTGGGGTGATTTGTTGGGCAATCTCTATGCGCGGTCGCGACAGTAGCAACAGCAGTATGGAGCAGGCGCAGCCTCAGGGTCTTGAATTAAGATGCTTTCTTTAGAACTATTGTGCGCGAATTTGGAATTTTCGCCTAAAAGGCAATTCCGGCACCTCTCCAGCGGCCATTCATTCGGGTGCCCCACAGCGGACATGATCGCAGTGAGGCCTTCTGCACAAAAACAGTCAATCAACCTCGCGCAGGATGTTGCTATAATGCATCTTATTTAAGAATTGGGAGCCCACTACGCTCCACCTCATAAGCGGGGACGCCGTCCACGGTGGCCCAGCAAGTTCGCCTCGGATTAGAATTCTATTACAGGCATCTCGCCGCTACCCCTGGCCACGATTCGCACAAAGTAGGTATCCTTCGGAAGCGCGGTCTAGGCTGTCGCCAGATGTTTCCTACTTGGCGAAGTTTCGCTCGCTCGCTGACTGCGGCTTTGTGAGATAATAGATTAACGAAATCAAGAGGCACACGCCTGCAACTACCTTATAGACAAGGCTAAGGTCGATTCTTCCGTCTCGCAATGCGCCCGAGACGTAGATGCCGACACCGGCCGCCATCGATCCGGTGCAATTCAGGATGCCATATGCCGTTGCACGGAACCGCGGATCTACAATTTCACACAAGATTGGCATCATATTCGAATCCACGAATGCGAAGAACAGACGGAAGCTGACGAGCCCAACCACAGCCAAGATCAACGAGGGCGACGTCGCAGTCAGAAAGACCCCTGGGCCCGCAAAAAGGAACCCAATCGCGGCGACGTACATCCGTCCTCGGGTGTTGCTGCGACTCCAATAGTCCGCCCAGGCACCAGATATTATCATGCCGACGATCGCCCCAGCATTCATGTACACCGTCGAATAAAGGCCTGCCCTACCCTGGCTAAGGTGAAAATGCTCTTGAAGAAAAACGGGGACCCAAGCGAAAACGGCCCAGCCCGCAACTCCGACGAGCGCCCAGTTAATTAGGGTCAATGCATAGGAGCCATGGCTGAACAGGCTACGGAGTGTCGGCCCGAGGCGCACCGGTGCAGCGCTCGGCGCTGACGATGAAGCAACCCGCTCAGTTGAGCCCTTGTCGCGCAGCAGTAGGTACAAGGGAATGCTATACGCCATACCCGCGAGACCAATGAGGACAAAAACATAATGGCTGCTGTGTTGGTCGGCCAGCCAACCAGCTGCCCCGCTGACACCGATTCCGAACACGTACCCCGAATTGTGAATTCCTGTCGCCAGCGATCGAGTGGACCCGGGGTGATAGTCGCTGATGAGAGCGAGGGCTGTCGGCAAATAGAACGCCTCGCAAACTCCAATCAGCGTTCGAAAGATGACTAGCTGGTGGAAACTTGTGGCATACCCCATCAGCCAGGTGCTCAGGCACCATGCAAACATGCTGATCACGATGATCCGAGAACGCGAAAAACGGTCTGCTAAAAAGCCCGCCACGGGACTCATCAACCCATAGGCCCAGAACAGTGCAGAGGTCAGCAACCCAAATTGCGCCTCCGTCATGGGGATCTCGTGTGTAAGAGACCCGTGCATTGTCGTTGTCATCAACCGAATCAGGTAATCCGAGCAGACGACCAGCCATAACAACGCCACGACCACCCATGGATTGGAGCGCAATTGGGATAACGGGGACCTTGTCTGCCCTCCATGAGGAGAAGCAGGACCGGCCTCGCCATCGGCACGGCCGCCGAGGTTCTCCCCCCTCAATTGTGTAGGCGTCTTTTCCAAAATGAGATTTTGCGCGCGAAACCCTTCTGCTGTCCGTAGGGTTAAGGTGCGATTACCTTAATCACGTACAACGGACTCGACTGTCGAGAAGTTTCTGAGTGAGTCCGCACGATAGAGCGGCAAAATCACATCTGACACACGCGTGTTCCACGCTGATCCGTTTATAGCCAAATTGCCTATATACGCTTAGGGCATAGGGCTCAGCAAACGGGCTGCTCTGCAGCAGAGGAAAATGGCAGTTGACGCAGCCAGTCGTTTTGACGAGAGATGCGGTGCTCTACGGATTCTGTCGTGACGAACGCTGCGCGGAGCTCCAAGGAAAAGGCACGCTATGATGAGTGACCGGTTCAAGAACAGGGTTTTCATTATCACAGGGGCCGGTGGCGGCATAGGGGGCGGTGTCGCTCGACGCCTCTCCCAAGAGGCCGCGTCGCTGGTCCTAGCAGACGTAAATGCGGACTCGCTACGTGCCCTGGCTGCTCAGATGCCGACGACCTCGGTAAGACCGGAGTTGTTGGTGCTCGACGCCCGCGATCCAGAGCTTGGGAAGCGGCTCGGTGATGCGGCAATCAGCAGATTTGGGCGCATCGACGGATTCGTGCCTCTTGCGGGGATTATCAAGATCAAACCACTGCTTGAGCTAGACCCTCCACAGTGGGACCTGGTCATGGGGATAAATCTCCGCTCCGTATTCTTCAGCATTCAGGCCATCGGGAAGCTGATGATCGAACGGGGCTGGACCGGATCAATCATCGCGACATCGTCAATTTCAGGCTCGGGCCCCCGACCCGATCAAGCAGACTACGCTGCGAGCAAGGCAGCCATCAATCACATCACCAAGACGTTTGCTTTGGCATTCGCCCCACACGGAATCCGGGTAAATGCGATAAGCCCTGGGGTCATCGAGACTCCCATGTGGCAAGAAATCGACAACACACGCAGCGCGATGTTGGGGGTAAAGCCGGGGGCTGTACTAAAGAAGTTCAGAGAGGAGATTCCGATGGGACGGGTTGGCACTCCGGACGACATTTCTGCAGTTGTTGCGTTTCTGCTTTCTGACGAATCCTCCTATATTACCGGCCAGATTGTCACGATTGACGGAGGCTTCCAGCTGAAGCACCCCTGATCACGCTTTCGTGCGGAGATAGTTTCTCGGTTCTGTGGAAGAACAGACTGTGGCTCAACGGGCACCGCGGTAAGGATTTGCCCTGTATTCCCCGACGGCCGGGAGCAACGGCCCAGTGGGAACTAGGCGCCAGGTGGTCGCAACAATTCACGGCAACGGGGTCGCGAGAGACCCGCCGACGCGGGGATCAGCCCGTGCTATAACGTGTAACCAAACTTAGTGATCCAACCGAACGAGGCCTTGCTGTCAGGCCGAGGAACATATTCGAGGCCCACGTATCCCTGGTACCCTAGTGCGTCGATTTCTTTAAGGACAAACGGATAGTTAATCTCACCGGTGTCCGGCTGGTTTCGCCCCGGATTGTCAGCAACCTGGATATGCCCGATCTTGGGCATACTCTTGCGCAGTGTAGCCACGACTTCCCCCTCCTCCCGTTGAGCATGGTAAACGTCGTATTGGATCAGCACGTTGCCGGCCTGGACCTCCTCGATAAGCTTCAGAGCCTGTTCGGTCCGGTTTATAAAGAATCCTGGAATATCAAAATGATTGATTGGCTCGACAACTAGAGTCAGTCCATGCCGGTTCAATGCCTCCGCGGCGAACCTTACGTTTTGGACCAGCGCGGCCCAGTGCTCTTCAACACTGTACTTTGGATTTCTCTTCCCCGCGAGGCAGTTAAGCCGGGGGACATTCAACTCTAATGCGTATTCAATGGCGCGCGATACCCCGATACGAAACTCATCAATTCTCCCCGGGTTCGCAGCAATTCCGCGGTCACCTCCGGGCCAATCCCCACACGGCAGGTTGAACAGCACCTGCGTGAGACTATTCGCATCGAGTCGGGCTTTTAGCTCCTTCGCGCTGTACCCATAGGGGAGCAGGAACTCGACGAATCGAAACCCGGCCTCCCGCGCGAGCGCGAACCGATCAAGGAACGGCGCTTCTGTAAAAAGCATTGTGAGATTTGCAGCAAACTTTGGCATTCGTTGGTCTCCTTTTTGCTATAGTCAATCGGCGTTGTCCCACAAAATGTCGCGGATTACAATGCCTAGAGCAGCAGTGGACATCCGACCCAACCAAATCGTGTATTTCCTCTCAGAGCGGAAGTGCCATTGAAAACATAGATACGCAGATAAGTTCTCTTACTACAATCCTTCGTGCAACATCCGCCCCGTTTAGGCCGCACCTTGGTCAACTCTAAGCCGTTTCAGGCAGCCCCAGATTTTGTAGGCCGCCCAGGCTATTGCCTTGGCAATCTCCCGAGTCCAGGCTCATTTCTGAGTCACGAATCTCATGGGCAAACTTCTTGGCAAGCGCGCCTTGGTAACCGCTGGGGCACAGGGTATTGGTCTCGGAATTAGCCGGATGCTGCTGGGGGCGGGCTGCGATGTCTTCGTTCACTACAAGACGAGCTCTGCTGGGGCGCTTTCTCTCGCAGAGGAGGCAAGCAGACTTGGCAGGCGCTGCTTCTACGCGCCGGCTGACCTCACCGATGCGGGCCAATGCGAGCGTATTGTTGCCTCGGCTGTTCAATTTCTAGGGGGCCTCGACATTCTCGTTAATAACGCGGGGTCACTCCTAACCCGGCGGCCGTTCTCCGAGGCCGACGATGGTTATTGGGCAGACATCATGTCCCTTAACGTGGACAGCCTTCGAAGGGTAACGCGGGCCGCGCTTCCGCACCTGACCGCATCGGCTAAGGCCAACGGTGGGGCAAGCATTGTGAACCTGTCCTCGATCTCGGCGCGCCTCGGAGGCAGCGCCGGAGCGGTGCCTTACTCCACCGCGAAGGGTGCGGTGCTCACGCTCACCCGGGGATTGGCGCGGGAGCTGGCGTCGGCTGGCATCAGGGTCAATGCCATCCTCCCCGGACTTGTGCTGGGCACGCGCCTCCATGAACAGCATACGCCTCCCGAGGCACAGAGGGCTCCTTTGGCGAACATTCCGCTGGGCCGCGCCGGCACGATTGAGGACATTGGGCGAACCGCCGTCTTTCTCGCTTCCGAGTACGACGGATTCATCACCGGCGTTGGACTCGACGTCAGCGGAGGGGCCTGCTTCTCGTAGAAGATTCGTCCGCTGCGGGTCACGTCAGGCAAAAGCGCCCGTTACCGGAAACGTTGAGCATCATCGCTGCGTTGATCGCTCCGAATGCTGGCGCAGGTAGCAATCTTATGCGCCGATGGTTTTCGGTGCCTTCGGCAGCAGAAATGTCAGAGCAGCAGCAGTGAGCATTCCAATGCCCATAAGAACAAAGGGGATCGATACGCTGTGGTAGACGCTGACCAGCCAGCCGACACAATAGGGGCCGAAAAAACCGCCCAAACTTCCGACTGAATTCACGGTCCCGATCAGTGGCCCAAGATAGGCACGCGGAAATATCTCCGCGGGAATCGCGAAAAATGGCCCGAGGACGGCAAACGCGCCGGGTATGGCAAAGCACATAAAAGCGTATGAGATCCAAAAATACTCCCTGTAGATCACGCTCAAGATCAGACAGGCGCCGCTCAAGCTCAGGGCCACCGCGGCGTGCCCTCGCCTCTCCCGGGTTGCGTCTGAATGCCAGGAATTGAGTATCATCAGGACTGCGGTAATCAGGTAGGGGATCGCGAACAGTATTCCGTATTCGAGGCCGGTAAATTCCCGATTTCTCAAGCTGCTGGTGAAGAAAGTCATGCAGCCGTACGCATCGGAGGAGTAGAGAATGCAGATGGCGCTGAGGAGGAACACTTCTCGACGCAACAGGATCCGCCAGAACGGAACAGGCTCAATCGGTTCGAGTGAGGCCCCTTCTGCCGCAATCTCCTTTTCGATGTACCCGCGCTCTTCATCCGGGAGCCAGCGTGCATCTTTGGGCCTGTCAAAAATGAATAGCCACCATATCGGCAGGAGAAGAATGGCAAAAGCTCCTTCCGTGATCAGCGTGACGCGCCAGCCAAAGACGCCAAGGCACCACCCGGTTAATGGGGCTGTGGCAGCCACCGCCAAGGGTTGGCTGAGGCAGACCAGAGCGGTGGCCCTCACCCGTTCGCCAGCCGGAAACCAATTCGAGAGCAGAACCATCACTGCGGGGAAGACACCGCTTTCCGCGAATCCCAAGAAGAAACGCGCCACCGCGAGCTGACTGAAGGAGTGGACCATTCCGCAAGCCATGGCGCAAATTCCCCATGTCGCCAGGCAGAGGCTGATCAGCTTCTTTGCGCTCCAGCGCTGGGCAACATACCCCCCCGGCATCTGCAGAAGAATGTAACCCAGGAAGAATATTCCGGCTGCGGCTCCCTTCATCCTGTCGTCCATCGCCAGATCTCCCAGCATGGACGATATCCGGCGATCAAGAGCCAAGGAGACGTTGGTCCGATCCATGTACGAGATCGTGTACATGATCAGAGCAATCGGAATTATCCGAAACCAGCGGCGGCGGGGAATAGAAATGATCGGAGTTCTTGAACAGATTCCGAGTGCCAGTTCAAACCTTATGCTTCTCAATCGAAATGACTCCGTCGGCAATCAGCGTGTCGATCTGCGGCTCGCCGGAGCCCAACTCGGTGAAGATTCTCCTTACGGTCTGGCCTTTTATCGGCAGGGGATGGTTTGTGCTACAGGAGCTGCTCTCATCTTTATGCAAAGATTGCCGGCTGGAGGCTTCCATCCTTGGGAATATCCACCATAGCAAACACGCGCAGCGGCTCCACCTGTGGGTGATTCGACACCTCGTCTTGTGCTCTCACGCCCGCCAGCCATAACTCTAGGACAAACACTATTTCCGATCAAAGGGAACCATTCCAGACACGTCCAAGCTAAAGAATCCGAAGGCAATCTCCTCCCCGCAGCCAGCCGCAGCATGCGGCTCCAAGAACAGTCCCCCACCCCACCAACCCGGGTAATGCAACGCACCAAGGCCAGCCGCATCGCCGTCATTGCCCGGTCAGCCCGGTCGGCGAGTTCGGTCAGCTGAGTACCGCAAACATCAGGCAGGGGGCATCAACCGTTCGTCTGGCCGGACCCGCGTGGGAGCGTTATTGAAGCCGCTCAGCGGGCCGGATAGGACCGAAATAGAGCGTTCAGCTGAGAAAGAGCCTCCTTGGGGGCCAGCTTGCCCTGCAGCGCACCGACTATCGGGATTGGAGCCTTGGTCTGAAAATCGATATAGTGATCGAAGCGAGCTCGCAGATAGGCGGCATCGAGGGTGCCCAAGGTGTCTTGGAAGAAGTGGCGTGTTTGCCGGTTGTTCTCGGGATCGAGCCACGCCGCGCGGTGGCCGGGCTGCCCACCAGCCTGGGTGAAAAGCCCAATTTGGACGTCCTGCGATGCACAGAATTGCGCGTATTCGACCGCCACCGCTCGCTGTTTTGTTTGCGCGGAAATGGCCAGACCTGTCCCTCCCAGCGTGGACGTCAACCGCTTCCCGTTACGCGACACCAGGCCACCGAAGCGCAGGACTTTCCTGCTATAGCCCGGGCGCGCGTAGTTCGAGTATCCGTACGCCATGGGACAGTAGGCCACCTTGTCCTGTAGCGTCAGGAGTTCCCACGACTGGATCGGATTGCGCGAGAAACCAGCGGGATCGCAGGCATCGGCAAGCTCCTTCAGGGACAAGAGGGAGCGCACACCGACCTCCTCAGACACCACGCGCTCTTTGTCCGGCCCAAACGGAGTTTCGCCCTCGTTGATGCAGAAAGTGTAAAAGTACATCAGGCAGTCCACGGGCCAGCCGCAGAAAGCCACCATGCCTCGCTTTGCCAAGTGCAGCAGTTCCTCCCATGTCTGGGGCACCTGCTCTCCGGCCCTTTCGAGCAGATCTTCGCGCCATCCGGCGATGGGCGTCGCAGCGTCAATCGCCAATGCCCACTGTTTGCCATCCATCTGGTAGGAGACATGGGACTTGCCCACCGAGTTGCCGGCCTGATCGGCCAGGAATTCAGCCGGAAGGTGATCGCTGAGTGGAAGGAACAGGCCATGTGCTGCAGCCTCGCCTGTTGAGGGATGGTCGATGACCAGTAGGTCGAAACGCTTCGATAGATCGGCGATGCTCTCGTCAGCAAAGGCCTGCAGGGAGCGTTTCTCCCATATGATTTCGATCTCTGGATGCAGCTCATGATACCGTTGAGCGGTCGCCTGCATCGGCAGCAGGCCGCGTGTATGGTTCCAAGTAATGCCACGGAGGGTGATGTGCACAGTTAGAGGCTTGTTCGGATTGGACTCAAAAGTTAGCAATATTCTTTCGGAAATCGAAAACATGCGATCGGGCCTGCGGCATACGTGTCAAGATCGCGAGTACAGTTCTCCATTGCGGCTGCACAGGCTGCAAGGGTTCATTTTCCCCAACATTGGCATTATTTGAAGCTGCTGCATCTCAATTCTCCATCCTCCCCCAGCCCCCACGCGAGCTCAGCCGCTAGGAGCTCCGCTCGGCGTTGCGCGCCCATGATGTGGAGGCTTGCTTCCCGGACGGGCCTTAGCTCTCCAAATGCGGCAAAGGGGTTCATCTGATGCCTCGTCCGAGAGACCACCCCAAAGACTAGGCCGAAAATTTCCGGTTAGACGTATCAACTGTGGCGAAGGTGTGGCACACATGTCGCTCATCCTGCCATGGCTACGCGTCAAGTGCTCCAACTCGATGCTCGGGTAGTCGACCCCAGAGCAGGTCACGATCCCGATCAGGCCGGGTCGTCCGTGAAAGATCTCCAGGTCTCTGAAGTTAGGAGCCCTGTCAGAACGTTTCGCCTTGAGAATTTTGGCGATTCTTGGGAATGAGCCGACCAATCCCATAGGCGGATGCCCAGTGGCCATCCCACCGGAATATCTCAGGAGAGCGCCGCTCACGAACGTCTTGCCTCGACGGCGCTACGTGGCGATGGTATGGCCTCAATTATGGCCGAGCGACTTTCCAATAAAATTGCCGTGGTCACCGCAGCCGCTAGCGGGATCGGGTTAGCATGCGCGGAGATGTTCGCCCGCGAGGGAGCCCGCGTGATCGCAACCGACATTGACGCAGACAGGCTCTCCCGAGTCAAAGGGGTCGAGCCACACCGCCTGGACGTCACTGACCCGGCCGCGATCGAGGCGTTCTGCCGCGATACGGGCCGGATTGACGTGCTTTTTAATTGCGCAGGCTTCGTCCACCACGGGACGATTCTCGACTGCTCCGAGTCCGACTGGGCATTCAGCTTCGACCTGAACGTGCGCTCCATGTACCGAATGATACGCGGGTTTCTCCCGGGGATGATCGCGGGCGGGGGAGGGTCGATCATCAACATCTCCTCGGGTGCCTCGAGCGTGAAGGGTGTTCCGAACCGCTTCGTCTACGGCGCGACCAAAGCCGCGGTGATTGGGCTCACCAAATCGGTGGCCGTCGACTTCATCCGTAAGGGAATTCGATGCAACGCGATCTGTCCAGCGACCGTGGAATCGCAGTCCCTTGAGGAGCGCATCCGCACCCAGGCCCGCGTGAGCGGTCGGTCGTTTGCTGAGGTCCAGGCTGACTTCGTTGCCCGCCAGCCCATGGGCCGGATCGGAAAGCCCGATGAGATCGCCTACCTGGCGACTTACCTGGCTTCGGATGAGTCCTCCTTCACGACCGGGCAGGCCCACCTGATCGACGGCGGCTGGGCCCTATAGAGGCCTCTGTTCAATTGAGACGGCGCGGTCGCGCAGCCCGTGCACGCAAGTATGGCTTGTGGGTGCCTCTACCGCCGCAGACAAACTCAATGCTCTGCTCGATGACGGCCTGCTTCTCGGCAGCGCCCGGCGCGGCTTTTTCGCGCGTTGACAGTCGGCATGGCGCGCGCCGTGCCCAGCGAGGTTTACCTGGGCGTTCCGCTGTCTTACCGGGCGCGCCCAACAGAGTGTAGTCGTCTCAACTCCTCAAAGTCTGGAGAGCAGGCCCTCCCGAGGTTCAAGACCGGCCAATCGGCTTGAAAGGAAGATCGGGTTCTGGCCAGCTTCATTGGAGCCGTCCAACCCACACGGCGCCTATCATGCCCGAGCCCGGCCTTGCCGAACACCCCCCTGCACAGACGACCATTTCCGCTCAAGGGGTGGACTGGATTGACCTGTTAAGCGGACCGATTCTGGCGGTTGGGGCAATCGCAGCCTACAGCCGAACCCTCTCCGTACCGCTGCTGTTCGATGACGTTGCCACCATAGCCCACAACCGATCCATCCAACATATCACCACCGCGTTGGCGCCAGCGTTTAACACCACCGCGGGCGGTAGACCTGTCCTGAATCTCTCTCTCGCGATCAATTACGCAGCAAGTGGGACCGAAACGTGGAGCTACCACCTGCTGAACCTGATAATCCACATTCTGGCCGGGTTAACCCTGCTGGGTATTCTCCGGCACACGTTTTCCCGATATGCAGCCCCGTCAGCCGCTCTCGCCGCACTGTGCGCCACCTTGATGTGGACGCTGCATCCCCTGCAGACCGAATCGGTAACGTACATCATCCAGCGCGCCGAATCCCTCATGGGGCTGTTCTACCTCCTCACGCTGTATTGTTTCATTCGGGGTGCTGATGCAGGCGGTCGGAACAAAGCAATTTGGGTCATCCTCTCGATTATCTCCTGCCTTTTGGGCATGGCTACCAAGGAGGTTATGGTCTCCGCACCGTTGATGGTGCTGCTCTACGATCGCACTTTTCTTGCCGGAAACTTTCGTGACGCGCTGCGTCGCCACAAGGCGGCTTATGCCGGGCTGTGCACGACCTGGGTAATCCTGCCCTTCCTGGTTTTTTCGACGCACGGCCGCGGAGGGACCTCTGGATTTGGCGTTGGCGTGCCGTGGACACAGTATGCACTGACCCAATTTCCGGCGGTCGTGCGCTACTTGAAGCTCGCTCTGTGGCCACACCCTTTGGTCTTCGACTACGGCACCCAGTGGGCGACCGATTCCTGGGCATCCCTGCCGTCCGCACTGGTTGTGATCGGCCTGATCGCGGCAACCGCGTGGGCTCTCTCGCGCCAAGGCATAGGCATGAAATCCCTCGGTCTGGCAGGAGCCTGGCTTTTCTCGATCCTCGCCCCGACAAGCCTGATTCCAGGCAATCGGCAGACGGCAGCGGAACACCGGATGTACCTGGCCCTGATTCCCGTGGTTGTGCTGGGGGTTTCCTTAGTCTTTCGTAAGCTCGGCCGCGCGGCGCTGCCATGCTGCTTTGCCCTGTCAGTAGGGCTGGGCGGGATGACCTTCGTCAGAAATGAGACTTACCGCAGTGCCCCGGCCCTATGGTCCGATACGGTGGCCAAGTGCCCTGAAAATGCCTTTGCACATAACAACCTGGGTTGCGAACTGGAGGCGTTGCCGGGGCGAAGGATGGAGGCCATCGCCCAGTACGAAGAAGCCCTGCGCCTAAGACCGGACGATGCCGAAGAGCATAACAATCTGGGAAGTGCACTCGAGAAGATGCCCGGCCGGTTCGATGACGCGCTGGTTCAGTTTAATGAGGCGCTGCGACTGAAGCCAGAATTTGCCGAGGCCCACTACAACCTCGCTTGCGCGCTGGAAACAGTCCCCAGCCGACGCGATGAGGCAATTGCCCACTTCCGCACATCTCAAGTACTGAAGCCTGATTTCCCCGAGGCGCATACCAACCTCGGCTACGTCTTGGAACAAATGCCCGGACGGCTGAATGACGCTATCGCCGAGTATGAGGCCGCCTTGAGACTGACACCGGATGACGCCCTGGCGCACTACAACCTAGGAAATGCCCTGGCAAAGATTCCGGGACGATCTCATGAAGCAATATCCCAGTATCAAGCGGCGCTCCGTCTGAGACCAAATTACACGGAGGCGCGCAATAACCTGGGAAACACCCTGAGCAACCTGGGTCGGCCCACGGAGGCTATTGCGCAGTATGAGGAGACGCTGCGCCTGAATCCGAAGGATGCCCAGGCACACTACGATCTTGGTGTCGCCCTGTACGCCAGTGGTCGGAGGAAGGAAGCGATCGGCCAGTATGAGGAGGCTTTGGTCCTGAGACCGGCTTATCCGGAAGCCCATGACAATCTTGGAATTGCATTGAATGCCGAGGGCCGGCAAGCGGAGGCAATCTCCCATTATGAGGAGGCCCTCCGGTTAGATCCCAGCGATGAGAAGACCCATTATAATCTGGCGAACGCGCTAAGCCTTGCCGGTCAGACAATGCAGGCCATCGCCCAGTATGAGGAGGCCCTGAGACTAAGGCCGGACGATGCCGAGGCCCACAACAATCTAGGCTACGCACTGGAGAAGACACCCGGGCGCCTGAGCGACGCGATCGCCCATTATGAGGAGGCGCTGCGCCTCAAACCGGACTATGCAGAAGCGCATAACAGTCTGGCCTATGCGCTCGAGAAGATGTCCGGACGGTTGGATGAGGCGATTCTCCATTATGAAGAGGCGCTGCGCCTGAAACCGGACTACGCCGAGGCCCATTTCAATCTTGGAAACGTCATGAGTGTCCGAGGCCGGACGGCGGAGGCAATTGCCCAGTATGAAGCAGCGCTGCGCTTGGCACCGGATGAACCTGCGATCCATCTGAACCTAGCTCTCGCACTCCTCAAGGTCCCATTCCGGACCGAAGAGGCAATCAGGCACATCGAGGCAATATTGCGTCTCCAGCCCGACAACGCCCAGGTGCGGCAGCTCCTCGACAGAGTCCGGGCCTCCCAATAGCCTCCGGGCTGAGGCGATCGGGGAAGAGCGCCGGACGAATCCGTCTCATTCCTCCTCCCGGGTATGGAACAGACAGCTTCCGAGAGCGGGAAAAGACCCTCGGGGTCGTCGCCATCCAGACCCTACCCCGAACCTGCTACGTTTTATGGGGCTTAATCAGATACAGGAGGACGGCCGCACCCAGTGTCGCAGCAGCGACCATGGCGAAGACCATGCCAAAACCTAGCCGCATATCCCGCAAGGCCCCGGGAACATAGAGCCCGACGCCAGCGGCAAAGGAGCCTGTCATATTCAATATCCCGTAGCCCGTAGCCCGATAGCGGCGGTCCACGATCTCACACAAAATCGGCATCATGTTGGCGTCGGCGAAAGCATGGAAGAGCCGGTAGACCACAAGTCCCAGGATGGCCACCGACAGAACGCCGGCGTTCGCGGTGAGCAGGATGCAAGGCGAGGCAAGCAAAAGACCGATCGCTGGAACATACATGCGACCGCGGCTATTCGTCCTACTCCATCTGTCGGCCCAGAAGCCGCCGATCAGCAGGCCAGGCACCGCAGCGGCAGTCATGTAGCCTGTGGCGGAGATCCCGGCGAATCCCTGCGTCAGGTGGAAGTGCTCCTGGAAGAACACTGGCATCCAGCCAAAAATCGCCCAGATGGCGATGCCGACGACGGCCCAGCTCGAGATTGCCAAGACGAACGCCCCACGGCTAAAGAGGCTAACTACGGCCTCGCCGACCCGCACCCTGGGCTCCGCATGGACGGCGGGGGTGTCATCGTGGTTTTTCCGGGGTGCGTCCCGCAGAAGCACCAGCAAGACCGCGCAGTAGGCGATGCCTGCCAAGCCGACAACGCTGAACGCGTAGTGCCAGCTGTATTGCTCTGCCAACCATCCGCCGAGCCCACTCAGGCCGATACCAATAACATACCCGGTCTGATGGACCCCCGTGGCGAAAGAGCGCGTCGAGCCGCTGTGATAGTCGGTGATGAGCGCAAGGGCAGCCGGAAGGTAGCACGCCTCGCTTATGCCCATGAGCGACCTGAGGATGAGCAGTTGCTCGAACGTTTTGGTGTACGCCGTTAGCCAGGTGACGGCCGACCACAAAAACATGCTGAATATGATCACGCGGCTCCGGCTGAACCGATCGGCTAGGAAGCCGGCGAGCGGGCTCATGAGTCCGTACGTCCACATGAGACAAGAGGTCAGCAGACCGAACTGCGCCTCGGTCATGGGAATCGCAGCCACGAGCGATCCATGCATCGAAGTGGGCATGAGCCGCGCGAAATAGTTCGAGAGCACCACGAACCAGAGCAGCACCACCACGAGCCACGCTCGCGCGGACGGCCGAGGGGATAAGGTCAACGGCTTCTCATTCATGATGGGGCGCTGTCCGGAGGATTAACGGGGCAGGACGTAGGTTGGCGGCGCAAAAGGTCAGAGTGCCTCGCCAGCAGGTCTGGGCCATTGCCGCGAAGCGAACATCGTTTCGCCGATGCGATCGCCCCACGAGAGCTAAGTTGTCACCGGCTCAAACGACGCCCGTGCTTATCGGCGGCTGCACCGGTCGATTTCTCTCGCCCAGCAAGTGTCCGCAGCGGTATCTCCCATTGAAAGGACTCCAATATGACCGATTCCCAATGGGATACACTTGTGGCCGCCGTCCGTGGTGCGCCCGGGCCGCAGATGCCCGTCGCCTTCATAATCGATTCCCCTTGGCTCCCAAATTGGGCGGGTACCAGCATCACCGAGTATCTCGCAAGCGAGCACGCGTGGTTTGATGCCAACCGGAAGGTGGTCGAGGCCTTCCCTGAATGCATCTTCCTGCCGGGATTTTGGTCAGAGTTCGGGATGTGCACTGAACCTTCAGCTTTCGGGGGCAAATGCGTCTTTCCGCCGAACGACTTTCCGTTCATTCAGCCCGTGACGGCGTCACCCGAGGCAGCTGCGGAGTTGCCTGAGCCAAACCCCGAAACCGACGGCCTATTGCCACTCGTTCTCCATCGCCTGAGATGGGCCCAGCCCCGCATCGAACAATTGGGGCACAAGATCCGCTTCTCGGTCTCCCGTGGTCCGCTTAACATCGCAACGTTCATCATGGGGACGACCGAGTTCCTTGTGGCGATCAAGACAGACCCGGACCCGATGCACCGCTTCCTCGGCACCATCACTCGCTTTCTCTGCCGATGGCATCAACTGCAGCGAGATACTTTCCCATCCATAGACGGCATCATGGTGCTCGACGACGTTGTTGGATTCATGGGAGAGGACGATTTCCTCGAATTCGGTGCGCCCTACCTGGAGAAGCTCTTCGCCGCGGACGCGGCGGTAAAATTCTTCCACAATGATGCCGCATGCCTATCCTCCATCCGCCACTACACTCGCATCGGGATCAACCTCTATAACCCGGGGATTCAACAGCCGATCGCCGAGCTGATGCGCTTGACCTCGGGCCAGCTCACCCTGCTAGGCGGAATCCCCCCGCGGGAGGTTATGGCGGAGGGCCGGCCGGAGGACGTAGCGGCGACTATCAGCCGCCTGCAGGCGGAAGTCCCCGACCGCAGGAGATTGATCCTGTCCTGCAGCGGCGGCATGGCACCCAAGGTATCCACGGAAAACCTGAAGGCTGCGCTCGCCAGTAATTCTGTATCATTCGAGCCAAAACAGGCCTACTAGGTTTTAACGAACAGCATCTTCGGGAACCGCCATCCCGCGGGAGCCATAGTGACCGGGCGACAATATGGTCACGATTCAGACCAAACGCTGTCGATGAGTAGCGTGTGAGGCACTGACGGGGCACCGCGGGCGTTCAGATGAATTTGTCCAACCAGCAAGTCCACGGCCGCCGAGCCAAGATCAGTTGCCCTATAGTCGACTCCCCAGATTTTCTTGTCTCCGGCTTGGAGAACTAGCCAGGCAACGCGGGGCCTACCCCAACCGATGCCGATCTTAGCTTTCAGCCAAGGGATCACGTATTGGTCCGCGATGAGGATGGCATCCGGCTTCTCGGCCCTCCACCACTCAAAAAACAAGCTACTTTGGGACGAGTCGACTATCAGCGGCACCAGCCGGTCTCCTTGCGGCCAATCCTGTTGTTGGGCCAGGTAGGCCCCAAGCCACTTCCCGTTGACCCGTTCGTTATGGGCCGGGCTGATAATCAGTCCAATTCGGCGAAAGCCCTTCCCGCGCAGCTCTCGGCAGGCAACCTCACCACCCTGAAAGTGGTTCGGCGACACTCTGTGCATCACCGGTTGATGCAGACTTGTGCCGATCGTAACTGCAGTCAGATCCTTCAAATCCAGCGCGAGGTTCATCGCGGAGTCGGGAACCGGTGGAATGATAAGGCCCCACTGACAACGGGCGATGAGGATATTGCGAAGCCGATCCAGGTTGATATGTTCAACTGCGGGGCGGTGCACATCGATCTCATAGCCGAGTTCTGCGGCCCTCCTGCCTGCGCCCTGCAACAGCGGCTTCAGGATGGACGAGATTCTCGAGTCGCTATGGCTCTCAGGCCACATGTCGACCCAGGCGATCTTCTGCGGGTCCTCAAGTCGCCGGACCCTATGCAGCTGAGCCATAAGCGTCGCGACCATCGGATGAGGGTGGTAACCCAGTCTCTTGGCGATCTTTTGAATCTCGGCTCTTCGCTTGTTCGAGATTGTCGGATCGTTGCGCAACGCCTTCGACACAGTGGAACGCGCGACCCCAGCTTTGTCGGCAATCTCCTGCATCGTGATGGCTTCGGAACTCACAACGTGGCCCTATCAACGGGCCAATTCCCGGTCAATAGGTTTTGGCCACGAGGCGCGGACCAGGCGCTAGCACTTTCACCCCAAGGGCAATGGTTCGCTCCCATACATTGCCGCCGGTTATGTCTAGCCCCCTTGGACCATAGGTCTTGCGGAGCCGGTTGATCAGGGAACGGCCCTGGGGATCTTCTCGCTCTCGGGGGATCGCGCCCTAGGGCTACGACACTTTCCGGGTCGTCTCAGGAGGCGGCAGGAGTGAGTTTTCGAGCGGTGATCGAATCCCCTGAGGAGCGCGCATCACCACGTCCCGTTTTCAAGTGTCTCATCGCCGGCCGCCATCCGGCCCCGTCCAGGTTAGGCCACTGCCCTTGGTCAGCAGACTGTGGCGACCAATATGCGCGGCAGCAAAGCGCGCCAAGCCGTCGTCAAGCGCGTTGGCGCGAGGTCAACGCTCCCCAGTCAGTTGGTTCGACAGCACCTAGGCCGAAAAGATAGGCCGCCGCACCTACCAGCGACACGGCACCTGCTGCCGCAAAAGCCCAGAAGAAGTTCCCCGTGTGCTCCACAACTAACCCTGTCAGCGTAGGAGCCGCCACTCCCGCCAGGTTACCAAAGAAATTCTGCATTCCCGACCACTTTCCTGCTGCTAGCGGGCCGGCGATCGTCTGGGTTATTGCCCAGTGGCTCGAGGCAAAGACTCCGTAAAAAATGGAGGCAAGGACCAGCAGTACGATGGACCAGTTGCGGTCTGGAACCAGCGGGACAAAGACGATGATTGTCGCCAAACCCAGGCCCATGCTTGTGCAGGTCTTTCGCACCCGGGTCGGTGTGGCTCCGGCTGCGAGCGCCTTGTAGGATAGCCATCCCGCAAGGGTAGTGGCCACCGCCGAGGCCAGGGCCGGTAATGCTCCGACCGTAGCCATGGCCTCCATGGAGTAATGCCGTTCATGGATGAGATAATAGGGCAACCAGGTCAGCAGAAAGTACCACAGATAGTTGCCGCAGAAATGACCGGTAAATGTCGCGAAGATCGCCCGGTGCCTTAGAATCGCAGACACGCTCGGGGATACTGCGGTTTGGGACGCGGCCGACACCGCCCCTCGGGGCATCCATCGAAACCACAAAGGAAGCCAAAGCAGGCCGCCCAGACCCAGGGCCAGAAAGAAGGGCCGCCACCCCAGGC
Source organism: uncultured Opitutaceae bacterium (assembly GCA_903862935.1). Taxonomy (GTDB): domain Bacteria; phylum Verrucomicrobiota; class Verrucomicrobiia; order Opitutales; family Opitutaceae; genus Palsa-1447. The sequence goes on from CAIOZY010000025.1 coordinate 42,381, forward strand.
GGGCAACTAACAGTCCCCCCACGACCATGCCGAGCGCCGGTCCGATCTTGGAGCCGGCGTCTATAAGGGCATTTGCAACGCCCCGCTGTCGCTCATCCAGCCGGGCTGCAAATATCTTCGAATATGCAGGGTAGGCCGTCGACTCTCCCACCCCGATAACCATCCGCAGCGCCATAAGAGCGCCGAATCCCCCCGCAAGTCCGGCAACAGCCGTCCCTCCCGACCAGAGCAACAGTCCCATCGCCAAGATCCAATTCGCGTCAAGGCGATCGACTAACCAGCCGGAAACCAGGTGGCACACCGAATAAGTCCAAAAAAAAGCCGACAAGAGCAGCCCCAGCTGAAAAGACGAAAGGCCCATTTCAGCCCTGATCAGCGGCGCAGCAATGGAAAGGTTGCCTCGGTCAATATAGTTTATTGTCACGGAGGCCACCAGCAAGGCCACCACCGGCCCCACAGCGGTCGCAGCGATTGGAGGACTCTTAACTCGGGTGACTTGGGGTGATAGAGGCATCTACGGGAGGGGACAGTTCGGTGTCAGGGGTTACTCCGAAAATTCGGACGCACGGCGGGCGTGCTGAGGTGTCATTACGCAATCGTGGTCTAGTAGTCGAGCGGGCTTTGGTGGCTGGAGCCGAGGGGATTCGGATCCCGTGAGAACGCCTTCGAAGGGGTTAGATATAGCTCTGCGGGCCTGAACTGGTGCTGGGAACCAACGGCGATGGACCCTTTCGAACTTCATCTTGCTCTAAGAGGCCTCCATTGGTGCGTTTTCGTAACAACGCGCGGCCGGCGTGTTGATGGGATGATCCTAGGTGCAGGCAATCTTTCCCGATCGGCCGCGCCGGGATGCAGGCCGGCACGATCAGCGTGATCCCAGGTCCGGCATAAGAACCTCCTGTTCCTCTACAGGACCAAGGGAGATGGGCGTCCGTCTTGTTGACTCGCACTGGTCCGGCGCGAACCGTCCTCAACTCGTTGCCTCTGCACCCAAAGTCTTCATCTTGGCGCCAGTAGCTCAAGCCCGCGCGGGTACCGGCTCTTCCGAACCGACCTTTAGGGATACCGCCGACTCAACCTTCCGCTAGACTCCCCCGTTTCCCCCTCTAGAAAGCGTGGTGGTAGGAGAAGGATTCGAACCTTCGTAGGCGTTAAGCCAGCAGATTTACAGTCTGCCCTCGTTGGCCACTTGAGTATCCTACCAAACGCGGAAGGGCAAAAATCTCGGCTCGCCGGGGTAAGTTCAAGGATTTTCTGCGTCTTGCCTCGGGGAAGCTCTGATGCTTGCCTACCCGCGGGGGCCCATGCACACCGACATCCGCGAATACATCGCCCGGCTTCTGGCCAACGGCTACGTCGCGCACGTCCTGACAGTTGCGGGGTTCCTGCTGGCGTTTTTCCTGGTAGCGCGCCTCATGAGCCAGAAGAAGGCACCGGCGAACACGTTCGCGTGGCTCCTGGTGATCCTGTTGGTTCCCTACGTGGGGGTGCCTCTCTTCCTCCTGATCGGGGGCCGCAAGCTCAGGCGCCTGGCGGAGCGCAAGTCCCAGCTCCTGCCTCTCCTGCCCGGCGGCCTGGTAGGGCCCAGGTCAAGCGAGGGGGGCGCGGTCGCGCACACCGTAACCGCGGCGGGAGGCTATCCGCCGGTCAGCGGCAACCACATCGAGTTTCTGACGACCCCGGAGGACGAATTCAGGGCCCTGGTCCGCCACATCCGGGAGGCCAAGACCCACATCCATATCACGACCTTCATTCTAGGCCGCGACGAGACCGGCCGGGAGATCGTCCGGCTGCTCGCCGAACGGGCGAAGGAGGGCGTGAAGGTGCGCCTGCTCCTGGACTCCCTGGGATGCCTTTTTGCCCGGTGGGGGTTCCTGTCTCCGCTCACCCGGGCCGGGGGCGAGGTGGGCCGGTTCATGCCGGTCCTGCCTTTCTCGTCGCGCGGCTCGGCCAATCTGAGAAACCACCGCAAGATGGCGATCTTCGACCACACGACCGCCATCATCGGGGGCCGCAACCTCGCCCGCGAGTACATGGGTCCGCGGCCCTACCGGAAGCGCTGGAGGGACCTGGGCACCCGGATCGAGGGCCCGGCGGCGGCGCTGCTGAACGAGGTTTTCATCGCCGACTGGTGCTTTACCACCCGGCAGTCCCCGCAGGTACTTCACGCCGAGATTCCCGCCGGGGTGGCCCATCCCGTGGGGGAGAGCGTACTGCAGGTCGTGGCGAGCGGGCCCGACGTCCGCGGCGACCCCCTCTACGAGGGGATCGTCGCCATGATTCAGGAGGCCGAGCAGAGCATTTGGATCGTGACGCCGTACTTCATCCCCGACGATGTCCTCTTGCGCTCGCTGATCGTGAAAGCCCGCGCGGGCCGCCAGGTCACGCTCATCGTCCCGGCCCACTCCAACCACCCCGTGACCGACTTCGCCCGGCACCACTACACCCGAGAGCTGCGCCAGGCCGGGGCCCGGGTCCTGCACTACATGGGCGGTATGCTCCACGGAAAGGCCATGGTGATCGACGACCGGGCCGCCCTCGTCGGCTCGGCCAACTTCGATCTACGGAGCCTGTTCGTCAATTTCGAGATCGGAGTCTTCGTTCACACCCCGTCCGACATTGCGGTGCTCAGGGGCTGGATGGATGATCTCCAGGTCCGCTGCCGCCCGGCAACGCCGAGGAAACGCCGGATCCTGGGGAGTCTCCTGGAGGACTTGAGCCGGCTGCTCGCGCCACTCCTCTAGTCGGCCCAGCCCATCAGCATGTATTCGACCGCGTCGCGCAGGGCCTGCCAGCTTGCGTCGATCACGTTCTCGCTCGCCCCGACCGTGACCCAGATCGAGCGGCCGTCGCCGCTTTCGATCAAGACGCGCGTCCGCGCGCCGGCCCCCTGGTTCGCGTCGAGGATGCGCACCTTGTAGTCGCGCAGTGTCATCGTGCGAAGCTGGGGGTAGGTTTGGTCGAGAGCGAGCCGCAGAGCCTTGTCGAGGGCGCCGACGGGACCGTCCGACTCGGCAACGGTGTGTACCGACTGGCCGCCGACCTTGACCTTCACCGTCGCCTCGGCCCACAGGTCCCCGCGGTGCCTCTCGATGATCACCCGGTAGCCCTCGACCTCGAATAGATCCTTTCTCTTCCCCAGCCATTTGGCGATCAGGAGCTTCAGCGAGGCGTGTGCCGCCTCGTACTCGTACCCCCTAAATTCGAGCTCCTTTAATTCCTCGATCAACCCTTTCATCTGGGGATGTTTCTCGTCGAGTTCGAGCCCGAGTTCGCGGGCCTTGGTGGCGAGGCTGCTGCGGCCCGCCATGTCCGAAACCAGGACTCGCGTGCGGTTGCCGACCTGCGCCGGGTCAATGTGTTCGTAGCTGCGCGCAACCTTCCGCGCCGCGTGGGCGTGTAGCCCCCCCTTGTGGGCAAAGGCGGACTCCCCCACAAAGGGGGCCTTGGGGTCGGGGCGCAGGTTCGCGAGCTCGTCGAAGAACAGCGACAGGTCCCTCAGTTGCCCCAGGTTCTCGGCGCAGCGCGCGGTGCGATCCATCTTGAGGAAGAGGTTCGGCAGGATCGTCGTCAGGTTGGCGTTTCCGACCCGCTCCCCGTAACCGTTCATGGTGCCCTGGACCAGCCGGGCCCCCGCGGTGATGCCCGCCAGGGAGACGGCGACCCCAAGGCCGCTGTCGTTGTGGCAGTGGATCCCGATCCTGTCGGCCCCAAACCGGGCGACCGCGGATGCCGTGATCTCCTGGACCTGCTCGACGAGCTTGCCGCCGTTGGTCTCGCACAGGGTCAGATTCGCGGCGCCGCCCCGGGCGGCCGCCTCGAGGGTGCGCAGCGCATAGTCCGGATCGGCCAGGTACCCGTCAAAGAAGTGCTCGGCGTCATAGATCACCTCGCGTCCCTGCGCGACGAGGAACCGGGTCGACTCCTCGATCATCGCCAGGTTCTCCTCGAGGGTCGTTCCCAGCACCTCGGTCACGTGCAGCCCCCACGTCTTCCCCACGATCGTCAGTACGGGGATCGTGCTGTCGAGCAGAGTCTTCAGCTGGGGATCCTCCTCGGCCTTGGCCCCGGGGCGGCGGGTCGAGCCGAAGGCGGCCAGGCGGGCATGCTTGAGCTTGAGTTTCCGGGCCTCGGCAAAAAAAGCGATGTCGCGGGGGTTCGAGCCCGGATAGCCGCCCTCGATGTAGTCGATCCCGAACTGGTCGAGCCTCTCGGCAATCAGAAGCTTGTCGGCCACGGAGAAGCTGATCCCCTCGCCCTGGGTGCCGTCGCGCAAGGTGGTGTCGTAGATTCTGATCGAGTTGGTGCTCATGAAACGAAAACCCCGGGCTTCGAATCGGGCCCGGGGCGTTGGGGGTTGTGGCGTTCGGTCCTTTCTCGCATCTTACGCCAGACCTCCGTCCCCGGGGCGTCCGGAGATAATAATCGGGATCGCAATCGAGGGCTTAGGGAACGAGGGCATGGTTAAGGCGGAGCGTGAAGACGAATAGCGGCCCGGGGGCCGCTGTCCATCCTGTTTTTGCCGCCCGGAGGCGGCGGCTACTTGACCGCGGCAGCGGCCTTGACCAGCTCGACAAAACTGCGGGCCTCGAGGGCCGCTCCTCCGATGAGGCCTCCGTCGATGTCCTTCTGGCTCAGCAGCTCCGCCGCGTTCGACGGTTTCATCGACCCGCCGTAGAGGATTCGGACTCGCTGGGCAGCGGGCTCGCCTAGGATCTTCACGAGGAGCCCGCGGATGAACGCGTGCACCTCTTGCGCCTGGTCGGCCGTGGCAACCTTCCCGGTGCCGATCGCCCAGACCGGCTCGTAGGCAATGATGAGGCTGGCGGCCTGGTCGGCCCCCACCCCCTCGAGCGCCCGCTCGGTCTGCGTCTGCACCACCTTGAGGGTCGAACCCGCCTCCCGCTCGGCCAGGCTCTCTCCGACGCACAGGATCGGCTTGAGCTGGTTCTTGAAGGCGGCGAGGACCTTGTGGTTCACCGCGGCGTCCGTCTCCCCGAACAGGGAACGGCGCTCGCTGTGCCCGAGGATCACGTGGGTGACAAAGAGGGCCCGGAGCATCGGGGCCGAGACCTCCCCGGTGAAGGCCCCCTGGGCCTCGGGGTGCATGTTCTGGGCGCCGAGTCTGACGACCGATCCCTCGACCGCGCGCCCGACGCTCTCCAGGGCGGTGAACGGCGGACAAATGACGACGTCGACCTCGTTTTGTTTGCCCACGGCCGCAACAACGTCCTTGGCCAGGGCGAGGCCGTCGCCGGCCGTCTTGTTCATTTTCCAGTTTCCCGCAATGAGCTTCTTGAGGTGCATGTGAGATGGTTTCTAGGCTTGGGTTTCGAGAAAGGCGACACCGGGGAGGATCTTGCCCTCCAGGTACTCCAGGCTCGCACCGCCGCCGGTGGAGCAGTGCGTGACCTTCGAGGCGATCTTGAACTTCTTGGCCGCGGTCGCTGTGTCCCCTCCGCCGATCACCGTGACCGAACCCCGCGAGGTGGCCTCGGCGATCGCCTCGGCCATGGCGCGCGTGCACGCCGAAAACTTCTCGAACTCGAAGACGCCCGGGGGCCCGTTCCAGACGATGGTCCTCGCACCGAGGATCGCCTCGCGGAAGATCGCCGCGGACCGGGGGCCGCAGTCCAGCCCCATCCACCCGTCGGGAATCCCCGTCGCGTCGTCGGCCTCCTTTGTGGCCGCCGCGGCGTCGAAGCGGTCCGCGCACACGTAGTCCACCGGGAAGATCAACTTGACCCCCTTGGCCTTGGCCTCGTCCGCGAGGGAGGAGGCGATCTTCGCCCCCTCCGGGTCGAACAGGCTCGAGCCGATCGACATCCCCCCGAGGACTTTCTTGAAGGTGAAGGCCATTCCGCCCCCGATGATGATCGAGTCGGCCTTGCCAAGGAGGTTCCGGATGAGCGGGATCTTGTCGGCGATCTTGGCGCCCCCGAGGATCGCCAGCAGCGGCCGGGCCGGGTGTTCCACAACCGCGGCGAAGGCCTTCAATTCGGCCTCCATGAGAAATCCGGCCGCCTTCTCGGGGAGCGACACCCCGACCATCGAAGAATGCGCCCGGTGGGCGGTGCCGAAGGCGTCGTTCACGTAAACGTCCCCGAGCCGGGTCAGCCCGGCGCGGAAGAGCTCGACCGCCTTGGGGTCGGCCTTCTTCGAGGTCCCGTCCGCAAGCTTTACCTTGCCCTCCTCCTCGATGTGAAACCGCAGGTTCTCCAGGAGAATGACCGACCCGGCCGCGGGCTTCGCGCAGGCCTGCTCGACAGCCGGCCCGACGCAATCGTCCAGGAAGACGACCGGGCGGGCGAGGAGCTTTTCCAGTTCCGCCGCCACGGGCTTCAGGGAATACTTGGCAACGCGCTGCCCGTCCGGCCTTCCCAGGTGGCTCATCAGGACCACTGAGGCCCCGTGCTCCAGGGCGTACTTGATCGTCGGCAGGGCCGCCGCGATGCGCTGGTTGTTCGTGATGGCCCCGGTCGCCTTGTCCTGGGGGACATTGAAGTCGACGCGCATCAGCACGCGCCGGCCGGAGACCGAAAGATCGCGGATCGTCTTGAATTTGGGCATGGAGGAGGGAGCGGAGTTCGCCCCGCTGCGGGGCGGGCCGGCCCTGGAAGGGGAAAACCCCGCCCGGGCGGGCCGGCCGCCCGCCCGGCTGGGGAGAAGGGGCCTTAGAGGGCCCCGGCGACCTTGCGGAGCAGGTCGATGCAGCGGTTGCTATAGCCCCACTCGTTGTCGTACCAGGCGACCAGCTTGAAGAAGCGGCTGTTCAACTCCATCCCGGAGCCCGCGTCGAAGATCGACGAACTCGCGTCGTGGATGAAGTCGCTAGAGGCTACCTCGTCGGCCGTGTAGGCGAGGATCCCCTTCAGGTAAGTCTCGCTCGCACGCTTCATGGCCTCGCAGATCTCCTTGTAGGAGGTCGGCTTCACCGTGCGCACCGTCAGGTCAACCACGGAGACCGTCGGGGTCGGAACCCGGAAGGACATGCCGGTCAGCTTCCCCTTGACCTCCGGGCACACGAGCCCGACCGCCCTTGCGGCGCCGGTCGTAGACGGGATGATATTGATCGCGGCCGAACGTCCGCCCTTCCAGTCCTTCTTCGAGGGGCCGTCCACGGTCTTCTGGGTCGCCGTGTACGAGTGGATCGTGGTCATCAGGCCCTCCTCGACCCCGAAGCCCTCCTTGAGGAGCACATGGACGACGGGCGCCAGGCAGTTGGTCGTGCAGGAGGCGTTGGAGATGATGTTGTGCTTGGCGGGGTCGTACTTGGAGTCGTTCACACCGAGCACCACCGTGATGTCCTCGCCCTTGGCCGGGGCGCTGATGATCACCTTCTTCGCGCCGGCGGCCAGGTGCCCCTTCGCCTTCTCGGCGTCGGTGAACAGGCCCGTCGACTCGATCACGATCTGGACCCCGAGGGCCGCCCACGGCAGCTCGGCCGGGGTTTTGGCGCTCACGACCCGGATGTCGTGCCCGTTGACCACCAGGATGTCGCTCTCGGGCTTGTCCGGAGCCGACTTCTTGTGGCCGACCGAGCCGTTAAACCGGCCCTGCGTCGAGTCGTACTTGAGAAGGTACGCCAGGTTGTCGGCGGGGACGATGTCGCCTACGGCAACAACGTCGAAAGCCATGCCGAGCAGCTTCTGCTCGACAAGGGCGCGGAAGACAAGGCGGCCGATCCGGCCGAACCCGTTGATTGCAACTTTGATAGCCATTTTAGTAGGTGTGTTTACAGAGGAGGACGTGATGGCGCGCCCAGGCGGGCGCGGACCACTTTACTCAAGAGCCCATGGGGTACTTTTGCAAGGGGCATCTGCCCCGCACGCCCCGGAATATCTCTTTTGAATGCCCGTCTCGCTCCGATTAATAGGGCCTAGTCGGCTACCCAGAGCCCGGAACCTAGGGCCGGGATAAACAGGTCGGACTCCACCGGGCTCCGGGCCCCGTGACTGTCCGGCGCATAGAACCGGTCCTGGTCGGCGACCAGCCTCCAGGCCCCCGAGGAAGCCACCTCGGCCCCCACAGGCAGGGTCGCGTCACCCAGGGTCGGGTTGACCGCGAAGAGCAGCCGGTCCCGGCCGTGCGAAAAGTCCGCGTTGCAGAGCATCGCCAGGGGCTGCCCGTCTCGGGCGCCGAAGAAGCGGTAGAACCCGTCCCCCGGGCGGGAGTACTGGCGCAGGAGCCGGCCGTGGCGGCCGAGCCGGAAGGCGATCCAGTCGGCGAAGTACGTGTGGGTGCCTAGGTAGCGGTACAGCCGGCGGTAGTCCAGGGCGTTCAGGTCCCCCCTTAGGTAGGTGTTCGAGACGCCGTGCTTGGACCTGAGGAAGTCCTGCCCCTGGGCGAGCATCGGGATCCCCGCCGACAGGAACAGGATCGAGGCCATCAGGTGCGTGCGGCGCCGGTCGTTCGCCGTCGGCGCGAAGCCGTTGCCGCCGGGGTTCTCGGTGATGACATCGACCCAGGTGCGGTCGTCGTGGGACTCGACGTAGTTGACGGTCTGGGCCGGCCATTTGGCGAAGAACCACGGCGAGCCCCTCATGAAGTATTCCAGGTCCGCAGCCGTGCCCGATCCCCGCACGTACCCCTGCACGAAGTTGCGGTAGCCGTCGTTCCACGAGGCCCAGCCCGTGTCGCGCAGGGCGCCTGCGATGTGGCCGCGGAAGCTCCACGGCTCGGCGATCAGGATCACGTCGGGCTTGGTCTCCTTGAGGGCCGCCTCGACCTCGCGCAGGAGCGCAAAACCGAGGATCTCCGCCAGGTCGAAGCGGAAGCCGTCCACCCCGTAGGCCTCGATCAGGTGCCGGCAGCTGTCGATCACCAGCCGGGCGACCATCCTCGAGCCGGCCCTCAGGTCGTTGCCGCAGGCGCTCCAGTTGGTGAGTTTCCCGTTCCGGTCCCGCTCCGCGTAGTACAGCCCGTCGATGTGGAGCAGGTGCTCGGGAACCCCGACGTGGTTGAAGACGACGTCGAGGACGACCGCGATCCCCTTGCGGTGGAAGGCCCCCACCAGCCCCTGGAGTTCCCTCACGCCCGAGGCCTCGGCCGGGTCGAGCGAGTAGGCGCTCGCGGGCGCGAAATAGCTGTTGGGCATGTAGCCCCAGTGGTACTCCCCGGCCGACGCGCTGTCGAAAAGCTGCACGGGCTGGAGTTCGACGCAGTTGACGCCCAGGCTGGACAGGTAGAACTCGGGGCTTTCGACCCAGCGGGTGAGCCCCGTGAACCCCAGGCGCTCCTCGGGGGTCGCGGGGACCGGGGCGTGGGCCGCCAGGTCGCGCACGTGGGCCTCCGCGATTACCAGGTCCTGCCAGGCGGGGGTCCGCAGGCTCTGGTCCCCCTGCCCGATCCATTCGCGCGACAGGACGATTCCGGGGCCCTCCCGGCCGACCGCGGCGAGAGCGTACGGGTCGAGGACCCGAACGGCCGGGTCGAAGCGTCCCGGCCCCTTGCGCGGCCCGTCGAGGGTGTACCAATAGAACCAGCCGTGGAGCGCCTCTCCGAGCTCGATCTCCCAGACCCCAGCCGCGCCGTCCAGGTCGGCCCGCCGGGCCAGCGCATAGCAGGGGGCGTCCGCCTGCCCGTCGAGCTCGCGGCAGAGGTGGAGCGTGACAGAACGGGCCCTCGGGGCGAAAAGCCGGAAGACAGTCGAGCGCTTGCCCACCACGGAGCCCAGGGGCAGGCGCGTCGAAAGCCCGTAGAAGAACCGGTCCAGCCCCAGGCCAACCGGATTGCCCGGCACCCCCTCGACGGAGGCCGTCCACGATTCGGTGAGCTCGATCGGCCGGGTCGTCGTGAAGCGCCACAGGTGCTGGCCGGTTCGGGCCCGCTCGACAAGCCGGTTTCGGTTTCCGTGCTCGTCACGGACCAGGTTCGGCGTGTCGTCAGGGGGCGTCAGCCACCAGTGCTCCCCGGTGACGAACTTGAACCGCGGCTGCTTGCTCGTGAGGATCAGCTCGGGCGCCCCCGTCCAGGCAAGGACGGGCGCCCCGTCGAGTTCCGCCGGGACCAGCCGCCACTCCTCGCGGCCGATGGCCTCCGTCCACCCGTTGAAGTCCCCCGCAAGATAGACCGAGTCCCGGGCCGCGTCGACCTCCCCCTCGTGGCCGATCGGCAGTGCGAAGACTAGCTCGCCGGACGGCCTCTGGAAAAATCCATAGATCCCGGCGACCACCGACTCGGGGGCCGGGGAGACCGAGGCGACCGGCGGCACGGACGGACCCGGCACGAGCCTCGGCGGGGCGGCCGCCGTCCAGTTGCGGTCGAACTCGAGAATCCCGGAGCCCAGGGAGTCGAACCAGGCGCGGACCAGGCGTGGGAGGGAGTCGGGCATGGAGGGTCAGGGATCCTAGACGATCCCCGGGCTCCCTGGATACAAAATTAACCGTGAATACGCGGTTTGATCCCGGCCCTGTATGGGTTAGACAGGGGGGAACGCGCATGCCTGCCCAAGAGAAGATCCTGGTCGCCCTGTCCGGCGGAGTCGACAGCTCCGTCGCGGCGTTGCTGCTCAAGGAGCAGGGCCACGACGTCTCCGCGGCGTACATGAAGAACTGGATCAACGAGGACAAGGTGATCGGCCGCTGCCCCTGGGAGGAGGACATCGAGGACGCCCGCCGGGTCGCCTCCCAGATCGGGATCGACTTCCAGGTGGTGAACCTGATGCGCGAGTACCGGGAGCGGGTGGTCGAGTACCTCCTGGACGGCTACGCCAGGGGCCTGACGCCTAACCCCGACGTCCGCTGCAACCGGGAGATCAAGTTCGGGATCTTCCTCGACTGGGCTTTGGCCCACGGGTTTGCAGCGGTTGCGACCGGCCACTACGCGCGCCGCGCGGACGGGGCCGCGCCCGGCACAGTCCGTCTCCTCGAGGGGGCGGACAAGGCCAAGGACCAGTCGTACTTCCTGGCCCTGCTTTCCCAGCGGCAGATCCGCGACGCCCGCTTCCCGGTCGGGGACCTCGCCAAGCCGGAGCTCCGCCGGATCGCGCGGCAGGCCGGGCTCGCCACGGCCGACAAGAAGGACAGCCAGGGAATCTGCTTTATCGGGGAGGTGAAGATGGCCGACTTTCTGCGCTCGTACGTGCCGGACAAGCCGGGCCCCATCGTCCGGGCAAGCGACGGCCGGCAGCTCGGGGAGCACCGGGGCCTGCATTACTTCACGCTTGGGCAGCGCCGCGGGATCCGCGTGCCGTCCAACGCCGACAACGAGCGCTACGTCGTCGTGGGTAAACGCGCCTTGGACCAGGCTCTCTTGGTCGCTTTCGACCACCCCGACGCCCCGGGACTGTTCCAGACCGAAGTGCGGGTGCACAGCCTCAGCTGGACCGGGGAGCCCGTCGCCCGGCCCCGGGCCCTGGAGGGCCGCGTGCGCTACCGGGACCCCCGGGTGGAGCTGGAGTTCAGGCCCGAGGAGGGCGGTTGCGCCCGGATCCGCTTTCTAAAGCCCCAGCGGGCCCTGGCCTCCGGTCAGGTGCTCGCCCTGTACCAGGGCGAGGAGCTCCTCGGCGGCGGGGTCTACCTGTAAGGCCCCGGCTGCGTCAGCGCAGCGAGGCGAAGGCGAGGCTCGCGGCGAGCAGCAGGAAGACCGCCCCGAGGGCCCGGTCGATCCAGTGCCCGTGGCTGAGGAACGCGCGCCGGACACGGTCGCGGGTGAAGACATAGGCGACCAGGCAAAACCAGGCCATCGTCGCCAGCGACACCCAGACGCCGTAGCCGGCCTGGATCAGTTTCGGGGTCTTCGGGCTGATGACCGCCGCAAACAATGCGACAAAGAAAAGGCCCGCCTTCGGGTTCAGGGCGTTCACCGCAAAGCCGGACATCCAGGCCGCCCGGGCCGAGGGCGTGCGGGGCGGGACGGGGCCCGCCCCCGCCGCCGCGCCGGAGGGCGCTTGGCGGGGCTTGGCGCGCAGGTCATGGATGCCCACCCATGCGAGGTAGCCGGCCGCAGCAAACTTGAGCACCGTGAAGGCGAGCGGGGAGTTGGCCAGCAGGACCCCGATCCCGAGCAGCGAGTACGTGACGTGCAGGCAGATCGCGGAACCGACCCCGATCGCCGTCCAGACGGCCGTCCGGTGGCCGTGGGTGAGGCTCTGGCGCAGCACCATCGCGAAGTCCGGGCCCGGGCTGGCCACGGCCAGAAGGTGGGCCAGCGCCACCTTCAGGAACTCCACGAGGTAGGGGTTCAAGGCACTGCGCTTGGCGCCTTCAGCAGCTTCGCCTCGCGCGCCCGCAGGGCGGCCACCCGCCGGAACAGCTCCCGGCGGAGCGGGTTGAGCCCGGTGCCCTTCAGGCAGGAGATCTCAAGCACCGTCACCTCGTGCCTCTTGCGGAACTTCTCGAGGTTCTTGCGCGCGGCCGGCAGGTCCATCTTGTTCGCGGCGACCAGCCGGGGCTTCTTCAGAAGGGCCGGGTCGTAGAGCTCGAGCTCCTTCAGCAGGTGCTTGTAGTCGTCCCGCGGGTCCCGGCCGTCCTCCCCGGCCATGTCCACCAGGAGCACAAGCAGGGCGCACCGCTCGATGTGGCGCAGGAAGCGGTGCCCCAGCCCCCGGTTCTCGCTCGCCCCCTCGATCAGCCCGGGAATGTCCGCAAGCATCAGCCGCCGGCCCCGGAACTCCTCCGGGTCGTCGATCATCCCGATCTGGGGGTGGAGGGTCGTGAAGGGGTAGGCCGCGGTCTTCGGGCGGGCGCGCGTGATCTTGTTCGTCAGCGAGGACTTGCCCGCGTTGGGGAAGCCGACCAGGCCGACGTCGGCGATGCTCTTGAGGACCAGGCGGTAGACGCCGGCCCCTCCGAGCTGCCCGGGGTTCGCGCGCCGGGGCGCCCGGTTGGTCGAGTTCTTGAAGTGGGTGTTGCCCCACCCCCCGTTGCCGCCGCGGCACAGGATGAACTGCTGGCCGTCCTGGACCACCTCGGTGACGACGGCCCCGGTGGCCTCGTCGGTGACGACCGTCCCCAGGGGCACCCTCAGGATGGCGCTCTTGCCGTCCCGGCCGTGGCAGTCCTTGCCCTGGCCGTGCTCGCCGCGCTCGCCGTTCCAGTGCGGCTTGTACTTGAAGTCGATCAGGTTGTTCGTGTCGTCGTCGCCGAGCAGGACGACGTCCCCGCCGCGCCCGCCGTCGCCGCCATTGGGTCCGCCCCAGGGCTCGAATTTCTCCCGGCGGAAGGCGATACACCCCCGGCCTCCGTCACCGGCATGGGCCTTGATTACGCACTCGTCGACGAACATACCTGCAGGCAAGCACAAGCCAGCCAGTTTGCCAAGGGGCGGGTTTTTGTCCTCCCCCGCCCCAGGGCCCCTAGATCGCGATCTTGATCCCCTTGCGCAGGTAGGTCGGAACGTCGAGGTCCTGGCCGTCGAAGAGGTTTCGGTCGGTCTTCTCGAAGGACCCGCGGCTTTCGACCTCGCCGAAACCGAACTCCTCCTGCTGGGCCTTGGCGGCGGCCGCGGCCGCCGCGGCAGCTGCGGCTTGGCGGGTGGGCCCGGCCGCTGCGGCTTGAACCGGCTCGCCTGCCGCATCGGAGCGGGACACGGCAGCCGGCTCCGCAGCGGGCTCGGAGGCCGGGACCTGCGCCCGGGGCCGCACGACCCGGCGGGGGGCGATGCTGCGGCCGCCCATGTCGCTAGTGCCGATGACGCAGATTTCGACGCGGTTTTGCAGCTGCTCGTCGACCACGGCCCCCATCACGATGTGGGACTCGCGTCCGAACTGCTCGGCCACGGAGGTCATGATCAGGTTAACCTTGTCGAGTGTCAGGTCGGTTCCCCCGACGATGTTGACCAGCAGCCGGTCGGCCTTCCGGGAGAACTCCGGGGTGTGCAGCAGCGGGCACAGCTGCAGGCTCTGGATCGCCTCGGCGACCGCGTTCTCGCCCCGGCCCTCGCCCAGGCTGAAGAGGGTCTTGCCGCCGCGGTGCTGGAAGGCCTGCCTCAGCGTTGCGAAGTCCAGGTTGATCAGGCCGGTCCTGAAGAGCATCGACCAGATCGACTTCACCCCGCGCCCGACCCAGTCATAGGCCCGGGCGAAGGAGTCGAGCAGGGGCTCGTTCTCGCCGGTCTCCTGGAGGAGCATGTCGTTGGACAGCGGGATCACCGCGTCGCACACCTGGCGGAGCGCCCGCAGGGCCTCCTCGGCCTGCTTGCGGCGGCGCTCGCCCTCACAGGTGAAGGGCATCGTGACAAAGGCGATCACGAGGGCCCCCTCTTCGGCGGCGACCTCGGCGACAACCGGGGTCGCCCCGCTGCCCGTGCCCCCGCCCATCCCGGCCAGGAGGAACACCAGGTCGCACCCCTTCATGAGCTGGGCCAGCTTCTCCCTGTCGGCCTCGGCCGCCTCCCGGCCGAGTTCGGGGTCGCCGCCCGCGCTCAGACCCCGGGTGACGCTCATGCCGATCAGGACCTTGTCCTGCACGGGGGAGCTCGATAGGGCCTGGTGGTCGGTGTTGACGACCGCCAGCTGCAGGCGGTCGAGGTTTTCCATCTTCAGGCAGTCGACCGCGTTGGAGCCGGCGCCGCCGACGCCGATCAGCTTGATCGCGATGTTGCGGTCGGCCATGATCCTCTGGTCGAGGGGAAGTTCGTCGAGGTTCATGAGGGAACGAAAAGTCGGGAGATGCCGCGGAGGAACCCGCCGCGCTTGCGGGCCGCCCCGGCTGAGCCTGTCCGGGAGCTGATGACGTAGTAAAGAAGGCCCAGGGCCGTCTGGTAGCCGGGGTCCCGCAGCCTCTCCTCGACCCAGGACGGGGGCTCCCCGAGGTGGACCGGGGTGCCGAAGACCTTGCCGGCGCACTCGGCGATCGCCGGCAGCTTTGCGGTGCCGCCGGTCAGGACGACCCCCGCCGCGCAGGTCTCCGGGGAAAAGGCGTGTCCGAGCTTCTTTTTCACCGCCTCGAGCAGCTCCCAGGTCCGGGCGGCCGTGACCTGCTCGATCGCCTGACGGGGGAACTGCCTGTCGCCGATCGCGTAGTTGCCGTCGAGCCAGACCTTGTCGGTGCGGTCCTTGGCCAGCACGAGCGCCCGGCCGAAGCGCAGCTTGAGCTTCTCGGCCTGGTTCTCGGTCAGGCGCAGCCCGATGCTCAGGTCGTTCGTCAGGTGGGAGCCGCCGACGGGGAGGACCCCGGTCATGTGGGGTCCGCCGTCCCGGTACAGGACGAAGTCGGTCGTGCCCGCGCCGATGTCGATCACGAGGACCCCGTGCTGGCGCTCCTCCGCGGTGGTGACCATGTGGCCCGAGGCGAGGCTGGACAGGACCAGTTCGCCCACCTCCAGGTTGCACCCGCGGATGACGTGGATGGTGTCGGCCAGGCGTTGCTCCTGCCCGTGGACGGTCCAGTAGCCGACCTCGAGCCTCTGGCCGACCAGGTTCTCAGGCTGGTCGGGGACCAGGCGGCCGTCGACCCGGTAGGGGCGCCGGATGTGGTGGACGACCATGCGGCCGGCTGGCAGCTCCTTGGATTTGGCCAGTTCGCACACGGTCTTGATGTCGTCGCGGTCGATCATGTTGTCGGCCGCCTTGACGTTGACCGAGGCCTCGTTCGAGAAGCCCTCGAGGTGCCCGCCGGTCTGGGCGAGGAAGACTGACTCGATCCTCTCGTTGGCGTCCTTCTCGGCCTGCTGGATCGCGAACTGGGTGCAGTCGCTGGCGGCCCTGAAGTCAGAGATCGTGCCCTTGGTGACGCCGCGGGAGGGGCACTCGCCGCAGCCGATAATCGCGAGCTCGCGCCCGCTGTGATACTCGGCGACCAGGACCGTGATCTTGGAGGTGCCGATCTCGACGGCGCCGATGATGGTGGAATTGGAACTCACGGTTAAGGGGTTATTTTGATGTGAAGCTGGGGGAATGCGGGCGCCGCGGGGGCGGCGGCCCTTACGGAGGGCTCGGCCTGCGCGGCGGCGAAGGCCACGGGCACCTGGGAGCCGAGCGACAGGTTGATCTCCCGGACGGCGGGCTGGCCCGCGGGGGCCTTGGCAGCCGTGTCCAGGAGCAGGTCGAGCCGGGCGAGCTGGCGGAAGAAGTCCTCGCGGGTCCCGAAGATGATCGTCAGACCGTCGGCGGTGCGCACGGCGATGTCGCCGTCCTCCTTGAAGCGTGCGAGCGAGACCACGCGCCAGGTCGAGTACCGGGGCTCGGCCTCGAACTTGGCGCGGGACAGGAGGTCGGCGGCGGTCTCCATGCCGTCGATCCGCGCAAAGCCCGAGCCCTCCCGGAGAAGCTTCACCCCATCGAGCCAGGGGAGGGTCCGCAGCATGGCTGGGTCGTAGCCGACCCCGTCGTAGACGACCCCGTCGCGCGCGACCAGGAGCGGCCGGGCGGACCCGTCGGCGGCGGCCGCCATCACCCTTAAGACCGGGGCCCGCTCGGAAACGTGGGCCGACAGGGTCCCCGGAAAGTTCCGGATCAGGTCGGCGGTGGCGACCTGACCGCTCGCTAGGACCCGGGCTTTGAGTTCGGCGAGGTCCAGGGTCAAAAGCGTCGCCTTCTTCGGCAGGGCGAGCGTCCGCACAAGCCAGCCCCGGTCGAGGACACCGTCGGTCGCCAGGGTGATCCGGTCGCCGATCGGCTCGGCCGCCGATTCCCCCGAAGGGCTCCTCGGATCGCTGCGCACGGTGCCGGAAACCTGCCAGGCGGCCCACGCCCCCGCAACAAGCGCGGCCCCGGCCGCCGTCCAGCGGACGATCTCCATCCAGCGGCGCCTCCGCCCCTCGGGCGACATCGCGCGCGGCGTCACGTGCTGGGGAATTTCTCTCCAGCTTCGCGTGGCGGGAAGGGCTTCGGAAGGCTTGATCATGTACGAAAGCGCGCCAACGCAGGCCCAGCCATCTCCCTGACCAAAGCGATGAAGTCCAGCCCCACGCAGCGCGCGCTCATCGGCAATAGGCTGGTTTCCTTCATGCCAGGCAATGTGTTGATTTCCAGCAAAAAAGGCTCGTTTTCAGCCGACAAAATGAAGTCGACCCGGGCGTAGTCGCGGCAGCCGCAGGCACCGAAGGCGGCCTTCGAGGCGGCGCGGACCACGGCAGCCACTGCGGGCTCGATCGGCGCGGGCGCGAAATAGTCCGTCATCCCCTTGGTGTACTTGCTCTGGTAATCGTAGATCCCGGAGTGGGGCCGGATCTCGACGACGCCGAGGGGCTCGCCGTTGAGGACCCCGACCGAAAGCTCCCGGCCCCGGATCCGCTGCTCGATGAGCCACCGACCGGGGGTCGCCTTCCCGAGGGCCCGGGCCAGCTCGTCGCGGCTGGACACCAGGCTCAGGCCGACGCTGCTTCCCTGGTCGTTGGGCTTTACGACCAGGTCGGGCCCGAGCCGCGAGACGACCTCCGAGGGGTCGGGCAGGGCCGGCACCGTGAACTCCACCGAGTCGGGAACGGAGATCGCGCAGGCGGCGGCCCTGCGCTTGGTGAGGGCCTTGTCCATCGTGACCTCGCAGCTCAGCGCATCGCACCCAGAGTAGCTCACCCCGGCCCGGTCCAGGAGGCGCTGCATCCCGCCGTCCTCCCCGAAAGTCCCGTGGAGCATCGAGAAGACGACATGCCGCGCGGGATCGAGC
Organism: uncultured Opitutaceae bacterium; assembly: GCA_903862935.1. Lineage (GTDB taxonomy): Bacteria > Verrucomicrobiota > Verrucomicrobiia > Opitutales > Opitutaceae > Palsa-1447. The sequence continues at coordinate 59,930 of CAIOZY010000025.1, forward strand.
CCCGCGGGAATGGCGTCGGAGTCGATGACAAAAAGCCGGGTCGGAAACGAGCGGGCCAGGGCCTGGGCGCACGCCCGGCCCGACCCGAGGGAGACCTCGCGCTCGGCGGAGGTTCCGCCGGCAAAAACCGCGATAAAAGGTTCACTCATAGGAAATCCCCCCAGCTTCGTCCGAAGAGCAGGGCCTCCGGCTCGAGTTCGACCCCCTGGGCGCTGCGCACCCGCTCGCGCACCCGGCGGACAAGCTCCAGGACGTCGGCCGCCGTGGCGTTTCCCCGGTTGATGATGAAGTTCGCGTGGACGGGCGAAACCTCGGCGTCCCCCACCCGCTCGCCCTTCAGTCCGCTCGCGTCGATCAGCCGGCCGGCCGAGTCGCCCTGCGGGTTCTTGAACATGCATCCGGCGCTCGGCTCGCGCGGCTGGCTGTCGTGCCGCTTGCGCCGGAACTGCTCGATCTGCCGGTTGATCTCGGCTGTCTCGGCCCGGCCCCGGGGGCGCAGGAGGGCCCCGAGGGCAAGCCCCTCGCGCAGTTCGGCGCAGTCGCGGTAGCCGGCCCCCATCTGGTCCCGGCGCAGGGTCCGCGCCTGGCCCTGAGGCGACATCACGCGGACCTCCTCCACCAGGTCGAAGATCCACCCGCCCATCGCCCCGGCGTTCATCCGCAGGGCCCCCCCGACGCTCCCCGGGATCCCCTCCAAAAACTCGAATCCGGCGAGCCCCGCCTGGGCAGCCAGCCCGCACAGGTTCTTCAGCCGCAGGCCCGCGCCGACCCAAACCGCGCCGCCGGGCCGCGGTTCGAAGGCGGTGAACCCCTCGCCCGAAAGGCAGACGACGACCGCGTCAACCCCATCGTCGGGGACAATCAGGTTGGACCCGCGCCCGAGGGCGAGGACCGGCACCGCGCGGGAGGCGCACTCGCGCAGAAGAATCGCCAGGTCCGCCTCCCCCTGCGGCTCGGCATACAGCCGGGCGGCCCCGCCCACCCTCATCGTGGTCTTCGGGGCGAGCGGCTCCTCGCGGCGCAGTCTCGAGGCGGCCCCGAGGCGGCCGGCAAGGGCCGTGGCGAGTTCGTCCCAGGCCCCCGGCCCGCGCGGGGCTTTCCGGCCCGCACCGACCCACTGCCGGGCCAGCCGGTCAATGTCCCCGGCCCCGATGAAGGCGACCAGGTCCGCAGGCCGGGCCATGCGGGAAAGGGCCTCCGCAAGCTCCGAGCGGCCGCCGGCCACGAGCTCCGCGGGAGGCGCCGAGGGCAGGCGGGCCATCGCGTTGCGGATGTCCGCGGAGGTTCCGCCGGCGACCGGGGTCTCCCCGGCCGGGTACACCTCGAGGAGCACCACCCGGTCGGCAAGCGAGAGGGCCGAGGCGAACTCGGCCTTAAACTGGGCGGTGCGGCTGAAGCGGTGCGGCTGGAAGACGGCGACCAGCCGGCCCCCGGCCTGCACCCGCGCGCGCAGGCTCGCCATGAGTTCCCGGATCTCGGTCGGGTGGTGGGCGTAGTCCTCGACGACCACGGGCCCCTCCGCGCTCAGGACGGACTGCCTGCGGCGAACGCCGGGGTAGCGGGCCAGGGCCAGGGGACCGGGCGAAAGCCCCATGAGCCTCGCCGCGGCGAGGGCTGCGGTGGCGTTGCTGGCGTTGAAGCTCCCCAGGGCGGCCACCCTCGCCTGCCCTGCAGGGAAGCGCCCGCCGAGGCTCAAGGTGATGCCGCCCTCGTCCTGCGAGGCGAGCTTTCCTGTGAATTGCCCGGTCTCGCCGAAGGTGTGCACGGTCGTGAGGCCTGCCGCGGCCGCGAGCGACCGGGGACAAGCCGCATTGATGAGGACCGCCGAGCGGGTCCTTCGAAACAGCGCCGCAAAGGCCGCCTGGAACTCGTCCGCGCTCCGGTACTGGTCGGGGTGGTCCCAGTCGAGGTTCACCGCGACGCACACCTCGGGCTCGAAGCGCTCGATCGTCCCGTCGCTCTCGTCGACCTCGGCGACCACCCAGCCATTGGACCCGGCCCGGCCCGGGCTCGTGCCGTCTGCGAAGAGCCCGCCGAGGAGATAGCCGGCCGCACTATCCTGCCCGAGGATCGCCGTGACGAGCATCGCCGTCGTAGTCGTCTTGCCGTGGGAGCCGCAGACGGCGACAAGCTTCAGGCCCCGCACCGCCTCCGCCAGGACCTCGCCGCGGCGCGCCACCGGCACGCCGCGGGCGGCGGCGGCCGAGAGGCCGGGATGGCCCGGGTGGATCGCCGACGAGCGCACCGCAAGGGCGCAGCCGTCCGGCATCGGCCCGACCCGGATCCCGTCCTTGTGGAGCAGCCCGGCGACCTCCCCCGACAGGGCGTCGTCCTCGCCGCTCACCTCAAACCCCGACTGGGCCAGATAGATCGCAAGCGGCGCCATGCCGGTGCCGCCGACCCCCAGGCAGTGGATGCTCCGGCCTATTTCCGGGAGAAGCTGTTGGGGGGCTGTCCGGTCCATGGCTTCAGGCCGCGATCTTCAGCCCGCGCGTGCTGGCCGCCCGCTCGCCGGCGATCTCCTCGAGGTCCCGCAGCATGACCTCGAGCGAATTGGCCCGGTCCATGCGCTGGAGGTTCGCCCGAAACTTCCGCAGCAGCCAGTCGTTGAAGATGACGTCGAGCACCTCGGCCTGCAGCCCCCCGATCATCGCCTGGTCGACGACGACCCCGCCGCCCTGGTGCTCGAAGAAGGCGGCGTTCAGGCTCTGGTGGTCGTCGGCCGCGTGCGGGTACGGGACGAGGATCGCCGGGGTCTCGCAGCGGATCAGCTCGGCCAGGGTGCCCGCGCCGGCCCGGGAGACCACAAGGTCTGCCGCGGAGAGAAGCTCGGCCATCCGGTCGCTGAACGGCACGAAGATCGCGCGCACGGGGGAGGCCGCCTTGGTCTTAAGGGCCTCATGGATCTCGGGTTCCCCCTTGCCCAGGCCGGTCAGGCCGTACACTTGGATCCCCTCCGCCGCGAAGACGGCGACCTGGGAGCGGATCCAGGCATTCAGGGCGGAAGCGCCCTGGCTTCCACCCAGGACGGCGAGCACCTTCTGGTTGGGGTCCAACCCGAGTGCGGCCCGCGCCTCGGCCCGGGGAAGTTTCGCGATCTCGCGGCGCACCGGAAGGCCCACGTGCCGGGTCGCGCCGGCTCCCGCCGAGGCCAGCCGCACGCCCAGGGGAAGGTAGACCCTCTGGGCGAACCGGCTCAGGGTGCGGATCGCAAGGCCCGGGGCCCGGTTCGACTCGTGGAGGGCCACGGGAATCCGGGCCAGGCGGCCTGCCAGGACGACCGCCGCGGAGGTGAACCCGCCGAAACCGACGATCACGTCGGGGCGCCAGCGGGCGACGAGCCTCAGGCAGAAGACGAGCGCCTGGGCCTGGGAGAAGATGCACCGCACAAGCGCGATCGGGCGCCACGAGAAGGCCGTTCCCGGCATCCGCTCGAAGCGCAGCTCGGGGTACTTTTCGCTCAGGCGCGCATCCACCCGCTTGCGGCTGATGAGGAGGACCGACTCGTGCCCCCGCTCCGCCAGGCCCTCGGCCAGGGCGATCCCCGGTGACAGGTGCCCGCCGGTCCCCCCGCAGGAGATCAGGAACCGGCGAGCTCCGGGCTGCGTCGGGGGGCTCACCCGAGCACCTCCCTCATGGCCCGGCCCCCGGGCGGCAGCGCGACCCGGGCCCAGGTGCGGGCGGTGTTGATCAGGACCCCGACCAGGAGCCCCATCAAGAGCAGGTTCGACAACCCCGCGCTGATGAACGGAAGCGACATGCCCTTTGTGGGGAAGACCCCGGTGACAACCCCCAGGTTGACGACCGCCTGCAGGCAGATGAGCAGGAGGCACCCGGCGGCCAACAGGAAATGGAACAGGTTGGGCGCCCGCCTCAGGTGCATGATCCCCGCGACGAAGATCGTCGCGAAGACGGCGACAACGCCCAGGGTGTACCAAAGCCCCAGCTCCTCCCCGACGACCGCGAAGATGAAGTCGGTGTGGGCTTCCGGCAGGAAGCTGTCCTGCTGGCGTCCCTGCCCGAGCCCGACCCCGTCGGTCCCGCCGGCGGCGAAGGCCGCCAGGGACTGGTACAATTGGTAGGTTCCGCCCTGCTTGTTGCCCTCGACGTCGAGGAAGGCCGTGAAGCGGCGCATGCGGTTGGGGTTGTGCATGACCGCGAGCGAGAAGGCCAGCACCGCCGCCAGGACCGTGGGAACGATGTAGCGCCACTTCGCCCCGGCGAGGAACAGCAGCGACAGGCCCACAGCGAGCGTCAGGGCGGCCGTCCCGAAATCGGGCTCAAGCAGGATCATCCCGCCAAAGGCCCCCGTGATCCCGAGGGGATAGAGGTAGCCGCGCCGGAACTCCCCCAGGCGGGTCTGGACAACCGAAAGGTAGTGGGCCAGGCAGAACACCATCGCCAGCTTCGCAAACTCCGAGACCTGCAGCCGCGCGGCCCCGTACCCGAGCCAGCGGCGGCTGCCCTTGACCGAGACCCCGAGGTGGGGAACCAGGACGAGCGCAAGCAACACCAGCATCGCCCCGGCGACCCACCAGGCGTACCGGCGGGCGTAGTCGAGGTTGATCCGGCTCATGACGAAGCACAGGATCGCCGCGGCGCCGACCCCTCCGAGCTGCTTGCCCAGGTAGTAGTAGGGCCCCTGCTTGAAGGAGGCGCTCGCGCTGAACAGAATTGTCAGCCCCAGGATAGTCAGGGCTACCGCGCAGACGACGATCACCGCCACCGGGTCCGGGACGAACCGCGTGCGTGCGGCGTCGGCGGGCTTGGAAGGCGGGAGCATGTCGGGTGCAGCAAAGCGGTGGGGGCTACTTCGCCGGCGCCGGCTGGCCGGGCGAGGCCTCGATCTTGATCACCGGCACGTCAGAGTCGGCGGCCGGCTTGAGCCCGGCTCCCAGGTCGGAGGACGGGGCGGGCGCCGGCGCCGGGGACGGCGAGATCGTGGGGAAGGCCGCGGGCTTTGCCGCGGCGGGCTCGGGCTTGGGGTTGCCCGCGGCGGCCTTCGGCGCGCGCGCGGCCGGGGCGCGGCCGCCTGCCGGGATCGCCAGCTCGAGTCCGGGGTGGACCGTCTTCGGGTCGGAGATCGCGTTCAGGGCGGCCAGGGCGCCGAGCTTGACCCCGTACTGGCGGGCGATCGACCCCAGGGTCTCACCCGGCTTGACGACGTGCTTCAAGTTGCCGGCAACCGGGGCCGCGCTTCCGGAGGCGGAGGGAGCGGGCGCCGGGAACGAGGCGGAGGCCGTCTCCGCGGGCAGAGCCCGGGAGGGGATGACGAGCCGCTGGCCCAGCTGCAGGGTGGCGCCGGGCTTGAGATTGTTGGCCGCCGCAAGCTCGGAGATCTTGAGATGGTTTTTCTTCGCGACGAGCCACAGGCTGTCCCCGCGGCTCACCGTGTAAGCGGTCGCCGGGGTGACCCCGGTGACCGGCTGGGACTGGAGGGCGGAGGCCGCCGGCGTCCCCGGCCGGGTCGGCGTGTAGAACGAGCCCGCGGCCGGGGCGGGCTCGGGGGCCGCAGCCACGGGGGCCGTGATCGGCGCAGGCTCCGGGCCCGCGACCGGGGCGGTGATGGCCGGGGCGGCCGTCTCAGGGGCGGGGGCCGGGGCCGCGGCCGGGCTGGCCGCGGGGGCGGCTGTCTCGGCCGAGCTCTTGCTGCAGCCCGGGTTCGCGAAGATCAGCAGCAGTGCTATGGCGTGGACGCCCGCCACGATGCCGAAAATTTTGAGTATTTTCATGGTTGAATCCTGGATGGAGGGTTGGGTCTAAAAGGGCTCTAGTGCGAAGCGGCCGGCGCCGCGAGGATTTGTTCGCGCACGAGGCGCTCGAACTGGTCCCCGCGGTCCTCGTAGCTGCGGAACATGTCGAAACTGGCGAAGGCGGGGCTCAGCAGCACATGGTCGCCCGGGCCCGCGCAGGCCGCGGCGCGGCGCACGGCGTCGGAGAGGCTCGCGCACTCGGTGAAGGCGGCCCCCGCGGCCGCCAGGCCGCGGGCCAGCTCCTGCCGGGTCTCGCCGATCAGGAAGGCCTTCCTGACCCGGGGCGCGACCCGGCGGGCGAACCCGGCGATGTCGCCCCCCTTGGCCCTGCCGCCGGCAATCAGAAGTACGGGCCGGTCGAACCGGCCCAGCGCGGCCTCGACCGCGTGGAAGTTGGTCGCCTTCGAGTCGTTCCAGTACATCACCCCGTCGGCCTCGCCCACCCGGGCCAGGCGGTGCCGGCCGAGCCGGAAGGTCCGGGCAGCCGCGTAGAGGGCGGCCGGGTCGAGCCCGGAGGAGCGCCACCAGGCCTCGGCCAGGATGAAGTTCTCGCGCTGGGGGTAGTCGGCGAAAACGGTGCCCGACAGGGCCGAGTCGGGGGGCTGCCCCTCGGTCGCCACCCATTCAGCCGAAAACTGCGGAAGGCCCGTCATGCCCGCCCGGAGCCTGGCCTCCTGGAACGCGCGCACGGAGCTGCCCGCGAAGACCCGGTCGGACCGCGCGGCAAGGCAGGCCTTGGCGCCGAAGTACCGGTCCATGTCGCCGTGGCGCTCCAGGTGATCCTCGGCGAAGTTGGTCCACAGGGTCGCGTCGGCCTGGAAGTGCTCCATCGTCTCGGCCTGGAAGGAGCTCACCTCGCACACCGCCGTCATGTCCTCGGCCCCGCCGTCGGCGGCGGCCGCGAGCCTGCAGAAGGCGTGGCCGACGTTTCCCGCCACCCGCGCGCCCCGCCCCAGGCTCAGCAGGGCGTGCGTGAGAAATTCCGTCAGGGTCGTCTTCCCGTTCGTGCCCGTGATCGCGATCACGCGGCCCCGCCAGAAAACGGAGGCAAAGTCCAGCTCCCCCAGGCACAGGCAGCCGGCGGCCCGGGCCCGCTCGAGCCATGGATGCCCCGGAGAAAATCCCGGCGAGAAGACCACCAACCGGTGCCCGGCGGCCGCGGCGGCCGTGAACTCCAGCCCCCGCGCGTCGTACGAAATCCCCTCGCGGCCCAGGGCCCCGAGGAGAGCGCGCACCCCCTGCCCGCTCTCGCCCTCGCCCAGGATCGCGACGGGGCGGGAGAGGTGGTGGGCCAGGAAGTTGGGGGGGCTTAAGACCATTGTGTTCAGCGCAGCTTGAGGGTTCCCAGGCCGGCCAGGGCAAAGAAAAGCGACAGGATCCAGAAGCGCAGGACGACCTTGGTCTCCGGCCAGCCCTTCCTCTGGAAGTGGTGGTGGATCGGCGCCATCAGGAAGAACCGCTTGCCCTCGCCCGAGGCCCGGCGGGTCGCCTTGAAGTAGCCGACCTGCACGATGACCGACAGCGCCTCCCAGACGAAGACCCCGCCGACAATGACCAGCGTCAAGGGCTGCTGCACCATGAAGGCGATCAGCCCGATCAGCCCCCCCAGGGCGAGGGAGCCGGTGTCGCCCATGAAGACCTCCGCCGGATAGGAGTTGTACCACAGGAAGGCCATCCCCGCCCCGACGATCGATCCGCAGACGACCGTCAGCTCCCCGGTGCCGGGCACGGAGCTGATGAGCAGGTACTCGGCGATCTTCACGTTGCCGGCCGCATAGGCCATGATCCCGTAGACCAGCGCCACCGTAATCGTGCAGCCGATCGCGAGCCCGTCCAGGCCGTCCGTCAGGTTGATCGCGTTGGAGAAGCCCACGAGCCACAGGTAGACCAGAAGGAACAGCGCGGCAACCGGCAGGCTCGCGATCACGGGGTGCTTGACGAAGGGCACCCACAGTTCGCCAATCTTCTTCGCGCTCATCGGATGCAGCAGCAGGAGCGCCACCGCGGCCACCGTGATCAGGGTCTGCCAGAGGATCTTCTCTCCGGAGGAGATGCCGTCGCGGCTCTTGCGGACGACCTTCAGGTAGTCGTCCCGGAATCCGACGGCCGTCAGGGCCGCGTACACGAAAAGGGCGACGAAGGTCCAGATGTTGGGCGCGGCCCACAAAAACGAGCTCAGGAACACGCTTCCGAAGATGATCAGCCCACCCATCGTCGGGGTGTTCTTCTTGTCGAAGCGCTGGGCTAGGTCTCCCGTCCGGTCGTCGTCGTAGTGCTGCCCGAACTTGAGCCGCCTCAGCCACCTGATGAGGATCGGGCCGATGATGAAGCCGATCAGGGCCGCCGTGGCCGCGGCGAAGAGCGCCCGCACCGTGATGTAGCGCAGGACGCGAAGCGGCCCGAAGTGGCTCTCGAGACTGGCCAGATAGCTCAGCATGGTGTGTACGCCCCCTTAGTGGGGAACCGCCCCCCCGGCGTGCGCGACCCGCTCCAATTGCCACCGGCGGCTGCCCTTCACGAAGATCGCACCCCTGAATTGCGCCACGCGCCCGGACAATTCCGAGGCCTCCCCCGCGACGTGGACCTGCTCCTCGGAGGCGCCGCCCTCGCGCGCGCCCGCGGCGATATCGGCGGCCCTCTCGCCGACGGCGAAGAGCTGGTCGTCGGGCCGCAGGCCGACGCTTCGCCCGAGTTCCCGGTGGAACTTGGCTGAGCCGGCCCCGAGTTCCTCCATGCACCCCAGGACAAAAAGCCTCGGCATCTCCTCCGGGGCGATTGCGCGGAACGCGGCCAGGGCGTCCTCCATCGCGGCGGGGTTCGCGTTGTAGCAGTCCAGGTACAGGAGCCGCCCGTCCTCGCGCCGGACCTCACCCCTCATCGGCGCCGGCTGCCATGTGCGCAGCCGCTCGCGGATCAGCCGGGGCTCGATCCCGAGCCGGAGAGCCGCGCACAGGGCGAGCGCCGCGTTGTGCGCCATCCCGTCGGTGACCCGGCGAAGGACAAAGGGCTCCCCGCCGGCCGCGCCGCCCGCAACGTGAAGGAGCGTCTCATCACCCCGGTGCTCGACGGAGAAGATCATCCGGTCTGTGTGGACGCCGGCCGGCGCCGGAGGGGACCCGCAGCCGGTCCTCTCGACTGTGACGGACGGCACCGAGAGGTCCCGGAACGCGGCGAAGCGCCCGCACGAGGGTGGGTAGATCGCGATCCCTCCGGGGCGGGCGGCCGCCGGCAGGGCCACCTTCTCGCGGGCGACCCCCTCGAGGTCCCGAAGGTGCTCCAGGTGGGCCGGGGCGATCAGGGTGATGATCGCCACGTCCGGCTCGATCATGAGCGCCAGCGGGGGCATCTCGCCCGCCGCCCCGATGCCGGCCTCAACGACCGCGAATCGGTGAAAAGCCGGGTCGAGCCGGGTCAGCGTGAGGGGGACCCCGATGTGGTTGTTGAGGTTTGCCTCGGTCGCCAGGACCCTCCCCTCCCCGGTCCCGCCGAGGAGCAGCGCCAGGAGCTCCTTTGTGGAGGTCTTGCCCGCGCTGCCGGATATCCCGACGACTGGCCCCTTGAACCGGCGGCGGTTCGCCCGGGCGATCGCCTGGAAGGCCGCCAAGGGGTCGGCGACGACGAGTTGGGGGATGTTGGAGCGCGGGTCGGCCGCGGAGACGAGCGCCGCGCTCGCCCCGGCCGCGGCGGCGGCCCCGAGGAAATCCCGGCCGTCGCGCTTTTCGGTCTTGAGGGCGACGAAGGCCTCCCCGGCCTTAAGCTGGCGGGTATCGGCCGAAAATCCACAGATCGGCCGGTCAGGCGTCTTTGTCCAGCTTCCCCCGGACTCGCTTGCCAGCAGCTGCGGATCGAAAAGCGGCATCGAGGTTCCCCCATCAGGCTCCGCGGAGCGCCTTCGCCCCGAGCAGCTCCCGGGCGACCTGGCGGTCGTCAAACGGGATCACGGTGTCGGCGAACTCCTGGTAGCTCTCGTGGCCCTTGCCGGCGATCAGGACGCTGTCGCCCGGCCTGGCCTCGTCGAAGGCGAGGCTGATCGCCCTGCGGCGGTCTTCGATCCAGGCGATTTTCGCTGGGTGCAGCACCCCAGCCTTCATGTCGGAGAAGATCTGTGAGAGCGCCTCGGCTCGCGGGTTGTCCGCCGTGGCGAAGGCGAAGTCGGCCGCCTCCTGGACGGCCCTGACCATCAGGGGCCGCTTCGTGCGGTCGCGGTTGCCGCCGCAGCCGAAGACGACCAAAAGCCTCCCCGGCGTGATCGGCCGGAGCATGCCCAGCGCGTTTCGAAGCGCGTCGTCGGTGTGGGCGTAGTCGACAAAGACCCCGAAACCCTGGCCGGACTCGATCCGCTCCATGCGGCCGGGAACCCCCGGAAAGTCCCGCAGGCGCGGGAGGGCCGCTGCCGGATCCCGGCCCAGCGCCCAGACGGCCGCGACGGCGGCGAGCAGATTGCTCACGTTGTAGCGGCCGACCAGTGGGGAGTCGACGGGGGCGCTTCCGCCGGGCCAGACCAGGCGGAAGGTCGAACCCTTGGAGCCGAGGGAAACCGACTCGGCCCGCACCACGGCGGCCGGATCCTCCCCGAAGGTCACGAGCCTCGCGGCCGGGTTCGCGGCGCGCACCTCGCCGGCGAGCCTGCGACCGTACGGGTCGTCGATATTGATCACGGCGACCCCCGGTGCCGGACCGGTCCTGCCCGTGAACAGCCGGCTCTTCACCCCGTAGTAGGCCTCCATCGTCTTGTGGTAGTCGAGGTGGTCGCGGGTGAGGTTCGTGAAGACGGCGACCTCGTACTTCAGACCCAGGACCCGCTGCTGGTCGATCCCGTGGGAGCTGACCTCCATGACGGCGTGGGCGCAGCCGGCGTCGCGCATCTGGGCCATCATGCCGAAGATGTCGAGGGACTCCGGGGTCGTCCGGAAGGACGGCACGGTGCGGGCGCCCAGGTCGTAGTTGATGGTGCCGATCAGGCCGGCCCGGCGGCTGCCGCTCAGGAAGTGCCGGAGCAGGTGGGTCACGGTGGTCTTCCCGTTGGTGCCGGTGACGCCGAGCACCGAGAGCGCCTGGTCGGGGAACTTGTAGTAGCGCTGGGCAACACGGGCGAGCGTCGTGCGGGGGTCGGCCACCCGCACGAAGGCGACCCGGGACTGGGCGTGGCCCGGCAGGGACGATCCTATGACAGCGACCGCGCCGCGGGCGACCGCCTCGTCGACAAACCGGGCGCCGTCTGTCCGGCGCCCCCCCAGGGCGAAGAACACGTTGCCGGGAACGACCCGGCGGCTATCCAGCGCGATACCGGAGATGGGGCAGTCGAGGTCGCCCTTGCTGTCGAGAATCTCGTCGGGCCGGATGAAATCGGTCAGTTTAGGGGCCATGGAGACGAATCGGTTGAGGGCCCTCGACGCGCCGCGGGCCGGGCGGGATGCCCGGCTGGCCGCGCCCCCGGGGAAGGCCATCCGGGAGCCGAAGGCGTGGATCAGGGCGTGGTTCTGTGTGAGGTAGCCGATCACGGGCGGCCTCCTTGCAGGGCGAGCACCGAGGTGGCACGGGCCAGGGGCGGCCTGATGTCCAGGTAGGAGATAAGCTGCTCGGCCACGTGCTTGAAGGCCGGGGCGGCGACGACCCGGCCGTAGGCGACCCCGCCCGGCGTGCGGGCGTCGGCGTCGTCGACGATGACGGAGATGGCGACCTGGGGGTTCCCGGCCGGCAAGAACCCGACAAAGGAGGCGACGTGGTGGTGCTCGGAGTAGCCGTGGCCGTCGGGATTGACCTTCTGGGCCGTGCCGGTTTTCCCGGCCACCTCGTAGCCGGGGACCTCGGCCTCCTTGGCCGTGCCCTGCGCGGAGGCGACGGCCTCGAGCAGGTGGGCCATGGTGCGGGCCGTGCGTTCAGAGATCACCCGGCGCACCTCGACGCGGTCGAACCGGTAGACGATCTCACCGGCGGTGTCCCGGACCTGCTTGACGATCTGGGGCTTCAGCAGGACCCCGCCCGAGGCGATCACGCTCATCGCCTCGTGCATCTGCAGCGGGGTCGCGGCGACAGACTGGCCCATCGGCATCCGGGTGATCGTCAGACCGTCCCAGCGGGACGGCGGCGGCACGTACAGGGAGAAGACCCGGGCCTTCGGCTCGCCCCCAACCGGGAAGCCGGTCGGCTCCCCGAACCCGAACCCGCGGGCATAGCCGTAGAACCGCTCGTCGCCCAGCCGCATCGCCAGCTGCGCGGCCCCCTTGTTGGACGATTTCGCGATGATCTCGGCCACCGACAGCGGATGGGTGAAGTGGTCCGAGGCGTCCTCGCGCGGGAGGTTGCGCGGGCGGCCCTTGTAGTCGACCTTCTCCAGGGTGCAGTCGAACGTCGTGGCCGGCGTCACGATTCCCGCGTCCAGGGCGCCCGAGGCGGCGACGATCTTGAAGACCGAGCCCGGCTCGTACATGTCGGCGACCGCGACGTTGCGCATCTTGCGCTCGTCGGCGCCCCGGAGGTCATTGTACTCGTTCAGGTTGAAGGTGGGGTAGTTGGCCATCGCCAGGATAAACCCGGTCCTCGGGTCGCTCACGATGATCGTCGCCTTCTCCGGCTGGTAACGCTCGGCGATCGCCTGGAGCTCGGCCTCGGCGATGTGCTGGACGGTGGCGTCGAGGGAGAGCACCACCGTGTAGCCGTCCGCAGCGGGCACCTCGCGGGTGCGGAACTGGGCGAGCTCGCGCTGGTGGCCGTCCTTCTCGGATTCAACCCAGCCGTTGTGCCCCCTGAGGTAAAAGTCGGCGAAGAACTCGATGCCGGTCACCGGGGCCTCCTTGCGGTTGACGTAGCCGATCAGGTGGGCGGCGACCGTGTTGCCCGGGTAGGTCCTGCGGTAGACCCGGTTCCCGTAGACCCCGGAGATCCCGAGCTTGAGGATGTCGGCGTAGGCGGGCTCGGTCACCTCGTCGCTCAGCTTGGCCCAGCGGATCGGGCTCTTGCCCTGGGGGTCGGGGTCGTCGAGGACCGTCTCGGAATCGTCGTCGCTAGCCGGGTCGGCCGCGGGCGCGGCCGCCGGGGAGGGGCCGACACTAATCCGGTAGATCGGGGCCAGGCCCGGCCCGGTACTGCCCGCCGTGCGCGTGGCCCCGCTCCGGTAGCGGGTCGTCATGATCGGCTCCACGTCCGCCAGGTTCATGCCGAGCAGCTGCGCGAGCTTGGACCACTTGGCCCGGTCCTCGGGCCTCTCGGACTGGGGGTCGACGCCCAAGACGATCAGGGAGTGGCTCGTGGCGAGGACCGCGCCCCGCACGTCGGTGATGTCGCCGCGCCGCGCGTAGGAGGTGATGATCTGCCGGCGGGCCTTCTGCACGTAGCTCAGGAGCTGGTCGCGGTCGATCACGTGCAGCCAAACCAGGCGCGAGCCCAGCCCGGCGAAGGAAAGCAGGACCAGGCCCGCAATCAGGACGATGCGATAGTTTGAGGCAAAGCCCTTCGACATGGCTCTCAGCGCTGCAAGGCAACCCGGAAGGAGACCGCTTCGATCCCACCCCGGAACAGCCCCCGGTCGCGCTTGCTCGCAAGATGGATCACGGGGTCCTCGCTCATCCGCACGACCTGGTCCTCGCGCGGGGGGACCATGCCCAGGTGCCACTCGGCGTTGCGCCGCAGGAGGGCGGTCACGTCCTGCTCCTCGGCGACCCACGTGCTCGTCTGCTGGGCGAGGCGCTCGACTTGGGAGATGCGGGCCTCGAGGGCCTTGTTCGTGTTGGCGGTGACTGAAATCTCATGGCGCATCCACACGGAGCTGACGCCGATCCCGCCCGTGAGGCTGATCGCGACCAGCGTGTAGACGAGCATGTGGTTCACGAACGCGTGATTGGCGGCTTTCATTGGGCTGGTGGGGTCGGCGCTTCGGGGGCCGGGAGCTTTCGGAGCGCCCGGAGCTTGGCCGAGCGGCTGCGGGGGTTGGTGGCCACCTCGAGTACGTCCGCGGTGAGCGGGCGCCGGGTGATGGGTTCGGCAAGCTTTGTCCTGAGGTCCTGGGGCGTCGCATCGCTCGCGTCGGAGGGCATCCCGCACCACTGGCGGAAGCTGCGCTTGACCGGCCTGTCCTCGAGGGAGTGGAAGCTGATGACGCACAGGACGCCGGCGGGGCGCAGGCGCGCGAACGCGGCGGGCAGCGCCCGCTCGAGGGCCCCGATCTCGTCGTTGACGGCGATGCGGATCCCCTGGAAGGCGCGGGTCGCCGGGTGGATCTTGGAGGTGTAGCGCTCCCGCGCGGGGATCGCCTCCGTCACGAGGTCGGCCAGCGCCTGCGTGCGCCCGAGGATCCCGCGGCCCCGGGCCGCAAGGATCGCGCGGACGACCCGCCTCCACTGCCGCTCTTCGCCGTAGTCGCGGATCGCCCTCACCAGCATCTCCTCGGTCGCCGTCTCGAGCCACTGCGAGGCGGCAACGCCGGCCCGCGGATCCATGCGCATGTCCGCCGGGGCGTCCGAGCGGAAGGAAAACCCCCGCCCGGCCTCGTCCAGTTGGAAGGAGGAGACCCCCAGGTCGAACAAGATCCCGTCGAATTCTCCGATCGCCAGTTCCGCCAGCCGGCCAAAGTCGCGGTCCATCAGGGCGAACTGCCCGGGAAAGGCCTCCCGCAGCGCGCCGGCCCGGCTTTGTGCCTCGGGGTCGCGGTCAAGGGCGATCACCTGAACGCCCGGGGCGGCCTCGAGCAGGGCCCGGGAGTGCCCTCCCCCTCCGAAAGTGCAGTCCAGGTAGCGGGCCCCGGTCCGGGGGGCGAGCACATCCAGCACCTCGCGCAGCATCACGGGCTGATGGCGGGGTGTCATGAGGGAGGCGGGGGCCTCAGCGGTGGCCGCGCGCATCGGATCGGGCCTTTCCGGAAACGCGGCCGGCGGCGGGCACGGGCCTTAAGACCAGCCCGTCGCGCACCCGCCGCACGGCCGCGGTAAAGGCGATTCCCTGCTCGGCGTCGATCCAGGAGGAAGGGGCGAAGCCCGTGAGGATAGACGGGGCCCGGAGGGCCTCGCGCACGGGGGCCGACGCCTTCGGCGTGCCGCGCGAGCTCATATGCCGAGCCGGCGCATGATGTCGCCGAAATTGTCTCCCGCGGTGCGGGTCTGGACCTTCTCCCAGCGAACCGGGGAATAGAGATTGAACTTCGTCAGGGCCCCGACCAAGACCGCGTCCTTGGCGATTCCGGCCTGGGCGAGCAATTCCGAGCTCAGGCTCACGCGGCCCTGCTTGTCGAAGGAGAACGACTGGGTCTGGGCGAAGAACCGGGCCGCAAAGTCCTGGGCCGCCCCGTCGCTGAGCGCCATCTGCGCGATCTTGGCGTGGAGCTTGTCCACTTCGGCCGGCGGAAGGACCGCCACATAGCCGTCCAGATGGGGGGCCGCCAGGAACACGTCACCCTCGCTGTGGGCACCCCTCCAGGCAGACGGAATCGTCAGGCGACCCTTGTCGTCGATCGTATGCCTGAACAGGCCGGTATAGAACGCTTTGCCGATTTGCCCCACAACGCCCCATTTCAACCCATTTTACCCCACTAAGGTCAAGCAAAGAACGCCCCAAAACAGCCTCTTTTTGCTCACAAGTTACTCACATCAGCCACCTCACGGCGCGGGGAGTGGGAAATCCCCCCGCCCCGGCGGGCCTTCCCCGCCCCGGCGAGGCCCCTTCAACGCCAGAAGCACGGCGACCGGCGAGGGCCTTTCAGGCAGGGATGCGCCGGCTTGCCGATTGGAAATATGCCGAGTGCGCCGCTTCCTCGGCCGCTAGCCGGGCTCGGCCTCCGGGACCGCAGGAGAGGGTCGCGCCCCGCCGTCCCCAGGGGATGCCTGGCGCGCCCGGAGGGACATGGCCTTTACATTGTATCGTATTACGATATAAATTGCCCGCTTATGCTTAAACCGGAAGCCAGACGGGGAAGGCCGGCCGTCTCCGAGGCCGACTACGCGCACTTGGCGGCTTTTCGCCAGGCGCTGAGGGAGTTCCTCCACTTCAGCGAGAATGAGGCGAGGTCCGCGGGGATGCACCCCCAGCAGCACCAGGCCCTGCTCCTCGTCCGCGGGTTTCCGGGGCCCGGGCCGATCAGCGTGGGGGATCTCGCCGCCTCCCTGAGGATCAGGCACCACAGCGCGGTCGGACTGATCACCCGGATGGAGGCCAACGGGCTGGTGCTCAAGTCGGGCGACTCCGCCGACCGGCGCCGAGTCCGCGTGCGGCTGACGGCGCGCGGCCGGCGGGTGCTGGAGCGGCTCTCCGCCGCCCACAAGAACGAACTAATGCGGGTGGGCCCCGCCCTGGAGCAGATTCTCGCCCGTCTCAGGGTCCTCGCATGAAGGCCTCGCCCGACCGGCCCCCTCATTCCGCTCCGGCCACCTCCCATCACGCCCTCGCCTTTGTCTCCGGCGTAGCGGCGATCCTGGGGATCTGCGCCGGATTCATCGCCCCGGCCCTGCGCCATCTCATCGGCTTCGTGACCAACCTCGCCTTCTATGGTCGGATCTCGACCTCGGCGGCCATGCCCGCGGACAATCGGCTCGGCCTGGCCGTCATCGCGGTTCCGGTCATCGGCGGCGTCCTTGTCGGCCTGATGGCGCGCTTCGGATCGAAGGCGATCCGCGGCCACGGCATCCCCGAGGCGATGGAGCAGGTGCTGGAAAACAACAGCCGGATCCCCGCCCGCATCACCTACCTCAAGCCTCTATCGGCCGCCATCGCCATCGGCACCGGCGGCCCCTTCGGGGCCGAAGGCCCGATCATCGCCACGGGGGGGGCCATCGGCTCGGTGGCCGGGCAGCTGCTGAGCACGACCGGAGCGGAGCGCAAGACGTTGCTCGCCGCCGGCGCCGCCGCCGGGATGGCCGCGACCTTCGGGTGCCCCATCTCCGCGGTCCTGCTCGCGGTCGAGCTCCTGCTCTTCGAGTACCGCGCCCGCTCCATCATACCCGTCGCGCTGGCCTCGGTCGTGGCCACAGGGATCCGGATCCATTTCGACGGGGCGGCAGCCATGTTCGCCATGCCCGACGTCGAGCCGGTCTCGCTTGTCTCCCTGGCCGCCTACTCCCTGATCGGCCTCGCCATCGGGGTGGCCTCTGTCGGGGTGACCCGCTCGGTCTACTGGATCGAGGACCTGTTCGGGCACCTGCCCGTCCACTGGATGTGGTGGCCGGCGATCGGCGGGCTGGCGGTGGGGGCGATCGGCTACCTCGCCCCGCGCACCCTCGGGGTCGGCTACGACAATATCACCGACATGATCTCGAACCGGCTGCCGCTCCAGGCCGTGGCGTTCCTCTGCGCGATGAAGTTCGCGTCCTGGTCGATAGCCCTCGGGAGCGGAACCTCCGGCGGCACGCTGGCTCCGCTCATGACGATCGGCGCCGGGGCCGGGGGCCTGGTCGGCGCCCTCCTCCTCCATCTGGCCCCGGGCAGCGGCGTGGACCTGCGGATGGCGGCCCTGGTCGGCATGGCGGCGATGTTCGCCGGCGCCTCCCGGGCGCTGCTGGCGACGATCGTCTTCGCCTTCGAGACCACCCTGCAGTCGAACGGCCTGCTCCCGGTCCTGGCCGGCTCGACCCTGGGCTTTTTCGCAGCCCGGCTGCTGATGCAGAACTCCATTATGACGGAGAAGATCGCCCGGCGCGGACTCAGGATCCCGCAGGACTACGATGCCGACGCCTTCGAGCGCACGACCGTCGCAGCCATCATGGAGACGAGCGTCCGAACGCTGCCGGCCACCGGCTCCGTCGCGGAGCTGGCCGACCGCATCGCGCGGCACGATCCGGAGGTTTCCGCCTTCCAGGGCTGGCCCTTGGTGGACGAGGCCGGCACGCTGGTCGGGATCATCACCCGCGGCGACCTGATCCGGGCCATCGACCGCTCGGGCGGGAGGCAGATACCCCTGATCGAGGCCGGCAACTCATCCCTGGTCGTCGCCTATCCGGACGAGAGCGTCTACGACAGCATCGCCCGCATGCTGGCCCACGGCGTCGGCAGGCTGCCGGTGGTGAGCCGCACCGATCCCCGGAGGCTGGTCGGCTACCTCAGCCGCACCAGCCTGCTCTCCGCGCGTCTTGCGCCCCTGCGGCACGAAACGATGCGGGAGGCCGGCTGGTTCCGGGCCTGGAGGCGCTGAGCCGCGGCCCCGTTCAGCATCCCCGCGCCCAGGGCCCGGGTGGCCGGGTCGCCCGGAAGGGACGCGCGGCTTCGGGTTTGCGCCCGCGCCGGCATGCGTTCACGTTGGGCAGTTTTATGGCACTCCTCAGCCTCCTGGACATCGGCCTTGCGTTCGGCGGACCGCCCGTCCTCGAAGCGATCAACCTCCAGATCGATCCCGGCGAGCGGGTCTGTCTGGTCGGGCGAAACGGTGCCGGAAAATCCACCCTGATGAGGGTCATTGCCGGGGAGACCAAGCCGGACACCGGTTCGGTGTACCGGCCCATCGGCTCGGTTGCGGCCCGCCTGCCCCAGGAGATCCCCGCCGGGCTGGCGGGCTCGGTCCACGAAGTCGTGAGTTCCGGCCTGCGGCCCCTCGGCGAGCATGACGAGGAGTGGGAGCGCGAGCTGCGGGTCGAAGGCCTGATCGAGCGGCTTGAACTCGACCCCAAGGCCGACGCCGCGACGCTGTCGGGCGGGCTCACGCGCCGGGTGCTCCTCGCCCGGGCGCTTGCGACCCAACCGGACCTTCTCCTGCTGGACGAGCCGACCAACCACCTCGATCTCGAGTCGATCCTCTGGCTGGAGGGGTTTCTCCTCGAGTCCCGGCTGGCGCTGTTCTTCGTCACGCACGACCGCGCCTTTCTGCGCCGGCTCGCCACGCGCATCGTCGAACTGGACCGGGGCCGGCTGTCCACCTGGTCCTGCGACTACGACACCTACCTGGTCCGCAAGCAGGAGGTCCTCGAGGCGGAGGAGAGGCAGCAGGCCCTCTTCGACAAGAAGCTCGCCCAGGAGGAGGCCTGGATCCGCCGCGGGGTGCGCGCCCAGCGCTCCCGGGCGCAGAGCCGCATCAACCAGCTGATGCAGATGCGGGCCGAGCGCCTTGCCCGGCGGGAGCGGGCGGGCAGCGCAAACCTGCGGCTGGCCGAGGCGGAGCGCTCGGGCGTCAAGGTGATCGAGGCCGAGAACCTCTCCTTCGGCTGGCCGGGGGGAAAGCCGCTCATCCGCGACTTCACGGCGACTCTCATCCGCGGGGACAAGATCGGACTCATCGGACCCAACGGAGCGGGGAAGACGACCCTGATCAAGATCCTGCTCGGCCAGATCGCCCCGTCCTCTGGCTGCGTCACCCACGGGACGCGCCTGGAAATCGTCTACTACGACCAGCTGCGCGAGCAGATCGACGACTCCAAGAGCGTCGCCGACAACATCGCCAACGGAAACCCGACGGTGACAGTCGACGGCCGCACCCGCAGCGTGATCTCCTACCTTCAGGACTTTCTGTTCACGCCCGACCGCGCGCGGACCCCGGCCCGGGTCCTGTCGGGCGGGGAGAGAAACCGGCTCCTGCTGGCCCGGCTGTTCACACGGCCCGCGAACGTCCTGGTGATGGACGAGCCCACCAACGACCTCGATGCGGAGACCCTGGACCTGCTCGAGGACTTGCTTGTCGAGTTCGGTGGCACGCTGCTCCTAGTCAGCCACGACCGGGACTTTCTGGACAACGTGGTGACGAGCACCCTGGTCTTCGAGGGGGACGGACACATCGGCGAATACGTCGGCGGGTACGGGGACTGGCTGCGCCAGCGCCCCGCGGCTCCGCCGCCTCCGCCCAAGCCGCAGCCTGTCGCCAGGCCGCCCCAAGCCGCCGCCCCGCCGCCGAAGCCGCCGGCCGTCCGGAAACTGTCGACGCGCGAACTCAAGGAACTGGAGGGGCTCCCGGTCCGGATCGAGACCCTCGAGCAGGAACAGTCCAGCCTTGTCGCCCGGCTCGCCGACCCGGCCTTCTACAAGCGGGAAGGCTCGGAAGTGGCCGGTGCGCGGGACCGCCTCGAGGCGATCGAGCGGGAGCACGCCCAGGCCTTCGAACGGTGGGAGAGCCTGGAAGCCTCCCGCTTGGCGGATGCCGCCCCCAAAGCATCCTCTCGGGGTTAGCGATCCCCTGGAGACGACTCGCTGTCACCGTCGTCCAAGTGAAACCGGTGGACGATACGGTGGATGACCGGCGAAAGCACGATCCCGATCGAGGTGAGAAACACGACCCCGCTAAACAAGGCGTATCCCGAGGCGAAGAGCTTGGCCGCCGCGCTGCGCATCGGGTCGACCGGACCCATGCCCGTGAGGATCATCGCAGCGTTAAGCTCCGCGTCGAGCCAGCCCAGGCCGGCGACGTAGTGGTAGCCCAGGGTTCCGATCACCAGGGCGCCCGTGGCAATCGCGATCGCGAGCAGGAAGGACAGCCCCACCCTTCCAAGGAAGCGCGGAAACGGAAGGAGCTTCTCACCCTTGCGCTCGAACATGGCTTTCCTCCATGGCGCGGATCAAAGCGCGGCCGGGCCCCCGAGTCACGCCGCAACTGGCTCGCAGCCCATTCGCCTTTGAAAAAATTCCGTGTCGCATTTCTCCCGCGCCCCTCGGACAATCGCACCCCGTGCGCACCGAAACCCGCCCCGGCACCGCAACGCCCCCCCTTGAGGAGCTGGCCTCCCTCCTGGGGGAGCGGCTGCAGACCGGCCGCGCAATCCGGGTCATCTACGCAACCGACGCTTCCGAGTACCAGCAGATCCCGCTCGCCGTGGCGCTGCCGCGGGACGAGTCCGAGGTGCGGATCCTCCTTGAGTTTGCGGCCCGGCACCGGATCGGCCTGGTTCCCCGCGGCGCGGGCACCTCGCTTGCGGGCCAAGTGGTAGGCGACGGGATCATCGTCGACCTCGGCCGGCACCTGAACCGGATCCTTGAGATCAACCCGGCGGCCCGCCGGGTCCGGGTGCAGCCGGGGGTCGTGCGAAACGAGCTGAACCTGGCGCTTAAGCCCCACGGGCTCCTCTTCGGGCCCGAGACCTCGACGGCGAACCGGGCGATGATCGGCGGGATGGTGGGCAACAACGCCTGCGGCTCGAACTCGATCGTCTACGGCTCGACGCGCGAGCACCTGGTGCGCGCGCGGGGTTTCCTCAGCGACGGCTCGGAGGCGACCTTCGGCCCCCTCACTCCCGATGAGTTCGCGGCCAAGTGCGAGGGTCCCGACTGCCTGGAGACCCGGATCTACCGGACAGTCCGCGAACTGCTCGGCCAGGGGCGCAACCGGGAACTGATCGGCGAGCATTTTCCCAAGGCCTCCGTCACGCGGCGCAACACGGGCTATGCCCTGGACCAGCTGGCGGACTGCGCCGTGTTCGAGGCGGGCAGCCGGAAGCCGTTCAACCTGTGCCGGCTTCTTGCCGGCTCCGAGGGAACCCTGTTTGTCGCGGTCGAGTTCGAGCTAAACTGCGAGCCCCTGCCCCCGCCTGGGGCGCTCCTGTGCGCGCACTTTGGAAGCATCGCCGAGTCCCTGCAGGCGACCCTGGTGGCGATGCGCCACCGCCCCTTCGGCTGCGAACTGATCGACCGTCACATCCTGGACTGCACCAAGGCGAACCTCGGCCAGGCCCCCAACCGGTTCTTCGTACAGGGGAACCCCGGGGCGGTCCTCGTGATCGAGGTCCGCAACGAGCGGCGCGAGGCGACCGAGGAAGCGATGCGCGCGATCGAGGCCGACCTGCGAGCAGCGGGGCTCGGCTACGCCTATCCGGTCGTGTGGGGCGCCGACTGCGACCGGGTCTGGGAGTTGAGGCGCGCGGGCCAGGGGCTCATGAACAATGTGCCGGGGGACGCGAAGCCCCGCGAGGTGGTCGAGGACACGGCAGTCGCCGTCGAGGACCTGCCGGCCTACATAGCCGAGTTCGACGCCCTCATGCGCGGGCGCTACGGCGTCGGCTGCGTCTACTACGCCCACGCGGGCGCAGGGGAATTGCACACCCGGCCGCTGTTTAACCTGAGGACCGAGGAGGGCCTGAGGCGCTTCCGGGGAATCGCGACCGATGTCGCGGCCCTGGTGAAGAAGTACCGAGGCTCCCTCTCCGGCGAGCACGGCGACGGGCGCCTGCGCGGCGAATTCATCCCGTTCATGGTCGGGCCGGAATGCTACGCGATGATGCGGCGGGTGAAGGAGACCTTCGACCCGGCCGGGATCCTGAACCCCGGGAAGATCATCGACACCCCCCCGATGGACACGTCGCTGCGGCACGCGCCCGGTCACCCCGACCCCGTACACGCCACCCTCTTCGACTTCGGGTCCGTCGGCGGGATCCTGCGCGCGGCCGAGCGGTGCACGGGCGTCGGCGAGTGCCGCAAGTCCGAGCGGATGGGCGGGACCATGTGCCCGAGCTACATGGCCACCCGCGACGAGAAGGACTCGACCCGAGCCCGGGCGAACCTGCTGCGCGACATCCTCACCCACCCCCGCGACCCCACGAACCCCTGGGACAGCGAGGAACTCAAGGGGGTCATGGACCTGTGCCTGTCGTGCAAGGGCTGCAAGTCGGAGTGCCCCTCCAACGTCGACATGACGAGGCTGAAGGCCGAGTGGCAGCAACACTTCTACGACACCCGGGGTGTGCCCTTGCGCTCGCGCCTGGTCTCGCAGTTCGGCCGGGCGATGCGCCTGGCCTCGCTCGCCCCGGCACTTTACAACTGGGCAGTCTCGACCCCGGCGGTCGCCGGGGCGATCAAGCGCCTGGCCGGGTTCGCCCCGGGGCGGAGCCTCCCGCGGCTCCACCGCACCACCCTCACCTCCTGGCACGCCGGAAACGCGAACCGGCCCGGCCCCTTCCCCAACGGCCGGGTGCACCTGTTCTGCGACGAGTTCACGAACACCAACGACGCCCTAGTCGGGATCCGCGCCGTGGAGCTGCTGAACCGCCTCGGCTACGAGGTCGTGATCCCGAGGCAGGCCGACAGCGGCCGGGCCCACCTCTCGAAGGGCCTGGTGCGGTCCGCGCGGGCCCTCGCGATCCGGAACGTCGAATGGCTGAAGGACGTCGTCACGGCTGAGGCCCCCCTCATCGGGATCGAACCCTCGGCGATCCTGGGCTTTCGCGATGAGTATCCCGCGCTTGTTCCCCCGGCCTTAAGGCCCGCGGCCGAGGCCCTGGCGAAGAACGCCCTCTTGGTCGACGAATTCCTCGCCCGGGAGGCCGATTCGGGCAGGGTCACGGCGGCCTCCTTCCGCAGGGACGAGCGGTTGGTCCTGCTCCACGGACACTGCCACCAGAAGGCCCTCGCCTCGGTCGAGCCCACGGTGCGGATCCTCGGGCTGCCTCCGGGGTACAAGGTCAGCGTCATCCCCTCCGGCTGCTGCGGCATGGCGGGCTCCTTCGGCTACGAGAAGGAGCACTTCGAGCTGTCCCAGAAGGTCGGGGAGCTGGTCCTCATGCCCGCCGTGCGCTCGGCCCCCGAGGGGGCGCTCATCGCCGCCCCGGGAACGAGCTGCCGCCACCAGATCAAGGATGCGACCGGAAGGGTCGCGCTCCACCCGGTCGAGGTCCTGCACGCCGCGCTGGCCGACCCGGGCTAGCCCGCCCCTCGATGGCCCGGATCGTCTGCACGAGCGACCTGCACCTGGGGATCACCCCGGCCCGGACGCTCAAGGTCCTGGTCGGCGACATGGCGCGGGCCCGGCCCGACGCCGTGGTCGTGGCCGGGGACCTGGGGGAGCCCGCTGAGCTGTTCTGCGCCTGCCTGGACCTGCTGCGGCCGCTGCAGGTCCCCGTCGGCATCGTCGCCGGGAACCACGACCTGTGGACGCAGGCGGGGGGCGGCCCGGACAGCGACCAGCTCTTTGGGGAGATCCTGCCGCGGCACGTGCGGGCCCGCGGGCAGTGTTGGCTCGAGGAGGATTCGATTTTCCTTGCCGACGGGACGGTGCTCGCCGGCTCGATCGCCTGGTATGACTACTCCAAGCGAAACCCGCAGACCGCCGAATGGACCCCCGAGCAGTTCGCGCGGGCCAAGCCCGACGTGATCAACGACGGGCGCCGCATCGCCTGGGGGCACACCGACCCGGGCTTCGCGGGCCTGGTCTCGGATCGCCTCGTAGCGCGTCTCGAACGCCTGTCGGGAGACCCGGCAGTCCGGCGGATCCTGGTCGCCACCCATGTCCCCGTCTTCGAGCGCCAGCTGACCGGCCGGAGGGGCGATGACCCCGTCCTGGAAAGCTACTATGCGAACCTCACCCTGGGGCGGCGGCTCCTCGCCTTCCCGAAGGTGGGCGCCGTGGTGAGCGGGCACACCCACCGCGGGCTCGAGCCGGTCGAGGTCCCGCAGGAGGGCCGCCCCCCCGTCACGCTAGCGAACCTGGGAAGCGACTACGGGGACCCGCGCTTCGTCACGCTAGAACTCTGATCGGACGGCCCCCCTTGGGGACCGCCCCGGAGCGCGATCAGGCCCAGGAGCAGACGGTCGCGCTCGCGCTCGAGTTCCTCGACCGAGCGGCCCGCGGCTTCCTCCTCGACGCCGTCGATCAGGGCCACCTTGAGCTCCGGGGTGAGCACCGGGTTTCCCAGGTCGGCCCACCAGCTCTCGAACGGCCCCGACAGGTGGTCCATGAAGTGCCGCATCCCGCCCCGCCCTCCCCCGAGGTGAAGGATCAGGTTGGGCCCCATGACGCCCCAGCGAAGGCCCGGCCCCTGCGCGACCGCCGCGTCGACGTCGGCCACGCTCACGACGCCCTCGGCGACCAGGTGCACGGCCTCGCGCCACAGCGCCGCCTGGAGGCGGTTGGCGACGTGGCCCCGGACCTCGCGCCGGACATGGATCGCATGCTTTCCGATCGAGCTGTAGAAGGCCATCGCCCGCTCGATCGTCTCCGGGGATGTCCGCTCGCCGCCGACCACCTCAACCAACGGGATTACGTGGGGCGGGTTGAAGGGATGCCCGATCACGCAGCGGCCCGGGTTGGCGCACCCCGACTGGATGACACTCATCTTCAGCCCGGAGGAACTTGAGGCCAGGATCGCGCCGGCGGGTGTGGCCCGGTCGAGCTGGGCGAAGAGCCCCACCTTGAATTCAGCCCGCTCCGGCCCGCTCTCCTGCACAAAGTCGGCACGCGCCACGGCCTCGGCCGGGTCGGGCGTGAAGCGCAGCCGATTCCTGGATGCGCCGGCCTTCAGGCCGAGTTGCTCCAAGATGGGCCAGGCCCGGTCGACGGACTCTCTCAGGCTCTTTTCGGCTCCTGGCGCGGGGTCGGCGGCGGTGACGTCGAGGCCCTGGGCGAGAAACAGCGCCGCCCAGCTCCCTCCGATCAAACCGGTGCCGACCACCGCCACGTGACGGATGGGGTCGGGTTTTTCCATAAGAGACGCTCTAGCGGGCGGTCCAGCCCCCGTCGATCGCGATCGCCGCGCCCGTGATCGAGCGCGCCATGTCCCCGCACAGGAAGACGGCCAGGGCCGCGATCTCGCCTGGCTCGATCAGGCGCTTGGTCGGCTGGACGGCGAGGATCACGTCGCGGAGGACCCGTTCCCGCGGAAGCCCGTGGGCCTTCGCCTGGGCGTCGATCTGCCCCTCGACCAGCGGCGTCCGCACGTACCCCGGGCAGATCGCGTTGCAGGTGATCCCCGCCTCGGCCACCTCGAGGGCCACCGTCCGGGTGAGCCCGACCTGCCCGTGCTTGGCGGCGACATAGGCCGACTTGAAGGGTGAGGCCACCAAGCCGTGGGCCGAGGCGATATTGATGATCCGCCCCCAGCCCCGGCGCTTCATGCCGGGCAGGGCCGCCTTGATGGTGTGGAAGGTGGAATTGAGGATCACGTCCTGGATCCCCTCCCAGGTCTCCTCGGGAAACTGGTCGACCGGGCTGACGTGCTGGAAGCCGGCGTTGTTGACCAGAATGTCCACGGACCCGAGGGCCGATTCCGCCTCCCGGACAAGCGCGGCAACCTGGTCGGGGTTGCGCATGTCGGCCCCGTTGTAGGCGACGTTCGAGCCGGTCTCGGAGGAAAGCGAGGAGCGCAGGCGCTCGATCTCGGCCGGGTCGCCGAAGCCGTTGAGCATGACGCTCGCGCCCTCGCCCGCCAGGGCGCGGGCGATCGCAAGCCCGATGCCGCTGGTCGAGCCGGTGACGACGGCGCAGCGGCCCTTGAGGGTTTGGCTCACCAAATCGTCCAGCCCCCGTCGACCATCAGGTACTGCCCGGTCACGTAGGAGGCGCTGTCAGTCAGGAACATCAGGGTCGGGCCCACGACCTCGGTGTTCACGCCGATCCGGTTCATCGGGTTCTTGTTCCCGAGCTCCTTCATGAAGTCCGGGTACTGCTTCTGCGTTCCCGGGTGCGGGAACGGGCCCGGGACGATCGAGTTGAAGCGGACCCCGAACGGGGCGTAGTGGACCGCGAAGTAGCGGTTCATCTGCAGGAGCGCGGCCTTGCCCGCCCCGTAGTCGATCGGGTTCGGCTTGTTCGGCAGGTGGTAGATCCTCGGGTCGGGCGAGACGATCCCGTACATGCTCGAGTACAAAACAATGCTGCCCGAGCCCCGCGCCTTCATCCGGTCGGCGAGGACGCGGCAGGCCACGAAGACCGGGGTCAGGCCCTTGTCGAAGCTGGCCTGGAACTCCTCCTTGGACAGCTCCGCCAGGGTCTTTCCCCCCGAGGAGGCGGTCGGCAGGTAGACCACGCCGTCGGGGACGCCGTGGGAAGCCATGAGCGCGTTGAGGTTGGCTTCGAGCCTCTCGATATCGGTCACGTCCAGGTCGGCCGCGACCGCGCGGGGCAGCTTCTTCTGCCGGACCAGCGCCGCCGCCTTTCCGGGCAGGTCGATGCAGAGCGTCTTCGCGCACAGCGGATCGATCTCCTCGGTGATGGCCGAGCCGAAGTAGCCGGCGCCGCCGATGACCCAGATCGTCTTCTTTTCCAGGGAATACCAGGGATTCATGGGATAGGGGGTGTGCAGCGGGCCCTAGCGGCAGGTGTAGCCGCCGTCGACCGGGATGGTGGCGCCCGTCACGTAGGTCGAGGCGTCGCTTAGCAGGAAGATCACCGCGCCACAGATCTCGCGGGCGTCGGCCATCCGGGCGAGCGCGGTCATGCGGGCGAAGCGGCCGAGAAACTCAGCCGGCTGCGGCTTGTCCGGGTTGTAGATCCCGCCGGGGGTTACCGCGTTGACGCGCACCTTCTGCTTGCCGTAGTGGGTGGCCATCCAGCGGGTCATGTTGAGCATGCCGGCCTTGTGGAAGAAGTAGTCAGGCGAGGTGCCCATGTTTGTCCCCTCGTACAGGAAGGGGTTGAACCCCACCAGGCCGTACATGGAGGAGATGTTGACGAGGCTCCCGCCCCCGGAGGCGGCCATGGCGTCGCCCAGGGCGCGAACCGTCGCAAAGAACCCGGTGGCGTTGGTCGCCATCGAGGCCTCCCACTGGGACAGGGGCACGTTCCAGCCCGTCATCGGCCGGCTGGCCGCATTGTAGACGACCCCGTCGATCCGGCCATGGGCCGCGAGAACGCGGTCGCGCATGGCGAGGACCGAGGGCTCGGACTCAAGCTCGGCCTGCTCGGCGTAGACGGTTTGGCCCGCGGCGCACTCGGCGGCCGCCATGGACTCGACCTTCTTGCGGTCGCGGGAGGTGATCACGAGCTTGGCTTCTGCGCCCGCGATCGTGGAGACCAGCGACCGGCCGAGGAGGCCGGAGCCGCCACAAACGACGATGACTTTACCGCGCAGGGAGAACGAGAGAGTGTCAGGCATAGGGGGACTTTGTTGAGGTTTTGGAGGCGGCCGGGAGGGCGTCGACCAGGCCCTTCATGTGCTGCAGCCGCTGCTGGAAGTATCCGGTCAGGGCGACCACATCGGCGCCCAGCCCGAAGATCTGGTGCCCCTCGGCGACCAGTTCGGGAAGGGGCGCGATCAGCCCCGCGCTCATGACAAACTTGCCGTGCTTGCGGGCGACCGAGGCCACCTTCTTGCGGGCGGCCACAACCACCGGGTCGTTGATTTGCCCGGGCTTGCCGATCCGGTGGCTGAAGTCGCCCGGACCCAGGAGCAGGACGTCGTAACCGGGGACGGCCGCGATCTCCTCGACGTTGGCCAGGCCCTCGGGGGACTCGATCTGCATGATGATGAACTTCTCGGTGTTGGAGTGCTTGATGTACTCGTCCATCGGGAGCATGCAGAAGAGCCCGTCGATGTTGCCGCCGTCGAGGGCGCGCCGGCCCAGCGGCTGGAAGCGCACCCAGTCAACGATCTGGCGGGCCTCCGCGGCCGTCGTCACGTGGGGGACCATCAGGCCCGTCGCCCCGGCCTCGAGGGGCCGGACGTAATCGCTGTAGCTGCCCTTGCTCACCCGCACGATCGTGTCGATGTCGTGGAGCCGGGCGGCCCGGATCTGGTTTTCCAGGGCGATCCAGTCGTTGGGGACGTGCTCGTTGCAAAGCCACACGGCGTCGACCCCGGACAGGCCGGCGATCTCGACGACGCGCGGCTCGGACAGGTTCAGTTTGAATACGGTGACTAGGTTTCCTCCGCGCAGGAGTTTCAGTACGCGGCTGGGTCTGGTGTTCATGAATGGATTCGGCTGAGGATTTCGGCAACGTCGACGCGGCGGCCGCCCTCGGCCCGGCTCCGCAGCCCGGCGATCAGGACGGCCATCATCTCCACGGTCTCGGAGAAGGGATAGGGGTCGACCCCGCCGTTGCGGACGAATTCGACAAAGGAGACGATCTGTCTGCGGAAGGACGTGTAGTAGGTGTGGTCGGTGCCGGAGAGACGCACCTCGGTCTGCCCCGCGGTCCCGGCCAGATGCATCGTGCCCCAGGTGGCACCGCCGTCGTACATGACCGGGATGTTGATCTGGACCCCGGAGCGGTGGATGATGTGGGCGATGTCGAACTTCGGCTGGCTCTCGAGCCGGACGGAGACAAACCCCGGGCCCAGCAGGCAGAAGACTGGCTCAAAAGCGTGGATCCCGTAGTTATCCCAGGCCTTGGCCATCTGGACCGAGATCCAGCGCAGCTCGCCCAGGGCCGAGCGGTCCTTCATGAGGGGCTCCAACTCCATCGCGTAGCGCATGGCGCTCGAGGAAAGAATGCGCGCCCCGGCCTTCTTCCAGCTGACGAAGGTCTGCAGGTCGGGCAGGGTCAGGGCCATGGGCTTGTCGACGAAGACGGGCAGGCCCGCCTCGATGAAGGGCCGGGCCCGGCGCACGTGCTCAAAGCCGTCGTCGGTTGCGACGAAGACCGCGTCGACGTGGCCGATCACGTCCTCGGGCTTCTTGACGACATGGGGGATCAGGGAGGCCTTCGCCACGAGCACGGCGTCCTTCGGGTCGTCGGTCCAGATGTGGGTCACCTGGGCGCCCGGGACGCGCACGCTCTCGAAGGGCTCGCCCCCGAGGTAGCGGGCGATTCCCGCGTACGGGCCAACGGCCATGGCAGCCTTGTCGTAGCTGTTGATGATAGCCGACCAGGAATACGGGTGGCCGTTTCCGGCGACCATTCCCAGCATGGCGAACCGCAGGGGCTTGTCGGACTTGGCGGGAGCCGGGTCCTTCTTGGGGGCGGGATGCTTCGTTGACATGGATGGAGTCCTTTAGCGATCAGCTGGCGGAGGCCAGCATGTGCATACACGCGTATTTTCTAGGTACACCAGCTCAAGTCAATGGAATAGCTTGGCGTGCCGAAAAAAAGATTTGATGCCTAAGTAATTGTCTTCAGGCATCTTGTTGTACTTCCGTTGGGCGGGAAACCCCACCTGTCCGGGACTCGCCCGTCTCAGACCTTCACCTTGACGACGACCTTGGTGACCTCGCAGGGTTTGTCCCAGACGCAGCACGGTGCGTGGGCGTCCTGGGGGAACAGGATTGTGAACTGGCCCGCGGCGACCCGCAGCGGCCATCCCTCGGGAACCAGGCTCCACAGCGCGGCGTCCTTCGACTCGTCGAAGGGCATCGTCACCGTCTTCATCGAAGCCAGGGGGGCCCAGAGGATCGACTCTTTGCCGGAAAAGACGAACTGGACGTCGATGTACTTGCGGTGCGCCTCGAACTGGGCCTGCTCGGCAGGCTTGGTCGTGTATTTTTGCACGAGGGCGTAGACGTTGTCGCCGTCGATGTCGTGGCGGCCGACGGTGCTTTGGGCGTTGACCTTCCGAAGAAAGTCGAACGCGGGCTGGAATCGCGGGGAGATCGCGGTGTAGAGGCGCGCGTGGGCGAGTGTGTCGAGGATCATGGTGGTGAAAAAATGGGTTACTGCGGGCTGCAGCGTCAGGGGACGACCTGGTTTTCCAGGGGCTCGCCCCGGGCGAACCGGTCGACGTTCTTGGCGATCTCCGCCAGCCGGAAGCTCATCGTCTCCTCCGTCGGCTTGTGCGGGGTCATGATGACGTTGTCCAGCTCGTGGAACGGCAGGTGCGCGGGCAGCAGGTCCTGTCCGGGAACGGGGTACTGGTACCAGACGTCCAGGCCCGCGCCGGCGATCCTCTTCGAGCGGAGCGCCTGGAAAAGGGCGGCCTCGTTGATGACCGGCCCCCGACCGACGTTGACGATAAAGGCGGACGGCTTCATGAGCGCGAGCTCTGCCTCGCCGATCAGGTCGGTGGTCTGCGGGGTCGCGGGGATCGCCACGACGACAAAGTCGGCGTGCGGCAGCCTTGATCGCAGTTCTCCCAGGCCCCGGACCGGGCACGGGGCCTCGGGCTGGGCCCGCGCCTTGCCGGGCGTTCGGGTGAGGGCCTCGACCTCCATCAGAAAGAAGCGCCCCCAGCGGGCGAGCTCGGCACCGATGTGTCCCATGCCCAGGATCAGGAGCCGTCGGCCGCGCAGCTCGGTCAGGTACTTGCGCTGCGGGGTCCAGTTTCCCCGGCGCAGGGCCGAATCCAAGGCGAAGAGCCCCTTGTGCAGGGCGAGGATGTGAAGGAAGGCCTGCTCGGCGACCCCGCGCTCGTGGCCGTAGACGTTGCAGACCCGGCAGCCCGCGGGCAGGGCCGCGATGTCGATTCCGTCGAGCCCAGCCCCCGTCGATTGGACGAGCCTCGGGCCCCTCCCGGAAGGAGAGAGCCAGGACGCCTTGCAGGTCGCCGACACCAGCACATCGCACTCCGACACGACCCGGGCGATGTCGGGGTCGCCGCCCTTGGGGAGGGCGGCAACGGCATGGGGCGCGGTGATCCCGCGGTCCAGGGCGGACACGTAGTCGGCGATTGTGACGACCTTCAGCGCGCTCATGCGATCAGCTCCTCCCCGGGCGCGAGGTGTTTGCGGCAGAGCTCCCGGTTCAGCCGAACGCCCAGGCCCGGCTCGTCGGTCAGGACGACATGGCCATCAGTGAACAGCGGCACGTCGCGCTGCACGTACCCGCCGATCCACGGGGTCTCGATGAAGTGGTACTCCAGCCCGAGGAAGTTACGGCTAGCCGCCGCGGCGTGGGCGGCCGCGATTGTCGCTAGGGCGCCGCCGTTGCCGTGGAAGGCGACCGGGCGGTGGTTCAACTCCGCATAGTCGGCGATCCGCCTAAGCTCGCGGGGCCCCCCGCAGAACAGGACGTCGGGGTGGAGGATGTCGCAGGCCCGGTGATCGACAAAGAGCCGGAACTGCTCGGCGATGAACATCTCACCGACGCAGATCGGGATCCGCGTTCGGGACCGCACCTCGGCGCACGAGTCGGGGTTTGTGATCGGGGTCGGGTCCTCGAGCCAGAGCAGGTTCAGCGGCTCCAGGGCGTTGGAGACGCGCACCGCGTCCGGCACGTTGTACTGCATGTGGCAGTCCACGCAGATCTCGAAGTCGGGGCCGACCGCCTCGCGGACAAGCCCGAGCCGGTCGACGATCCGGTTGATCTGCTTCAGAGGCAGTGCCCGGTTCCACACGTCCGAAACGCAGTCCGAGGCCATGAAGTCGATGTCGAACTTCATCTGGGTAAAGCCCGAGTCGACGACGTCCCTGGCCATCTTCCTCCAGGCGGTCGGTTTTGAGATCTCGGCGGGCGAGCTGCGGTCGAGATAGACCCTGACCCGGTCGCGGAAGGCGCCGCCCAGCAGGTTATAGGCCGGGGTCTGCAGGGCCTTTCCCGCCAGATCCAGCAGGGCCATGTCGACCCCGCTTGCGGCCCAGACGACGGGCCCCCATGGGGTCGCTGTCGGCGAGCACATCCCCACAGCGCTCATCCCGCCCCTCATGACCCCGTGAGGGGAATTCTCCGGGTGGGGGGCCGGCGTGCCGTAGAGCATCTCCGAGAAGATCGCACTGGCGGCAAACGGGTCACGCCCCCGGAAGTAGTCGCGCATGTAGGCGACCGCCTGCCTGACCCCCACGAAGTCGTCGACCTCCCCCAGCCCGTAGATGCCGGCGTCGGAATCGACCCGGACGATCACCTTGCCGATCTTGGCCCCGGTGCCCCCGCCCACGCCGTGATGGCGGGGCCCCCACAGCCTCATCGTGCGAATGTCGGTAATCTTCACGGGGAAAAAGATCCGATCAGGGGGCCGCGGGCGCCGCGAACGAGCGGTGGCGCTTGACGAGGAAGAGCAGGGCCGCGCAGACGACGATCGAGGCCGCCGAGAACTGGAAAACGCGGCTGAGGTCGACGTGGGCGTCCCGGAGGGCCCCGCCGGCGTAGATGGCGACTCCGCCGACGATGCACGCGCAGGCGTTGAGGACCCCGTAGCCCGTCGCGCGGTACCGCGGGTCGGACACCAGGCAAAGGATCGGCATCATGTTCGAGTCCGAGAAGGCGCGGGCGACGCCGAAGAGCACGAGCCCCAGGATCGTGAAGAAAAACACGTTCGAGCAGGCCGTGAGCAGGATAGCCGGGGCCGCGACGCACAGGCCGACCACGACCACGTAGATCCGACCGAGCTCGTTTTTCTTCGCCCAGCGGTCGGCCCAGGCGCCGCCAACCAGGACCCCGATCAGGGCGGCGATGTTCACGTAGAGGGTCGCCGAGAAGCCGGCCTCGCCCTGCCCCATGTGGAAGTGCTCCTGCACGAAGACCGGCATCCATCCGACGACGGCCCAGCCGACGATTCCCAGTAGGCCCCAGAAGCACAGCACCAGGACAAAGGCGCTGTTCTTGAACAGGCTGGCCAGCGCCGGCAAGAACTGCGCCGAGGGAGCCGCGGCCTTGGCCTCGGAGGCGATCCCCTCGCGCGGGGCGTCGCGCAGGGCGAAGAACAGGACCACCGCATAGGCGACCCCGGAGACCCCCATCACGACAAAGGCGAAATTCCAGCTCCGCGTCTCGGCAAGCCAGCCGCCGAAGCCACCGAGGGCTTGGCCGAACATGATTCCGGTCATGTGAACGCCGGTCGCCAGCGAACGGGTCGGGCCCCGGTGGTAGTCGGTGATCAGCGCCAGGCCCGCGGGCAGGTAGCAGGCTTCGCTGGCCCCCATGAGGGCCCGCATGATGAGAAGCTCCTGAAAGTTCGTCGCGTAGGCCGTCAGCCAGGTCAGGGCCGACCAGGCAAACAGGCTGCAGACGATCACCCGGCTGCGGCTGAACCGGTCGGAGAGGAACCCGGCCGCCGGGCTCAGAAGCCCATAGATCCACAGAAAGGATGACGTGAGGAGCCCGAATTGGGTCTCGGTCATC
Organism: uncultured Opitutaceae bacterium; assembly: GCA_903862935.1. GTDB lineage: Bacteria > Verrucomicrobiota > Verrucomicrobiia > Opitutales > Opitutaceae > Palsa-1447. The sequence goes on from CAIOZY010000025.1 coordinate 93,212, forward strand.
GGGATCGAGTGCACGATCGACCCGTGCATGGTCGTGATCGTGATCCGCGCGAGGTAGTTGAAGAATGCGACAAACCAGAGCAGGCCGACGATCAGCCAGGCTCGGGCGTTGGGGCGGGGATCAGGGGTCATGGGGAAAGTCGCCCGGGAATTGCGGGCGGTCCCGCTCACGGATGGGGCTCAGGGCCGGTAGCTAAGCTCCTCTTTCGTCAGTTCCCTGCTAATCAATCGGTCCTCGGCCCGGGCCATGTTTCGCAGGCTGTTCTCGAAAATCGACGACAGGTGGCGCTTCATTGCGGCCCGGGCCGCCGCCGGGTCCCCGCGCTGGATCGCCTCGGCGATCTGCTCGTGCTCCTGCTGGACCACGCGGCGATGCTCGTCTAGGTCCGCCTTCTCGGGGCCCAAGGGCTTGTCCTTTGTCCCCGGATTGAGCCAGGAGACCACCCGGTTGATGAGGTGCAGCCTCAGGATCTCCTTTTTGATCAGGTCGTTGCGGCCTGCTGTCATGATCGCGATGTGGAAGCGCACGTCCTCCCGGGCGAGCTCGGTCAGGGACCGATTTTCCTCCTCGGCCGCAACGAATCGCTCGGTCAGGTCCCTCAGGGCCGCGAGCGCCGCCCCGATCTCGTGCAGGTCGGCCTCGGTGCGCTGCGCGGCCGCAAGGCCCGCAGCATAACTCTCCAGCGCAAGCCGCAGCCCGCACAGGTCTCGAAATTCCTTCAGCTCCATCGCCTTCACGCTCGCTCCGAGCCTCGGGCGGATCGTCACCAGGCCGTCGGCCTCGAGCTGCCTGAGCGCGTCGCGGATCGGGGTGCGGCTGACATGGATGTCGGTTGCCAGAACGTTCGTCATCAGCGCCTGGCCCGGCCGGTACTCCCCGTTCAGAATGCGCTTTCGGATGAAGTCATAGGCGAAATCCGAGTTGACTACATTCTTCACAGTCGAAAAAACGCAGGAGTATACACGGTAGGCAAGGCAAAATGCATTAACCTTGACCCGTTGAGGCCGCGCAGCTGGATGGCGGGCGTCCGGCTCCGGTTCCTCCATGAAAATTCTCACCCCGCTAAACGACCGCGACTGTGGTCTCATCGCGTCGCGGATCAGGGACTTTGTGCCCTCGGAAGTCTACGACTTCCACGTCCACCCCTACGAAAAGGCCCATTTCGGGCCGGAGGCCTTTAAGTACATCCAGCACCTGGAGCGGCTCGGCTGCGCCGACCACCAGGCCTCGATCAAGCGGCTGATGCCCGCGACCCGGGTCGTGCACGGGCTGTACTTCGGCATGCCGCACGCTAGCGGCGACCGGCCGGCGATCAACGCGTGGGTCGCTGGCGAAGTCCGAGCGAACGGGGCCCCGCTCAGCCGGGCCCTGCTGCTGGTCTCCCCGAAGGATGACCCGGCGGCGGTTGCCGCCGAGCTGCGCAGCGGGCGCTTCTGCGGCCTGAAGGTGTACCACTGCTTCGCCAACCGGCCGGACACCATGAACGCCACCATCCCGGAGTATGCCCCGGAGTGGATGTGGGAGATTGCGCACGAGACCCGCGGGCTCCTCATGCTGCACATCGTCCGAAACGGCGCGATGGACGACCCGGACAACCAGCGGGACATCCGGCGGCTGTGCCGGGCCTACCCGAACTGCACCCTGGTCCTGGCCCACGTGGCCCGCAGCTTCAATTACCGCAACGGCCGGAGCGGCCTCCACACGCTCACCGACTTGGACAACGTGGTCGTGGACACCTCGGCCGTCGCCGAGTCGGAGGCCTTCGCGGCGGCCCTGCAGACCCTGGGGCCGCGCCGGATCCACTGGGGCTCCGACTACTTCGTGAGCGAGATGCGCGGGCGCTGCGTCTCCACGGGCTCGCTTTTTTTCTGGCTGCAACCCGAGGTCCTGCGCACCGAGCACTCGGCGCCGACTACAACCGACATGACGCTCGTCGGGATCGAGTCGCTGCTGTGCCTGCGCGAGGCCTGCGAGGACGCCGGGCTGAACCGCGGCGACATCGAGGACATCTTCCTCAACAACGCGCTGCGGACCCTCAGGCACCACCTGCCCAAAGAGGCGGCCCCCGCGGAGGCCCCCGGGCCTGCGCTCTGGGCGCACGCCCGCAGCGTGATCGCCGGCGGCACGGGGCTCCTGTCCAAGCGGGCCGAGCAGTTCGACGCCCGCGACTGGCCGGCGTACTTCTCTAGGGCGAGCGGCTGCCAGGTCTGGGACCTGGCCGGGAAGCGCTACATCGACTTCGCCGGCGGAATCGGCGCGGTTGTCCTTGGCTATGCCGACCCGGACGTCACCGCGGCGGTTCGCCGGAGGCTGCTGCTGGGAACCTACAGCACCCTCGTCAGCCCCCAGGAGGTCGAACTCGCCGACGCCCTGCTCTCGCTGCACCCCTGGGCGGGCAAGGTCCGCTACGTGCGCGGGGGCGGCGAGGCCGACATGGTGGCCGTCCGGGTCGCCCGGGCGGCGACCGGCAGGAGCGGCATCGCCTTCTGCGGCTACCACGGCTGGCACGACTGGTACCTGGCGGCGAACCTCGCCGAGAGCAGCGCCCTGGACGGGCACCTGCTGCCCGGGCTCGAGCCGCGGGGCGTCCCCCGGGAGCTGAGGGGAACCTCGGTGCCGTTCCGCTACAACGACCTTCCCTCCCTCGAGGCCGCCCTCGCCAAGCTCGGGTCGAACCTCGCGGCCGTCGTCATGGAGCCGATGCGCTCGCAGTGGCCAAAGGACGACTTCGTGGCGAAAGCCGCGGCGCTGTGCCGCAAGGCCGGGGGCGTGTTTGTGGTCGACGAGGTGTCGAGCTGCCTGCGCCTGGGCTATCCCGGGGCGCTGTCTCGCCTGGGCGTCGAGCCCGACCTGGTGACCTACGCGAAGGCCATGGGCAATGGGTTCCCCTTTGGAGCGATCGTGGGCCGCGAGTCTGTCTTTAAGGCGGCCGGGGCGAGCTTCATTTCGTCGAGCTACTGGACCGACGGAGTCGGCCCGGCGGCGGCGCTCGCGGTCCTCGAGAAGGCGGCGCGGACGGGCGTCCACGAGTTGGTCTGGTCCCGGGGCGCCAGGCTCCAGGAGTCGCTGCGCAAGATCGCCGAGCGCCACCCCTTGTGCCGCCTGTTGGTCGGCGGGCTTCCGCCCGTACCGACGATGGTCTTCGACCTGGGGGAGGACTCCCCGCTCGCGCTCACGCTCTACGCGCGCAAGATGAAGGAGCGTGGGTTTCTGATCGGGGTGAACTACTACGTCATGCTCGCCCACGAGGAGCCCCTGATCGCGCAGCTTCTGGAGACGATCGACCCGGTCATGGACGAGATGGAGCAGGCGATCTCGCGGGGAACGCTGGCCACCGAGGCGGCGGTCGAGCGCGGGGTCCGCGGATTCGCCCGGCTGGCCTGAGGGCCGGCCGGGGGGTCCCGGGGTAGAGTCCGCAGCAGCGCGAGCCCGCCGCGGGGGGCTTGGGACTCACTTCTCCGGGGGATGACCCCGGAAATCGGCCGAATCAGGTCGTTGGGGGCTCGTGGGATGCGGATCTGCATGGCCCGTTTCGGGAACGGATCTTGCCGCGGCAAAATCAAAGGCCGCGCACCCAAGCTGGGCGCCAACCCAAAGCACCATGAAGCTCACCCTCGCGGCCCTTTTACCGATCCTCACCGCGGCGTGCGGCGCCGCCCCCGTCAGCCTGCCGACCCCGCTTGCCACGGATTTTCTCTATGCCATCCGCCAGGTCGAATCCGGCGACCGCTATGACTGCCCTGCCGGCCCGAAGGGCGAACTGGGCGCCTACCAGTTCCGCAGCAAGGTTTGGTACCAGCACACCAGCGAGCCGTTCTCGGCCGCCCGCACCCGCTACGCCGACACGGTCGCGGGCCTGCATCTCGACTGGATCGCCTCGAGTCTGCGCTCGGCGGGCGTCGAGCCGAGCACCTGGAACATGGCGGCCGCCTGGAACAGCGGCGTCGGCTCGGTGCGCTCCGGGCGCATCCCCCACTCCACCCGCGATTACGCGAGCCGCGTAGAGAACCTGGTCGGCAGCGAAATCGAGCTGCGCCGCTCGCTCACGCCCCGCTTCCCAGTGCTGGCCCCCGCCGGCCCTAGTCTGCGGGTGGCTTCGCGGTGAACGGAAGCGGGACCACCTCGACCCCCTCGCCCACCTTGTCGATCCCCTCGGCCACCACGCGCTCCCCGGGCTTGAGCCCGCTGTCGATGATCCACCAGGAGCCCTCGCGCTCGCCGACCCGCACGGCGCAAATGTGGACCCGGTTGTCGGGGCCGACGGTGGCGACCTGGAAGGAGCCCTGCAGTTCGGACACCGCCCTCTGCGGGACGAGAAGGGCCCCGCTCACCAGGCGGACGGCTGCGCGGACCCGGGCGTACTGCCCGGGGCGAAGGAGGAGACCGGGGTTGGAAAACTCAGCGGCGATCCTCAGGGTTCCCGTCGCCGCGTCGATCTGGCGGTCGGCCGCGTAGAAGCGGCCCTTCAGCGGGTAGGAGGTCCCGTCGGACAGGATAAGCTCCAGGGGCAGCCCCTCCCTCATGGCCTCGCGGCTGGGGAAGCGCCGTTCGAGCGCCAGGAAGGTCTGCTCGGTGACCGAGAAGTACACCTTGATCGGGTCCACCTGCGAGACGGTGGTCAGCGGCCCCGAGGCCGGCCCGACCAGGTTTCCGATCTGGGCGAGCGCGATCCCCGCGATCCCGTCGACCGGGGAGGTGATGCGGGTGAACCCCAGGTTGAGCTCCGCCTCCTCCAGGGCCGCCTTGGCGGCGCGGCGCGCCTGCACGGCGTCGTCGTAGCCCTGCCGCGCCGCGGCCTGGGTCGCGTACAACTCGGCCTCCCGCTTCAAGTCGAGCTCGGCCTTGTCGAAATTGGCCCGGACCCGGTCGCAGGCCGCCTGGAAGGGGCGCGGGTCGATCTCGAACAAAAGCTCGCCCTTTCGGACCGCAGACCCGTCGGCGTAGGCCTGGCGCAGCACGTAGCCGGTGACCTGGGCCCGGATCTCGGCGTTGACGAAGCCGTCCGTCGTCCCGATCCACTCCTGCAGGACCCGCTGGTCGCTCTGGACGACGCTGGCGACCAGGACCTGGGGCGGCGTGGATACTGTCTCGGTCTGGCGGCGGCAGCCGGGGGCGAAGGCGGCCGCGGCGGCGGCGAGGAGAGACAGGGCCCGGGGAAAGCTTCTTATTGGGGGCATTGAGGTGAAAAAATGGCTCCGGACCTTGGGGCTCACGGCTCCTTCGTGGCCGGGTCCCCGGGGGGTGCGGCGGGCCCGCGTCCCTTCCGGGCCACCAAGCAGTAGGCGACCGGGATGATGAAGATCGCCAGGGCGCTTGCCGCAAGCATGCCGCCGATCACGGTTGTCCCCATGACGCGGCGGGCGCCCGCCCCGGAGCCGCTCGCCAGCCACAGCGGGATGCAGCCAAAGATGAACGCGAGCGAGGTCATGAGGATCGGCCTCAGGCGGATACGGGCCCCCTCCAGGGCGGCCTCCGCGGCCGGGACCCCGGCGGCGTGCCGCCGCCGGGCGAACTCGACGATCAGGATCGCGTCCTTGGCGGCGAGCCCGATCAGCATCACCAGGCCGATCTGGGCGTAGACGTTGTTGTGCATCCCGCGCGCGGCCAGCGCCGCCAGGGCCCCGAAGGCGGCCACGGGAACGGCCAGGAGCACGCTCACGGGAAGCGACCAGCTGTCGTACAGCGCGGCCAGCACCAGGAAGGCGAACAAGAGCGACAGCCCGAAAACGGCGGCCGCGGGGATCCCTTCCTCGGCCTTTTGCTCCTCGAAGGACATGCCGGTGTAGTCGTAGCCCATCTCGCGGGGCATCGTCGCGGCAAAGACCTCCTCGAGGGCCCGCCGCGCCTGCGCCGGGCTGTAGTCCGGCGCCGCCGCGGTCGTGATCTGGGCGCAGCGGAACAGGTTGTGGCGCGCCACGAAGTCGGGCTCCAGGCGTGTCTCCACCGAAGTCAGCGCCGTCAGGGGCACCATGGCCCCGGAGGAGCTCCGCACGTGGTACATCCCCAGGTCCTCCACCCGGCTGCGGTAACCCTGCTCGGCCTGGATGTAGACCTGCCACTGCCTGCCGAAGCGGTTGAAGTAGTTGACGAAGAGCCCGCCCAGGTAGCACTGCAGGGTCCGGTACACGTCGGCGATAGGGACCCCCTGCTTGAGGGCCTTGTCGCGGTCGACGTGGATGAACACCTGCGGCACCGCCGACTGGAAGCTTGTCCCCACCCCGGCCAGCTCCGGGCGCTTCCGCGCTGCGGCGAGGAACCGGTCGAGGTTCTGCTCCAGAAAGGCGACATCCCGGCCGGCCCGGTCCTCCAGCACCATCGAAATTCCCCCGTAGGAACTCACCCCGGGCAGGGCGGGCGTCGGGTAGGCCGCCGCATCGCCGTCGGGGATCTTCTTCAGCTCACGGTTCATGCTCTCGAGGATCGCCTCGTAGCGCTCCTGCGGCCGCGTGCGCTCGGACCACGGCTTGAGAACCGCGCAGAAGTAGGCGCTGTAGGTGTTGGCCATCGTGCTGAGCAGGTTCACGCCGACGACGGTGGTGAACCGGTCCACGCCGGGGGTGTTGCGCATGACGGCTTCGACCTTGGTCGCCGCCTGCGCGGTGCGCTGCAGCGAGGCCCCGGCCGGCAGCTGGAGCGACAGGTAGAAGTACCCCTGGTCCTCCTCGGGCAGGAAGGCTCGGGGCAGGCGCCTCCAGAAGTACCCGGCGGCCGCCGCGAAAGCGACGAGCAGCGCAAGGCCCAGGACGCTGCGCCGGATCAGCCGGCGGGACAGGCCCACGTACCCCCGCGTCACGCGGGCAAAGGCCCGGTTGAACGCCCCGTAGAAGCGTCGCAGGGGGCCCGCCGGCTCGGCTCTCGGCTTGAGCAGCAGGGCGCACAGCGCCGGGCTCAGGGTCAGGGCGTTGAAGGCGGAGATCGCCACCGAGATCGCCGTCGTCAGCGCGAACTGCTGGTAGAGCCGGCCCGTGATCCCCGGCATGAACGCGGTCGGGACGAAAACGGCCATCAGGATGATCGCGATGGCGACCACCGGGCCCGAGACCTCCCCCATCGCCTTGAGGGTCGCCTCGCGGGGCGGCAGCCCCTCGGCGATGTGGCGCTCGACGGCCTCGACGACGACGATCGAATCATCGACGACCAAGCCGATCGCCAGGACCAGCCCGAACAGCGACAGCGTGTTCACCGAGAACCCGAACAGGGGGAATACGATGAAGGTGCCGATCAGGGACACCGGCACGGCGAGCAGCGGGATCAGGGTCGCCCGCCAGCCCTGCAGAAACACGAAGACGACGAGCACGACCAGCAGCAGGGCCTGCCACAGCGTGGCCGCGATCTCGCGCATTCCCGCCGACACCGCCTGGGTCGTGTCGAGCCCGATCTTGTAGTCGAGGTCGTCGGGAAAGTGCTTTTTGAGCTCCTCCAGGGTGCGCCTCACCCCGGCGGCGGCCTCAAGGGCGTTGGAGCCCGGCAGCTGGTAGACGGTCATCAGGGCGGCGGGCTCCCCGTTGAGCCGCCCGAGCACGCTGTAGGTCTGGGAGCCCAGTTCCACCCGCGCGACGTCGCGCAGGCGCACGATCGACCCGTTCGGTTCCTCCCGGATGACGATCGAGCCGAACTCCTCCGGCGAGGTGAGCCGGCCCTGCACCCGGACCGGGTACGTGAATTCCTGGCCGGGCGGGGCCGGCTCAGCCCCGATCTGGCCGGCGGGGTTGACCGTGTTCTGCGCCTGGATCGCCGACACCACGTCGGAGACGGTGATCCCGAGCCGAGCCAACTGGTCGGGCTTCACCCAGAAGCGCATCGCGTACTGCCCGGCCCCGTAGACCCAGACGTTGGCAACCCCCGGCACCCGGGTGAGCCAGTCGTTCACGTTGATGTAGGAGTAGTTGGCGAGGAAGGTGCTGTCGTGGGTGCCCCGGGGCGAGTACAGCGCCACCACCATGAGCGGCGCTGCCAGGGACTTTTGGACGAGGACGCCGAAGTTGGCGACGTCGGCGGGCAGCTGGGCGCTCGCCTGGGCGACGCGCATCTGCGCGAGCATCAGGTCGTAGTTCGGATCGGAGGCGATGTCGAAGTCGGCGTAGAGCCTGAGCGAGCCGTCGCTGCCGCTCAGGGAGTCCATGTAGTTGAGCCCGTCGGTGCCGCTCAGCTGCTGCTCGATCGGGATCGAGACCGACTGCTCCACGGTCTGGGCGTCGGCGCCCACGAAGTTGGTGCTGGCCCGGACCCCCGGGGGCAGGATCTTCGGAAACTGGGCGATCGGCAGCCCCACGAAGGAGACGATCCCCAAGATCACCGTCACGATCGAGATGACGATCGCAACTATGGGCCGCTGGATGAAGAACCGGTACACGGCAAGATCCTCGCTTTCACGCTCTTAGCGGGGGACCCACCCCTTGGGAAGACAAAAGGTCCGGTCAGCCCGGGCGCCCGAGTGAAAACCGCTCGGTCGTGCGCGCGTAGTCGGAGCCGCCCAGGCGGCCGATCAGGTCGAGTTTTCCGGCCTCGGGCCTGCCGTCGGGGCCGAGGACCGACTCGCTCGCGTGCAGGGCCAGGATCCGGCCGAAGACGACGCTGGCGGCCATGGCCCCCTCGCCCACGGGGAAGATCGCGTGGAGCGCGCACTCGAAGGAGACCGGCGCGGCCGCGACCCGCGGCGGGCGGACCTGGGAACTCGGGGCCTGCGCGATCCCGAACTTCTCGAACTCGCTCTCCCCGTGCGGCAGGGACGCCGCCGTGTCGTTCATCGGGGCGGCTAGGGCGTAGGGCACCAGGTTGACGACGAATTCCTTGGTCTCCTCGATGTTGCGCAGCGTGTCCTTCTTGCGGCCGTCCCGGTTGTTGACCGGGACGAACATCAGGACCGGCGGGTTCGCCGTCACCCCCTGGAAGAAGCTGAACGGGGCGAGGTTGGTCCGGCCCTCGGCCGAGACGGTCGACACCCAGGCGATCGGCCGGGGCAGGATCGTGCCGGACATCCAGGCGTAGGCGTCGCGCGGGGGAAGGCTTGTGAAATCGACCAGCATGGCGGGGGAATTCCCCTCAAAATCCACCCCGAAGGCAAGCACCGCGCATCGGACGCCTCACTCGACCATGATCTCGGTGTCGAACTTCTCCTCGGCCTTTTCCTCGGCCGTCTCGTGGTGGGGCTCGGCCTTGAGCATCAGGCAGAGCGGAATCCCGGCCAGCAGCACAAACCCCCCGAAAACGAAGCCGTTCTCAAAGCCTAAGACCTGGGCCCGGCGGAAGATCCCCATCGTCGAGGCGAAGGCCGTCTTGACCGGGAGGGAGTCGGTGATCCCCGGGGCATGCCTGACGATGAGCCCGGAGGCGGCGTCCAGCCCGAAGCGCGTGTAGGACTGCGACTGGCCGGGGAACACCTCCCCCAGGTGGACGGCGTGGACATGGATCGAGTTCGTGACGAAGCTGTTCAAAACGGCGATTCCGAGAGAGCCGCCGACATTCTGGGAGACGTTGACGAAGCTGCTCGCCATCGGCAGCTCATGGCGGGGGACAGCGTTCAAGGCCGCGGTGATGAGCGGGGCCATCATGAGGGCCAGGCCGATTCCGCGGAAGATCTGGGGAAAGACGAGCATCTGCCACGAGGAGAGCGGGTCGATGGCTCCGAAGGCCAGCAGCGAGGTCCCCACAAGCACGGAGCCGATCAGGGTCAGGATCGAGGCACTGTAGCGGTCGGCAAGCCGGCCGGCGAAGGGCATGGTCGCCCCGACGGCGATCGCGCCCGGGATCATCCACAGGCCCGACTGGACCGGCGTGTAGCCCATCAGGTTCTGCAGGAAGATGGGGAATAGGAATACGCTGCCGAAGAGCCCGACCGCGCGGAATACGGCGAGCAGGATCGACAGCGCGTAGTTTCGGATCAGGAAGAGCTTGAGGTCCAGGAGCGGGTGCTTGGCGTCCAGCTCCCGGGCGATGAAAAGGATGAAGCTGGCGGCCGCGAAGGCCTCGCAGACATGGATGTAGGTCGACTCCCAGCCCTTCTCCTGCCCGTTCGACAGCGCGGTCAGCCCCGCGATCAGGGCGATCGAGAGGAAGGCGTAGCCCGCCAGGTCGAAGGGCCCCCGGCCCCCGCGCGCCCGGATCGGCTTCATGATGATCATCCCCGCCATGAGGGTCGCGACCCCGATCGGAAGGTTCACCGAGAAGATGGTCCGCCAGCTGTACGCGTCGGTCAGGTACCCGCCCAGGGTCGGCCCGATCGCCGGCCCGAGCATGATGCCCGTGCCCCATATCCCCAGGGCCCGGCCGCGCTCGTGCGGCTCGAACAGCTCCGCCACGATCGCCATGCCGATCGGCTGGATCGCGCCGCCTCCGATGGCTTGGAGGATGCGCGCGGCGATCAGCGACTCGTAGCTCCAGGCCATCGCGCACAGGGCGCTCGACGCGGTGAAGATCAGCAGGCACCCCAGGTAGAGCGTCTTGTAGCTGATCTTGCTGGTGAGCCACCCCATGAGCGGCATGACGACCGCCGAGGCGAGCAGGTACCCGGTCGCGACCCACTCGATCTTCTCCCGGTCGACCCCGAAGGTGCTCATCATGTGGGGGAGCGCCACGTTGACGATGCTGCTGTCCAGAATCGCCATGAAGGTCCCCATCATGATGATGTAAAGGACCGCCCAGCGGTTCGCCCGAAGTGATGCGTTGTCGCTCACCGGGAGGTGTGCCTGGGGTCAGGGTGCGGGCCGCGCCGCGGTCCCGGTCCGGATCTTCACCTCGACCGAGAGCCCCGGGCCGAGGAACAGCCCCTCGGGCGCCTTCAGGGCGATCCTCAGCGGCACCCGCTGGGTGACCTTGATGAAGGTGCCGGAGACCCCCTCGGAGGGGATCAGGCTAAACTGGGAGTTGGTGGCGCGAAGGACATCGGTCACCCGGCCCTGGAGGCGCAGGTCGGGGTACGCGTCGACGGAGATCTCGGCCGAGTCGCCGATCGCGACCTCCCCGAGGTACTTCTCCTCGATGTTGGCGTCCACCCTGAGGGTCGCCGGGTCGAAGACGCTCACGATGGGCTGGCCGGGCATCGGCATCGCGCCGGGGTCGAGCCAGCGGCGAACGACCCATCCGTCAAAGGGGGCGACAACCCGGCACTTGTCGAGGTTTCGGCGGCTCACCTCCAGTGCCGCCTCCGCCGCGGCCACCGCCCCGGCCGCAGCCTCGGCCTCAGCCTTTGCCGCAGCAATGTCCTCCGCCCGGGCGCCCTGCTCCAGGAGCGCCAGGTTCTGCGCCGCGCTCTCGCGGCTCTGCCGGGCCGCCTCGTAGGCAGACCGCGCGCTGTCGAGGGCGTCCTGGGTCGCGGCCCCGCCCTGGGTGAGGGCCTCGGTCCGCCCCAGGTCCACCTTGGCAAGGTCTTCCTGGGCCTGGAGGCGCTTCAGGGTCGCCGCGGCCGACTTGATCTCTTCGGGGCGGCTGCCGTTGAGGGCCTTCTCGTACCGGGCCTTTGCGGAGGCCAGGCCGCCACGGGCCGAGACAAGGGAGGCCTCGGCCCGGGTCACCTCGGCCCGCGCCGAGGTGGGGTCGAGCCGGAAGATCTCCTGCCCGAGGCGGACCGACTCGCCCTCCCGCACAAGAACGGCCACAAGCCGGCCGTTGACCTCGGGGGCCACGTCCACGAGATGGCCGCCAAAGCGCGCGTCATCGGTAAACACGTTGCCGCGCAGGATGAAGAACCAGTACCCGAGGACCCCGACCGCAATCGCCGCCAGGATCCCCAGCCCGATCATCAGGTGCCGGCGGCTCGCTTTCGGCTCGGGCGTTTCATTGGTGCTGGGCGATGGATCGGAGATTTTCTCTGAAGATTTTCCCGGAGGGTTCATGGAGAGGGGGGCGGAGGTCGAACGGGAGGCGGTTTAAAGGTCGGAAAGGCTCCGATGTTGTGGACAACGGGCCCAAACTAGCAAGAAAGGACGCGTTTATGGACAATCCAACGCCGCACAACGTTCAAATCGTCGGGGGCGAGGTCGCCATCGCCTGGAGCGACGGGATCGAGACCTATTTTCAGGGCGAGGTGCTGCGTGCAGCCTCCCCCAGCGCCGAGACCCAGGGCGAGCGCGACGTCTTCGGCACTCAGTACGGCGGGGCCGGGCCCAAGAAGTTCCCCGGGGTCCACGTCGTCGGCTGGGAGCGGGTGGGCAACTACGCGCTGCGCTTCGACTTCAGCGACGGCCACAGCACCGGACTTTACAGCTACGAGTATCTGAGGAAACTGGCAGCCGCCCAGAGGCCCTGACCCATGAGCACTCCAACATTCCCCGCCCGCACCGCCACGGCCGAGGTCGAACTCGGCAAACTTCTCCAGCCGAAGTTCGGGCCGGACGGCCTGATCCCCTGCATCACGACCGACCGCTCCAGCGGCGAGGTGCTGATGTTCGCTTTCATGAACGCGGAGGCTCTGACCCACACGATCCGCACGGGAAAGGCCACCTACTGGAGCCGCTCGCGGGGCAAACTCTGGATCAAGGGCGAGGAGTCGGGCAATGTGCAGCTCGTGCGCGAGCTGCGCGTGGACTGCGACCAGGACGTGGTGCTGCTGAAGGTCGACAACGTCGGCGGGGCCGCCTGCCACAACGGGTACCCGTCGTGTTTTTACCGGAAGCTGGCGGCGGGCGCCGACCCAGCGAACCCCTCGAGCCTTGCGCTTGAGTTCGCCTCGGAGCGGGTCTTCGACCCGGCCCAGGTGTACGGCCACAAGGCCGCCTCCACCAAGGTCAGCCCTCCAGCGCAGGATCGTCCACGATCGTGAACATCAGGTCCGCCGACGAGACGACCTGATCGGCGACCCGGCACTCGGCCGAGGCGGTGGCGAGTTTGTTGCCGCGCGACCTGGTGAGCTTCGCCGAGATCACGAGCTGGTCGCCCGGCTGCACGGGCTTGCGGAACTTCACCTTGTCGGCGCTCATCAGGAAGGCGGTCTTGGCGGCATTGCCGGAGATGCGCAGCATCAGGATTCCGGCCGCCTGGGCCATCGCCTCGAGCTGGAGGACCCCGGGCATGACGGGGTTTCCGGGGAAGTGCCCGTTGAAGAACGGCTCGTTGATCGTGACGTTCTTGATGGCGATGATCTCGTTGTCGCCCTTGAACTCAAGGACCCGGTCGACCATGACGAACGGGTAGCGGTGCGGCAGGGTCTCGAGGACCCGCCGGATGTCGAGCGAGGTCTCGCTGGCGAGGATGACCGGCTTGGGCGCGGCATGGGCCTTCTTGCCCCCTCCCTTCTTCTGCTCCTCCATCCGCGCGAACAGGGCCTTCGTCAATTCCGCGTTGATCGCATGGCCGGGACGGGTCGCCACAATGTGGGCCTTGAGCGGCATCCCGAGCAGCGTCACGTCCCCGATGATGTCTAGGATCTTGTGGCGGACGAACTCGTCCTTGAAGCGCAGCGGCTCCTTGGAGATCACGCTGTCGCCCTTGATGACGACCGCGCAGTCCAGCGAGCCCCCGCGGATCTTGCCCAGCTTGATCAGTTCCTCGATGTCCTCGTAGATCGTGAAGGTGCGAGCCGCGGCGATCTGCGAGCCGTAGATCTCCGGATCGATCGCGAGCGACAGGTGCTGGGTGTGGATCCCGCGGTCGTCGGCCGAGGTGCAGGAGATCTTCAGGATGTCGCACGGCAGGGCGATGATCGAGGAGTTGCCCCGGGTCACCGAGATCGGGGTGTCCAGGACAAAGTACTCCCGCTCCTTGTCCTGCTCCACGGGCTCGCCCTCCACGATCAGGTTCACGAAGGGCCGGGCCGATCCGTCCATGATGGGGGGCTCGGAGGCGTCCATCTCGATCACCACGTTGTCGATGCCGCACCCGCTCAGGGCGCTTAGGACGTGCTCGACGGTGTGGATCTTCGCGTGGCCCGACTGGATCGTCGTCGCCCGGACCAAGTCGGTCACCTGGTCCACCCGGGGCTTGATCTCCGGGGCCCCGTGAAGGTCGATCCGCTTAAAGACGATCCCGTGGCCGGCCGGGGCCGGCTTCATCGTGAGGGTCACCGGGTCTCCCGTGTGGAGCGAGTTGCCCTTGATCGACACTTCGCGCGCGAGGGTGCGTTGTTTCATGTGGAAGCACCCCGAGTGTCGCCCAACGGGGCGCTCCACGGCAAGGCCAGAGATTGCCGCCGGCCCTCGGGGCCGCCTCAGTCCTCGACCAATTGGTCGAAGGCGGCGAGAGCCGCAAGGCAGGCCGCGGTGACGGCGAGGCCGAGCACAAACCCGGGGTTCGCAAAGGCGGCGATCCCGTCCTCTGCGGCGGCCGAAAGCGATAGGCTCGCCTCGCCCAGGGCGAACCCGGAGCCCCCCGACAGGACGATGCCGGCGAGTCCGGCCGCGGCTCCCAGGGCCACGGGGCCCCATCTTCCCCACTCGCCCCGGCTCCGGCGGGGCTCGGGCAGGGACGCCATCACGCGCCGGGTGAAGCCGTTGTCTTCCAGGGGCGCCGGCGCGGCTCTGCGCAGGAGGGCGTCAAACCGGTCGTCCGGGGAACTGTTGGGATTCAGGTCTGGGGATTCCATGCGGAGAGTAGGCCGCGCAGCTTGTCCCGGCCGCGGCTGATGTGGGTCTTCACGGTGCCCAGCGGCCAGCCGCACACGGCGGCGATCTCGGGGTGGCTCAGGTCCTGGTGGTAGAAAAGGTGCACGCCAGTCTGCTCGTCGGCGCTCAGTTGCCCCAGGGCCGCCGCCAGGTCGGCCCGCAGGTTCGCTCCGCGGGTGTGGGGTTCGCCGCCCTGCCCGTCCGGCTCGCCCCGGGGCTCTCGCCCCTCCCCGCGGACGAGCGCCCGGCGGCGGGCGTTTCGGTAGTGGTTGTGCGCGATTCCGAGCAGCCAAGAGCGGAAACTCGCTCACCGCGGTACCGGGAGATTCCCCGGTAGGCCGGGACGAAGGTGTCCTGGGCCAGGTCGTCGGCCTGCGCGGCGTCGCCCCGCAGGAGGTGGCGCAGGAAGTTGCGGACGCTGGACTGGTGGCGCAGGACAAGTTCGGAGAAGGCCGCGCGGTCATTCGACGCGACCGCGCGGGCGATCAGTTCGGTGTCGGGTTCCGTCACGCGGGGCTGGAGGGGCCTTTGTCGTCTGAATTCCAATTGCGCACCAGCATCCCGATCAAGCCGGCAGCAAGCATGGCCACCCCGATGAACATCGGGACGTAGCCCCACAGGCGCGCCGGCCCGGGGATCGCCAGGTAAACGCCGGTGCCCACTCCGATCAGGATCATGCCGCCCTTGACGTCGCCCCAGGAGCGGTTCCCGCCGCATTTGCGCTGGCCCGGGCCGGCCAGCATCTCGGCGGTCAATCCCTCGGGAAGGGGCTGCCCCTTCTCCAGGGCGATGCGGGCGGTCTCGTGCCAGAGTTTCTGCTGGCTGACCCGCCTCCAGTTGGCGATCGCGACCACCGCGATCACGAAGACGAAGATGAGGGCGAGCTGCAGCAGGACGAACAGGTAGTGGTGTTCCATGGGGGATGTGCGTTGTGGTTTCGAAAAGTAAGTGTCGCCAGGGCGGCCTTTGGATTCAAAATTGTGGCCTCCGATGCCGGACCTACCCCAGATCGACCGCTCGCAGTGGCTCAGGCCCTGGGCCCAGCTGAAGTACTTCACCTTCCAGCCGGCGATCTTCCCGAGGCTGTTGGGAAAGGTCTCCGACGACGCCCGGCCGGGCGACCTGGTCTCCGTCTACGACAAATCCGGCAAACCGGCCGGGGCGGGGCTGTACAACCCCCGCGCGAAGATCCCGCTAAGGGTCGTCAGCCACTCGACCGCCCCCGTGGGCGAGGACTACTTCGAAGGGGCGATCCGCCGGGCCGTGGCGCTTCGCCGGGAGGTCTACCGCCTGGACGAGGTGACCGACGCCTACCGGCTGATCAACTCGGACGGGGACGGCTTGAGCGGGCTCACGATCGACCGGTACGGGGAGGTGCTCCTGTGCGAACTGTTCAGTTTCGGAATCGCCCAGAGGCTGCCGCGGTGGCTGCCACTGTTGCACGAGCTGGCGGGAACCCGCTTCACGCGGGTCCAGGTGGACCACGACCTGGGGAGCCTCGAGGGGATCAAGCCATCGGCCTTCAACGAGGTGAACGCAGCGGCCCCCCTCTCGGTCAAGATCCGGGAGAACGGCGTGCGCTACGAGGTCGATTTCGAGCAGGGTCACAAGACGGGGTTTTTCTGCGACCAGCGGGACAACCGCCGGGAGGTCGCGCGCTTCGCCAAGGGGGCGAGGGTCCTGGATCTATGCTGCTACACGGGAGGCTTCTCGCTGTGCGCCAAGGTGCTCGGCGGCGCCGACGACGTCACCGCGGTCGATTTGGACGAGGACGCGATCGCGCAGGCCCGGCGCAACGCGAACCTCAACCAGGCCCGCATCAAGTTCGTCCACGCCGACGCCTTCGCCTACGCCCGGCAGATGCAGCAGAACGCGGAAACGTGGGACCTGGTGGTCGTGGACCCGCCGAAATTCATCTTCACCCGGGAAGAGCGGGGGGCCTGGGAGGGGCGCCAGAAGTACGAGGACCTCAACCAGCTGGCGATCTCCCTGGTCAAGCCCGGCGGGATTCTCGTCACGGGCTCCTGCTCGGGGCTTCTGTCCCTGGAGGAGTTCGAGGAGCGCGTCATCAAGGGCGCGCACCGGCTCGGCCGCCGCCTGCAGTTTTTGAACCGGACCGGGGCGGGCCCCGACCATCCGGTCTACTCAAACTGCCTGGAGAGCCGCTACCTGAAGGTCCTGTGGGCCCGGGTCGCCTAGGTCAGGCGCGCCCGAGGTAGGATCCGTCGGCCGTGCTGACGCGGACGACGTCGCCCTCCTTGATGAAGAGCGGCACCTGGACCATGACGCCGGTCTCGAGCTTCGCCGGCTTCTGCACGTTGCTCGCCGTGTCGCCCTTGATCCCGTCGGCGGACTCGACGACCTTCAGGGAGACCGCCGAGGGCAGCTCCACAGTGAGGGCCTTGTCGTCGACAAAGAGCACATCGACCTTGCCGCCGGGGGTGAGGTAGTTCTTCACGTCGCCGAGGGTCTCCGCGCTGAGCTCGATCTGGTCGAAGGTCGACGGGTCAATGAAGGCGAAGCTGTCCCGGTCCGCGTAGCTGAACTCCAGCGTCCGGCGGTCGGTTGGCAGCACCTCCATCGTGTCGGTCGAGGCGAAGCGCTGGTCGAGCGACTTTCCGTAGCGCAGGTTGCGCATCTTGACCTGGACGAACGCCCGCAGGTTTCCGGGCGTGCGGTGCTGGGTCTCCATCACCAGATGGGGTTCACCGTTAAACTTGATAACTTGTCCTTTGCGGATGTCGTTGGCTGCGGGCATGAGTCAGGGGGTCGGAGTGGCGGATTTGTCGTGTGTAAAGGATACCGAGTAAGGGACAGGAAAGTCCCCTGTCAAGCCACGGGGTTTCGACCGGGCTCGGCGCCCGGCCGGATTGCAGCGCAGTGGGCCCGGTTCCGCCCGTCCTAGGCAACCCGCTCGACGATCAGCGGCGGGGGGGTCGGGCGCTTCGGCGCCAGGCGGTAGGCGTTCTTGAAGTACTCCAGGGCCTGCTCGAGCTTGGACTCGTCGTTGTAGTGAATCATCATCAGGGGTTCGCCCTGCTTCACCTGGGTGCCGACCTTCTTCACCTCGGAGACGCCGACCGCGTGGTCGACCTTGTCGTGGGGGGCCTCCCGTCCGGCTCCGAGCAGGTGCACGCCGCGCGCGATCATGGCCGCGTTGATCGTGTGGACGTAGCCGCGCTTCGGCGCGGGCAACTTCCGGATGTGCTTGGCATGCGGAAACTTCTCGGGGTGCTCGATGAAGGATGCATCGCCCCCCTGGGCCTTCACCAGCTCGATGAACTTGGCCAGGGCCGAGCCGTCGTTGAGATGCCTCTGGACGGTCTGTTTGGCCGACAGGGTCGACCCGGCCACTCCGGCCAGGCGCACGATCTCCATGCCAAGCTTGAGGACCAGCTCTTTCATGTCGGCCGGACCCTCGCCCTTTAACAGCTGGATCGCCTCCTTGACCTCAAGGGCGGTTCCGACCGTATCGCCGAGCGGCTGGTTCATGTCGGTCACCAGCGCCACGCAGCGGCGCTTCATCGACCGGCCGACCCGGGTCATGGACCGGGCGAGCTGCTTGGCCTGCTCGAGATCGCGGATGAACGAACCGTTGCCCCACTTGACGTCGATCACCAGGCCCTCGGCGCCGGCGGCGAGCTTGCGGGACAGGACGCTGCCCGTAATGAGCGGCAGGCTCGGGATCGTGCCCGTCTCCTTGCGCATCTCGTAGAGCTTCGCGTCGGCCGGGGCCAGGTCCGGGTTCTGGGCGATGATGGCCCCCCCGATCTTGCCCAGCTGGGCGGCGAACTGCTCGTTGGTGTGGTGCCCCTTGAAGCCGGGGATCGCGGCGAGCTTCTCGAGGGTGTTGATCACATAGTCGTGCTCAACCCCGCACATCATTGGGACGACGACCCCGGAGGCCATCGCGAAGGGCACCAGGACCAGCGCCGTCTTGTCACCCACGCCCCCGGTCGAGTACTTGTCGATCTTGGGCTTGGCGATGTGGGACAGGTCGATCACCTCGCCGGAGAGCATCATCTCCTCGGTCAGGTCGGCCGTCTCCTGCGCAGACATACCGGAAAAGTAGATCGCCATGGCCAGGGCGGCCAGCTGGTGCTCGGGCATCTCCCCGTCCAGAGTGCTGTCGATGATGTACCGGATCTCCTCCTGGGAAAATTCCCCGCCATCCCGTTTCTTTTCGATTAAGAAGTTGAATGAGGGCTTTATGAAACGTCGCGCAGGGATCGTGCGTTTGCTGGTCATGTTGTAAGGAGGGAAAGGAAGGCCGGCCCGGGCCGGTAAAGTATACGAGTCAAACATGATCCGTTACAAAGTCGAGCCAAAACTGAGGCCTCCGCCGGCCGCCGGGAACTCCCAACTATCGCTCCGGACGCTAATTCCGCGCTTGCGGACCACCCTCATCCGGGCTGAAAAATGCCCCATGCGACCGTCCTTCAACCTGGCTTTGGACCTTGAAACCGCCCTTCGGGAGGCGGCGGCCCGGGCCGGCCTGGACCCAGCGGGGTTCGAACCGGAGGTGAAGACCGCCGACGCGGCCCATGGAGACTTCCAGGCAAACGGGATCCTGGCCTACGCCAAACGGGCCAGGACCAACCCCAGGGCCCTGGCCGAAAAGGTGGTCGCCGCCCTGCCTGAGGCGACCCGGCAGTCCTGCTCGGTAACCGTGGCCGGCCCCGGGTTCATCAACTTTTTCCTCAACCCCGGGGCCCTGATGGCGTGGCTGACGGCCTACGCCTCGCGCGAGGCGCTTGAGGCCGGGGCCTCGACCTCCCGAGCGGGCCAGACCTGCGTCGTTGACTACAGCTCCCCCAACACGGCCAAGCAGATGCACGTCGGGCACCTGCGCAGCACGGTGATCGGAGAATCGATCGCCCGCCTGCTCGCCTTCAGCGGGGCGGCCGTCATCCGCGACAACCACCTGGGCGACTGGGGCACCCAGTTCGGAAAGCTCATCTACGCCTACAAGCGCTGGGCCGACCCCGCGGCGCTCAGGTCCGGGCCGATCGAGGAGTTGGAGCGCCTGTACAAGCTGGGCGACGCCGCGACCCCGGACGGCTCGCTCGAGCTGGAGGAGGCCCGCGGGGAGCTCGTGAAGCTCCAGAAGGGGCACCCGGGCAACACCGCGTTGTGGAAGGAGTTCACCGAAACCAGCTGGAGCGCCTTTCAGGGGATCTACGACCAGCTCGGGATCCGCTTCGACCACCATCTGGGCGAGAGCTTCTACAGCGACAAGGTGGCCGCCGTCTGCCGCGAGCTCACGGAGGCCGGGATCGCCCAGGAGAGCGAGGGCGCCCTGGTGATCTTCCACCCCGAGCACCCGCGCTTCAAGGAGCAGCCCTTCATCATCCGCAAGTCCGACGGGGCCGCCAACTACGCGACGACCGACTTGGCGACGATCCTGTACCGGGCGGAGCACTGGCGGGCGAGCGCCATCTACTACGTGGTCGACAAGCGCCAGGGCGACCACTTCGAGCAGTTGTTCCTCTCGGCCCGGAAGTGGTTCGAGAAGACCGGCCGGACTCTGCCGGCCCTCGCCCACGTCGACTTCGGGACCGTCCTCGGCGAGAACGGCAGGCCGCTGAAGACCCGAAGCGGCGAGAACGTCAAGTTAAAGGACCTGCTGAACGAGGCCGTGGAGCGGGCCTACGCCCTGGTGAGCCAGAAGAACCCCGAGCTTCCGGAGGCCGACCGGCGCGAGATCGCCTCCGTGGTGGGGATCGGCTCCGTGCAGTATGCCGACCTGTCCCAGAACCGCTCAAGCGACTACGTGTTCGCCTGGGACAAGATGATTTCGCTGGAGGGCAACACGGCCGCCTACCTCCTCTATGCCGTCGCCCGCATCCATTCGATCTTCCGCCGGATGGGCGAGGCCCCGGCCCCTGCCGGCGCGGCGGCCGGGCCGACGCCCGTGGAGACGGCTGCCGAGATCTCTCTCGCCCGCAAGCTCGTCAAGTTCCCCGACACGATCCGGCTGTCGACCGACAGCCTGCGCCCCCACTACCTGTGCCTGTACCTGTATGAACTGGCCGGGGAGTTCAGCGGGTTCTATACGGCCGACAAGGTCCTGGTGGACGACCCCGCGGTCAGGGCCCGGCGGCTGGCGCTTTGCGAGAGGACGGCGCTGGTGCTGGAGACCGGCCTGGAACTGCTGGGGCTGAGGACCGTGAAGCGGATGTAGGGCTCCGGCTGAGCCCCCCACTTAGCCCTTGCCACCCGGCAGCGGCGACCTAGCCTCGGCGTTTTCTCCCTATGATTTCCTGGATCCAGCGATCGTTCCAGCACCACTTCCGAGTCGTCTTCGCGATCCTGCTCGCGGTGACCATTGTCTCGTTCATCATCACGATCGGGGCCACGCCCGGCATCGGCCGCGGCGACCGCCGCGTGGTCAGCCGGGACTTCTTCGGCCTTAATCTCGCCTCCCGCGATGACATGATGCGGATGACCACCGACGCCGGGATCAGCCTCGAGCTGCAGCTCGGCTCCCAGTCGGGCCTGGACGACCAGCAGATGAAGAACTACGCCATGCAGCGCATCGCCGCCCTGCACCTGGCCGACCAGTGGCACGTGCCGCAGTCGACGAGCCCCGAGATGACCGACTTCATCAAGGGCTTGAGGGTCTTCGCCGACAAGGACGGGGCCTTCGACAAGGCCCGCTACGACAGCTTCCGCGCGAGCCTGCGCAACTCCCCCGGATCGACCGAGGCGGACATCTCGCGGGTGATCGGCGAGGACATCCGCATGCAGAAGGTGGAGCTGCTGCTCGACGGGCCCGGCTACGTGCTGCCCGACGACGTGAAGAGCCAGCTGGCGATCGCCGACACCTCGTGGACCCTGTCGGTCGCGACCGTCGATTATGCGAGCTTCCAGCCGGACCTTAAGCCGACCGACGCCGATCTGGCCAAATTCTACCAGGAAAACGACTTCCGCTACCAGATTCCGGCCCGGATCGCAGCGGGCTACCTCGACTTTGCGGCGGCCGACTACGTGTCCCAAGTCAAGGGCACGGGCGATGCCAAGGCGAAGCTTGAGCAGGCCAAGCGCCTGGCGGCCAAGGCGGCTTCCGACATGGCCTACGCCCTTTACCAGTCGAAGCTCCCCTACGGGGCCCCGCTCGACGCCTATCTGCTGGCCCACAAGCTTTCCCTCAAGCCCCTCGCCCCTTTCGCCGCGGAAGCCGGCCCAGCCGAACTCGGAGGGACCCCGGAGGTTGCCGAGACCGCCGCCGCGCTCGACAAGCAGCACTACTTCTCCGAGGCCGTTGCGACCCCGGACGGCGCCGCGATCCTCATCTGGAAGGACTCCCTGCCGGCCCGCAAGCCGCTGCTCGCCGAGGTGAAGGACAAGGTCAAGGCCGACTATTCCGACGTCGAGCGCCGCCGCCGGTTTGACGATCTCGGCCGGACCCTGCGCGCCACTCTGCAGGCCCGGCTCAAGTCCGGCGAGACCTTCGACAAGGCCGCGGCGACGGCCGCGCGCTCCCAGTCGGTAAAGATCGAGTCGAAGAGCTTCCCGGCCTTCACCCTGCGCACCCCCCCAAAGGACCTTCCCCAGCCCGCCCTTGGAAAGCTCGACGCCCTGGACAAGGGGACGGTCTCCGAGATGGCCCTGGACGCCGACAAGGGGTATCTGGTCTACGCCGCTGACAAGAAGCTGCCCGACCTATCTCCGACGGGAGCCGAGTTCGCCCAGATGAGGGCCTCCATTGCCGCGTTCATGGCCCAGCGGGGAGCCTCCTCCTATCTGGGAGAGCTTGTAGCCCAAGAACTAAAGCGCACAGAGCCGCCCGTTAAGTGATTCCCGGGGCGGCCACCCCGCCCCAGGCGCAACTTTCCCGGCGCCGACCCGTCTCATCCCGTTAGAAAGGTGTAACTAACCGCCGACTTCCGTGTTTTAATCGGTGGCCGACCACACCCAAACGTCCCCATCATGTCCCGAATCACCGCTGTCACCCTCTCCATCGCTCTGAGTTTCGCCGCGGTTGCGGCAACCCGCGCGGAGGAGGCCCCGCCCGCGGCCCCGGAGGGCCCCGCCCTGACCCTTGAGCAGTGCGTCGCCCAGGCTCTGGCCAAGAACTTTGCAGTAAAGATCCAGACCTACTCCCTGGATTCGGCCAAGGCGGCGGTGATCATCGCCCAGTCGACCTACGATCCCGTCCTCGGGGTGTCCTGGCAAAAGGAGGTCAACCTGAACCCGGCCGTGACGAGCGTTGTCACCGCGGGCGCAGGAGGGAGGCCCCTGTCCACGGACAACCAGGGCGCGACGGCCTCCGTCACGCAGAGCGTGATCACGGGAGGCACCGTAACGGCGACCTACGCGCTGGGGCGCGACCTGACGAACGCGTCCTCGCCGCTCAACCCCGCTTATCTGGGAAATTCGTCGATCACTGTGTCCCAGCCCCTGCTCCAGGGCGCCGGCACCGACTACAACCGAGCGGTGATCGATCGGGCCCGCCTCGGGCAGAAGATTGCCGGGCTCAACTTCAAGAGCTCGGTCCTGACGACAATCCTCAACGTTGAGACGGCCTACTTCAACGTACTGTACACGCGCCAGCAGTACCGGGTCGCCGAGGACACCCTCAAGCTCGCCCAGGAGCTGCTCGACGAGAACACGATCAAGCGCAAGACCGGGGTCCTGACCGACCTGGACGTCGTGCAAGCGCAGGCCGGCGTCGCCACCGCCAAAAGCCAGCTGATCGGTTTCAAGCAGGCCATGGACAATGCCGCGGATGTGCTGCTGCAGGCCCTGGGAGAGCGGGAATTCAAGCTCCCGGTCGGCGCCGTCGCGTTCCCGCCGCTGCCCGACACAAGCGTCGCCTTTGATCTCTCGTACAAACTGGCCCGCGACAATGGACCGACCCTGGCGACCATCGAGACGACGATCGAGCAGTACAAGCTCGACGCCTTGAGGGCCAAGCGCAACAACCTGCCGCAGCTGAACGCGACCGGAAGCATGGGCTACGGCAGCGCGGAGAACAGCTTCAACAACGCAAACTCGGGCCTGTGGCCGGGAACCGGCCACAGCTGGTCGGCCGGACTGACGTTCAGCGTGCCGTGGGGAATGCGCAGCAACAAGGCGCTCTACAGGCAGGCCATGGACAATGTGAACAGCGAGCAGGTCGCCCTCGACCAAGCCGACCAGGCGCTTGTCGTCAGCGTCCGCAACGCGGTCCGCTCGGTCCAGTCGAGTGTCGAGTCCGTTGCCGCAGCCAGCTCGGCCGCCGTTCTCAGCCAAAAGCAGTACGACCTGCAGAAGGCCAAGTTCGAGGCCGGGCTAGCGACCAGCTACGACGTCCTCCAGGCGCAGAACCAGCTCGAGTCCGCCCGCGTCGCCGAACTCCAGGCCCAAGTGGGCCTGCGGGTCTCGCTCGCCAGCCTGCGCTTCCTCGAGGGATCCTCCCTCGACTCGTACCGCGTCAACCTGCAAGGCTGACCAACCGGTGTTCCGGCAGCTGGGTCCTGAACCAGGTCCGCTGCTTGCGCACCAGCGCCCGGGTATTGCGGACGATCTCGCCCTCGAGCTCGGCCTCGCCCAGCCGCCCGTCGAGCATCGCGATCACCTCGCGGTAGCCGATCGCCTTCGCGGCGCTCGGGTTGTCCCGCAGGCCCACCCCGAGAAGGCCGCGGACCTCATCCACGAGCCCCGCCTGGAGCATCGCGGCCGTGCGTGCCTCGATCCGCCGGGCCAGGTCTCTCGGATCGCGCTCGAGCAGCGTCAGCTCGAGCCTCCAGCCTCCAAACGGGGCCGGCATCCGCGAAAACTCCTCGGCGAGCTCCGCGAGCGGCCGCCCCGAGGCCAGGCACCGCTCCAGGGCCCGGACGACCCGGCGGGGGTTCGCCGTGTCGAGTTCGCCCAGGCCGAGCGGGTTTAACCGCCTCAGTTCTGAGACAAGCGCGGGCAGCCCGCCCTCCGCTCCGAGCCGCTCCACATGGGCCCTGAGCTCGGCGGGGACGGCCACTGCGTCAGCGACCGGGACGAAGAATGACTTCAGGTAGAAGCCGCTGCCCCCGACGACGACGACCGGCCGGCCCCGGGCGGAGATCTCCTCGGCCGCCTCCCGGGCAAGCGTTGCGTAGCGGGCGACATCCATCCGCTCGGTCACCTCGAGGATATCCACCAGGTGGTGAGGGACCCGCGCGCGCTCGGCCGCCGTGGGCTTGGCCGTCCCGATGTCCATCCCCCGGTAGAACAGCAGCGAGTCGCACGAGATCACCTCGGCGCCCTGCTCCTGCGCCAGGCGCAGCGCCCAGTCGGTCTTGCCGGTTGCCGTCGCCCCCGTGACGAGATGGAGGGTGCGCCCGCTCACGCCTGGGCCCCGCCGGGGCCGGCCACCCGGTTTCGACCCTGCCCCTTGGCGGCGTAGAGCGCCCGGTCGGCCGCGGCGACAAGCTCGGAGGCGGACGCCGCGTTCTCGGGGGCGACCGCCCAGCCCGCGCTCACGGTGAGCTCAAGCGGCGGGCCCTCCCCCGACTCAACCGCATGCCCCCGCACCGCTTCGCAGGCGGCAAGCGCCGCGCGCCGGGCCCCGTCCGGGCCGGCCTCAATCAGCACCAGGGCGAACTCCTCGCCGCCGAAGCGGGCCACGATATCGACCGGGCGCACCGCCCCGCGCAGGCGCCGGGCGACCTCGCGCAGGACGGCGTCGCCCGCCGGGTGCCCCCGCCGGTCGTTGACCAGCTTGAAGTGGTCGATGTCGACCATGGCCAACGCGAGTCGGTGGCCGAAGCTCCGGGCCCGGGTCCACTCCGCATCGAGCAGCCGGTCGAACTCGCGCCGGTTCACAAGCCCCGTCAGTTCGTCCCGGGTCGCCAGCCGGTGCAGTGCGTCGAGGGTTTCCCCGAGTTTCAGGGCGTAGCGGATCGACCGCTCCAGGGATGCCGGGGCGATCTCGCCCTTGACCAGGTAGTCGAGCGCCCCGGCGTTCATCGCCTCGATGTCGACCGTCTGGGAGGACTCGGCCGTAAGGAAGATGATCGGCGTCCGGCAGCCCCGCCCGACGGCCTCCCGGATGAGCTGCAGGCCGTCGCGCCCCCCGAGCTGGAAGTCGAGCAGGCACGCGGCGTAGCCCCCCGACATCAGGCGCTCCAGGCCCTCCTCATAGGTGCCGGCCCAGTCCAGCTCATAGGGCTCGACCCGGAAGTGGCGGAAGTGGGCCTGGATCAACCGGTGCTGCAGCCGGTCGTCGTCGATCATCAGGATCTTCCGGGCCATGGGCGTGTCACCCCCGCGCCGTCCCGGCCGAAAGGTCCCGGACCCGCGCCGCGAGAGCGGGCGCGATCCGCTCCCTTGCGGAGAGGTTCTCGCCGATTAAATTTACCAGGGCGCTGCCGACGACGACGCCGTCTGCGAGGGCCGCGACCTGGGCGACATGCTCCCGCCGCGAGATCCCGAAGCCCACGACTACGGGAAGGGCCGTGTGGCGCCGGATGCGCCCCAGGGCCTCGCCAATCCCCGCAGGCAGCTCGCTGCGCACCCCGGTGACACCCTCGCGGGAAACGTAGTAGATGAAGCCCGTCGCCATCCGGCAAATCCGCTCGAGGCGGGCCTCCGGTGTCGTCGGGGCCACGATCGCGACCAGGTCCACCCCGTGCCTTCCGGCCGCGGCGGCGACCTCGCCCGACTCCTCGGGAGGCAGGTCCAGGACGAGGATCCCGTCCACGCCGGCCTCCTTGGCCGCCCGCACGTACGCGTCGACCCCGTTTGCAAAGACCAGGTTGTAGTAGGTGTAGAAGACGACCGGCACCTGGGTCTCGCCGCGCAGCCGCCGCACCAGCTCGAATACCCGCGCCGCGGTCATCCCCGACTCCAGCGCCCGCTGGGCGGCGAGCTGGTTGGTGGGGCCGTCGGCCAGCGGGTCCGAGAAGGGGACTCCGAGCTCCAGCACGTCGACCCCGCCGGCGACCGCGGCGCGGCACGCCTCAAGCGAGGTCTCGAAGTCGGGGTCGCCCGCGCAGAGGTAGGCGACAAACGCGGCGCGGTTTCGGGCTCGGGCCCGGGCGAAGGCTTCGGCGATGCGGGGCATCGGGGCCATCCTGCCAAAAGCCTCCGCCGGGAGGCAAGGGTCATGTGGCGGGACCGATGGGCTAGAACGTGAATTCCACCACGACTGGGCAGTGGTCGGAGAGCATGCTCCTTAGGACGCGGCATTCGACATGCCGGCAGCTGGCGGGCAGGAAGATGAAGTCCAGCATCCGGCGCGGGAGCGGCGAGGGAAAGGTTCCCCCGGTCTGCGGCCGGACAATGTAGTCGCCGTACTCGCGCAGATGGCCCCACAGGGCCGCCGTCGCGTCGTCGCGAGTTGCCGGGGTGTTGAAGTCCCCGCACACGATAGGCGGGATCGCCCAGCGGTGCGAACTCGAGCGCTGCTTCGCCCTGAGCCAGGCTACCAGCAGGTCCAATTGGCGCATGCGCCGGGCCCGGGAACTGGAGTGCAGGTGCAGGTTGACGAAGGGCACCCGCCTCGCCCCGACCGCCAGCTCCGCGAACAGGAACCCCTTCTCCCCCACCCGCCGCTTGCCGAAGGCCACCGTCTCGGTCTCCAGGATCACGTGGCGGGACAGGAGCGCGTTGCCGTACGACAGGTTAAGGAACCCCATCCTTCGGTTGTTGATCCCGAAGACGGCATGCGGGAACTTCCCGAAGACACGCAGATAGTCCAAATGGTTGAAGCTGCCCGCCCAGCGCGAGTTCTCGTCGATCTCCTGCATCGCAACGATATCCGGGTCGAGGCGGCGCAGCATGGCGGCGATCCTGCGCAGGTTGACCCGGATCTTCCGGGGCGAGGTCAGGCCCTGGATCGGCGCAAGGCCCCGGCCGTGCGCGATGTTGAAGGTTACGATCCTGAGGCGCGACATGGCGGGACAGGGCGAACCTAGCGGATCGGGCGGCGGATTCCCATCCGCAAATCGCCCGCCTGCCAAGCAGCGCTTGACAGGCCGAGCGGGCCCCAAGAATCTCTCCCCTCGCCTTTCTTACGGCGGCCATAGCTCAGTTGGTTAGAGCACAAGATTGTGGATCTTGGGGTCGCGGGTTCGAGCCCCGTTGGCCGCCCCACTTCAAAGCCCCCTCTGAAAAGAGGGGGCTTTTTGTTTGGCCTCCCGGCTCAGGACGCGGCCAGACGCCCCCAAACGCCCTTCCCGTTCTTCACCGGAGCCCCACCCAACATGTCTCTGCCGCCCGCTTGCCCGGACTTGCTTGCCCTCGTCCCGTTGTCTTTCAGGGCGTTGTCTTTCAGGGGTTCTTGACCGTCGCAAACCTTCGCGTCACAATGAACGCACCCCGGAAGAATACGCGCTATTGGCTACGTCGCCCGCCGCAGAATGGGCCGGGATGATCGAGAGAATCCAGACCGCTCGAAGATACAACACCACGAGGTGCAACATGAAGTGCATTCTAGGTTTGGTCGCCGCCATCGCACTAAGCACGCTGGACACGTCACAGTCTTTCGGAGGTCCGGTTGCTCCGTTTGACCGGCAAGGTGTGATTCAGGGGAAAACAGGGACCGAGTGGGCCGTGTCGTTCAAGGGCGCCGAGGGGGCTGTTGCGGGTCTTTCCATTGATGTGACCGACCACATCAATGAGTCACCCGGTAGCGCCAATGTCGTGCTCGCCGTGAAAGATAGCAGCGGCAACGTTATACAGTCGGTCAAAGTCACCCCCATGCTGATCTTCTACAACATGGGGATGATAAAATGGACACCGCCTGCGCCCGGGACGTATGTCATTCGGATAGAGAACAACGACAACACCGACTACAAATACCATCTTTGGTGTGCCGTGCCTGCTACCTGATCCACTGAGGACGCCGCGGGGGCGCGCCAGTTTCTTTGGGCCAGGACGGGATACTTAGGGGTCTCCACCACACACGATGCAACGCCGAGAATTCACACATGAAACCTATTCTAGTGCTGATCGCGACGATCTGGCTGGTCTCAGGGCCGGCATCCCGCTGCTTCTGCGGGCCGGTTCAGCCCTTTCACGTGAAGGCCACCATCGCGGCACAGGGCCGCGACAGGTATCGCGTCGCGTTGAAGGGCAATGAAGTGGCGGCGGCGTACTTCTATATCGCCCAGATTGGCTACGGGACTTTCGAACTCTCTGTAACTGGGCCCAACGGGGCCGTTGTCGGTTCCGACAAGGGGAATATGCTTCATAGCCCAATGGTGTCGTGGACACCGACCGAGCCCGGTGTTTACCTCATCGAGTTAACAAATAACGATAGGCTTTCCTACAACTACGAGCTAACCGTGTATACGCCGGCGTCACCGGGCGCCGGGCCCCCCGGGTAGCACAGCAGCCAGCACAACCGAATCGCCTCGGTCGCCATTGAGAAGTACCGCGGAAGAGCCCCGCGTCCGGCCAGAAACCCGCCCCCCCTGCGGCTTTCCCAATGCGGCCTCTCCGACTCGGGTTTCACCCCGGATGGGCGAGACCCCGCCGTTCCGTCAGTCCCTTCCCCAGCTCCAACGTGGCCGCTCACCCTTCCAGCAGCAGAATGTGAGCAGGACCACGAACACCGCTGAGACATACAGAATATACCCGGCTCTGTGGGCCTTCGCCATGGGAGCCCCACCGACTGCGGCAAGGACGCAGCCGACAAACACGGCCCATCCCTGCCAACGCGCGGGGAAACTCCACCCCCAGCCAAAGGTTTTCGCAAAAAACCACGCCTTTTCTCTTGGAAGGGCCATACTGCTTTCTTTGACCCTAGCCTTCCCTCGAGCCTTCTCAATCCCATACCGTCGGTGCTTGCCGTTCGCCCAGGCCAACTCGGCTCTTGCCCCGGCCCCGCACCTGCTCAAGACGGGCCTGCTCGGTGGGCTCCTCCTCCCTGCGTAACCGATACAAGTGCAACCCTGCGGGGCCCTCGAGACTTGCGACCAAGGGTCCCACCAGTCAGGATGCGCGGGATGCCAGCCGCGATCGGCAGTCGATCCCAGCGCCTGACGCCATCCAACACAGCGAACCCTATGACATCCTCCCTTGATTCACGAGCAGCCGCGGTTCGAGAGTTACAGGTCATTCCCGGGGTGGGCCCCATCATAGCCCGCAACCTGGTGGCCCTAGGCATCTCTCGCGTTGCGCAGTTGAGAGGAAAGAATCCGGAGCGCCTATACCGGCGATTGGAGGCGCACGAGGGAGCCCATGTCGATCGCTGCGCCCTGTATGTGTTGCGTTGCGCCGTTTACTACGCGGAAAATCAGCGGCACGACCCTCGCCTGCTCAAGTGGTGGAATTGGAAGGACGATCGGGTCGGTCCCCACCATCGCCGCCGCCCGTAGCCGCGATTCATCCATCCGTCCCCTAGATAAGAATCGCCCGAGGAGCCGGGACGGCCGTCGGGGTAGCAACGAGGCTCGGCCGGCCTAAGACTCGAGGGCGCCGGGGCCCTATGCAGCCTTCAATCTGCGGCGATACTGCGAGTATGCGGCCAAGGCCACGCCGACCACGACAGGAATCCAGGTTCCCACTTC
The DNA here is from genome assembly GCA_903862935.1 of uncultured Opitutaceae bacterium. Taxonomy (GTDB): domain Bacteria; phylum Verrucomicrobiota; class Verrucomicrobiia; order Opitutales; family Opitutaceae; genus Palsa-1447. The sequence goes on from CAIOZY010000025.1 coordinate 123,222, forward strand.
TGGAACCGGCGTGATCGCCTTCCCATTTGCCCAGATCTCGGTAGTTCCGTTCCAAGCCGAGACGTTGTAGTCCAAAAGACCGCTCTCGTTCCATGCTGTGGAAGAACTCGAGCCGGAAATCCCGTTGGTGTTATCCACCAGAATCGCGAGATAGTTGATCCCGTTATAGAATGTCGCGTTGCCGGTGCTTATGACCTGCTGCGTAACATTGTTCCACTCCCCTTGCGGCAAGGAAACTATCGAATTGGAATAATTGGAGGGCGCTGTCGTGGGACTGACGTTGTATCCCAGCGGGTTCATATAGATCGTATAGCCGTCGTCCGCAGCGATCGTCATGTCGATGGATACCGGAGCCGTAATAACAGCGCCAGCCGCTAGCCCCGTTTGGGTTAGATTAAACGCCAGAGTATATACGAAGAGGCCTTCATTGGATCCCGTTCCGTTTCCCGGTAGATAGTTTCCGCCCTTGTTGACGTAGGTAGATCCCGAGGTGTGGCCGCTTGAAGTTGACGCGCCGGGAGCAACAATCCACTCCGCTGTGCTCGTGTTGGACGTGTAGCCGGAACCGGACACCGCCGAGGCGGTAATCGCGTAAGCAGCCCCAACAAAGGTGGTGTTTACGCTGGATCCGCCATTGGACGAAGCGTAAGTCACCGTCCAATATGAAACGGCGCTCCCACCTGCGGTCAGCCCCTGCGAGCTGGTTTCGCCTGTGTTGTAAAGATTTGCAATAGTAACCTGGGCGCGGAGGCCGGAGAGCATCAGCGCCAGTACTGCGAAAATTGTGAATGGGAGTCGCGTCACTTGATAACGTTAATCTTAGCTTAGGCGCCATTACCTGTTGCAAGGGGGGAAACTACTTACCGATTTGTAACTTTTCCCGCATAGGCTCTTGTGCCCCGGCAAGAGTTCGAAGCCGCAGGTTGTCTCGCGCCTTCGCGCCATCGAGGCGCCAACAGCAGGCGGCGCACACCTAACCGAGTATGCCCCCGCGCCCTCGCAGGCCACGGGATCGCGCGGACCTTCTCTAGAATATCCCAGCGGGTGGGCATCGCCTCACGCGGCAGCCAGCCCCGTCCCGCGGCCCCGCACCCTGCTGGCTCCCGCAAGGCTTCCCAGCCTAGACTAATTTTCTTCGGTGCTGGAGGAGCCACCACGACGACTGCTCCGTGATCGCCTGCTCAGCCGGAACGCCCTCGTTCAACCAGGCGAGCGCCTCCGAGCGCCTGCAGAAGATTCTCATCCGGTCGCCAAGCACCGTTCGAATGTGGGTCTCGAAGTCCGAGACCCCGCTCGGCCCGAAGGCGAGCAGGGCATGCCGACCCCGAAGCCTGCCGATTCGCTCGGTGGAGAAGAGCGCCTTGGCGGTTCGGGCCGACACCCGGAACTCGTCCACGGCCGAGTAGTCCCCAAACCTGCGCGCATCGGCCCGGTCGTCAGGGTCTCTCCTAAGATCCTCAGCGCCGGCCACTAGCTCCTCGTCGGTCAGGACGCCGTACGCCATGACGAAGATGGTGTTCGTCTTCGGGTCGTACGAGTGGAACCAGGGCATGGCTCTAGTATGATGATCCCAAACTGGAAACTTCACAAGGAGGCCACCCCGTTTTTACAATCAGATGGCCCGCCTCAGGCAAGAGTCCCGGGAAGCTGGGGCGCCTTCAAACCCCAAGCGCAGCTCCGCGCAGGCTGCCGGCGGAAACGTTTGGAAGCGGGTCAGTCTTTCTTGCGGCTGGGCTGCTCACAGCCGTGGCGTTCGCCGCACAGCCCGATACCGCACCCAATAGCAAATGTAGACAACAGCGGCGACAGCAAGACCGGCGTTCGATGTATCGAACGCAGTGCACGGCTTACGCTGGTGCGCAGTGGGCGCCCGCACAATTCTGATCTCAAACTGACCGCCACCGGGCATTACCCGGGTTTGCGCTCGGCCCCAATTGCCTCAACTGTCGCCTCTAGCGGGGCCGTGCCCCGCCCCCATGATCATCCGGACCCTCGCCCTAGCAGTTCTAGCCGCGGCCGCCGCATCCGAGTCGGCGGCTGACCCTTCAGACGCCCGCGTGATCCGGGACGTGGCCTACCTCGAGCCCGGCCGGGCCGAGAAACTCGACGTTTACCTGCCGGAGCGCGCCCCTTCGGACCCGCCCTCTCCCGCCGTCGTCTGGATCCATGGCGGCGGCTGGATCAACGGTTCGAAAAAGGAGGACCGCGCGCTGGAGGTCTGCCGGTGCCTGTCGGCCGCCGGTTACGTGTGCGCGAGCATCGACTACCGGCTGGGCCCGGGGGCCTGGCCCACGGACCTTTTCGACTGCAAGAACGCGATCCGATTCCTGAGGGTCCACGCGGCCGACTACCACGTCGACCCCGAGCGGATCGCCGTCATGGGCGGCTCGGCCGGCGGGCACCTCGCGCTGATGGTCGGGCTCACCTCGGGCGATCCGGAGCTGGAGCCGCCCGGGCCCTATCCCGGGGTTGGCGACGGCGTCTGGGCGGTCGGCGACTTCTACGGGCCGACCGACCCGCTCACCCGCCAGGCGGTCGCCGCGGATGGAACCCCTCTCGGCACCCCGAAGCCGCAGCGGGGCCCCGCCTCCGTCTTCGGGGCCGTGCCCGAGGCCAATCCCGGACTCTGGAGGAATCTCGCCCCGGTCAACCACGTCAGACCGGACTCGCCGGCGGTTCTGATCGTGCACGGCAAGGCCGACCCCGTGGTCGACTACCCGCAGTCCCTCGAGCTTGAGCGGGCCCTCACCCGCAACGGGGTTCCCCATGAGCTGGTGCTCCTGGAAGGCGTGGGGCACGCCTTCGACCTCGAGTCCTGGGGCCAGAAGAGGCTGCCGCGCGACCTGCGGCCGGTCGTCTTGTCCTTCCTCCGGCAGTACTTCGCCGCGCCGGCCCACGGCATGGCGGCCCGGCCGCCCGCGGTGTCGCCGCGCACAGAGACAAGCCTCAGCGGCCCGTGGAAATTCTACCCTGCCGACAACGTCCACGGCCCCGAGCCGCAGTTCGACGACTCGGCGTGGGAGTCGGTGAGCCTCCCCCACACCTGGAACTCCCGGGACGGCCAGGCCGGAGGGAAGTACCGCCGGGGCGCGGCCTGGTACCGCCTGCACCTCAGGCCGGATCCCGCGCTCGCCGGAAGGCGGCTGTACCTTCAGTTCGACGGCGTCAGCCTGGCGGCCGACGTCTACGTGAACGGAACACTCATCGGAGGCCACAAGGGCGGTTTCGCGCGGTTCCGGCTCGACGCGACCGACAGTCTCCGCCCCGGCCGGGACAACCTCGTGTCGGTCCGGGTGGACAACGGGGAGCTCGGCATCCCCCCGGTCTCGGCGGACTTCACCTTCTTCGGCGGGATCTACCGGCCGGTGAGCCTGCTCTCAACCGGCCAGATCCAGATCTCGGCGACCGACTACGGCTCGAGCGGGGTCTACCTCGACCAGGTCGAGGTCACCCCCAAGGGCGCCGACCTGACCGTCCGGACCGAGGTCGAGAGTTACGCCGAGGACAAGACCCAGGTCGAGGTCCACGCCCGGCTCTACGACGCAGCGGGCCGTGAGGTCGCCGCAGCGGGCAACCGCGGCACCCTCAAGGGCGGCGACGCCGTCGAGGAGAGGCAGCGCCTGTACCTGCCCCGGCCCCACCTGTGGGCCGGGACCCAGGACCCGTATTTGTACACCCTCAAAGTCGAGATCGTCGCCGACAAGGTCCTGGTCGATTCGGTGAGCCAGCAGGTGGGCCTGCGCTCGTTCCGGCTCGACCCCGACCGGGGCTTCTTCCTCAACGGAAAGCACCTCGACTTGCACGGCGTAGGCCGCCACCAGGACCGGCTCGACAAGGGCTGGGCAATCGGCCCGGCCGACGAGGCCGAGGACTTCGACCTAGTGCGGGAGCTCGGCTGCACCGCAGTCCGGGCGGCGCACTACCAGCAGGCCGACAGCTGGTACCAGAGGTGCGACCGCGAGGGCCTGGTCGTCTGGGCCGAGATTCCGTTTGTGAACGAGGCCCTGCCCTCCCCCGAGTTCCGCGACAGCGCCAAGCAACAGCTTCGGGAGCTGATCCGCCAGAACTACAACCACCCCTCGATCTGCTTCTGGGGCGTTGGCAACGAGACCAAGGGAGAGTCGGCCGACTTGGTCGTCACCGAGCTCGCGGACGTCGCCCGTGCGCAGGATGCGACACGCCTGTGCACGTACGCCTCGAACGCCGATCCAAAGGAGGCGGTCAACTGGCGCACGGACACGGTGGGCTTCAACCGCTACCTCGGCTGGTACTCGGGGTCCTATGCCGAGCTGCCGGCCTGGCTCGACTCGGTGCACCGGCTGCACCCGAAGTCGCCCTTCGCCCTGAGCGAGTTCGGCGCCGGGGCGAGCATCTTCGAGCACGAGGACCGGGCGGTCCGTCCCGACCCTAAGGGGGCCTTCCACCCGGAAGAGTACCAGGCGCGCCTGCACGAGGCCTCCTGGCTTGCGCTCAAGGAGCGCCCGTACGTCTGGGGCAAGTTCGTGTGGAACCTGGCCGACTTCGCCTCGGCCCAGCGCAGCGAGGGGGACCACGCGGGCCGCAACGACAAGGGCCTGGTCACCTACGACCGCCGGGTCCGCAAGGACTCCTTCTACTGGTACAAGGCGAACTGGAACCCGGAGCCGCTCGTGTGGATCGCAAGCCGCCGGTTCTTCGAGCGGCGCAAGGCCTCGGCCGACGTCACCGTCTACTCGAACGCCCCCGAAGTTGAGCTGTGGGTCGACGGGCAGTCCCGCGGAACCTTGCACTCGGACAACCGCCTCTTCCGATGGCCGTCCGTCGCGCTCCACCCCGGGGAAAACCACGTGGCGGCGACCGCGCGCTTCGGGGACCTGGCGTTCACCGACGCGTGCACCTGGATCAGCCGGGCCCCGGCCGCCCCCGCGGGCAAGCCCTAGGCGGCCCCACGGCTGCCCAGCTTGACCCTCAGTGTGAGGAGCGCCCCGAGGGCGAAGAGGGCCGCGCTGTAGGCGAAGGCCGCAGGGACCCCGAAGGCGCTCCAAAGGACGCCCACCAGGACACTCGACAAGAAGTCACCGGCCCCGTTCACAGTGGCGAGGACCCCGAAGGCCATGCCGTGCTGCGAACTGTCGACCAGCTCAGCGCACAGGGAGTCCTCGACCGTCTCCTCGACGGCCACGTAGATTCCACCCACCAGAAACACCGCGGCCAGCATCGGCAGCCCCGCCGGCAGGACCGCGATCGCCACCGCCATCGCCGCCGCGAGGGCGTAGCCGCAGGCCAGCAGCCGGACCTTGTTCACCCGGTCCGCGAGCCAGCCGGCCACGAAGGCGAACCCGGCGTAGGCGACGTTGTGCGCGGCGTAGAGGCCCACGGCGGCCGCGGCGGCCCCCGCCGGCCCGAGGACCGGGCCCAGTTTCTGGGTCGCAAGCAGGATCAGCAGCGTGTGCGCGAAGTCGCCGGCCCCGAAGACCCCGACGGCGACCAGGAAGCGGCGGAACGGCTGCGGCAGCTGCCGCAGCCCGTCGCGGAAGGAGACGCTCGCGACCTTCTTGCGGTCCTTCTCCCGGACCGCGAATGCGATCAGGGCCGCCGCAGCCAGGCCCGGCACGAGCGTCCACAGGAAAACCGGCCTGAAGCCCAGGTGCAGGCCCTGCAGCAGGACAAAGGCCGTCGCCGGGCCCACGATCGCCCCGACCGTGTCCATCATCCGCTCGAACCCAAACGCCCGGCCGTAGGTCTCGGGCGTCACAGCCGCCGCGAGCACGGCCTTGCGGACGGGGGTGCGAACGCCCCGGCCAAGCCACGCGGCCGCCCGGGCCGCCAGGACATGCCAGGCCGCCGTCGCCAGGCTGAAGCTCGCCGTGCCGAGGGCCGTGACGACATAGCCGGCCACAAGGACCGGCTTTCGCTTGGCCAGCCGGTCGGTCCAGTGGCCCGAGGCGAGCTTGGCGAAGCTCGACAGGCCGTCGGAGACGCCCTCGATCAGGCCGAGCCACACGGCCGCGACCCCGAGGCTCGCCAGGAAGGCCGGCAGGACGGTCGTCGCGATCTCGTGCGACCAGTCGCTGAAAAGCGATGCAAGCCCGATCCCGACCACGGTCGAGTTCAGCCAGGACTGCCTCAGGGGCTTCGGGTTCATGCGCTTCCGCTCAGCGGGCGGGCGACTGCCTGAGCTCGTTGGACCGGTACGCCTCGATCAGCCGCTCCAATAGCGAGATCTCGCAGCGGAACTGCGTCCCCCGCTCCGTGTCGGACACCCGCCTGAGGGTCTTCTCGACCCGGACGACCGACACGCTCGGGATTATGTCCACCCCGTCGCGCACCGCGGCCTCGACGGACTCGAAGTGATGGTGGCAGGCGAGGAAGGTGCGGTCGGCCTCGAGGACCAGCGTGTACCCGTGGTCGCCGTACGCCTCCGAGAAGGCCCCGTCGATCGTGATCGCCTTGCCGCTGCGCTTGAGGGGCGACTCGCCCTTCTCGATCTTCACGGGCACGTGCCCGTTGACGATCAGGCCGCGCTCCGGGTCGGCGCCGAACTCGGCCAGGATCTTGCGGCAGAAGTCCGCCTCGTGGATCAGCGCGAAGTACGGGTTCTTGGTCTCGCGGTGGGCGGCCTTGTCGGCGATGAAGTCGCGCTCCAGGGTCGTGATCCGGTCCTTTCCGAAGAGCGGGGAGCGGGGCCCGCTCCACAGGTACCAGAGCAGGTCGAGGTCCCCCGGGGCGGGCCGGTCGACCGACCGGGCTATGACCCGCTGGATCGCCTCGAACAGCGCCCGGCCCCGGAAGGGCTCGCCATCGACCACCATGGGCAGGAATTCTCCGGACTCGTCCACGGGCACGCAGCCGTGGAAGATCAGGTGGTCGTCGCGCGTGAGGTACATGGCCCCGTGCCGCACGAGCCAGCGCATGTGCTCGCCCAGCTTCTGGCTGTGCAGGAACGACTCTCGCAGGCGCCGCAGGCACTCGGCCTCGGGCTTGGACAGGGCGTAGGGGTCGGCCGGGTCGACCGTGGGCAGCCGGGGGTCTCGCAGGGAGTAGCGGATCCCGTCGAGCTCGATCGTCCCGGCTGAGCGGTCGATCCGGTGCAGGAGCCTGCGGTGGCCCATCTCCCATTCCGGGTGGCGCCCGATCATCTGGCCCTCGAGCTTGAACTGCATCACGGCCGCGGCCTTTTGCATGCGGGCCAAAAGGATCGGCGGGCGCAGGTCCGCGCCCTTTGAGAAGAACGCCTCGGCCGGGTCATCGGCATAGGCGGTGGCCGCGAGGTGCTCGAGCGGCGTCCAGGGGATGCTGTAGCCCTCGTCCACCTGGTCCAGCCTCCCGTACCGCAGCGAGATCCGCATGACGTGGCAGATCAGCGCCTCGTGCCCTAGGGCCGCGCCGAGCCAGGCTGCGTCATGGTTGCCCCAGATGAACGAGACGTTCGGCTGCTGGCGCAGGTAGTCGACGACGCGGTCCCCGCGGGGCCCCCGGTCCCAGCAGTCCCCCCCGATGATCAGCTCGTAGATCGCAAGGTTGCGCACCAGCCGCACGGTCACGTAGATCAGCTCCCAGATCCTCCCGCGCCGCACGAGCTCCTCGACGATCGCCGACACGAACTCGCTTCCGCGCTCGGTGGTGGGCTCGTGGAGCATCTCGGACAACAGCTCCCGATACTCGGCCGGGAAGACCTCAGCCGACCACTTCAGGCTGTAGCGGCCGGTGAGGATGCGCACCAGCTCGAAGAGCTGCCGCAGCGTGTTCAACGCGTACTGCCGCAGCTCCTCCGGGCCCCTCGGCCTCTGCCCCACGCGCTGGACCATCTCGTTCGGGTAGAAGATCAGCGAGAGGAACTCCTGGAACTGGGCCGGAGCCATCCGCGAGGCGAACAGCTCCTCGGCCAGCGGTCGCAGGGTCCCCGAGGCGTTGTTGATCACATGCCTGAGCTTCTTGTCCTCGCCGTGGATGTCGCTGATCACGTGCACGGTTCCCTTCGGCAGGGTGAGCACGGCCGCAAGGCGCGCGATCTCGGCCATGGCCGCGTCCACGTTGGGGTAACGGTCCGCAAGCGGCCGCAGGAGCGTGAGTTCGGACTCGCGGGGGGACGGGAGCGTGGTTTCGGGTTGGGCCATGGGGGTCGAGGGTCCCCCAAGGGGGGGGCACCTGAGTCCGTCGATCGAAAGCTCTGCCGGGCGCGAACTCAAGGCCTTACCGCAGCCACGGGCCCCGTGTTCCATAATTGCCATACGGACGGACGCCCGGAAACATAGCGGTCCGATGCACCAGCAGACCTCCCCAGAGAGCCCCGGCGGCACCGAAGTCAGTCCGGACCGCACGCAGACAATCGTTCGGACCGAGAAGGCGGCCGACAGGCCCCCGCGCTACCTGCTGATCGCCTGCGCGGTCCTGCACCGCGAGTGCTACCACTGCGCGAGCGTCTCCCGCAACATCATCGACGTGCGGCTGTGCGAGAAGGCCCTGCACGACGTCGGAGCGCCCCGGATGTCGGACCGACTGCAGCGGGAGATCGACGCCGCGGAGACCGGGGGCTACGACGCGATCCTGCTCGCCTACGGCCTGTGCAACCACGGAACGGTCGGGCTGCACGCCCGGGTCCCGATCGTCGCGCCCCGCGCCCATGACTGCATCACGCTGCTGATGGGCTCCAAGGAGAAGTACCTGGAATACTTCAACCGGCACCCCGGGACCTACTACCACTCCTGCGGCTGGGTGGAGCGCTCGACTTCCGCCTTCGACAACCCGAACAGCACGACCACGAGGATGGGGATCAGCACCTACCAGCAGTACGTGGAGAAGTTCGGCGAGGACAACGCGAAGTACCTGATGGAGACCCTCGGGATGATGGCCAACTACGACACGTTCGCCTACATCGACACGATGGTGGGCAACTTTCCGGCCTACAGGGCCGAGGTGGAGAAGGCGGCCGCCAAGGCCGGCCTGAAGTTCGCGCAGGTGCCCGGAAGCGTCGACTTGCTGCTGCGCCTGGTGAACGGCGAGTGGGCCGATGAGGACTTCCTGGTGATCAGTCCGGGGACGACGAGCCGGCCGACGAACGACGCGCGGATCATCGGCCCGGCGCCCCTGGGGGCGGCGTGAGGCCGAGCCGGGCCGCCTCGTCGAGTTCGGCTCCTGCCTCCTCCGTCCGGCCGAGCGAGCCCAGGGCTGTCCCAAGGTTGTAGTGCGCGACCCGGTTTTCCGGGTCCAGGCGGATCGCCTCCCTGAACCGGGCAATCGCCTCCCCGGTCCGCCCGGTCCGCGCGAGGGCCACCCCGAGGTTGTCGTGCGTCTCGGCGTTTCCCGGGTCCAGCCGCAGGGCGGCGCCGAACTGCTCGGCCGCCTCCGCACAGCGGTCCTGCTCGAGAAGGGCCCGGCCCAGGTTGAAGCGGGTGTCGGCATAGTCGGGGTTTGCCTCCCTCGCCGCCTCGTAGTGGGTGAGCGCCTCCCCCACCCGGCCCTCCTCGAAAAGCATGTTGCCGAGGTTCAGGTGCGCCAGCCAGCAGCCGGGGTTTTGCTCAAGGGTCCTTGCATAGAGGGTGCGGACGTCCCGGTACGTGCCGCACTGGCGCCAGGTCAGAGCGCCCAGCAGGCCGAGGACCGCGGCCGCCGCTGCGGCCCGCCAGCCCCTCCCCAGCCCCTCGCATCCCCACGCCGCCAGCCAGGCCGCCGCGGCAATCACCGGGAGGCTCGCCAGGTACTGGAAATGGTCGGCCACGTAGGAGAAGACGAACGGGTAGACGTTGAAGAACCCGAGCGCCGGAAACAGGGTGCCGCAGAACAAAAGGCCCGCGGCAAGCGGCCCCTTGCGGCCCCGGCGGGCGACCCACGCGAGCGCCCCCAGGAGCGCGAGCGCGGCAGCCGGGTAGGCGTACTGCCAGGCCTGCCCCGGATTGACCGTCCAGCGCGGATAGATGAAGAGCAGGTCGGCCGGCCAGGCGAGCTTGCCCAGGTAGAACCACAGGGCCCTCCCCGCGAGCAGGCACCGCCCGGCCAGGCCCAGACTGAAGGCGTTTCCGTGGGCCCCGATGTAGCGCCACTCGACCCAGGCCGTAAGGATCCCCCCCGAAGCCCCGAGGAAAAGCCAGGGAACGAGCGGCGCAACGTCCTCCCTCCATCCCAGCCGCCCGCGGCGCCACCAGGCCAGGACAAGGAGGGCGGCCGGCAGGGTCGCCGTGACGCTCTTGGTGAGGATCGCCAGGGCGAAAAGCCCCATCGCCAGAAGGTAGCCCCCCGCGCGTCCACCGACCTTTTCCTCCCTCCACCCCAGGTAGGCGATCGCCGCCAGGAGCGCGAACACGGCCGACAGCGTGTTCTTCTGCTCGGAGATCCAGGCCACGGACTCGACGCAGACCGGGTGCAGCGCGAACACGAAACCAGCCAAGGCCGCCCCACGGACCGACAGCCGGCGCAGGAGCACCGCAAACAGGCAGGCCGCCGTCGCGTGGAGCAGCACGTTGGCCAGGTGGTAGGCGAAGGCCGAATCGCCCCACAGCCGGTGCTCCAGCCAGAACGCGCTGTGGAGCGCCGGATAGTACTGCTGGGTCGCCCCCAATTCCGTCCAGATCCTCCCGAGCCCCGACAGGGAGCGCAGGGCGGGCTTGGTCACGTGGGCGTCGTCGTCCCAGATGAACCCGCCCCGGAGCGCCGGCAGGTACGCCGCTATCGTCGCCAGAAAAATCCCGGCGAGGACCCAGGGCGCGGTCCGGCGGGCGGGCACCTCCTTCGCAAGCATGAGGGGGATATCGTTGCGGCGGGCGCCGGAGACAAGGATTTCCGCGCCGGGGGCGGTCAGCTGTCCGGCCCCACCCAGTCCCGCCCGGCCTTCGGCGGGATGTGGCTCATGGCGTGCTCCGTGAGCGCCGTGATGGTGAGGGCCGGGTTGACGCCGAGGTTCGCCCCGAGCACCGAGCCGTCGCAGATATACATGTTGCGGTAGCCGAAAACCCGGTTCCTCCCGTCGCAAACACCCTCCTCGGGGGTCCGCCCCATGACGGCGCCCCCGATGCAGTGGGCGGTCATCGGCACATTGAGCAGAATCTCGGTCACCGAGGCCAGGGGCACACCCCCGGTGGCCGCGGCCGCCTTGATCGCGAACTCGTGCGCGGCCGGGATGTAGGCGGGGATCCTCGCCCCGTGGGTCGTCAGCCGCTTCGAGAAGGGCCAGAACCAGCGTCGCCCCAGGCGCATGGTGAGGCGCCCCTCAAGGGTCTGCATGCATAGGAAGATCAGGGTTTCCCGGGCCCAGCCGAAGGGGAACAAGACCCGCAGCGTCCGGACCGGCCGGGTGACCAGCAGCCGCAGCAGCGTCCCCAGCCAGGTCAGGACGTGCACCCGGCCGCCGCGGCCCGGGGCCATCACCGTGGAGATCAGGCCCATGGCGTCCGAGCCCCTCGGGTAGCGGACGGCCTCGATGTGGGTGTGCTCGTCGATATAGATGCCGGAGCCGATCGCCACCCCCTGGGAAAGGTCGACCGGGGTGCCGGGGAAGCGGACCCCGATCAGGGACTCGGCGTTGGTGCGCACGTCGGCGCCCAGGGCGCCGGAGATTCGCGGCAGCGAGTGCTTCTCCTTCAGGCGGAAGAGCAGGTCCTGCGTCCCCAGCGAGGAGGCCGCGAAGACGACCCCGCGGCAGGTGAGGGTCCGGCGCCGGCCGCGGGACCCCTTGGCGAGCGAGACGAACTCCACCGCGTAGCCCTGCGAGCCGTCCTCCCGGCCCGACAGGGGGCGGACATCGACCACCCTCGACTCGGCCAGCACCTCGGCGCCGCGCCGTTCTGCAAGGTAGAGATAATTGCGGTCCAGGGTGTTCTTGGCGTCGTGCCGGCATCCCACCATGCAGCCGCCGCAGGCGTTGCAGGACTTGCGCTCCGGACCGGCGCCCCCGAAAAAGGGGTCGGGGTAGCTCGCGCCGGGTTCGTCCCGGTCGTCCCCGAAGAAGATCCCGACCTCGGTCGGATAAAAGGAACCCTCGGCACCGCCCTGCCTGGCCATCTCCCGCAGGCGCTCGTCGGCGGGGCCCAGCCTGCGGTTGGTGGTGACCCCGAGCATCCGCTGCGCGGTCGCGTAGTGCCCTGGCATCACCCGTTCCCAGTCGTTCAGGCCCGCCCAGCTGCCCTGCCGCCACACCCGCTCCGGCGGGACAAGCAGCACGTTCCCGTAGGTGATCGACCCGCCCCCGACCGCGTTGCCGTGCAGCACCACCAGGTGCCTGAAAAACCGCATGGAGAAGAACCCCCGAAGCCCGAGGGCCGGCTCCCAAATCCAACGGGCCACGCGCCAGTTGCTCTTGGGCAGGTTCTCCGCGGTCCAGCGCCGGCCCTGCTCCAGGACCGCCACCCGGTAGCCCTTCTCAGCCAGGCGCAGCGCCGAGACGCTCCCCCCAAAGCCCGAGCCGATCACGACAAAATCACAGGTGTCTGGGTGCGGGTCGGTCCGGCCTAGGTTCATTGGGGGTTCAGGGGCGCGGGAGCGCGGCGGCCCCCATAAGTCCGAAGTTGAGGCCCCGGATCAAGCCTTCTCTCGTTTAGGGCAGGGCCCTTTCAGTCGCCGCCCAGGGTCCCAGCGAGCATCAGGGGGCGCAGTCTCATCGCGGCTCGTCCGGTCCACTAGGCACCTTCCCCGGGGGTTTGTCCCTTTCTTCGGAGGCGGAGCCCCGTCGCCGAAGCGGAATGGTTGAAACGCAAATCTCTGGCCCTTGACCTGGATCAAGGCGGGGCCGCGCCGTCCGTGGCATAGTCCCCTCCGACATGAAACACGCCACCTCCCTCCCCCAGCAGCCGGTCCAGGCCGATCCCCACCTCTTCGACGTCAGACCCATCCCGTGCCGGGTGAAGCACGGCCAGATCCTGCAGCGCTGGCTCGACCTGCCTGTCGGCGGCCACTTCGTCCTCTTGAACGACCACGACCCGGTGCCGCTGCGCTATCAATTTGAGTCCGAGTTCCCCGGGGCATTCCGCTGGGACTACGCCGAGCGCGGGCCCGAGGATTTCCGGGTCAGGATAACGAAGCTCAAGGCGGTCGAGGCCCCCGAGCGGGCCCCCGCCTCGCCCCCGCCGGCGGCCGCCGGGAGCCCGCCAGAGATCGACGCCCGGGGCCTGATGCCCCCCTCGGGCACCATCAACTTCCGTTACGCAAGTTTGGACAACCGTGGACAACACGCTCGTTTCGAGGGCATTGCCACCGTGACCGTCTGCACTATCGACCACCTGATCCGGGACAGATTTGGACTGTTTTGGACAGGATTTCCCAAAATTTGGGGAAGCTATTGAGGAAGGTAACACCGTGGCCAGTTTCTCCATCTCAGCGAACAGAGGGATGCTCCTCGGATCGGTGTAACGATCCGTCTGCCTCCACTCGCTGTGCCGGGCCAGCTTCACCCGAGCCAGTTCTGAAACACCCACGTTCGCCAAGAAACTTGCGAAGGTGTGCCGCAATGCGTGGAAGTCCACCCGGTAACCCCGTTCGTCTTCGATAGGAATCCCACAAGCGGCGAGATCGATTTCTAGGCTCCGCACGCTTGGCAGTCCTCGTGGGAATACCTTGTCCGCCTCCGAGACCACGCTTGCCCGTAAAAGCCTAAGTGCGGCCGCTAGCGGTGGGACTAACGGAATCACCGCACTTCTCTTACTCTTGGTGATTTCGGCTCGAACGTCGATAAACGGCTGGGTTTCGTCCAGGCGGATATCCGACCAAAGCAATTGCTTTAGCTCCCCCCGTCGAAGGCCTGTGCAGCCAGCGAACAGATAGGGTAGGCGACGTTTTCCGCTCGACTCCACCAGCTGCCAGAATTCCTCACGGGTTAGTGCCCGTCGATGGAATGTCTCCTTCTTCGCCAGTTTTGAAACAGCCCGAAGCGGGTTGTACGGACTCCGCCCTTGCCGCTCCATCCAGTTTAAAAGCGCCATCGCATGACCGAGATACTCGTTAAGCGTTTTTGTCGATAAACCGGATTGCCTAAGACGCCACTTAGTGAAGCTATCCGCCGTTACGTCCCGGAGGGTTACCCAACCGCATTCTTTCAATAGCCGCTTCAAACGGCACCTTACATGGACGAGGTGAGCCCGGCCGCGATTTCGCAACTCGAGATCCGCGGCAAAATCCGCAGCATGCTGAGTCAACGGGAGCAGAGTGGCTTCTCGCAATGACTTTGGCCCGAGCAGCCCTGCCAGCTCCTTCTCCTCGTCTTCGATAAGGTTTCGTGCCTTGGCCTCAGCGACTTCCTTTATGTGGGTTTTTAGAGGCTTATCGAAAATCTTCGGACCGTCACTTAGGCGGTAGCGCACACGATAAACCCTGCTGCCACGGGGACGGAAGATGCGTTTATACATGACTGCCCCCTCTTGCATCGCCCTTTCCCAAATAGGCTAGAAGCGCGCTCCTCCAAATTACCCAACGTCCGCCCTCTTTGAAGGCAGATAGCTTCCCGGCTTGGATGCGTCTGTAAACCGTCTTCTCGTCTGCTCGAATTTCAGCCGCGATTTCAGGCACCTTTAAGAGCCGGTCGGAATCCTGTGGGCATCCGTCATTCATTGCCGTTTCCCCTTTCCTTTGCGAAGTTGTTCCCGCTCCCACCGAGAGCCCGGCTCAAGAAACTCTCCATACCAGTCCGGCTTGTCCCCCTCCAGCTCTGCCGGTGTCACCGCCCCCGCCTCAATCGCCCTCCGTTCTATTTCTTTGCCCCAAGCCCGACACTCGCTTTCTGGAATCATCAGCACTTCCAACTCGCGTACCTCCTTGCTCACCCCAAAAAGATTACGCTTCCTATGGGTAATGTCGTAACGGAAGCACGTCAGCTTCCCGTCCTTGATCCGCTTGTGAACAGCTGCGCGTGACACAGGGGCGAACATGGCTACGCCGCCCGGTGACACCGCGTGCCCAAAGCGGCTCTCGATTAGACTGTACCAGTATCTAATCTCTTCATGCGGGCCTGCCTTTCGGTAAACCCTGCTGCCAGGAACGGGCTCGCCTAGAGCCTTGTGCAGATCAGGCGTGACGTTCACGAACGGGAAAACAGTTGCCATGACGTCAACCTATGAATGATTGACGCTGTGTCAACCTATATTTCGCCCTCTTCTCAATACCCGCTCCAACTTCGCAAAACACCGGGAGAACGCTGGCCCTTTGAGCTCGTGCTCCCAGACCCTGAGCACACTCCATCCAAGCTTTCTGAGAGCAGCCCCCACTCGCCTATCTCGCCTCCTGTTCGCCTCTATCTTTGCTTTCCAGTACTCCCGATTGGCTGAGGGCAGCCTCATGTGAGTTGCACAGCCGTGCCAAAAACAGCCATCGATGAACACCGCAACACGCTCTTTTTGAAATAAAAAATCGGGCCGTCCTGTGACCTGAGAATTCCGGCACCACCCAGTGATACCGTGCCAGCGCAGCCCGGCTAGGAATCTCAACTCAGTCGACCGATTCCCGCGGCTTTTGATTGCCGCCATGATTCTCGATCGCTCCTCCGTTGTGAATCGA
Source organism: uncultured Opitutaceae bacterium (assembly GCA_903862935.1). Lineage (GTDB taxonomy): Bacteria > Verrucomicrobiota > Verrucomicrobiia > Opitutales > Opitutaceae > Palsa-1447. The sequence goes on from CAIOZY010000025.1 coordinate 138,675, forward strand.
TCGCTCAATCTCGCCTGCTCCCCCTGTCACGCCAACCTATGCGCCAACAATCTCAATCTTTAGCGATGGGTCCCTTTCGTATCGGTCAATCAGCTCGTTGTATCGCTCCACAAGCTCAGCGGTCTTGATCCTTCGGCTGTCGCCCTCAAACACAGCTGCTTCGTGGATATTGCCGGCTAGGAACTCCTCGGCCCCGAAGATGTCCACGCGGTCCGCAATCTCGAGGGTCTCCGCGAGTCCGTAAGCAACAGCCGTCTTCTGACACAGGGTTACAATCATTGGGCGCAACCCTGCACCAAGATTTTCGCTGCATTTCCGCAATAATGCTTCACCGGGACTTGTCGTCACGTGAATGGCCATATCTCCCCACACGAAATCCCCAGCCCTCCCCTCCGCTCTGTCCGCCTCAGAAGCCGAGTGGTGCTCAATCTGCCCCTTCGTGATGCCGGCAAACTTTGCTCCGATAAGATGCTGCAACATTATCCCTTCGGATCGTGACCCCACCATTTCCCTCTGACGAACTCGGGCCTGTCCCAATACGTCACTAACAGCCGCCCTAACCGAAAGGGCCGCATCAACTCGAAACTTGAATGGCTTCCCTGCAAAATAGCCTAAGACCTGTTCCACCCAAAACTTTTCGACCTCCGCTAAGTCAAGACCACCGTTCTCGGCATGGAGTGCATTTAAGAAGCCAACATAAATCCGCATCTTATCGATGGAACCCCGCGAGGTGCGGCCTCCCTCCTCGGAGAGTACCCTTTCAATTCCGTGCCGTTTCAGAATTGCTTGAACGGCTGCTTTCCCAAGTCCCTTCACCTGGCCTTTCTTTGGAGCAAGCATTTGATCTGGATCGAGCGGCAAGCACGCCTTTGCGTGGTCCGTCACCACAAGAGCGACTGATAGCGCGCCGGATCCTGAAAACCCGTTGTCTGTTGCGAATCCTAACAGCTCACTTTTTAGACTCATGCGATTGCTTGTGCCATCTCAGCGTTAGCCGCTGCCAATGGATCTAGAAGGTACCGCCTCAAATGTGCAACGACTGGAACACACAACCCGTCACCAACCACATCATAGGCGTCGTTGTATTCAGGCGGTAGCCAGTATGAAGCCGGAAGGCCTTGTAATCGCGCGGCTTCTCGTGGTGAAAGCAGGCGGGAACGAACTTGCGAACCATTTACCTCTAGGACGATTTGCCGCGATGACCCTCCAGCACTTGTTCGCAAGCAGCCGGCAACACCGTCGAATCGAACCTCCGCTCTCTGTTTTCCATTTCGGGTTCGGCGGTAAACTGTGCCGACGATTCGCCTGTGTAACTCTTGGGCTTGGCGCACCTTCGAGCGATGCAGTTCATTCATCAGCGACAATAAGTAATCGGTCTCCTGCTTGCTATGCCACGAGACCCAGCCTCGCGGGTTTTTCTCGATGAGCGTGCCTAGCCTGCGAACTCGCCTGACAGGCGCAGGGAGAGTCCACCAGATCCATTTCCCGCGCGCCTCATCCGAAATCGACCCGAAGGCTCTTATCACAGCATTATCATGCCAAAGCGACTCAGGCCCAAACTGACATAGATGTTCCGGGATCGTAGCACCTTGCCGCACCGCTATCACAAATAGTCTTGGACGCGATTGCGGGACAAAGAGGGCCGCATCAATGACCAGTGGTCCGAATCGATAATCCGCCCCTGATAAGGCAGAACAGATCGCCCTGATATCCTGTCCGTCGTTAGACGTTAAGGCACCTTCAACATTTTCAAGAACGATCAAGGTCGGCCTGACGGTCCGCATTAACCTCATGAAAGGCCAGAACGTTCCTGACCTCGTCCTCTTCTTCGCGTTGCTATGCCCAATGCCCTCCTTATCTCCAGCTAACGATAAGTCTTGGCATGGGAACGACGCCCAAGCGAGGTCTGCTGGCGGAACAGTGGTCGGATCGACGGCTGCAACATCGCCTTCGACCAGTTCATTGCCGCCCCAATTCTCTCGATAAATCCGCGCTTTTGTTGGATCGAAATCGTTCGCCCATTGGCAGGCCCAATCATTACCCAGCCCCGCGCGGGCCATGCCCCCGCCGGCGAAGAATTCCAAGAAATTGGGCATGAGTCAGCAAAGCGTTTGCTGCGCCCCAATGTCAATCCGCTCTGCCTACTCGCATTTAACCCCTGGCATTTTCCCGTTTGTTCGCGGCTGAAGAGGACCGGGAGGAACCTCTGAAACAACGGTTGATATGAAGGTCTCCCAGTCAGAAGCGCTCGCTCCGATCACCATTCCGCGCAGGCGATAGCACCAATTTTGTCCGAAGCGCCGCCGTAGGCCTTCGAAATCCGTTCCGCCTGCCGCTACCGCTAGTTCGCCCAATCGTTTTCGCCACGCCGCCGCACCCGGAGACGCCCAACTGAACTGCCGTGAGCAGCGCCTCCAACTCGCTGCCTCTCTTCTGTCGCACTCAACACGCCGGCAACCCTTCCATTCGCCCCTCCGGAAGTGTAGTCCTGCCTCAAGATACTTGCCGATATATTCAGCCACAGCTGCTTCGGCTTTACGGAAAGGTAAGAACTCGGAGCGGCCCAATCCGTATCGGGAGCACCAGCGTCGCAGTTCAGCCCAACATTTTCGAAGCTCAGGAGGAGCGTTCCGCGCATATTCCTTTGTCAACGCCCTTGCTGTGCCAAGATCGCCCTTCTTACGAGCGGCCGCCGCACCCCAAAGGGCCTCCCAGTCGAATGCATTTGGTTTCAGGTCAAACGGTGTAGCTACCAACAGGTGCCAATGAGGAGCCCCCCTTTCTTGAGGCTCTAGAACTCGGATATACGAGCGAATCCATGGCAGGCGACGCCGTCGCATTTTGTGCCAACGCTGCGCGAATTCCCTTGGATTTAAGTCTTCTCGCGTTGTCAGGGTCAGGAATCCGCACTGTTCCCGGCGATAGTGCTCAGAAAAGGCTTCAACATTCCTGCGCAGGGCGAAAGCACCCTTTCGCTCAGGCGGGCTCGGTGGCTCCATGGTTACCCATGTCTTTCCATCCTCAGACCTCCGCCAATGGCGGCCTGCGTTATCGAATCCGTCGTCCTTTCCTTCCGCCTCACAGTCGATTCGGACACCCTCGCCATTGTGGTACCCGTAGATGGTCGCTGTCCGGGTAAGCCGATACTCGCCCGGCAGTCTGTAGGTCGCGCAATTGTTTTTATTTCGACTAGGAAGGCCGGCGGGGCCGCTCAGGCCGCGCTCCGCGCGGCCTGGGGCGTCCCCTTCCGGCCCCCAAGCCTCGGAATTACCCCACGCCCCTTCCCCCGCCCCAACGGGGCGGGGAACCTCCCGCTTGCTCTGGGCGCTTCGCTGGGGCTCCGCGTCCCGTCGCTGCGCTCCGCCATCGACGGAGCCGCAAGCGAGTTCTGACTCACCGGGTCCCACGGGCCGCCTCCATTGCGGCCCGAATCAGTGTCAATAGTGCATCACGTACGGGCTGACCTAGCAGTGGCCAACACTGGACGATTGTGCCCAGTTCTGGACTCAGTTTGTCAGCGTTTGGGGAAGCTATTGAGGAAGCTCGCGATTTCTCACTTTTGGAAGTGATTATTTTGCAGCAACCTCCGTTAGACCCTTTGGGGGTTCGATGCCCCCGGAGCCCCTGGTGCGCATCCTGGAGGGCTTGGAGACGCTGCCCGCCGGGGAGACTTTGACGGCCCGAACCGACCGGGAGCCCTGCCATCTTTTCGGCGAGGCCGCCCAGCGCGGATTCCGCCACCAGTCCCAGATTCAGCCCGACGGAAGCTGGGTGACGACCCTCACCCGGGGCTGAGCACGCGATGCCGAGCGCAGCACCCCCGATCCCGACGGCCCGTATCGCGGCACCGGCGGCCTCCCCCAGCTGGCTTGCCGCGCAGGGCCGCCTGCCGCTCGCCTTCATGGGCCTGGGCCTGGCATGGCTCGTGGCCGGGTCGGCCCTCCTAGCCGCAAACCCCTGGATCCTGAGCCTGCCCCAAATGACCCCTCCGGTCATCGCTCTGGTGCACGCCTGGGTGCTGGGGTTTTTCGTCACGGTCGCCTGCGGGGCGGTCTACCAGCTCGCACCGGTCGCCCTGGGGACGACCCTGGCGAGCGAGCGGCGGGGCTGGTGGCACTTCTGGCTTCACGCGGCGGGAGTGCCGGGGATGGTGTACGCGTTCTGGCGCTGGGACATGGCGCTTCTCGGCCACTTCGGCACCGCGGTTGCGCTCGGCGTCATCTTCTTTGCCGACAACACCTGGCGGACCGTGCTGCGTTCAGGAAAGCGGGGGCCGGTCGCCTGGTCGCTCGCCCTGGCGGCCGGATGGATCCTGCTGACCGTGCTGGCGGGACTCACGGTCGCGGCCAACAAGTTCTGGGCGTTCATTCCCGCCGATCCCCTGGCGCTCCTGCGGGCCCACGCCCACCTGGGAATTATCGGGTTTTTTGCGACGCTGCTGCAGGGGGCGGGGTTCCAGCTGATCCCGATGTTCACGCTGGCCGAGGTCCCGGACTGGAGGCCGGCCAAGGCCGGGCTAGTCCTCTCCCAGACCGGGCTCCTGGGGCTTGTGCCCTGCCTTGCGGTCGACTTCAGGGCCGGGACTGTCCTATCGGCCCTTCTGGTCGCGGCCGGGTTTGCCTTCTCGGGTTACGGGCTTGCCCGGACCTTCTCTACCCGGCGGAAGCGTGCGGTCGACCCCGGGGTCCTCGCGCTCTTCCTCGGGTTGGGCGGCCTCGGAGCGGCCGCGGTCGCCGGCCTCGCCCTGGCCCTGGCCGACCCCCGGACCGCCTCCGGCGGCATGAACGCCGTTTCCTATGGAGTCCTCGCGCTGGTCGGCGGTCTCCTCCCCTGCATCGCCGGGATAATGTGCAAGGTCGTTCCCTTCCTCGTGTGGATGCGCGCCTACGGGCCCCGCGTGGGCCGCGGCCCCACCCCCGCCGCCGCGTCTTTGAGCCACGCCGGGCTCGAAAAACTGGGCCTTGGCCTCATGGGCGCGAGCCTGTTGCCGCTGCTCGTGGGATCGGGAAACTCGAGCATCCCGGCGCTCACCGCGGGCGCGGGGCTCCTGGCGACGGGCGTCTTCTTTTTTGCCGGCAACTTGCTGCGGGTCATGAGCCACCTCTGGCGCCCCGCCGGGCTTGCGCCGGCCCCCGGAGGCAAACCATGACCCAGACACCGCCCGATAATGACCAGATTTGGGAGGCCCTCAGGGGCATCCTCGATCCCGAGTTCGCGATCAACATCGTCGACCTAGGCCTCATCTACAGCGTCGCCTGCATCGCAGGCGAGGTCGCCGTGACGATGACCCTGACCACCCCGGCCTGCCCCGCGGGATCCTGGATTGTCGAGGGGGTCCGCGAGACACTCTCGAAGCTGCCCGGGGTCGGACAGGCGCAGGTGGACCTGGTGTTCGAGCCGCCCTGGAACCCGCAGAGGCTCAGCGAGGCCGCCCGCGCTCAGCTCGGGCGTCCGGACTGACCACCCGGGCCGGGACGCGCCGCCCCCATGCGGCGACGCTCCTCCTCGCGCTCCCTTACCCGCACCTCCGCCGGGACGGCGAAGACGGTGTTGCCCGCCAAGACACAGCCCTTGCGCCCGGGCACGCAGTCGGCCTTCAGGCGAAGGCACCAGTCGTCCTCGAACCGGAAGTGGGGACAGGAGAAACTCACGAAAGGGGTGCGATCGGCGCCGGTCACGGCTGGGCCGCCCGGCGCCGCAGGGCCAAACACAGGGGGAGCGATCCGCCGTTATTCGACGATCAGGAAGCCCTTCATCCCAGCCTGCATGTGCCCGGGGAACGCGCACACGAACGGATAGCGGCCCGGCTTGGCCGGGGCGTTAAAGGAGACCGTGTCCGACTCATTCGGGCCGAGGAGCCGGGTCGACACGATGATGTTGCCCTTGAAGGAGTCCGGGATGAACCCCGTCGCGGCGGCCTGGGCCGAGGCGGCCGAGAAGGCGTTCAGGTCCGTCTCGGGTACGAGCAGGATCCAGTTGTGCCCCATGACCGCCTTCGGAACGGCGCCCGTGTTGGTCAGGGTGACGGCCAGCGCCTCGCCGGGCTTGGCACGGATCTCGGTCAGGCTGTACTTCATCGTGTCGTTTGCCGTGATCGCAATCGCGCGTCCGGACGGGGCCGCAGCACCGGCATCCTTCGGGGAGCCGCCGCAGCCGGCTAGGGCCGCGGCCGCGAGGGCCAGGGCACCGAGAATCAGATGGTATTTTGTCTTCATGGTCATCCTTAGAGGGTGTGCGCCGGGAGTCCGGCACGCCTTGACCATAGTCAAGGAAGCCAACGATTCAAACGGCTTCTGGGGGACCGCAGAAACGGGTGGGTCAGGTCTCGTGGTACCGGGGAAGTGCGCTCAGCCCGCCGTCGACGGCGATGTCGGCGCCCGAGATGAAGCCCCCCTCCGGGCTTGCGAGCAGGACCGCCACGGCAGCAACCTCCTCGGGGGTCCCGAGGCGCAGCAGCACATGCTGGCCCGCGAGCTTCGAGATGAGCTCCGGTCCCTCGGATGCCGCCCGGCGCTCGTTCATCGGGGTATTGATCGCTCCCGGCGAGATGGAGTTGACCCGGATGTTCTCGGCCCCGAGTTGTCCGGCAAGCTGGCGGGTCATGGAGATCAGTCCCCCCTTTGCCGCGGCGTAGGCGGTCCAGTTGGCCCAGGAGCGGTGGGCCTGGGCCGAGGCGATGTTGATGATGGACCCTCCCTGCCTCTGACGCAGGTGCGGCAGGGCCGCCCGGATGACCCGGAAGGCCGAGGTGAGGTTGGTGTCGATCACCCGCTGCCAGTCCTCATCCGGCATCGTAGCCGGATCGCCGGGGAAGGCGACCGCCGCATTGTTGACGACGATGTCGAGCGCGCCGAAGCGGGCGACGGCCTGCCTCACCGCAGCGTCCACGTCAGCCGTTGACCGCACGTCGGCGCGAAGCGCCAGGGCCGAGCCCCCGGCCGAGGCGATCTCGGCCTCGACGGAGGTTGCGCGGGCGCAGTCCAGGTCGGCAATCGCAACCCGGGCTCCTTCTCGCGCAAAGCAGATCGCGATCGCCCGGCCGATGCCGTCGCCGCCTCCTGTGACAAACGCTGTCAGTCCTGAGAGCCTCATGGGGAAAATCTGTTGGGTTATGGAGTGCGATCTATTTTCCGGCGGCGCGGTCCCAATCCAAGCTACGCACGAAGGCCGCGAAGAACGGCTTCAGCGAATAGCCGAAGCGGGGGTTGATCTCGAGCACGTAGGGAATGCGGCCGCGCTCCTTGTTGTCGATGCAGCACAGCCCCTCGAAGCCGAGCGAGCGCAGGATCCCTTCGAATATCCCTGTGTGGCGGTTGCGGCACCGACGCATCAGAAGGACCGGGTCGCGGCCGTGGATCGCCCGGTCCGAGCCCATCCGGAATTCGACCGTCAGGGCCCTGCGGAGCCGCCCGCCGATCATGAGCACGTGGGCCGAGTACTCGGTCTCCCCCTCGATGCACTCCTGAAGGAGGTAGTCCGCGGACCCGAGGCACTCCCTGTGCGCGTCCTCGTCTCTGGGCCCGCGGATCACGAACGAATTTACCCCGCGGGAGTCCCTCCGGCGCTTCAGCACAAGGGGAAACGAGCCCGGCACCGCCGGCTTCGGAACATGGCGGGAGAAGCCGGCCGAAACGAGCCGGGCGTTAAGGGCCGCCTTGTCGTCGAGGAGGTCGAGGAGCTCCGGGTCGGGGATCGGCAGGGGGTTCCGCCGCCGCAGCTCGCTGTCGGCTGCGGCCACGCCGAGGGCGCTGATCATCGTCGGCACGACCAGGTCAAAGTCCCCGCCACCGGCCGGAACCGGGCCAAAGGTCACCTTGTGCCGCATCCCCCAGAATCCGCGCCGGACCGAATCCTCCACCTCCGGCCAGGTCGAAAAGAGGATGCGCTTGCCCGCGGGCAGCTGCAACCAGTCCCTGACCCGCTCACCCAGCATGAAGGCGCGGTCGCGCCATTTGCGGATCGACTTGAGGGTGTTGATCGACAGCAAGCGGGCCATCCCGCCCCAGACTGGCCTCGACGTCTTCCGGCAGGCAAGCGCCATCGGGCGCACTGACCCGAAGACTCGCCTGGAAAGGTTGTCCCGCAGGCCCCCGCCGACTTCGTCAGCCCGCGGGCTTCCGGTCGGCCCCCTGCCCGCAGGCAGCCTGCGCCAGTGCGATCGCTCCGCAGATCCCGGCGTTGTCCCCCAGACTGGGGGGAACGATGAAGGTTGCGATTCCGGACTCGGTGAGGGCGGGAGAGGTGATATACCCAGCCATCACGGACCGAAACTCAATTCGAAGGCGTTCAAAGAAGCGATCCTCCCCCAGCTGTCCGGCCTTCCTCACGCTCCCGCCGATGATGATCCGCCGGGGCGACAGCGCGCAGGTCAGGTTCACGAGAGCATGCGCCATGTACCGAATCGTCATGGCCCAGGCGGGATGGTCGGGCGGGAGGGACTCCGCGGGCATGCCTGCCCGTTTTGCAATGGCAGGCCCGGCGCAGAGGCCCTCCCAGCAGCGCCCGTGAAACCGGCAGGCCCCGGCGAAGTCGTCCCCCTCGATGCGCGGCAGACCCATGTGCCCCATCTCCGGGTGCACGAGGCCGTGCAGCAGCCTGCCGCGGGCCATGCCGCCGCCCCCGATCCCGGTGCCCACGGTGAGGTAGACGAAGTCCTCGAGACCCTGCGCGGCGCCCCAGTGCCACTCCCCCAGGGCCGCGCCGTTCACGTCGGTATCGAACCCAATCGGGAGGCCCTTGAACGCCTGGCGGAGCGGGCCGACGATGTCGGCGTTGTTCCACCCGGGCTTCGGGGTCGTCGTGATAAACCCGTAGGTCGAAGAGCGCTCGTCCAGGTCCACCGGCCCGAACGAGGCAACCCCCAGCGCCGCCAAGGGGCCGTGCTCCGCCTGCCTTGCCTTGAGCCAAGCCACCACCTCACCCATGAGCAGCGAAGGGTTGTCGCCGGTTGGGAAGGAGGCGCGAGCCAACAGGGGGCTGTCCCCACCCGAGCCCACAGCACAGACAAACTTTGTCCCACCGGCCTCAATCGCCCCGAAAATCGGTTTTCCCACGGTTCCGCTCATAATGCATTCACTCTCTCCAAGCCCCTTTCCTAGGGCGAGCTTTCTTAGACGGGAGAAGCCCGGCCTAGATCCCTTCCTTTCGGCGCGACTCCAGCGAACCCCGCCATGCTCGCTCTGCTAGAGCTTCGGCGATTTTTCAGGCCTTTGCGCACGCCGTGGCGTAGATTTCCCGCGCCCGGCCGAGGGCCCACGTGTAGCGTTCGAAGGAAACACCGAAGGGGATCGAATGGTCCGAGTGCATGATGAAGCCCCCGTCGGCGGCATAGGGGATCTTGCGCTCAAGCTCCTTCTCGAGCGCGGTGCGGCTTCCAAGGAGATTCGCAACGCTGATGTTCCCGTAGCAGGCCATCCGCCGCGGATGGCGCCGGCGCAATTCGGCGATGTCCATGCCGGCGGCGCACTCGAACGGGTTGAGCGCCTCGACGCCGACGTCTAGCAGGCGTTCCAGGAGGTCCCAAACGCGTCCGTCAGTGTGCATGAGGAAGCGAATCTTGTGGCGGCGCAGCAGGGCTCCGATCCTCTCGTAACTCGGCCGCAGGAGCCGATCCCAGGCCTCGGGGCTGATCAGAAGCGAGGTTTTGAATCCCATGTCCTCGACAAGAAAAAGCCCGTCCGGACTCATTCCGAGGTCCGCCCCGTTCTGCAGGACTGCGATCAAGAGGTCGGTGTAGGTCGCGAACATATCGGCGCACCACTCAGGCTCGTCGAGCACGTCGACGAGCAGATTTGTCAGACCGCGGTGGCGCCATGTCGCCTCCCAAGGCCCGTAGGCGACAAAGGACAGGAACCGGCCCCGGGCCGACGCGGCGGCGTGCCGTCTCCTGGCCTCCTCCCAACTCGGGTACGGGTCGAGGTGGAAGAAGTAGCCTGTCGAATCGAGGCGGGCCGTCCCGCTCGGATCGTGGAGGGTCATCCGCGGCTTCGTAAGGGATTCCCATGCCTCCCTCGTTGCCGTCTTGTGTTCGACAAAGTCGAGCGTGCCGCCTCGCCCGTCGGCTTTGGTGACCGTGTAGCCCGCCCGGTCCTCGAAGGTGATGCTTCCCCCGGCACGGGAGTGGATCACCGTGTCGAATCGGGGCGAGGCGTCGATGAACATCGACTCCACGTCCCAACCGAAGTGGTCGGCGGGCGAAACCCCCGGCGGCATCCCCTCCCCGATCCAATCCTGCTGCACCCCGTCCCAGAGGGAGTCGCTCACCGGGAGCCGATCTGGGCGCTCGAAATTGAGGGCAGCGGTAACGCGTTCCCGGGAGGTCATCGGAGGAGAGGGTTCTTTGGGAGCTCTCGGCTGCCCGAGGCCGCAGCGGCGAACCGAAAGACTCGACCGGACGGCGGGCGATACAGCACCCGCTGAGCAGTCAGGGCACCCCGAAATTGTCGCGGGTCGGGAAAGGAGTGAATGGGCTTGCGCCGGAGGTTGTCCGAGTTCCCCAACCAGGCGTCGCAGCCATGCCCCGTAAGCGGGACTTCCGCCGCGGTCAGAAGAAGGCAGACACGTCTCCAGGCCATGAGGCTCAAGCCATGCACCCCTGACACGGAGCCTGCCCTCCGTCAACGACCCTGAGTACCGACTTGTTCCTCGGGCTGTGCGCCCCGGGTCGGGCAGTCCCTCTCAAAAGCCCGTTGGGCGGAGCTTGGAACGGGATTTCCGCGCCACATGGGTAGCTGTCCTGAGAGGAGGAAGAGGGCCCCTGGATCCGTTTCAAGGCCCGCGCGCGCAAAGGCATGTTATACTTTAACGGGTTACGTCTCGATTTATGAGAACTTTTATAAATTTTTGATTATATTGGGTTTATAATATAGCGTTATGAGCATACCCGTGCGAGCTCTGATAGTCGGAGATTCCGAGGACGACGCCTTGCTCATATTACAGGCCCTGAGGAAGGGTGGATTTCAACCCGTGAACGGGCGCGTGGACACCCCGGAGGCGATGAAAACCGCGTTGGACGATAGGGTATGGGACATCGTCATATCTGACTACTCGATGTCGAGCTTCAGCGGAATGGCGGCGCTCCAGGTGCTCAAGCAGGCGGGCCTTCGGCTTCCCTTTGTCGTTGTGTCCGCCGCAATCGGCGAAGAACGGGCAGTGGAGATCATGCGGGAGGGGGCTCGGGACTGCCTGAACAGGAAAGATCTCTCACGGCTCGCTTCGGCCGTAACCCTGCAGTTGCAGGCGGTGAGGCAGGAAGGCGATCGGCAGCGGTCGGAGGTGCTCCTGCGCGAAAGCGAGCAAAGGTACCGTTCTGTGGTCGATGCCTCGAATGACGCGATTGTCAGCATCAATTCAACCGGGGTCATCACCGGCTGGGATGGCGCGGCCGAGAAGCTGTTCAACTACACCGCCGCCGACATCCTGGGCCAGCAGGCCACAAGACTCCTTGATCCTGTCGAACATCATAGGCTATTCGCCGAGTTGAAGCGAATCGAGGCAAGCGGGGCGCTCAGCATCGCGGGCAAGCTGAGGAACCTGACGGGGCGGCGCAAGGACGGCAGCCTGTTTCCCGCGGAGCTATTGGCAGCAACCTGGCAAATGGGCGGGATAACCTACCACACCGCAACCATTCGGGATATCACGCAGCGCATGCAGACGGAGGAGGCCCTCCGGGAAAGCGAGAGGAAAAGCCACGCGCTCTTTAATAACAGCCAGGTGGGCATGTTCAGGACTCGGCTGGACGGCTCAGAGCTGCTGGACATGAATGACAAGTTTCTCACCATCTACGGCCGCACTCGTGCGGAGATGCAGTCGCAGCCATCGGTAGCACACTGGGCGGATCCAAAAGAGCGGGAGGAGATGGTTCGCCGGCTCAAGGCAGAGGGCTGCGTGATGGACTTTGGATGCAGGATGTTGCACAAGTCCGGCGAGGTGCGAACGTGCGTCACCTCGGTGCGGCTCTTCCCCGACGAAGGGTTCCTGGAGGGGTCGGTCTTAGACATCACCGAGCGCACTAGGACAGAGGCCGCGCTGGAGGTCCAGAGCACCGCCCTGGAGGCCGCGGCAAACGCGATCGTGATCACCGACAGCAAGGGCGTGATCCAGTTCGTGAACCGCGCGTTCGCCACGATGACGGGGTACACGGCGGAAGAGGCCATCGGCAAGAATCCGCGCGAGCTTGTGAAATCGGGGTTCCACGATCCCGAATTCTACCACCAGATCTGGATGTCCATCCTCGCAGGAAGCGTCTGGAAAGGGGAAATCGTAAACCGCCGCAAGGACGGATCGACCTACACTGAGGAGATGACCATAACCCCGGTCCGCACAAGAGCGGGTGTGATCTCCCATTTCATCGCAATCAAGGAGGACATCACGGCCCGAAAGCAGGCCGAGGAGATGATGATGCGGGCGCAGAGGCTTGAGAGCCTGGGCATGCTGGCCTCGGGAATTGCCCACGACCTCAACAACATGCTCGCCCCGATCATCTTCACGGGGCCGCTGCTAAGGGAGAGCCTGTCCGCCCCGCGAGACCTGAAGTTGCTCGACACCCTAGAGCGCAGCGCCGAGCGCGGAGCGGGGCTGGTGAGACAGATCCTTTCCTTCGCCCACGGTACCGCCGGCGAGTTGAAGCTCATCCAGGTAAAGCACCTCGCGCGGGATATCCTCGGCATGCTGGAGGCAACCTTCCCCAAGTCGATTCAGCTGGACTACAACATCGCCGCCGATGCTTGGGCCGTGAGGGGCGATGCAACCCAGCTCCACCAGGTCCTGCTCAACCTCTCCCTGAATGCGCGGGACGCTATGCCGGATGGCGGCACACTGCACATCCGGCTTGCCAATCGCCACCTGAGCAACGAGCAGGCCAAAGAAATTCCCGGAGGGAGGGCGGGAGACTGGCTCGTCCTCGATGTGACCGACACCGGGACCGGCATAGCACCCGAGGTGGTGGACCACATCTGGGAGCCCTTCTTCACCACCAAGTCCGAAAGCAAAGGCACCGGACTGGGGCTTCCCACCGTGCGCGGTATTGTCAACCGGCACATGGGGTTCGTTGAACTGCGCACCAAGGTCGGCCGCGGCACGACCGTGCGGGTGTATCTCCCTCCCGTGAGAGATCAGCCGAGCCGTTCGGCGAGCTATCTGGCCCGGAGCCTCCTGAACGGCGCGGGTGAACTGATCCTCGTCGTCGACGACGATCAGGCCATCCGCGACACTCTGGTCTCTGTCCTTGGAAGGCACGGCTACCGCGTGCTCCAGGCCAGCGACGGCGTGGAGGCAATTAGGTTCTTCACCAGTCACTACTTTGACGTCGCTGCAGTCCTTATCGATGTGGGCATGCCCGTCCTAAACGGGCCCGCTTTAGCGCGGGTCCTCTTGCAGCTCAGTCCCAACCTGCCGCTCATCTCGATGAGCGGCGAAGCGGACGGAGCCGAGGTGTGCGCGGCGCGGGAACTGACACGGGCGTTTCTCCCCAAGCCCTTCACCATCGATAACTTGCTCGGATGCCTGCATCGAGTCTTCCATCCCGCAGAAGAATCATGACTTCGGCGCCGGCCTTGAAGGCGCCGACCAAATCCCTGCATTAGAGCCCCAAGCGTAGGCCGGGCGCAGGCTGGGATCAGAGATTGCTCCACAATTCCGATAGAGCGGGAATCGTCTGCTTCCGCGTGCTCTTACGGAAAATCCGCACAACCCACGGTGCATTTTCTCTAGCCCGGCGAACCTCATGCAGGATGTCTCGCTGAGCGCTGGTAGGCTCCCGGTGATTGATGCTTGTCCGAGACCGGGCGGACGGCTTGCTTGAGTCACTAATGAATGCCAAAATCCGCCAGGCCGGCCCAGAGGATGCGCCGGCGATCCTCGAGTTGATCCGGCAACTCGCCGCCTTCGAGAACCTCTCCCATGAGGTGAAGGCGACCGCCGAGCGGCTGCGGCAGACCCTTTTCCAGTCCGATGGAAAGCCGGCTGCGGAGTGCATCCTGGCCTTCGCGGATGGAGAACTCGCCGGGTATGCGGTCTATTTCACGACTTACTCGACGTTCCTTGCGGAGCCTGGCCTTTATCTCGAAGACCTCTTCGTACGATCGGCAATGCGCAGGCGCGGAATCGGCCGGGCACTTCTCCTCTACGTGGCGAGGCTTGCTAACGAGCGCGGATGCGGACGGATGGAATGGACCGTGCTTGATTGGAACCAGCCAGCGATCGATTTCTACGCTTCACTCGGCGCACAAACACTCGCGGATTGGCGTGTCTGCCGATTGACCGGGGAAGCCCTGGCCCGGCACAAAGGTTCCTGAGAGCTAAGGCTGGAGAACCCGCCCGCAATCGAATCGGCGCCAACCCAGGAGGTTGCCGAGGTGGCGGCATATTAGAGCGAGAGGAGTCCACGTAGGGCGTCCGGTGCCGCAGCGGGCGGGGCTGCTGACAGGGATCGCAGCTTCATGCAACGAGTTTTCTCTGCCGCTCGATGCTGCGTTTGACCGTCCACTCTCGCCAATTCATTCCGTCCGTCGTCTTTGTCCCCTCGGCGTTGAGCCGGTTGGCCTAAGAGTGCCAACCGACACACGATCAATACCTAACTTGCGGCACCGTCAGAATCGGACCTCCGAGGGCAACCGTATGGGCCCTCCTTTGGAGGCCTTACGTAATCAGGGTGGGCTCTACTGCGTTTCCCCGCGTCTTCTCGCCACTTTCACGGATAGCTATCTTGCACTTATTATTGAATGCCAACTAGCCCCTCTTTCTTCCGATATTGGAGGCGCGGGTCGGAATCGGTCGTTTAGAGCCGTGCTGCAAGCACTTACATAAGACACTTTCATAGCTACCCAAGCTAAATCGTCGCCACTCTCTTACAACCCTTCTTAACTCGTTTGGTGTCCGTCTAAGGCGCCTGCCAATGCTGTATCGGTTCCCGAGCGACGAATGCAGCTTCTACACCCTTACCCCTCTGCGTTGAGGCCGCCGGACTTCACGGCCTGTTTCACGAGCGTCATCGCGACGTCGAGCTTCAGGTCCTCGAGTTTCTTGAAGTTGATGCAACTGCGGCCAGTCTTCACCTTGCCGAGCTTGGCAGCATTCTGCTCAACGAGGTAACCGCCCTTATCGGCGGCGCAGATGTGGAGGCTGTAGTAGTTTTTCCCCGCGGAGAGTCCGATCAAAAACCAGTCGCCCTCGCGGCCGCTGGAAGACCTGTAGTGATACTTGCCGTAACCGATGACGGGCGAACCCATCCCCATCATGATTTCGGGGGTGAGTTTGGGCACGGCCCTCCGAATCGCGGCGTGGAGCACGAGCAGCGCGGCCCGGCGATCGGCGGGGAGGCTGGCGATGTATTGGTCAGGTGTCGTGGATTTCATAATGGCGAAAGGTTTTCCGGGTAGGTCGCCGCATTTCTTAGGGACGGGGCGGCGGCGGAAGCAGCCAACGCGAGCAACCGCCGCGCAGGCAAGCTCATTGGCGCGGCGGCGTCTGGCCGCTACCCGGGCGCCGAAGTTTGTTGCCCTAACAACAAAAACAGGAGGCGCGGGTCGGAATCGGCCGTTTTTCGTCGCGTTTGCAGCCTCAAAATGGCGGTTTTCAGAGAGAACCAAGCTTAATCCGCCACTAAGCCTCCACTGCTAGTCTTAACTCGTTCGGTGTCCGTTTTGGTGTCCGTGCCCATTGGTTCCCGTGTGCCCCAATAGTTGAGGCGTTCTTCGGCCACGGCTACGCCACACCGCTGACCTTGACATTTCGCTCGAGGCCTCTGATGGGTGAAATCATGGCAAAGATACCGCAGGAGATACAAGAGTTCATAAAGGGCAAAATGGCATGGGTGTCCACAGCTGCGCCGGATGGAACGCCAAATGCCACTCCCAAAGGATCCGTTCGGGTTATCGATGATGAACATCTGGTCTTCGCCGACCTATTCTCCTGCAAGACCAGGGAAAACCTGAAAGCAAACCCGAAAGTGGCCATCACCGTTATAGAAGAAAAAAACCTTAAAGGCTATCAGTTGAAAGGTAACGGAGAAATGCTCACCGCCGGCCCTATTTTTGACGAGGTGGCGGAGCGAGTGAAGAAGGCTCCCCGGGTAATGCCTCCGCTTAAGTATGTGGTCAAAATTACCGTGGACTCAATTTACGACCAATCCGTCGGGCCCGAGGCCGGCAAAAAGATCGTATAAAAACCTCCTGGAGAGAATCGGGATTTAAGATCGACACGATTGCGCTTGGCGGGCGATTGAGACCCGGCTGAAGGGCCGTGGGATGGGTGGGGCGAACTCGGCCGTCTATCGTCGCATTGCAGGCACTTACATAAGTAACTTTCAGAGCTACCCAAGTAAAATTGCCAGCACTTCCCCACTACCCATCCTCACTCACTTGGTGTCCGTTTTGGTGTCCGCTATGCAGGCAGCGGTCACCGATTTCAACCCGCGGACCTGTTAGATCCCAGCCTCCGTCCTCTTAGCCCGAGTTCCGCCGTCGAGGCTATGACCATCAGAGTTGCCGCAATACACGATGGTTAAGTCATTAGACTTGAGCCATCGGTAGTTTCATTTCCACGCAGATGACGTGAAGATCCGTGATGCCGACATTTTCGAGCGTATGGGGGCCCAGTGCCAGAGTCCAAAGCACCTTCGGGGATTGCACGAGCGCCGGGACGGTTCGGCTGTCGAGAAGCACATCGCCGCGATCGTCCCGCCGCACAAACGAACTCCAGCTCAGGATATAGAGCGCAGCCGGCCAGCTGTGGGTGTGAATGGGAGTCTTGCCGCCCGGTGCAATCCGGGTGTCGAGCACGCGCACGGCTTCATTCTCGAAAAGCAAAATGTGGTTCGCCGGTGCGGCGGCCAGCGCGTCAAGGTGCGCAGGCCAAGATTCGGAATCCGGTGAGTGCATGGGAATGTCCGCTCAACTGAAACTGGAGACGCGGGTCGGATTCGGCCGCTTATCGTCGCGTTTGCAGGGTCAAAATGGCGGATTCACAGAGTGAACCAAGCATAATCGCGACTACTCCTCCACCACTCAATTTAACTCGTTTGGTGTCCGTTTCGGTGTCCGTCTGTAGCAATCCACAACGCGATACTTCTGAACCACTCTAGAAGTGATAGCTTACTGAGAATTTGAGCAGGACCGGAGCGACGAGCTGATTTCCGGTCATGTGTTGGTAGACCGGAAACTCCACGTCGGCATAAAGGCGCAAGGGATGCAGGTTCACCTCGATTCCGGGCGACAAAAGCACGCGCTGATAGCCCGAGGCGACGGGATCCGCGGAATTGGGACCGCTGTCCCGCGCCCGGTAGGATCCGATTGCTTGGGCAATAGGCGTCACCAGTGTGTTTCCAATGTACCAGCCATTGTAATGAATTCCGACCGCTGCGTCCACCTCCAGGCCGGGCCGGTAGCCGTCTCGAAACAGAACAGGCTGGTCCAGCGCACCTTGAAGATACCAGCTCCAGGTCGGGTCGAGCGTCAGGCCGCCGCGGTGGAATCCGCCCAGAAGCACGTCTATGCTCCCCGTACCAATCTCTGTGTCGCGATCAACGTCGCCGTAGACGTCGCTATGGGAGTAGCTTCCGCTGGGCAGTTTGAGCCCAAAGGTGAGGCCCGTGGAAAGGTCGGGCGAGAACCCGGTATAAATTCCCTGGATCCGGATATCCCCCAACTGGCTCCAACGGAGTGCGACCAAGTCGTCTCCAGAGACGCCACCCGTGGTCTTGAAATAGCGGCTAACATAGGGAACCTCGATTTGAACGCCCCAGCTTCGGTTGAAAAGGTACTGGAGCCCAGTTGTGACGAAGATCGTGCGGATTTCTTGGTCGGCGTTGTTGGCGGCCGGCGCCTCGGAGGTGCCGCTCCAGTTGTGGTTCTGGTCCTGAGAATCCGTGGTGAAAAATAGCATGCCGCCATCCGAGGAAGGTAGCATGGAGCTTGTGCCGACTTCGAACACACCGCAGCCGCAGGCACACGCGAGAGAACGTTCGGGCGCGAGCATCAGCAGAATCGAGACCGCCACAGCAGCAGTTGCCGCGGACGAGCCGCGGGCATAGAAAGTGGAAGACAGGATAGACTTCTTAGTCATTGAAGGAAGCAAGGAAATGATCGGGCTACGCTTGCGCGGAACCCAAAGGACAGAAGGGAGGAAGACGGGGCGGCCGTTGATTGGGTAAACCCAAAAGAGTGGCCACGGCCCAAGCGCACGCGGGGTACTTGTCACGCAGACACGCGCTAGCGGAGACGGTACTCAGGGGAACCTAAGGCGCGGCGGAGGCAATAGGGGCGCCGGGCGGTCAACTGTCATCCACGGCGCCTCACTGGAACGCCATGCGACCGAGCGCGTCGCCCCGATTATCACTTCCGGAATAATCTGAAAGAAGAGCACGATCTTGCTCCCGATCTTCACCTCTGGAACTGCAGAATGTGACCGTTCCTGTTGTTTCGCTTTCGCCACCATGCGGCAGATGTGGCACATTTCTCCGTCAAAAGTCTTTGTGACCGCGCTCGCCAATGGCATGGTGCGCGAGTGGTCGGCCATCATGCGGCCCCAGGCAATAGCTTGGAGCATATCCCATTGTGCACCCGTGGCAGCGATGCACAGGAAAAACACGACGAGGATTTGGACGCAGCGACCCATCGGCGTGCACAGAAGGGCTCTTCGGTAAAGTTTGGGGACATGGGGCGTTAGAAGCGCCACCATGTCCCCTGTGAACTTAAACCTGACTCTTCCCGGATACCGCATAGTCCGGGTGGAGAGCAACTCTTTGATGCGGATCTACGCCGCGGTGGTAGAAGCACCGGGGCAATGCCTTTGCTGCGGAGGCGTACGCCTCCGCAGCAAAGGCCGATATGAGCGCCGGGTACGGCATTTACCGTGCTTGGGACGTCCGAGTGAGCTGGTGATCGCCTGCCGGCGGTATTGGTGCGTGGATTGCCGTCACAGCTTCGTGCAGCCCCTGCCGGGGATCCTGCCGGGCCGGCACAGCAGCGAGCCGTGGCGGCAGAGCGTCTACGAGTTGCACGGCGACGGCGTCTGCGCCTCGACCCTGGGCGAGAGGGAGGGCGTGGACTCCTCCACGGTGAGCCGCATCTACGGCCAGTTTACCGAGCGCAAGGCCAAGGAACGGCTCAGCTTGGACTGCCCCCGGGTGCTCGGCATCGACGAGCACACCCTGCACAAGTCCCAGCGCTTCGCCACGACCTTCTGCGACCTGAAGAACCACCGCGTCTTCGACATCAGCCCGGGGCGCAGCGAAGCGGAGCTGGCCGGCTACCTCGGCAGCCTGCGCGGCCGCGACAAGGTCCGGGTCGTGTGCATCGACCTGTCCAATCCGTACCGCTCGATTGTCCGGCGCTGGTTCCCTCGCGCCATGATCGTCGCTGACCGCTTCCATGCGATCCGTCTGGTCGGCCTGCACCTGATGAGGCTGGCCCGCCAGCTGTGTCCCCAGCTGGCCTGGAACCGGTCCTGGCTGGGCCTGCTCCGGGCCCGCTGGGACCGGCTCGATCCCGAGCAGCGTCACCGGCTCAAATGCCTGTTTGCCCGGCAGCCCGCCCTGGAGGCCATCCACGAGGTCAAGGAGCGGCTGTGCTCGCTGCTGCGCCTCAAAAACCAGCGCAAACGGGCCTGCCGCTACCTCATCCAGGAACTGCTCGGCCACATCGAGTCCCTCAGGGCGAGCGGCCTTCAGGCCGCTCGCACCCTAGCCAAGTCCCTCTCCGAGTGGATCCAGGAGATCGCCTTGATGTGGCGCTTCTCCCGTAACAACGGCATTACCGAGGGCTTCCACAGAAAAATGAAATTAATCCAGCGCCGTGCCTACGGCTTCCGTTCGTTCAACAACTACCGCCTGCGCGTCATCGCTCAATGCGGTTAACCTCAACTCAACCCCCCTCCACACACCCCGGTCCCCAAACTTTCCTGTAGAC
>CAIOZY010000026.1 GCA_903862935.1 uncultured Opitutaceae bacterium
CTCGTCGTAGGACCGGAATCTAGAAGCTGAATTCGGGCTCGGATCCGGGCCGCAGGGGCGCCGCGGCCGCGGCGTCCGGCCGGGGCCTGCGAACCTGTTCCTCTGCCTCGGCCTGCTGGCGCGGCAGCCACTTGGCAAACTCCTCCCACGAGGCCGGGCCGTGGTCTTTTCCCTCGCCAAGGCCCACGTCGACGACCTTAAGGCCGCTCTTTGCCTGGGCGCACCTCAGGTACGTCAGCCGCTGGGCTTCGGGCCGGGCCGGATCGGCTGCGGCGCGCAGGGCGCGCAGAACCTTTTCCGGGGCGACCAGGACCTGCGCGTTCTCGGCGTTGTCGACCGGGGAGACCAGGGCCCGGGTCGGCTGTTCGAGAACCTCCGGATGAAGGCGCATGACAGAGGTGGCATCCTTCTTTGCCGGTGCCTTGGCGGAATCGGCCCCGGGGCTGGCGGTGGGCGGTTCCCGGGGCGCCGGCGTCGGGACGGGCGAGTTCGGCAGCGGGTCGGGCGCCGGAGTCCGACCCGGGGATGCGGTCGGCAGCAGGTCCAGCCCGACGACGCGGTAGCCCAGGGCGTCCAACTGGCCGTAGCAGTCAGCCAGGCGCCTGGCCAATTCGGAGTCGAGCGGATGGAGGCGTTCCATAGAGACAGATTTGCCGCTCGGGTCCGGCGCTCTCCAGAGCAGGTGGATGCCGCCCCGATCGGCGAAGACGGCGCGAAGCACCGGGTCGGGCGCCGCCTTCCCGGGCAGACACGGTGGGCTGGCGGCGGCCTCTGCCCCACGTTCTGGGGCCGGCTGCGCCAGGGGCCGTCGCTCAGGGCCTGGCTCCGCCGGGTCGGGCTGGGCCCGGGAGCGGGGGGACGGGCGCATGGGGATGACCTCGGTCTGGCGGGCTGGATGGGGCTCCGACGCCTCTTGCGGATGGCCCCCGATAAGGCGGCCGAGCCAGGAGCGCAGCCGTGCGAACCACCCGGGCTTGCTTTGTTCGGGAGCCCTTTGCCGGTAGTCGGCCAGGGCTGACGTGTAGAAGGTCTGGAAAGAGTCGACTGCTGGGCCTGCGGTCTCCTTGCCGAGCCTAACAGGGCGCCCGTCGAGTTCGAAACCCACGGTCCCGTTGCCGAAGGTGAAGTTCTCAAGGCGGGTGGTTTCGGGGTGGGCGGGTGCGGAGGCCATCGAACCCATTCTAGCAAGGCAGGCGGATGCTATCATCGCCGGCCATGCCCGAGTTTCCCAAGATTGACTTCTGCTCCGGGGACGCCGATCCGGAGGCCTACGCCGAGCTCCGGGACGCCTGCCGCCGCCTTCGCTTCCTGCCCAGTTTCCGCCACGGGATCGTCCTCGAGGCGGCCATGGTCGAGCCCGCGGACGAGGCGGCAGTGGCCGCCATAAGGCAGGTCACTCACCAAGAGGTCCGCAGGTTTGGGATCAGTCGGGATGATTTCGAAGCCGCCGCGGCGGAGCTCGACGCTTCGATTTCCGGTGCTCGCCCTTCCGCAGAGGAGGCGGTTGGCTGCGCCGTCCCATGCTGTCCCCAGGCCTGGGACATTCACCAAAGGGGCGCCCGGGAGGTCGCCATCGAGATGGTACGGTTTGCCTTCGAGTCCGGAGCGTCCGACCTGCTCCTCGACGACCAGGAGGGCTGGATGGAGGTCGCCCTCAAGCTTGCGGGCAAAAAGCAGATCCTGCCGCCTGTCGACCGGGGCGACTCCGCGGCGCTCCTCAAGGTGTTCAAGGAGACTGCCGGCCTGTCCACCCACACCGTCACCCGCTGGCAGTCGGGATTTGCGGCGGTGCCGTTGGAGGACGGGCGCCGGGCCGACCTGAGAATCGAGGTCTCACCGACGGTCCACGGCGAGAGCCTGGTCGCCCGGATCCAGGACCGCGAGGGGCAGCTCGCGAGGATGAGGCATCTGCCCTTCTCCGATCCTTCGCAGAGGCTCGTCGCCCAGGCCTGCCTCGCTCAGGACCAGGGCCTGGTGCTGGCCTGCGGGCCGACCGGGCACGGGAAGACGTCCACTCTCTATGCGTGCCTGGGCCACCTCGACCGGTCGGCCTTGAACATCCGCACGCTTGAGGATCCGGTCGAGTTCACGGTTCCCTGGATAACCCAGATTCCGGTCGGGGCGGGGACTGGCCGAGGGTTCGAGGATGGGCTCAAGAGCCTGCTCAGGCAGGCCCCGCATGTGATCCTGATGGGAGAGATCCGCGACCGGTCCGCAGCGCAGGCGTGCGCCGAGGCTGTGGACACCGGGCATCTGATCCTCGCCACCGTACACGCCCGGGACGGGGTGGGGGCCGTCTCTCGCCTGCTCGATCTCGGCCTGACCGGCCGGCAGATCTCAGCGGCGCTGACCCTGGTCATTGGGCAGCGGCTGCTCAGGCGGCTCTGCCCGGCCTGCCGGCGGCCCGCCCGCCCGAACCCGCTGGAAGCCGCTCACTTCGAACAGCACCGGCTCCCCGTCCCGGAGGTACTCTATTTGCCTGGTGGGTGCCCTCGGTGCGGGGGCCTGGGGGAGCGGGGTGTGGTGCCGGTCTTCGAGTTTTTCCACCCGGACGCCCATGAGGAGCTCGGGGAGGCGGTCGGTCGCGCAAGCCGGGAGAACTTCAGCGAGAGGGAGCTGCGAAGGCTATGGCTTGGGCTGGGCGGATCCCCTCTCGTCCGGGAGGGCCTCAAGCTCGTCGCCGCGGGCCAGATCGCGCACGGCGAGATCCTCCGCCACGAGCGCACACCGCCAGGCTTGCTAGTATCGGGGGCATGAGCGGACCCGCGCCAGCCGAGCCTGCCCTTACGCAGCGCACCGCAGCCTTCCACCGGCTGCAGGCCGCGGCCTTTTTGCGGCGCTGGCTTGGCCGCCGAGGGCAGGGCGCCAAGGTGGGTGCCCGGTCCGAAGTCCCCGCCGAGGCCCCTCTGCCACCCCGCGCATGGAGGCACTATCGGCACTTTGCATGGGTCGTCCACGAGCAGCGGATCTTGGTCCTAGTCCTGGGTTTTCTCAGCGGAGGCTGCCTACTCGCCTGGAGCGCGGCCTGGCAGCTGGGAAGAAAGCCCCCCGTTGTGATCCGAGCCGGACCGTCCCTCAAGGCCGCAGCCGCAGCGCAGTCGGGGTCGTCCGAGGTCTCCTACGACCAGCTCGCGTTCTTCCTTCACGGCTGCCTGCCGCTGCTGCACTCGACCGACGACGCAGGACATCCGCTTCTGCCGCTCGCCCAGGGTGTCGTGGCTCCGGATGTCTATCGGGATGCGGAGGCGCGGCTCGATGCGTCCGCGGCGGAGATCCTGACCAACCGGGTGACCCAGACTTTGACCCTGACGGGGGTGAGCGACGTCGTGTCCGACCCCCGCAGTGGGCGGGCGGCGGCCTATGTCCGCGGCTACCTGACGGTGACTCTGCGCCGCGCCGAGGCGCGGTTTTTCCCGTGGCGGGGCCGGGTGCTCCTCGCGGTCAACTCCGCCGGCCGCCTGAACCCGTACCCGTTCTATCTGCTGGCCTGCGAGGAGCGGACCGGACCCCGGGCCTTGGCCTGGGATCTGGAAAGGGAAGGGAAAGGTTCCCTGCCGCCTTGACGCCCATGGCCGCCGATCCCAACAGCAAAGGGGAGACCTCGCTCGGAAACCCGCGATGGTCGAGAACGGTCGAACCGGACGGGTTCTTTGTCGACGAGGACCGTCTGCGCGGGATCTTTTACGCGATCGCAGCGGCGGGAACCGCGCTCCTCGCAGCCTTTGGGGTCGGCCTTTGGCGGCTGCACAATGCAGCCCTCC
Source organism: uncultured Opitutaceae bacterium (assembly GCA_903862935.1). Lineage (GTDB taxonomy): Bacteria > Verrucomicrobiota > Verrucomicrobiia > Opitutales > Opitutaceae > Palsa-1447. The sequence goes on from CAIOZY010000026.1 coordinate 3,762, forward strand.
AGCCCCCGCTCTTAATCGGGATCGCCGATGGGCGGGTTTTCAGCGCGCGCCCAGAACCCCTCTCGAGCATCCGGGACGAGGACTTCGACCCGCAGCTCCAGGAGACGGTCGAAACTCTCTTCGGACGCACGGAGACGGGAGCGCCGGCTGTCTTGGGCGAGTTTGTCGCCCCGGCGGTGCTAGCGGCGGTTGACCAGGCCTATCGGGATTCCGCCGCAAAGTTCCCAGCCGGTTATGTTCAGACCCTATCCGTCCTCGAGTCGCGGCTCGTTTCCAGCCGCCAGGGCCAACGCCGAATCCGGTACCGGGGGCTCCTGTCGTCGCGGTCCCTGCAGGCGGCCCAGACGAGCCCGGTTTACCTCGACTGCACATTCACGACCGGCCGGCCCACGGCGCTCAACGCCGCGGGCTGGCGGCTCGTGCGCATGGCGGCGCTCAGCCGGGACGACTTTTACGGGGATGAGCGCGCAAGGGCTGAGCGCCGGGCCCTCGGCCTTGAGGGGGCCCCCAATCCGTGAAACCGGTGGTCCTCATGGCCCTGGCCCTGGCCGCAGCGCAGCCGGCCCTGGCAACCGAAGAGCCCCTCAGACCGGGCAAGCCCGCAGAAGTCTACGTGGCGCCGGGCCGGGCCACCACGGTCCTGCTGCGCACCGGGCAGAAGGTCGCAGCCATATCGCTCGCCTCGCCGGTTGTCAGCTACAAGTACGACAAAGCTCTCAACCAGCTCGAGATCACCCCGACCGTCCGCTCCGGCGGCGTGGAGACGAACCTGAACCTGAGGATCGGCGATGAGGTTTATGTCTTGGTCGTCAAGGTCGTGAGCGATGTGCGGGCGCAGTTCCTCCGCGTGTTCTCGATCGAGGGGGATCCCGGCCCGGATGACGAGGCAGGGCTTTTGCGGGCCCGTCCGCTGAAGCCGTCGGAGGTGGATATTGTCGGCGCAGCTAGGGCGTTTGAGCGGGCCGAAGGCGACCCTGTTTTCCGCGAGGCGCGGCCCGGCCTCAGAATCGAGGGGAGCATCGGGGAGTACCCGTGGAACGGCTGCCTGCTGGGGCTCGATCTGGCGCAATTTATTGACCTCGATCTGTTGCTGTTTCGCGTGCGCTGGCTCAACCGCACCCCAGAGGGAATCTACCTCGACCCCGGCCAGTATGGCCTGATGGCCAACGGGGTCAGGATTCCGATCATCGCCCGATACAAGGACGGCGATGGCGAGATCGTCCTGCCGGGCCAGCGTGAGACCGTTTACCTTGCGGTCCAGGGCTATCGCCTCAGCCGGCACAACCGCTGGAGGCTCGACCTGCCCCCGGACTCGGCCGCCGTCAACCGCCTCCTGAGCGGAAGCGGAATTCCATGAGCCTTCTGGTGAGGGAAAAACCCGACGGGAGCCGGGGCGCCGGCTACTTAGTCTACCTGGCGTGCGGGGCCGGTGCGATTGCAGCGATCTTCGTCCTGCATCGACGCCTGGCGGGAGAGGACCGGCGCAGGGTTCCGAACCTCCGGGACGCGGCAGCCGATGTTTCCTCCATTACACAGCCCTCATCGGCCATCTCGCCGGTCCAGGTGTCCTCCCGGACATCTTCGGCCGCGACCAAGAGCTACAGGCTCAGCGGGCATTCCGATCGCGCCGACGCCCCCGGACCCTCCCGGAAACCGCTTTCCGAACCCTATGACCCCATCGGTGTGGCCGTTGCCGAGGCGCCCCGAACGGCAGCCGACGGCGGAGGCGGCCGGATGACTCCGATCGATGCCGGAGGAGCCGAGCCGGCCTATGCGGCCCTGCCTCCGGCCTTTGAGGCCGAGCCCGCGCACTCCGCGAAGGGCTCTGCGGAGGCTAGAAGCGCCAGCCGGTCTGCACTGTTTGGCTACCGGGACCGTGAGGCCGACCCGGTGCCTAGGGAAAGTTCACCCAGGGCCGCATCGGCCCCAGGGGCGCCGCCGGGCGACTGGCTTCCGCGTGGAACCCTCATTTTTGTGTACTTGCTGACCACCGTGGACACGAGCAACCCGGCCGCGGTGATCGAATTTGCCGTGGCGAGGGATGTCACCTACCACAACCGCTGCCGGATCGGCTTCGGCACGCGAATCCTCGGGCGCCTCAGGGGTCGCCCGATGAGGGGCCGCGTGAACCTGGGGGCCGACACACTCCTTTTTGCGGACGGAACGGAGGGGGCCCTGGCTGCAAGCGCAGTGGAGGCGGATGAATCGGGGTCGAGCGTGAGGCCGGGCGTTTCCGCCCGCTATGTCCCGCCGCCGCCCTGGGTGCGAGCCGCGCCGTACGCCTCGAATCTGTTCACGGGATTCATGGGGCTTTTGGAGTCGCGGGCGCAGGCCCCTTGGGCCACGGGGATGGGCGGCTATTCCGTTCCGTCAGGGCAGGGCGGCCTCCGGGCCCCGCTCTACCAGACCGGGACCCAGGCGGTGCAGGACTTCGCGCAGGCGAGGCTCAGGGAGTTCGAGGAACAGTACGCACCCTTTTACCTCGTTCCCGCCGGTTCGGAGTGCTGGCTGCAGCTGGACTCCGACTTGGACCTGTCCGCGGCCCGTTCCGGACGGATGCCTGCACGGCCGGCGCGGGACTTGCCATCATCGGCAGCGAGTCAAACCCATGCCTCCGCATCCCCTGAAGTCCCGAGCGAAGACGGCGCAGCACCTGACCTCAGTTCTGTTCCTTCTCGCCTTTGAATCCGCCTGTTCTCCGGTCCCAGGCGCCCCGAAGGGGCAGCAGCTCCCTCCGCCGGCCCCTGCGGCTGCAGCCTCAGGGGCCCCGGTACCGCCGGCCCCTGCAGCCTCGCTAGCTCCGGTCTACCGCAACCCCAGGATTGGCGTCGTTCGACTGCGGGCCCACGAGGATCTCCAGGGAAGGCTGCTCGGGCCCCAGGTCATGTACCAAGTCGTCGACCCCGGTGGCTGGAACTTAGACGCTCTTGAGCAGGGAAGGGGGGCCGCCACCTCCCCAGTTGGAAGCCAGCCCGTGTCAGGCTCGGAGTCGCGTCTGATCGACCCTGATGTGGCGGCTAGGGCGGTGATCACCGGTCTCATGAGGCCCGAGGATCGGGCAGCGGCGGAGGATATGTCGGAACGGAGCAGGGACGAGACGAGAGCCGTTTTTGACGAGCAGGCAGGCTGGCTGCTGATTCCCCGAGCAGCTGCAAAGGTGCCTCCCTAGGCTTGGGCCAAAAAAAGAGCGCCACGTTTCGGTGGCGCTCTTGAAAGGAGGTATAGGATTACCAACCCCAACCGCTGCCCGACCAACCCTGGCCCGTGCAGTTTCCGGAGTTGTCCCAGCCGGAGCCCCACTTGCCGTCGCCACAGCCGTCGCCGCCGTTGCCGCAGCTGGTGTTGCCGCAACCGCCATTGCCCCAGCTGCCGCCGCCGTTGATAGACCAGCTGTTGTTGCAGCCACCCCACCCGTTCCATCCCCATCCCCATCCCCATCCCCACGACGAGTAGTTGTTGCAGCCGTAGTAGGCGGTATCCGACCAGCAATTGCTCCCGATGTTCTGGGAAACCGTCCCGCTGTACGAACCTGTCCAATTGGAGCCTCCGCCACCGCAAGCGCCGCCGGTCACGTAACCCTTGCAATTTTCCGGGGTCCCGGCGTGATCGGAATTGCAGTACTGGTCAAGGTTGTTCGAGTCGTCCGGCTTCACGCCGCACGCATTGGGGTCACTGTTGAACTGAGTGTAGACGGCGGCGGCCCACTTCCATTGCGTCGAGACCGATCCACTGTCGCTGCGCGCGGTGCAGGTCCAGTTCACGGACTTGACGCCGCCCGAGATCGCCGCCGGGACTTTGTACGCCACGCCGGTCAGGAACACATTGCCGGAGTAATTTCAGACCTCCGGACATAGGCGGGGTCGTTTTTCGTGATTCTCGGAGGGCGGAGCCCATTTGAGCGAGGGACAAGGGGTGCGGACCAAACCTGTCCGCTTTTTTGATCGGACGACGGTATACGGGGATCCATGCCGGACC
>CAIOZY010000027.1 GCA_903862935.1 uncultured Opitutaceae bacterium
AAGTTCACGGCAGCGCCGGCGGCGCTCGTGGCTTCAGCGGTGATATTCGCCGGCGGTGTGATGACCGGCGGCGTCGTGTCGCGCACGGTGACCGTAAAGGTCCTGGTCGCCGCATTGCCGCGTGCATCAGCGGCGGTGAGTGTCACGGTCGTCGTGCCAATCGGAAACGTGCTCCCCGAGGCCGGGCTCGCGCTCACAGCGACAACGCCGTCGACGAGATCCGTCGCCGTCGAGGTAAAGTTCACGGCAGCGCCGGCGGCGCTCGTGGCTTCAGCGGTGATATTCGCCGGCGCTGAGATGACCGGAGGCGTCGTGTCCTGCACGATGACCAGCAGGGTTTGCTTGGCGGTGTTGCCAGCCGCGTCCGTGGCGGAGAACGAAACCGAGGTCATCCCGAGCGCAAACTGGGTGCCCGAAGCCGGCGTCGCGATCACCGGCACATTGCCGCTAATGAAATCAGAAGCGGTTGCGCTAAACGTGACTACCGCCCCTGCGGCGCTGGTGGCCTCCGCGGTGATGGTGGACGGCCCTGTGATGACGGGCGGCGTCAGATCGACAACGTTGACAGTGAGCATGCCCGTGCCGGTGCCGCCGCCGTTGGTTGCCGAGAGGCCGATTGAGATGGTGCCCAGCGTGTTGGGCAGAGAACCGGAAATTACGCCGGTGGAAGTGTTGACGCTGAGCCCGGCGGGCAGACCGGAAGCGGCGTAGCTCGTCGGCGAATTGGTCGCGGAGATTTGGTAGGTGAATGCCGAACCGTAGCCAGCGCTTACGGTCGCGCTCGTGACCACCGGAGCGGGAGGAACAACGGTCAGCACCGCATCGTCCGCATAGGCCAGTGGCGTGCCGAAAGGGAGGGCGCCACTATACATCCATAGAAGTATTTCAGCAGAGAGGTAATTCGTGTCGCTGGGAAGAGTGACTGTCACACTGGCTGTCTGCCAGGTAGACGTATCGGTATCCAAGGCCACTGTGGGGGAAGTATAACGGGTCCCGGTGAGCGGGATGCCGGTATCGGTCATGATACTCACAGCGACTGTCTGTGGCGTCTGAACTGACGCTGCGAGCCAGGTGTTGAATTTGACCGAGAAGGTGGCCACGGAACCGGCCTTGAATGGGCCGTAAACGACTTGGTTGGTTTGCGCTGCAGTACCACCACCGGCATGCCTCAGCTCGAGCATCTGGCTGCCGAACGGGATGATGCCATTGCCCGCCCCACTCAGGACCGAGCTTTCCGTTGCCCACACGCCGGTGGTAGTCGCCGCATACGCGGGCAGAGGATTATTGATGCCTTCAAAATCACCGGCGACCAGCAGATTGGGCTGCGCATTCGCCGCGACTGCCAGCAGCGAACTTACCGCCAGCACATAAATGGATGTTAGTAGTTTTTTCACCGATGGATGTTTCATTTTGTAAGTTGGGAGGTTCATGGCTGATGTTAGTGAATAGGCCGGAGGGCATCGCGGAACGTGTTCGTGGCCCCGGCGGCGATCTTGGCGCCCAACTTGCCGTCCCCGTTAAGGTCGCTGATCGCCGCTGGCATGAATGGTTGCCAAGATTGGCTACCCGTAGGAGTCGAAACGACGGAGTTGAGGGTAGGCACTTGCGCGAGCGAGCAAACGGGAACCGCGAGTGCAGCCAATGCGAAAACAGCCGGCAAGGCGCACGCGCGGGAAACCAGACGCAGGCCGAGCCGACGGAATTGACGAGTTGAGTTAGTGTGCATTGAAAATGCGACTTATGGCCTCAGGCGGAAAGGGGCAGAGCTGCCGAAAGATCGGCCGGGATTATGCATCCGGAAAACACATTTCGGAGCCCGGCCGTGGGATGGGGACACCCCGAGAACCGTATTAGTGGACCAAATACGACATAACAGGTAAGGCATGACCGTGGAATCGTGCGGGGTAAAAGCTCCCGACAAGACTTAGGGTGTATACCCTATAATGCAACTTTCTTATGTTATATATAAGAAAACGTTATTCAAAATCCCTACCCACTTTCGACCTTTGAATCGTTCTCTTCACGCTCGCCGCAGAGTGCGACCGGGATGGAACGCGAAGGTCATTTCCAGAAACGATTCAATCGCAGTAAGATATCTTGCAAATAGAACCTTTCCTCCACGCTCTCACTCGCCGACCGTAACGTAGTGGCCCCCTAAACGTATCCCCGGCTCGTTTGGTTCAAATCCAAGTCACTCCTACGCCTGCGAATGAGGTCCCCGAGGCGCTTGACCTCCTTTGGATAATATGAACTTTTTGGTTTTGAACATTTTAACGTCAAGAGGCAGAAAGTAAACGTAGCCAGTGGGGTTGTTGAGCTCGCTCTGACCCTACGTTTAATGCAATAAGGTGGACATTAGAATCCTGGGTGGCGGCATGCTGTCGCGCGTGCCGTAAAAGCGCCTCGAAGGAAGCCTAGTTTAATGGCTTCAGACCATTGACGCCCACGCCGCTTGCGCTTGCTCCGCTCGCAGGAAGTCTTGAAGACTCCAGCAGGCGTCATGGATGATTACCGAACACTTCTGGTCGACAACGGTTCGGTCCATCCCCCGGCAACACTTCAACTGAGGAAGGTCGCAGCTGAGCTTGCCCGAGCTATCGGAACCCCGGTTGATCCGGCCTCCCTGCTGCATTCCGACTCCATCGATCCCGCGCAGATCGAGGGCCGGCCGGCGGAAATCCTCGAAACCGCCTTTGATCGGCTGCTCGCACTGGGGCACCAACGCTTTGTCGTCGTGCCGCTGTTCTTCGGGCCGAGCTTAGCCCTCGTACGCGACCTGCCCGATCGGACGGCCAGACTGGGACTCAAACACCCCAAGCTGCGCCTCAGAGTGGCCTCCCCGCTCTTTGCACCCGACGACAATCGGCTCGCGAAGATTCTGGTGGAGCGGAGCCGAGCCTCATGGCCCGACCCCGCGCGGATTGTGGTGGTCGACCACGGAAGCCCAAGCCGAGAGGTGACTCAGGTGCGGGACGCCGTAGCGGCCCAGGTGCGCGCACTTACAGGTGCCTCGGCCGTCGTCGCCGCAGCTAGTATGGAGCGGCGCGATGGCGACGAGTTTGCGTTCAACGAGCCGCTCCTTGCTCGGCTTCTAGCCCAAGACGGCTGGAACTCGGGAGACGTCGTGGTGGCCCTTCAGTTCCTGCTGCCGGGGCGTCACGCCGGTCCCCACGGGGATGTTGCCCGGATTTGCCGCCACGCAGAAGGCCGGCACCCCGGTTTGCGCACGCACACCACAGCACCGATGGCAGATCATCCGCTGGCCATCGAGATTCTGGCGGACCGCTGGCGGTCGGCCATCGAGAACGGCTAGCTCGAGCGGCCGGACCGGGGCCGGGCGGCGCAAAACGTCTCGGCTGGCAACTCGGGCTCGATGGGGTGATCAGAGGGTGGAAGCCAGGCGATCGATCTTTTCCACGTCCGGCCAAGGAACTGCCAGAATCGCCTAAGCATGGCTCACCTCCTGCCCGGTCCAGCCCGCCGCGAGCGGGTTCTTGTTCAGCGTGGCAATCTCCCCGATCAGGACCAACGACGGTGTTCCCAGGGCTTCTGCAGCCAGAACCCCGGCCTCCTCCAGCGTACCGTAGCGAATGGCCTGCTGCGGCAGCGACGCATGGCTGACGATGAGAAGCGGGGTGTCGGCCTTGTGGCCGAGGTCCATTAGCCGGTCAGCCAGCGCCGCGAGCCGGCGTGTTCCCATATACACGCATAGGGTCGCTCCCGGCTGCGCAAGCGCATCCCAGTCGAGTGACGGTCCTTCCTTGCCGCCGCATTCATGACCGGTAGCTAGGACGGCGGCCGAGGCGACGCCCCGGCGCGTGAGGGTGACCCCCGCCGCCGCAGCCGCCGCGCAGGCGGCCGTGACCCCTGGGACAATCTCGTAGGGGATGTTGGCGGCACGCAGCGCCTCAAGTTCCTCCCCCAAACGGCCAAATATCGCCGGATCCCCGCCCTTCAGCCTCACGACGCATCGCCCCGCAAGGGCATGGTTCACAAGCAATTGATTGATCTCCTCCTGGGTCGTGCTGTGGCGGCTCGCTCGCTTGCCCACATAGAGCATCTCGCACCTATCCGGGCAGAGTGCCCGCAGGTCTGAATTCGCAAGATCATCATAAATCAATACTTCAGCCGTTCTTAGAATATTTTGGCCTCGCACGGTGATGAGGTCGGCCGCCCCCGGCCCTCCGCCAACCAGCCAGACAAACCCACTGCGACGGGGTTCGCTCGAATTAAACATTACTAAGGACATCATTTAAGACATGATTAGTTCTTGAATCTCGTCAACCCTATCCTTTTGATCCCTGCCTCATGTCCCAGGCCTCCCCCCGTCCCGTCACAAAAAACGAGCTCATCAAGCAGCGCGATCCCGCGCTGGCTGGAACCATCGCAGCCACCCTCGCCGACCCCGCCGCCGATCGGTTCTCCGAGGATGATGAGCAGTTTCTAAAGTTTCACGGGATTTATCAGCAGGATGACCGCGACAAGCGCAAATCCGGCCGTGAGTACATCTTCATGGTCCGCGGGCGCATCCCAGGGGGGATCGTCACCCCTGAGCAGTACGTCGCCTTCGACGAGCTGGCGACCCGCTATGGGAACAACACGCTGCGGATCACAACCCGGCAGTCGTTCCAGTGGCACGGGGTTGCAAAGAAGGGGCTCGGCCCTCTCATGCGGGCGATCAACGAGTCGCTGGCCACGACCATAGCCTCCTGCGGCGACGTCGCCCGCAACGTCATGGCCCCGCCCACGCCTGCCACGGGTCCCCTGACCGCCGAGGTGCAGGCGGACGCAGCGCTGCTTTCCTCGGCGCTGGCTCCGCGCACCCGGGCCTACCACCAGATCTGGGTCGACGGCGTTCCCCTTAACCTCACCGATGACCGGCCTCCCGGCCAGCCTCCCCTGGCCCGCACCTGCGGGGGCGCGGATCTGGGCGTGCGCTCCGCGCCGCCGCCCGCCGACTCGGATCTGTCCGAGTTCGTAGATCCCCTCTACGGCCGGGCCTACCTACCGCGCAAGTTCAAGACAGCCTTCGCAATCCCGCCCCTGAATGACACCGACGTCTTCACCAACTGCCTCGGCTTTGTCGCAATTGCTGACCCGGCCGACCCGGGAGTCCTGCTCGGGTACAACCTGCTCGCCGGCGGAGGCCTCGGGACAAGCCACGGCAACAAGGAGACCTACCCCCGGATGGCCGACGTTGTCGGCTTCGTGCCCCGCCAGCGCCTGGCCGAGGCGGCCCGCGCGGTCCTGACGGTCCACCGCGACTTTGGGGACCGCTCCAACCGCCGGCACGCCCGCCTCAAGTACGTTATCGAGGAGCAGGGCGTCGGTTGGTTTCGGCGGGAGGTCGAGGGCCGCGCTGGTTTCGAGTTCGAACCCGCCCGCCCGTTCCGATTCGAGCGCCAGGGCGACCTGTACGGGTGGCATCGGCAGACGGACGGAAATTGGTTTCTCGGCCTGTTTGTCGAGACCGGCCGTGTGAAGGACAGTCCCGAGCGTCGTCTCAAGACAGCGCTGCGCGGGATCGCCGAGCTCCACCGGCCCGAGATTCGTCTCACTCCATCGCAGAACCTCCTACTGACGGGCATTGCCCCACCCGACAAGGCCTCCATCGAAGCGATCTTGGAAAAAAACGGGGTCAAAGTGGAGCGCCAGGCATCCGCTGTGAGGGCAGCCTCGATGGCCTGCCCAGCCCTGCCGACCTGCGGCCTTGCCCTTGCGGAAAGCGAGCGGGTGCTGCCCGCCTTGGTCACGGAGTTGGAAGCGCTCCTGGTCGAACTTGGGCTCGGCGACGCCGGCATCACGGTCCGCATGACCGGATGCCCGAACGGGTGCGCCCGACCCTACCTGGCGGAACTCGGCCTAGTGGGCCGCGGGCCAGACAAATACAACGTCTATCTTGGGGGCAACCTCTCCTCAACCCGGCTTAACCGCCTGTATCGGGAGAGCGTGCCAGGAGCCGGGATTGCAGCTCTGCTTCGGCCTGTGCTGGCCGGTTACTCCTCCACTCGAACCCCGGGAGAGGGCTTTGGGGACTACTGCGCCCGGCACGCTGAGGCGCTCGGCCTCGCAGCTCCGGCGCTCGCGCAAAAGTCGCCAGGGATTTCCGCAACAACACCCGACGAGGCCGCCGCCTAGGAAGAAACACCGGTGTCCCCCGAAGGGGACCCAGGAGCTGCGGGTCACGTCCCTGCCTGCAATTGGGTTGCCGATCGAGACCCCGCGCGCCTAATCTTGCGGGGAGTTGAAGATCACCATCAAACTGAATTACGCGTGCCAGATCATGGCTGAACTGGCGCGGGAATACAGCGGCGGAAAGCCGGTCAATATCGAGCACCTCTCCAAGGCCGAGGCCGTCCCCGCCAACTTCCTCGCCCAGATCCTCGGGGAACTTCGCAACGGCAAACTGGTGATCAGCAAGCGCGGCGTTCAGGGCGGTTTCCTCCTCTCCCGTCCTCCCGACCAGATCACCCTGTATGATATCATCAAGGTTGTAGAAGGCGACTTGCTGGAGCTCAGCGGCGATCCTGCCGGAACGTCCGGACGCCGCATGAGGCAAATCTGGCAGGAGGTGAGCGACACCGCGGCTAGCAAGACCCGGACATACACGCTCGAGCAGATGGCGCTTCGCAGGGAATCGACGATGTATCACATCTAGGAGGGCCCCACGCTGCCGGGCCTCTCCTCTCGCGCGGGGAAAGGCAGAACATGGAGATCCCCTCATCGGTCTGCCGGGACACTCTGAGCCTGTTCCTGAACCCGTGGGCCTCCCAAGACTGCCGAAGCGCCCCGGGTGTGAACTGCGGAGGCAAGGCACAACACCGCGGCGAGCGCGGCAAAGATGATCCACGACTGGGGCCTCGGCGGCCGGCCAAAGTCCAGATCCAAATAGGCGGCAGGGCGCATGCCCCGATACTAGCAAGGACCCTGCGGAGGGGTTGCTACTATTCGGCCCCATGCGCTCCAGACCCTGCATCGCCATCGCGGCCCTCTGGGCGCTGGGTGCCGCATCATGCGCCTGGGCCTCCTCGGCCGACGACATTCATACGCCGCAGGCGCTGGGGCCGGTAGATGACCCGGTCCTTCCGCTGAAGATTCCGGGGTACGAACTGCGCGTCCTCGACCGGAAGAAGCCCATCGTCCTGGGAGTCGGCGGCGAGCGGGTCGAGGGATCGCTACCCATCTTCATCTACCTTCCGACTGCCGACCGCCCGGCCCTCCTCGCACCCCTGCGCCGGGCTTACGACGGGCTGCTGGCCCTGGGGCGCAAGCCGGAATGGACGGGCGCCGAGCTGCACCAGGTTCTTCAGGACCTGGACGAGGCCCTGCGGCTCCTCGAACTGCCATCGAAGTCGCCACTTTCCACCCCGTGACCCCGATCCGCTACCACCGCCAGCTCAGCCGCTCGATCTACATCTGGGGCCTCTTCACTCCCGGGGACTTTGGTGCCCTCATAGCGGCCCTCGCCGCAAACATGGCCGTCTTCAACAGCGACCTCGGCATGATCGCGATTCTCGGCGGCTATCCGGCCTACCTTGCCGCATTCCGACTGGGTCGCCCGCCCGGAAACGACATCCATCTGTTCCGATCCTACCTGATTCCCCGGATCCTCCGCCCCGGACGGGTTGAGGGCCCGGCTCCCCGCAATGAGCCCAAGACTCACCCGGATATTCCAGCGAACCAATGAGCTCGACGGGGCAACCCTTGACCAAGAGTTGTCCCCCCTTGAGCTCTCGCAAGGGGTGGTCATCAACAAGGACCGCTCCCTCGGCTACGGGCTGCGGTTGGATCCCCCGTACACGCCGGCGCAGTCGGACGAGGCCATCGAGGGGGCCTACAGCGCCCTCTCGGGCTTTCTCAACGCCCTTCCGGAGAACTTCGACCTGCAGGTCATCTGGACCCAGCACTCCCGCGCAGCGGAGCTGTCCCGCCGTCTGGCCGCGCTGGAGGTCTCGCCCGGTCTCGTGGGGGAGGTGCAGCGCGAACAGCAGGACAACATCCTCGGGCTCTTGCGCGAGGGCCACCTGCGCTGGATCGAGGTGTACCTGATTCTCGTGCGCAAGCTCCCCCACGACGACCGGCCCACTCACCGCCCGGCCCGGCCCGGGGCGATCGGCTCCCTGACCTCGTTCTTCTCGGACGCCCGCTCCCGTTTCCGCTACGACTGCGCGCAGTATGAGGCGGCCTGCTCAGAGCTCCTGACTCAGGCCCGGACGTTGTGCTCCGCACTGGCCAGCCTGGGTTGGGATCCCAAGCCGCTCGACAATGACGCCGTCACGCGTCTGTTCTTCCAGCGCTGGAACCCACGCCAGTTCGAGGAGGGAGCCAGTCCCCGTCCCTGGAAACCGAGCGAACCGGCGCCCTTCACCGAGCGGTTCGTCCACAGCAGCTTCCGATGGGATCCCGACGGAAAAACGTTTCCCGCCGGCATGGCCGAGCTGGACGGCTGGCTGCACGCCGTCCTCACGCTGTATGAGCCGCCCGAGGACCTGGGCCGGCCGGCCTTCGACGAGTTATTGCTCCTGAGCGGACTGAAGCGGGCCGAGATAGTCGTCAACGTCGAGAGGGGCGACCGGCTGCAGCGGATCAAGCGCCTGAAAATAGCCCTCAGGCAGCGCCAGTCCGACTCCCAGACCGCGGGCGATCCGGCGGAGCGGGCCGCCACCCAGCAGCTCACGCAGGAACTCGAGGAGATGGGGGCGAGCTCCGAGGGAACGTGGCGTGCGGCCTGCTATCTGCATCTTTGGGCCAAGGACGAATCCGAGCTCCGGGACCGGATCGCGAGTGCCCTCTCCTTGGGGCGCTCGCACGACGCGGTCTTCATCCCCGAGAAGCGGGCCCTGTGGCCGTACTGGAGGGCGATCCAGCCCTATTGGACCCGAGACAAGGACCGCTACCGTCTCCTCGACTACTCCACCCGCCAACTCGTCCGGGTCCTGCCGCTGTTCGGACAGCCCACCAACCTCCCGCCGGGCAAAGCCGTCGGGGTCCTCTACCAGACGGCTTCCCGGAGCCTCTTCAACTGGATCGTTCCCGACGAGAGCCTGTTCTCGAACCCCCATCACCTGATTGTCGGGGGCACGGGCTCGGGAAAGTCGGTCCTGGCCGACGAGAACCTGATTGCGATGCGCCGGCGCCGCGCGAGGGTCGTCGTCATCGACCTCGGGGGCTCCTTTGCAAACTTCTGCGAGTCGAGCGGAGGGGTCTACGTCGACTACAACATCCAGAGCCGGGCCAACCGCCTCAACCCCCTGTGGCTCCCCCCGGGAACGGTGCCCGAACCCGAGGTCCTTCGCTCCCGCACCCTCTGGCTCGAAGGCCTGGTCCGGGACCGCGAACGCCGCTTGTCGGGCGACGAGCTGGTCGTCCTGGAGGACGCCCTGCGGCGGGCCTATTTCCGCGACCTCGGCCAGCCGGTATTCGTCCGCCACGTCCGCGCTGCCCTCCTGCGCGACGAGCGGGGAATCGCGCTCGCGCACCGGCTGGCGCTGTGGTGCGAGGACGGCTCGCTCGCCAACCTCTTCGACGGCCCCTCCCAGGTTGACCTGGCGGCCCCGGTCGTCGTCTTCGACCTGAAGCGGGTCGTCCACGACCAGCGGGACGCGGACCTGGCGCGGGCGATCTTCAGCTCGATCGTGAGCACCGTCGTGAGCCTGTCGCTGGCCCCGGGGGACGACCCCAAGTTCCTGACCTTCGACGAGGCGGGCGTCATGCTCAAAGACGAGGCGACCGCGGAGTTCATGGAGTACTGCTTCCGCACGCTGCGCAAGACCGGGGTCTGCGTCGGTGCGATCTCGCAGGGCCTCGAGGACTTTCTCGCCAATCGCCAGGCCCGGAACGCCTTCGTCGGCGCCGCCGACAACCTGTTTGTCTTGAAGCAGGACAACTACGACAAAGCCCGCCTGATCGCGCAGGAAAAGAACCTGTCCGCGCAGGAGCTCGCGCTCATCCAGTCGGTCGGAACGGTGCCCGGCCACCACGCGGAGTTCCTCCTGATCCAGAAGACCCCGCACGGCCAGCGGACGCTCCACCTTGTGAGCGCATCGACTCCGCTCAAGTACGCCTTCACCGCGAACTCGCCCGAGGACCGGCGGGCCCTAAAGGCCTACCAGGCTTCCGGTCTTGGGAGAGCCGATGCCGTCCGCCGGTTCGCCCGCGAACACCCCCGCGGGATCCTCTCGTCCCGCGCAACCCACCCGCTCTGATGCTCTGCCGACCCCTGATTGTCCCGTGCGCCGCCCTGCTCCTCGCTGGCTGCGCCTCTCCGAGGCCTCCGGAACCCTCCTCCTCGGGAACTGAGGCGGCCGAGGAGGCCCGCCGGAGCGAGCGCCAGCGGATCATGCAGGAGTTCTGGGCGGAGCGGACCGCTGCGACGCCGCACCCGGATGGCATCGGGCCGGGCCCCGGCCCCTCGCTTTCCTATCCGGCGGGCTTTTACGGAGGGGTTCGCTTCGCGCCGCGCCAGGCTGCTGACTCCTCGCTCGCCGAACCCGCCCGCTAGCCCAGCCGTGAGCCCCCCCGCGTTGCGTGTCCTCCTTGTCGCCCTGGCCCTCGCTTGGCCAGCCCGGGCCCGCGCTCTATTCGGCGCCGGGGACCTTGTCTACGACCCGGCCAACGTGGCCGAGACGGTAAACGTCCTCCACGCCGCCCAGGCGCAGCTCGACAGCCTGGGCTCGCTCCTCGGGGTCTCGACGCGCCAGCTGGACGAACTCCTGGGCCTGGCCGACTCGGTCGGCCACAAGGGGGGATCCGCCGCCTTTGGGCGCGCCCTGTCCCCACAGAAGCTTCAGAACTTGGTCCGCGGCCTCCCCGGTCTGGCCGATGCCGATCTCGGAGCGCTCTTCAACACCGACAGCCAGCTCGACGCCTTCCTCGGCGTTCCCGCAGCACGGTGGATCGAGGCGATCGAGCACCCGGGATCGTTCTACCGCGACATCCTGGTAAACCCGGCCATCTCCAGGGTGGGAGCGTCGGCCGGCCTGGACTCGCCCTCCGTTGCCTACGCCCAGTGGTATGCTTCCCGGTCGGCCGAGGACCGCGCAAATCTCGGCGGGCGGGCCGCCGCCGAGATATCCGACCTGCTTGCCAGCGACTGGCTCAAATCCTCCCGGCAGCGGCGGATCAACCTCCAGGCCCTGGCAGCCGAGAACACAGCGGCCCAGGCCGATTCCGGCGACGCCCGAAGCCTCGCCGACCAGCAGCACGCCCAGGCCCGAATTGGCGTAAACTCAAACCACATTCTGATCGAGGCCGCCGCCCAGGCAGCCGACGCCCAAGAGACGGCCGCACGGGCCGCCGGCGCCCAAAGCCGCATCCTGAGGGACTCGGACGAGGCCCGGCGTAACGCCGCCGAGTTGCAGCTCGACCTGCCGTGGTGAGCGATGTAGGCGCAGCCCAAGGGTTCGGCGGAACAACCCTGTCGGCGGGGTTAGCGGATGCCCAGGCCCGGATCGGGGAGGCGATCGGGGCCGGGGCGGGCCCGGACAGCCTCGCCCAGTTCGCCTCGGCGTACCGAGCAAGCGGCGGCGGACCGACACTTGCGATGCTCGGATTCAACCCGTTCCAAATCACTGCAACCGGCGCGTTCCACATCCTGTACTGGGGGCTGATCCTCATCTTCCTCGGAGTCATGAGCATTGTGGCCATGCACCGGGCGCTCATCGTGCGGCAGACCCTGACCGGGCGCCACCCCCTGGTCCTCGTCGCCCAGGTCTACTTCCGGCTAATGGTGGGGGTCCTTGTGATCAGCAATCTGCCGCTCGTGTACGGCACCCTCATGACCCTAGATCGCGTGCTGTCCGAAGGGGTTCAGGCCATGGCCCGGCAGTCCATGGGCTCGTTGCTGCAGGCCGGCAGCATGGGGACGCTGACCTTTGCCCAGGCGCGGATCGAGGCGGTACGCAGCGCCGCAGCCCGCCGGGCGATAGCGCTTTACCCGGCTAATGCCTCACGGCAGGAAATGGCGCAGGTCGGCGCCTGGTACAATGCGACGGCTGAGGCGGTCAATGCCGCCCTGTCCGCCCAGCGGCTCGCCGGAGAACTTCCTGTCCTGAACCCCTCCCTGTGGGCCGACCCCTCGGCGCCCGACGACCGCGTCGCCTCCTACGTTGGGCGAAACGTTGTCCAGAACTTCGGCCAGCTTGTGGCCGATCTCGGGGCATTGCCCCCTCGGCAGGCCCCATTTCTATCGCCTTTCCCGGAACGGCAGAAACATCCTTGCCCCTGCTGTCCGAGGCCCTAGCCCGGGACGACGCCCAGGCTGCCCAGGCCATCGCAATGCCGGCGACCCCATCGAGCAACGCCTCCTTCGAGGCCGCTCGCCAGCTCTACGGGAAGAATGTGCTGGCGCATACGCTCGAGTACCTGGACACCCGGCTGGTTGCCGTCATCGGCGCGTCGCCCTCCCTCGGCCAGCGCGCAAGAGCCTGGTTCTCCGAGAAAGTCGAGCAGGCGGCCGCGGCAGCCAGCGGGGTCATGATGCCATGGCGGGCCGCGGTCGATTGGGCCAGCCGCGGGATCGGCGTCGTGCTCACCCGGATGGTGGCCTATTTCTTCAGCGCGGGGGTCCGTGTCCTGATCGAGGTGGAACTCTTTGCCCTCGTCCTGACGATGCCCCTTTGGATCCTGCCCGCGACCGAGGGCGCATTCTACGGGGTGCTGCGCTCACTCGTGGGCCTGACGATCGCCGTCCCGGCCTACCAGTTCATCATGCTGCTGGTCGACTCCCTGATGGGGCTGGTCCTCAAGTACATCCTGTTCGGGCCCCTGGCTCTCCCCGGTGCAGGGGCTGCCGTAGGAGCTGCAGGCACAGCCCACTCGGTCGCGGCAGCAGTCGCGATCGTTGGGAGTGGCGGCGAAATCGTCATTCTTGCGATGTTCTGTTACTTGGTCGCATACCTGTTCCTGGCAGTCTATGCGGCCCTTCGGACCCCGAGGCTAATCACCGCCTTTCTCAAAGGCTCCGGCGCGGCGGCAATGTTCCTGTCCACATTCGCAACAGGTTTGGTCTCGGGGGCTGCGACAGCCCTGGCGACCGCTTCGGTCGCCGGAGGGGGAATCGGCGCGGGTGCGTTCGGACGGAGCGCCGGGGCGGCGGCAAGCCGCCCGCCTCCGCGCCCAGTCCTAGGTCCCCTGGTCTCCTCGTCCGCGCGGACAGCTCCGTCACCGGCGCCTCTTCCCGCTGCCGCCCCGCCATCCCCCGCTCTGGCGGCTCCCGCCCGGGCGCCAGCGCCCCTGCGCGAGGCTGCGGGGTTCGGGATGAGAACCTTTGTCGACTGCCTCCAGGCCGATTCTCCGTCGGAGGGATTCAGCCTGGCCCTGCGCGCCCTTGAGGTCCACCGCAAGCAGAGGGAGAAGGAGGCCGAGGCGCTTCACAAGTCCCAGCAGAAGGCCGAGAAAGCGGCCACCGCGCCGGCCCGCCGAACTCGCCGGCCCGCCGCGGAATGACCCAGGGCCCTGCACTTGCCATCATTACCGAACATAAAGCCCCACTTGCTCATCATTCTTCTGACCCCGCTGCCCCAGGCTCCTGTCGTGAGATCCGCAGACCTCGTAGCGTTCGTGGCCTCGTCTGTTTCCAGATCTTCCCCTCCCTCCCTCCCCGACCCCGGGTCGGCTCAGAGTGGTCCCGGTCCGGCGACTGTTCGCGTGCCCAATGCCGACGGCGTCGTCGACCTCGTCTCGGAGCCGGCCCGGCCCGGCGAGCCTCCGGGGAGTCCTCCCAACCCCTTTCGCGTGCGCTGGAGCCCCCCTCCACGCGTTCGCGAGGTGCCTTTTGCATTGGGGGCCGTTCTGGAGGGCGTCCGTCCCGACCAGTCGTCGGTCGTCGTCAACGGCCACGTGTACGGCGTCGGCGACACCCTTGAGGGGCTCGCGATCGAAGCCATAGGCCCTGAGGCAATCGAGCTGCGTTCGAGCACCTGCCGCGCGCGCCTTCCCGTCCAGGAGGCTCCGCTCTGCCTGCGCCTCCCCCTATGAGGCCGAAATCGATGCCCCGGATCGCGCGTTCCTCTCAGATCCTGCTCTTTGAGCAGATGCGGATGCTCCTGTCCTCGGGGGTGCTGATAGCCGACGCGCTCAGCTGCCTCAAGGACAGGTTTCCGGACAAGGCCGCACGCTTGGTGCTGGGCGAAGTGCACTCCCAGGTGTCCCGGTCGCGCTCGACCCTGTCACGGGCTCTCGCCCGGTTCCCTCGGAGTTTTCCTCCTGCAGTGACCGCCGTGATCGAGGCCGGCGAACAGGGCGGCTCGGCGCTGCTGGCCGAGCGTTTCGCGGACCTCGCCGAGCGCCTGGCCTACGAGGAGGCCCACCGCCGGCAGGTCCGCCGGGCCTGCGCCTACCCCGTGCTAGTTCTGTTCTTGGCGTCCGGCGTCTGCCTGCTTCTGCTCGGGATCGTCTTTCCCAGGCTGTCGGAGCTTCTCGGCTCCCTGGGGGGCGGGCTGCCCCCGCTCGCCCGCGGGGTCATGGCAGCCGCCGATCTTGCCCGGGGATGGTGGTGGGCAGCTGCCGTGCCGATGGCGGTGATACCGCTGTCGATCGCCTCCCTGCGCCGCGTCCCGGCGGCGCGCCATCACATCGACCTGTGGCTCCTCAGGATCCCGCTCGTCGGCTCGGTGTACCGCGACTCCACGGTTGCCCTGATCTGCAAGATCTACCGCTCGCTCTATCTGGCGGGTCAGCCGGCCCCGGCGACCCTCGAGCTGTGCGAGAAACTCGTGCAAAATCAGGCCTTCCGCGACAGACTGCGCGTTGCACGCACCGAGATCACCCGGGGCGGAGCGACCCTCTCGGGAGCCCTCTCCCGCACCGGGTTGTTCCCCCCGATGGCCTGTCTGGCGATCGAGATCGGCGAGCAGTCCGGGCAGCTTGCGCCGGCCTTGGAGCGGGTCAGCGACCACTTCGGCGCCCGGGCGAGGAGAAGGCTCGATGACTCCGCGGCCGTCCTAGAGCCGGCGCTCACCCTCTGCGTCGTCTCCGGCACGGGCCTGATCCTGATGTCGTTCTTCCAGGCAGCCTACCAGGTCGTCTATGCCGCCCACTGAACCCCGCCACGCATTTACCCTGATCGAGGTCATCGCCGTGTGCGCGCTCCTCGGGATCATGCTGGCTGTGGTGGCGCCGGTTGTCGGCCGCCAGGTGACGCTCGCCCGATTGGCTGCGGAGGCGGTTTCCCTCCAGGCCATGGCCACGGCCGCACAGGCCTCCTTCGAGTCAACCGACCTCGAGGGGACAAACCTCGCGGCCCTCCCTGGAACGATCCCCGCCGGTGTCGATCCCACAGCCTTTTCGCCGTCAACCGACCCCGCGTACGCCCCCGCGACGACCCGCACGTTCGACTGGTTTGCTAAGATTGCCCGCCAGATGGGGGACTCGCCCCAGCCCGGTGTTGCCCCCGCTCCAGCGCTCCAGCCGAGGATCGCCGCCGTCCTGATCAACCCCAGCCGCAACACGCGCTTCATGCTCGCCGGGCCTTCGGACGAACCGACCCAGCAGCGCTTTATCCTTGTCTCGCTTATGGCCCCCGCTGGGCAGCTTGCGATTCCCCCGCTGCCAAATGCGGCCAACCCCCAGGACCCGGCCAATCTAGCCTTCTTCAATGACACCTGGAGCACCGTCTGGACAAACCCAGGGGCGGCGCTGCCCCCGTCATGGACGGCCGCCCTCACCGCCCAGCAGGTCCGCGACTGGCAGGGCTCGGGAACCTCGGACGGGCGGATGTGGCTGCTGTGCGTCCAGCGGATCGTCTGCCCGAAGTTCACGGTCACGGTCAACAACACGCACCCCACCGACTCATGCTACGTCTACTACAACCTGAACGGGACCACGGCAGGCAGTTCGGCCTCGGCGCCGGCCAACAGCGGCGCCTCTGTGATCAGCGGGATCCTCTTTGGGCGGTTGATCCAGGCCTACCGGGGGCAGGCGCCGCCCCCCGGCTCCCAGCTCTTTTCCCAGTTCACGCTGCGCGACCACAGCGAGATCACCCTCCAAGACTGAAAGGCCCGTCTACCTGGGGACCATCCCGGTAAACGGATATACGTAGGCCTGCAGGCAGACCAAGG
Source organism: uncultured Opitutaceae bacterium (assembly GCA_903862935.1). Lineage (GTDB taxonomy): Bacteria > Verrucomicrobiota > Verrucomicrobiia > Opitutales > Opitutaceae > Palsa-1447. The sequence goes on from CAIOZY010000027.1 coordinate 16,059, forward strand.
CCCCCATCAGGCACACCAGAACCACGCTGTGTATGAAAACGCGCCGGACGATCTGGCCCTCCTCGCCGTAGAGGTTGGTCGCTGTCGAGGCGACCACGATGCTCTGCGGCGATATCATCTTGCCCATAACCCCGCCCGAACTGTTGGCCGCCCCCATGAGGATGGGACTGAGGCCCGTCTGGTGGGCCGTGATCACCTGGAGATTGCCGAAGAGGACGTTCGAGGAAGTGTCCGACCCCGTCAGCGCGACCCCAAGCCATCCGATCAGTGTCCCAAAGAACGGGTACCACCGCCCGGTGTGGGCAAGGGCAAGTCCGAGCGTCGCGTCGGTGCCCGAGTACTTGGTGACGCTTCCCAGGGCGAGCATCGCCGCGATGGTGATCAGGGCAAAGCGGATGCTCCAGAGGGTCCTTGCGTAGGAGGCGAGCATCCGGCGCGGGGAGAGCCCCATTGAGAGCCCCGCGATGAGCGCCGCCGCAAGAATGCCCGTGCCGGTCGCCGAGAGGATGTTCAGCCGGAACTCCGCGGCCTCGGGGCCGGCGGTCGCCGTCACGACCGGGGGAATCCTCTGGACCAAGCGGTGCAGGTGTGGCACGGCAAAGCGGGGGGAGAGAATCCGGTCAAGCGAGGAGCCGAAGGAGGGAACTCCCCAGGCAAAAATGAAGGCGGTGAGCAGCATCCACGGAAACCAGGCCCTCCAAACCTCGCTCCGGCTCCGGGCCTGCGGGGTCGCCTGCTGCCCGTGACCCTCGGGCCGGGTGCATTCCTTCGGCCTCCAGAACCGCAACAGGACCACAATCGCCCCGATCGAGGACACCCCGGAGACGACATCCACAAGCCAGGGCCCGTGCAGGTTCGACACGAGCGCCTGGGGAATGGCGAAGGCGAGCCCGGCGGCCAGGGCTGCCGGCCATACCGCGAGCATCCCCCTGAGACCTGAGAAGATCGCCACGATCCAGAACGGGATCAGGAGGGAAAAGATTGGCAGCTGGCGGCCCACCATCATGCTCACGGTGCGGGCGTCGAGCCCGGTTACTTGCTCCAAGGTCGTGATCGGGATTCCGATCGAGCCGAAGGCCACCGGCGCGGTGTTGGCGATCAGGGCCAGCGCCGAGGCCTGGAGCGGGCGGAACCCGAGCTGCACGAGGATCGCCGCCGTGATCGCCACCGGGGCACCAAAGCCCGCAACGCCCTCAAGAAACGCCCCGAAAGCGAACGCGATCAGGATGAGCTGGATCCTCGGATCAGGGGCCACCGCCGCTAGGCTTTCGCGCAGGACGTCGAAATGCCCCCGCTCCACTGTGAGCCGGTACAGGAAGATGACGTTGACGAGGATCCAGCCGATCGGAAACAGGCCGAACGCCCCCCCGTAGGCCGCGCTCGCAGCCGCCATGGAGGCGGGCATGTGGAAGACCCCGACGGCGACCCCTGCCGCAAGTGCCAGCGCAAGAAGCGCGGCCAGGTGGATCCGCATCCTGAGCAGGACGATGCACCCGAGCAGGGCCGCGGCAGAAAGCGCGGCGAGTGCAGTCGACAGGAGCGGGCTGCCCGTCGGGTTATAGCCCTGGACCCACACGGCGGTCGCGGTTCAGATGGCTGTTCCTGCGACCAAACCCGAAGTAAATGACCAGACCGATCGCCATCCAAACGACAAGCCTTAGCCAGGTGTCCCCGGGCAGCGAGACCATCTGAAGCAAGCAGATCCCCGCCCCGAGGATCGGAACCAGAGGGACGAACGGCGTGCGGAACGGCCGGGCAATGTCGGGGCGGGTCCGCCTCAGGACGATGATCCCGATGCACACCAGAACGAAGGCGAACAGGGTACCTATCGAGACCAGCTGCCCGAGGATGTTCAGCGGCAGGAGCCCCGCGGCCACTGCGGCCACCAGCCCCGTCACGATTGTCGTGATGTGTGGGGTGTGGAACCTCGGGTGGACCTTGGCGAACACCGGAGGAAGGAGCCCGTCCTTCGCCATGGAGAAGAAGATTCGGGGCTGCCCCATGAGCATGACGAGGATCACCGAGCTCAGCCCCGCCAGGGCCGCAACCTCGACGCAGAAACGCAGGGCTGCAGGGGCGCCCGAGCGCTGCAGGGCGTAGACTACGGGCGCCGGGTCGTTTAGCTCGGTGTAGTTGGCCATGCCGCATAACACCAGGGACACCCCGACAAAGATCAGGGTGCAAATGACCAGCGATCCGAGGATCCCAATCGGCATGTCGCGCTGGGGGTTGCGGGCCTCCTGGGCGGTCGTCGAGACCGCGTCAAAGCCGATGTAGGCGAAGAAGATGACCGCCGCCCCCTTGAATATCCCGCTCCAGCCGAACTCGCCGAATCGCCCCGTGTTGGGCGGGATGAACGGGGTCCAGTTGTGGGCCGCAACGGCCGGATGGCTGAAAAGGAACCACGCGCCAAATCCGATGACGGCAAGAAGTACGGAGACCTTTAGCAGCACCATCGCGTTGTTGAAGGTCGCCGACTCCTTGATTCCAATCACCAGCAGGACGCTCAGCAACAGCACGATCACCACCGCGGGCAGATCGAAGAGGCTGCCAGTCGGCTGAAAGCCGGTCCCGGCGACATACTGGATCGGGGCCTGCTGGAGGGAGACGGGCAGGCGCAGGCCGAACTCGGCGAGGAAGTCGCGGGCGTGGCCCGACCATCCCACGGCGACGGTTGAGGCGGCGAAGAGGTACTCGAGAATCAGGTCCCAGCCGATCACCCAGGCGATGAATTCGCCCATTGTGGCGTAGGCGTAGGTGTACGCGCTGCCAGAGATCGGGATCATCGAGGCGTACTCCGCGTAGCACAGCCCCGCGAAAAGGCATCCGAGCCCTGAGATCACAAACGAGATCACAATCGCCGGCCCCGCGTAGAGGGCGGCGGCGTTGCCGGTCAGCACAAAGATTCCGGCGCCGATGACCGCACCGATCCCGAGGCTTACCAGATTGACCGGCGAGAGGGTCTTGCGGAGTTCGTGGCTGGTCGCGACCTCCACTTGCAGGTCCGCGATGGGTTTCGTTCGGAATAGGTCCATATCAGTAGTGTCCGGAATCAATTAACGGTTGTTGAACAAGTTAGGGAAATCCCCCGTGAAAGCATCTTCACCGAACTGGGCAGGGCGTGATGCAAAGAGTTCTGCGACAGGGACTTTTTCGAACGGCGTGACGCTGAGGAC
>CAIOZY010000028.1 GCA_903862935.1 uncultured Opitutaceae bacterium
AGCATTTGCTCGCGCGTGGTTGCCATTGTGGTAATGTCCTTCGCCGGACGGGTCATGGTATTCCTTCTGTTGGTGGTTTCTGGTTCGCACCTCACCACCTACCATGATCCGTCTTTTTGCTGAAGATTTAGGACACTACCTGTTTTTCCGTTTCGGTCGACGTTATCGGTCGTAAAAAGCACTGGCATTTCTCGCCTTCGATGTCTGCTGCGAGATAACTACGCACCTAGCGTGCGCTGAAGATCAGGAAAATACCGCCCAAGAGGACAAGCGCGCCACAACTGCGGCGAATCCACTTGGATCCCGGACTACCATCCTGCCAAGCCAGCCAGCGTTGCACCCAGGTGCTGGACATTCCGGCCAGCCCGATGACGGTGCAGTGCCCGAGTCCGAAGCACGCCAACACCCCGAACGCGAACAAAGGGGCAGTTGATGCGACGCCAAAGGTCACACCCAGAACCGGTGCCATAAACCCAAATGTGCAGGGTCCCAGGGCCACGCCGAAGATCAGGCCGAAGAGGAACGCACCCCATGCACCACGCCGCGGTTGCCCAGGTGTGGCGCGCCATGCCTCTGGCAATGGCAGCACGTCCAGCAAGTGCAGACCAAAAACGAAGAACACCAGCGCGACGGCGTAATTACCCCAGGAGCCGACATCGCCCAGCATGCGACCAGCCGCGGCGGTAAGCGCCCCGATGAGCGCGATTGATAGCAGGATCCCAAGCGCAAAGAGCACCGCCAGCCAAGCTGCGCGGCGCGGCCGGACTTCGCCTCCGCTTTGAAGGTAACCTACGATGAGCGGGATGCTCGCCAGATGACAGGGGCTAAGGACGATGCTCAGCACCCCCCAGAGGAACGCGGCCCCCAATGCCAGGGCGGGCGTCCCGCTCATGGCATCGGTTAGGCCCGAAAAGACCGACGCGAGATTCACGTTGCCTTGCCGTCCTCGGAAGCTGGCGGCGGCGTTAGCGTCACGCCCAACTCCTTGAATTTGGCGACAATCGCCTCCTTCGACCAATAGCCCTCATGGCGATAGAGTTCCTTGCCCGCAGCATCCACGAAGACCTGCGTTGGGATCAGGCGGATGCCGTAGGGCTTTCCGGCCGCGTTGTTCTCCCAAACATCAATGAAGACGACCTCGAGCTGACCGGCGTATTCGCCCTTCAGGGCAGCCAACACCGGGATCATTTGCTTACAGGGGATGCACTTGGTCGCCCCCAGATCAATTAGACGCGGCAACGGAGCCGATGAAGCGGCGAAGGCCGGACTGACGGACACTAGGAGCATCAAGGCTAGGATTCGGGTTTTCATGACTGCGAGCTGGAGGCTAGGAGCGTTTCAACGTGGCGGACGACGGTCTGAACGGCGGTGTCTGTGGCAGGGGATTGGCCTTTCTTGAACCCGAGTTCCGTCACGCGCACGGAATGCTCCGGAGGGAACCCTGCAAGCTGAAGGGTTTGGGTCGCACAGTCGTGTGGACACCCGTTGATGGCGATCAAGGCGGGCGCGGCGGCGGCCTTGGCCATTAGCCCGGGCACCCGACCGCCGACACCCGCGAGGCATGACATTTCCGCCTTGTTGTCGGCATCGAGCTTGCGAGCGGCATGGTCGGCGATCTCACCCACATCGGCCGAGCCGGAGCAGGGATAAACCAGTGCCGAAGGGCCGGCGTCCTCGTTACTGCTGCACATACATTTGGGCGGTGGTGTATTCATGGGAACGGGAAGGACCCGAGCTAGAATAGGAGGACTTTGATCTGGTCCGCGGTGAGCAGGCGGCCCTGGGACTTGACGACTCCGTCGACCGCGAGCGCAGGGGTGGACATGACCCCGAACTTCATGATGGCGGAAAGCTCCGTGACTTTCTCGAGTTCATAGGGAAGCCCGAGGGCCTTCGCCGCGGTCTCCGCATTGTGGGTCAGGGCCTGGCACTTGGCGCAGCCGGTGCCGAGGATTTGGAGTTTTTTCATGGGAGGAAGGGAGCGTGACGGGAGAAAGGCTATAGGAGGGCATTGAACAGGAAGCCGACGAACATGATGCCCAGGGCGACAATGCCGAAGAAGGTCGCGATCAGGCGGGGCTTGAGGACCTTCCGCAGAATGATCGCCTCGGGCAGCGACAGCGCGATGACCGACATCATGAAGGCCAGCACGGTCCCCAGCGCGGCCCCCTTACCGAGGAGGGCCTGCACGATCGGGATGATCCCCGCCGCATTGGAATACATGGGGACGCCGATCAACACGGCCAGTGGCACGGACCACCAAGCCCCCTTGCCCATGATCGACGCCATGAAGTTCTCAGGGACATAGCCGTGGATCCCGGCCCCCACCGCGATGCCGATGAGCACATAGAGCCAGACCCGGCCGACGATATCCCGGACTGCTTCGAGGCCCAGGTCGATGCGCAAAACCCAGTCGAGCTTTTCGTCGGCATCCGCGACGCCAGTCTTGGTCGCGTAGACCCACGCCTCCACGTGCTTTTCCAAATGCAGCTTGCCTAGCACCCATCCGGCCAAGATCGCGATGACCAGCCCCGTGCTCAGGTAGAGCGCGGCAACTTTCCAGCCGAAGAGTCCAAACAGCAGCACGAGGGCAACCTCATTGACCATGGGCGCCGAAATCAGAAACGAGAACGTGACGCCGAGGGGCACGCCGGTGGTCACAAATCCGATGAAGAGCGGCACGGCCGAGCAGGAGCAAAAAGGGGTGACGATACCCAGAAGAGCCCCCAACACATTGCCCACCGACTCGCGCCTGCCCGACAGAATCCGCCGGGTGCGCTCCGGCGTGAAGAACGACCGGACGATGCCGACACCAAACACAACCGCGGTGAGCAGCATCAGCACCTTGGGAACCTCATAGATAAAAAACTCAACCGCCCCCGCAAGATGGGAGCCGACCGTCAGGCCCATCAGGGAATAAGTCAGCCAGTGAGCCAGCGCCTCCAAGCGTCCGTAAACGAGCCACCAGACGATCAGGGCAGCGACGCCACCCCAGACGTGCCGCTTAATCGGCCGCGTCAACGGAGGAGCAAGCGCGGCTTCGAGAGGGTTCATGGTGGAGGCTAGGTGGCGCTGCAACAGCGGCGCATCTCGACCGGTTCGCCTTTTTGGGCTGCATCCAGACAAGTCATGAATGACGGAACGCACGGCAGGGCGAGGCGGTAGAACACCTGAAGACCCCGTTTCTCGTTAGATACGACCCCGGCCTCTTTCAGGACCGACAGGTGGCGGGAAGCCGTCGACCAGGCCGACTCCACGGTCTCTACCAGTTCGCACACGCAGCGCTCTCCGTCGGCCAGTTCCTCAATCATGCGCAGTCGGTCGGGGTGGCTCAGGGCCTTGAACACCAGAGCCCGGGCTTCACGGGCCTGCTTGGAAGGGTGAGTCTTCATTCCGCCACTATTTCGCCATTATGCTAAATAGTCAAAGCATTACCTTCTGACTATCTGGGTCCCCGTCAGTCCCGACGGAACCCACCCGAGCGAACCAGCCGATGCCGCGGTCGGCCAACTCATCAGCCCGCTGATAGCTAACCGCACCCGGGCAAGCTGACCATGCGCGCGCTCGGATTCTTGGCGGCAAGTCGGGTTAAGTTTCCCTGTTCTGGGTGAGTCGGATGCAGCGGCGTCTATGGGCCGAGAGGCAAAGAGTCCTGGCTTAGTGGGACCGAGTCTCGAAAACAGAATTAAAACCTCGGGAAACAGAATTAATTCCGAAAAACGGAATTAAACCCGCGGACCAGAGGTTCCCCTCCTCTGAGAATCCCCCAATCTCACTACCCGTCATATTACCCACCAACAGTTGGGCGGATGTCCGCCCCCGGAACAGAGGCGCTATTGATCAGACCGGATGAGTCTCCAGGTCCATCGACTATACCGGGAGCCTCTCCTGTTGCTTTATTGATCACGAATTTCGCTTGGGCGTCCTCCCCACCCTCACCTGTGTGGGCTGGATGATCGCGATTGCAGGAGCGGCGCCCCCGCCGACAGGCACACCAGCAGTTGTTGGACACGGAGAAATCGAGGGTAATGGCCTTCGCCGGAAGGCTCATGGCATTCCTCCTGTTGGTGGTGTCTGGTTCGCGCCTCACTACCTGCCATGATCCGTCTTTTCGCTGAAGTTTTTGGACACTACCCGTCATCAGCATCCGCATTAACTTACGAGCCAACGCAAACAGGAATCGAAATGAATTCGCAGGCAGCTCTTTTTGGCGGGTAACTCGCCCTGCCCGCGGCTGCCTGCGGGGTCGATGACCAAAATCTGCGCTGGAAATGGGATTGACTGGGCAGACAGGAGGGTCTGCAGTCCCGCCGTCCGTTCTTTTTCATATCTGAGGCAGCGGGGAAGGCCGTGAGAATCGGCCACAGTTGCGCTGCGGTATCGCATCAGTCCAAACCTCCGCCACGCCCATAAGGGCGTGGCAAAGCCAATCGGGTTCATTCTCGGTGAAGGCGGAGGTCAGGCGGTCGGCCTGTGCCGGCGACAAATGCGGAGTCCGAATATCTGCTCCTCAGAGGCTCACTCGTCCGGCGCGAAACTTTTGCGCGTGCCGGTCGCAAAATCTTCATCGCAAAAATGAAGCGTGAGAGCAGGGTTGCCGACCGGCATCCGGGAGGCGGTGTCTGCTCTTACCCAAACTAAGAGAGACCCTTCCGTGAATATGCCCTCCCTGTCCCGCCTCGTGGGATCGTTCGTTGCCGCCGGCGCTACTGCTGCGCTCGGCGTGTACGCCCAGGCCCAAATCGAGCCGGCTGCCCAGCCGGACGAGACGTTGCAACTCGCCCGCATGGTGGTGTCAGCCACACGCACACCGCAGGACCCGAAATACGTTGCGAGCAGCGTTAGCACGCTCGCTCTCGATGACCTCGCAGCTGCACAGATCACCGACCTGCGCACAGCCCTTGCTGCAGAGCCTGGCGTCGGCGTGATCAACACAGGCGCCGTGGGCGGGCAGACCTCCGTCTTCCTGCGCGGCAGCAATTCCTACCAGACTCTTTTCGTCGTCGACGGCGTGCGGATGAACGACCGCTCGGCTGCGTACTTCAATTTTCTTGGCGGGGCTGATCTCTGCGGGGTCGAACGCGTTGAGGTGCTGCGCGGGCCGCAGAGCACGCTCTACGGTAGCTCCGCGATGGGTGGTGTGATCGTCATCGACACGCCACACGGGCGCGCACCGGACAGCGGCAGCGTCGCTGCAACCATGGGTTCGTTCAGAACCTTTGGGGCAGCGGTGGCGGCGCAGGGCGCCGCGAGCACCCTGGGGTACAGTGCGTCGGCCTCTTACCTCGAGACGGACAACGACCGACCCGCTAATACCTTCCGGCAGTGGAGCTTCAGCACACGGCTGGAAGACGTGGTGACGCCTGCCCTGCTCGTCGGGGCTACATTCCGCGGCCAGACGGGCGATTACGAAGAACCGGGATCACTCGCCTATCTGTCCCCCGGCACGGTCAAGACCGATAATTACCTCACTACGCTCTACGCGCAGGCAAAGGCCAGTGACGATTTCACATCGCGCCTCACGCTCGCCCAGCACCTGCGCGGCTACACCTACACGAGCACGGGGGCCTACGGCTACGTGTCCAAGTTGAAAAATGGCCGCAACATCCTCGATTGGCAGAACACCTGGGCCGCAATCAAGAATCTCGAAGCTGTTGCCGGGATTAACCTAGAGCACTCGCGCTACACTGTGGACGGGGTCGAGAGCAACGATGACGTCACCGCTGGCTTTCTCTCGCTAACAGCGAGACCGGCTGACGCTCTCGCGTTGACCGCCGGCGTGCGGCACGACGACTTTAAGTCGGCTGGCGGCGCAACTACCTGGCGTGCCGGCATTGCATGGCTGCCCGTCGCCGGCACGAAACTTCGAGCAACCTACGGCACGGGTTTCACGGCCCCTGGCTCCGATGACCGTTACGGCGTGGCAGAGTGGGGCCAGTTGCCAAACCCCGGTCTCAGACCAGAGAAATCGCAGGGGCTGGACGTGGGAGTCGACCAAACCCTGTTGTCCGGAGCGATGACAGTTAGCGCGACGTACTTTGAAAATCGCTTTCGTGATCTTTTCCAATGGGCCTATGTGAGCTACGTGACCTATCAAGGGCAGGTTGTGAACGTTGCGCGTGCATCCACCGCTGGCGGCGAGCTCGCGGTTACGTGCAAGCTCAACCCGGCCTCGAAGGCACGGCTGGCCTATACTTACGTCGACGCCTGGGACGATGCCACACAGGCTCGTCTCATCCGCCGCCCGCGCCACACGGTCGACGCTGAGCTGCAGGAACAGCTTACAGAGGTGTGGTTGGCGGGTCTGGGACTGCATGCCCTCGCAGACCGGCTCGACACCGCCGGTCCCATGCCGGGTTATTCGACCCTGCGTCTTTTTACGAGCTACGCAGTCACCAAACGCCTCAATCTGAAACTCCGCGCCGAGAACGCCCTGAATAAGGTCTACCAAGAGACCTACGGTTATCCGGCACTGCCGCGAGCCGTGTACGGTAACGCAGAGTGGCGTTTCTGAGTTCGCCCCACGGCCTGCCTCCCATGAGAATCACGTTGGTCATCGCCCGCAGCGCCTGTTTACTTGGGACGCTCTGGTGGGTGCCCCAAGCGGGAGCCTCAGACGAGCCGGTGCGCGTGGTCTCGCAGACGGTAGGCACCGACGAGCTGCTCCTCGCGCTCGCCGAGCCCGGGCAGGTGGCGGCGCTGAGCCACCTTGCTACAGCGCCGGAATTCTCTGCAGTGGCAGAACAGGCGAAGGGTTATCCCCAGATCGCACAGGGCGACGCTGAAACGATCCTCAAGTTCCGGCCGACGCTCGTGCTTGCGGCCGATTATAGTCGCCTCGAACTAGTCGAACAGGTGCGGCGCGCGGGGGTGCGCGTGATCAGCTTCGAACACTACGCAGACCTAGCGGATGCCTACGCGAACCTCCGCCTTCTCTCGCGGGAACTCGGCGGCCGTGCGCCAGCGCGCGCCGAGCACATCATCGCCGATTGCGAGGCCCGCGTACGCGCGCTCGCAACGAGACTTGCCGGGGTGAAGCCTGTGCGCGTAATCGCCCCGTCGACTTACGGCATTATGGGCGGTGCGGAGACGACGTTTCAGGACCAGTGCGATCATGCCGGTGCGGTAAATCTTGCCGCCACGCTCGGCCATATCAAAGGTCAACAGGTGGCGCCGAACGAGCAGATGCTTACCTGGCCAGTCGACATGGTAGTTGTAGCCGGCCGGGATCCGGCCACCGCGCTCGCGCCTTACCGTACCCTGCCACCGTATCAGTTCATCCAGGCCGTGCGCGACGGCCGGGTGGCGCTTCTCCAGCCTTGGATGTTGAGCAGCGTGTCGCATCATAGAGTTGAAGCCTACGAAACGCTCGCGTTGGCGTTACACCCTGAGGTGTTTCAATGATACCATCTGCCTCAGTTTCGCGTTTCGCGCTGCCGGGAACCATCATTATGCTCGTCGGACTCATGATAGGGTCCCTCGGTGTCGGCGACCTGACGCTCGGGCCCGCGAGAATCTTGGCAGGTTTGTTGCACCACGACGCGCTCGCTGCAACCGTCCTCTGGGACATCCGGGTTCCGCGCTTACTCGTGGCTATGTTTGTGGGGGCCGCATTAGCAGCGAGCGGCCTCGTGATGCAGGCGTATTTTCGCAACAGCCTTGCGAGCCCCGGCCTTTTGGGCGTGAGCAGCGGCGGTGCGGCAGGCGCGGTGATCGCAATTGGCGCGGGCTGGGTATCCCACTCACTTCTCGTGTTGCCGGGCGCGGCAATAGTGGGAGCGCTCGTTGCGACCGTCGCGGTGCTCATACTCGCTCGGCGCGGCGCGAGCACAGAGAGACTTCTGCTCGCCGGGGTCGCTCTCAACGCGGTGCTCGCTGCAGTGACGAGTTATGTGCTCTCGAACTTCACGCTCACCTATGAGCGCAATGCACAGATCCTTTTCTGGCTGCTCGGCGGCCTCGAGGACCGCACCTGGGAGCATGTGGCCATTTCTCTGCCGGTCATAGGCGCAGCGGCGGCGTTGTTACCCCTCAGGCGCCCGATGGATCTGCTCAGCCTCGGCGCGCTCGAGGCGCAGAGCCTTGGTGTTGACGTCCGCCGGCTGCGCCACTGGCTGCTGGCGCTCGCCACGGTGCTGACCGCGCTTGCTACTGCCGTGGCAGGCACCGTGGGCTTTGTCGGCCTGATCGTACCGCATGTGCTGCGTCTCCTCGTAGGTCCAGAGCATCAGCGGCTCGTCCCGCTGTCGCTGGTCGGCGGTGCGGCATTTGTCGTCGGGTGTGATTTGCTCGGGCGGATGGCGGGCGGCATCCGCGTGGGCATTGTCACGTCAATAGTCGGAGGTCCCTTCTTCCTATGGATGCTACGGCGCAAGGCGTAAGCGCCCTTGAGCTTTCAGAGGTGAGTGTGCCGGGCCGCCTGCACAAGGTCAGTCTCACGCTCGCGCCGGGCACACTGGTTGGACTTGTCGGACCAAACGGTGCTGGAAAGTCCACGTTGCTCCAAATTGCGGCAGGCTTGCTTCCGGGTCACGGGACAGTCAGTTGGGCAGGGAGGCCCTTAGCCAGCATGCCCATGCTCGACCGCGGTCGTGCGGCGGCCTGGGTGCCACAGGAGGCTCAGTTCGAGTTCGGATTCTCCGTTCGCTCCGTCGTCGCCCAAGGACGCTATGCGCACGGCGACGATGCGCAGAAAGTCGAAGAGACCCTGGCAACAATGGGCCTATTGCGCCTGGCCGACCGCCCTGTAAACCGCTTATCTGGGGGTGAGCGCCACCGCGTTTTGCTTGCGCGTGCGTTAGCGACCGAGGCTCCGCTTCAACTCTGGGACGAGCCGCTCGCCGCACTCGATGTGCGGCACGTACTCGAGGTCCTGGCGCTCGCCCGGCGACTTGCCGGCACAGGTCGAACGCTGCTCATGTCGTTGCACGACCTACGAGTGGCCCACTCGCTGGACACAGTGGTCGTGCTGCACGAGGGCCGGTTGCGCGCGGTCGGGCCGCCGACCGAGATATTGACACCCGCATTGCTACTCGAAGTGTTTGGCGTGCAGGCTGAGATCGCACCTGGACTGACTGTGAGGCTTTCATGAACGACTCCGATCGTACTCTGCCCACGGATGAGGAACACGAGGCTCGCATGCGGGAACTGCAAGCGGGGATGCATGCGCGGATCGCCGCCGCCCGCGAGAAGCGGGACCTCGTCATCGTCAACACAGGGCCCGGCAAGGGGAAGAGCACTGCGGCATTTGGCCTTCTCGCTCGTAACCTTGGCCACAATCGTCGAAGCGTCGTGATCCAGTTCGTCAAGGCGGGGGACAATGCGGTGGCTCGAGCACTGCACGGGCCCCTGCTGGAGTGGCACCGCGTCGGCGATGGGTTCACCTGGGACACGCAGAATCGCTCAGCCGACATCGCGAGTTGCCGCAAAGGATGGGCTCTTGCGTGCGCCGCGCTTCAAGATCCCGATGTCAAATTTGTCCTGCTCGACGAGTTGAACATCGTCCTCTCCTACAACTACCTGCCCGTCGCAGAAGTGATTGCCGCGTTAAAGGCGCGCGCCCCGGGCAAGCATGTCGTTATCACCGGCAGAGGCGCGCCTGAGGAGCTGATCGCCGTAGCCGATCTAGTGACAGAGATGACCGAGGTGAAGCATCCCTTTAAGGCGGGCGTGAAGGCGCAGGTCGGTGTGGAGTTCTAACCAACCGCACGCATGAAGGCCCTCGGCGTCCTCGGCACAGCGTCTGGAGCGGGAAAGTCATGGATGGCCACGGCCCTCTGTGCGTGGCTTCGCGGACAGGGTGTGCGCGTGGCACCGTTCAAGGCACAGAACATGTCAAACAATGCGTCGGCCACCGTCGAAGGCGGAGAGATGGCCCGCGCACAGGTGGTGCAGGCCGAGGCTTGCGGCCTGCATCCCACCGTCGAGATGAACCCCCTTCTGCTTAAGCCCAGCGGGGCACAGGGGGCGCAGGTGGTTGTGCGGGGCCAGGCGCAAGGCCATCAGAGCGGATCGGACTATTACCGCGACTTTGAGCGGAACTGGCAGACCGTGGCGGACACACTCGACGGCTGGAAGAGCCGTTGCGACGTTCTCGTGCTCGAGGGGGCGGGCAGCCCCGTCGAGCTCAATCTGATGGATAGCGACCTGGTAAACCTGCGGCCGCTGCGATACCTGGACGGACGTTGGCTGCTTGTCGGTGACATCGACCGCGGTGGGATTTACGCCCAGCTCTGCGGCACGTGGGCACTACTGCCGGCTGAGGATCGCGCGCGGGGGCTTGGAGCGATCATAAACCGATTCCGCGGCGATCTAAGGCTGTTTCCGAACCCAGCGCAATGGCTAGCGCCGCACGCGCCTAGCCTGACCGTGCTCGGCACTGTGCCGCTGCGAGCGGACCTCCAGCCTGAGGAGGAGGATGGGCTCTTGTCTGGCGACGAGGACCGTGGCTCTGGCGACACGATCGCATGGGTCCGTCTTCCGCATGCGGCTAACCTCACCGATTGCCAGCCGTGGTGGGCCGATACCGGCGTGCGAACCCGCTGGACCACAGATCCTGTAACGCTGGCCAAGGCGCGGTGTATTGTGCTGCCCGGCACAAAAAATGCGATTAGCGACATGCGCTGGCTCCGCGCGCGGAGGCTCGACTCAACGATCATCGCGGCGGCCCGAAGCGGGGTGCTTGTGATTGGCGTGTGTGGTGGCTACCAAATGCTCGGTGAACGGCTGATCGATCCTGCAGGCATCGCGGGTGACGCAGGTGAGGAAGTGGGCCTCGGGCTATTGCCGGTTACGACCCGTTTCGAGCTGCCGAAGATTGTGCGCCAAGTGCAGGCCAACTGGGCAGGCCAGCGCTGGAAGGCTTACGAGATCCATATGGGTCGAACTACTGCGACGGCAGCCGTCCCGGCCCTGCAAAGCGTGGAGGCCGCCGACGGAACAACCCAAACCGAAGGCGCCCGCCAAGGTAACGTCTGGGGAACCTATCTACATGGATGGTTCGAAGGACCGGCCGTGCGCTCCCATGTCGCCGCAGCTGCGGGCCTCACAGCGCACCGAGCCAACCCGCTCCCGTGGAGCGACCAACGCCGCGCAATCTACACCGCGATGGCCGCCCATGTCGCGGCACACGTGAACCTCGATCCCGTCCGCCACTACCTCGGGCTCTAAGCGTACGGATCCCTGCTCAGCCGGGGGTTCGGTTGTTAGCGTGACAAAAGCCAGCCGACCGCGAAGGTGATGAGCGTGGCGAGGATCAGCAGCAGGTAGCAGCGCCGAATGTCGCGGGGTTCCGCCCCCTCCGGATCTGGCGGATCGCCGAGCCACAGGTCGCACACTTGAACACCGTTCTTATAGATGGGACCGACGAGGCGCACTCCCAAGGCCCCGGCCATGGTCGTCTCGGGCCAGCCGCTGTTAGGGCCCGGGACGAGAGCATGACCCGCGAGGCCGACACGCCACGCCTTCCGCCCGTGAAACCCAGGCAGCGCCATCGCTAGCGCTGTGAGCAGAAGAAAACTACCCCGCGCCACAAGATAGTTAGCCGCGTCGTCCAGCCGTGCGCCGCACCATCCGAACCGCATGTAACGCTCCGATTTGTAGCCCACCATGCTGTCCATCGTGCTGACAACCTTGTAGAGTACCGCGGCAAGCGGACCGAAAGCTAGGGCAAACACAAGGGGGGAGAGAACGCCGTCGACAAGGTTCTCAGCTAGGCTCTCGATAGCTCCGCGGCCACAGGCGCGCAGATCCATGCGGTCCGTGTCACGCCCGACCAGCATGGCGATCGCCGACCGCGCGGTGGGCAAATCACTCCGCTCTATGGCGCGAGCGATGCGTTCACCGTGGGCGATGAGATCGCGCAGTGCGATGCAGGCCCACAGGACCGCACCCGCCATTGCATGAAAAACAAATACGTGAAGCGCACGGGCTGCGGCAAGCAGGCAAAAGGTCAGTGGGAGCACTGTGGCCGTCAGTAGAAAGAACAACAGGATGCCGCCTCCATAGCCGTTCCAGCCCGTTCGAAAAAGCCATTGTTCCAGCCACGCGAGCCACCGCCCCAGCAAACGGATTGGGTGCCAACGAAAAACCGGATCGCCGATCAGAGCGTCGATCCCTAACGCGATGGCAGACCAGAGGACGAACTGAGGGGCGCAACAGCCGGTCAGTTCAGTCCAAGTTCCGGCAATCGCCGTCGTTAGGGCAGACATGCAGGGAAGCGCTGCGGGGTTCAGTTGGCCCACTTGCGCTGCCAGCCAAGCGCCACCGCACTTTGTGCCAGCGCCACCGCCGTGTCGATCACGGCAGCCGGCTCTTTACCCAGTTCGGTCGGCAGCTGCGGGATCAGGTCGCGCCGAAATGCAGCAAACTCGTCGGGCCGGTTCGCCAGGCCAGCAGCCATCAACGCTGCCTGGTGCAGCAGGCTCTCTCGCGCCGACGACGCGCCGAGCGTGCCCGCAAGCACACGGTCCAACACGGTTGCATAGGCATAGCAGGCCGCGGCCAGCTGCGGCTCATAGACCACCGGTTTCCAATTGCCCTTCAGCAACTGAAACTCCCGCTCCGAGAGCAACCGCTCCTGGGCCAATTTGAATGCTTCCTCTGTGAGACCGAATCGACCCAGCGCGTGGAATAACGAGCGCGTGTAGCTAGGTTCGAGGCCGTTTTGCCACCGGAGGGCTTCCAACGTCGCCTCGCGAACAGCCCGGCCTACCAGTTCTCCCGCTTTTGTGTGATGGCCCGTCCAAGTTCGTCGCGGGGTACCCTCCTGCGGAGCGGCGATGGCGAACTGATCGGTGCCCGTGCCGGTGGCCAGCCGCCAGGAACTCATGCTCCCCACCGCAAGCTCGAGCAGCGCGCTCGTCTTGCCCTCGGTCATGGTAACAACCGCGCGCGCGAGTGCGCTGTCCGTCAACGGCGCGGAAAAAAACAACAGGGTGTTGATCGTGCCGCCGTGGGTGCCGGCGGGCTTGGCTGCCGATCCCGGGGGGCTTGTCCGCACCCACATGCCATCCCTCTCGTCATAGTGGGCAGGATCCCCTGCGGAGCCGGCGTTCCCTGTCACACCTCCCGTGACGATCGCTGTAACTTCCAGATCATCCCATCGGTGGGTGACGAGCCCAAAATATTGCATCGTGGCTGCTGTTCCCATCAGCGCGGTCTGCGCCGGATCGAGACCCAGCTCCTCGCACACCAGCCGATGGTAGCCGTCCTGCCCTAGCGACGTGACCAGATTGAAACGCTCCTGGTGCTTCACCGGTTCGCAGCTCTGGTGATTCACCAGATATCGTAGGTCTCCGCGCAGGCCGCCGTTGACATGGCTCGTGCTGAGCACCCGGGCCGGCACAAGCAGCTCGGCAATTACGTGGCGCTGAGAGCGTCGCACCTTTACAAACGGGGAGCTAAATAGCGGCAGGTCCGACCGGATCCGCTCAGCTGCGGGTGAGGAAGCGTCACCTTGAGCCGCGTCTCGAGTTTCAGAGTCGGTCGGACGCTGGGGACTACCGATAGGCATGGTAATGTTGCCTATCCCACCGTGAAAACGGGCTGTAGCAACAAAATCCGCAGTTTGTCGCTCCCCGCAGGCAATAACCCTGAGTACTGAGTTTTGATACTCAATGGATAAGGCAATTTTGAGCCCAGGATTGGACTCAATTGCCGTGATTTCGAACGCGTCTTATTGACGGTCGCCGTTCTTAACCACGCATAGGCTAAACCTGAGCGAAACTGCGACTCAGTTTCCCGCTACTCCTGAACCAATCTGCGTTCATTGCTGGTCTGCAGCTTCTCCCTCATCTGAAAGCTCCCGATTTCCATCTTCCGTCATTCTTACCCACTAACAGTTGTCCGCGGAGTAGATCGCAGCTGAAACGGGAGCTGAGATCCCCTGTAAAACGGCCTCCCAGCTCTTGTCGGAACGACGGTTAGCTTTCCCACCGACTTGAACACGGCTCCTTAGCGGTCTTGGGCTACCCAGACGACTATCGACAATATTCTGAAGCCTTGGATATTTGGTGCGTGGAGGTGGATCCGCAATGAATCGACGCGAGTTCTTGAAATTGGGCGGTGGTGCCTTGCTGGCTTCACAGACCTGCCGTGCGCTCGCGCTGACGACCCCCACAGAGAAGGCCCCAAAATTCACAACGACCAACACCCGTTGGCAAGCCGCCTACGACGGAGCGCTGGCCGTTCTCGCTGGCAATGTGCAGGAACTGCCAGGATACAAACAGCCGGTGCTTATCGAAGGCTTGGGCTACACCGGCATCTGGATGGAATGCGGGCCCCACGAGGCCCTGGTTTATCGGAAGTTTCGGCCCGATGTGGCCCGCAACAGCCACGTCATTTTCTTTGCGTTGCAATGCGGGGATGGACAGCTCCCGGCGAACATCAAAGTCTCCGAGACGGGCTACGGCCAGATTCAAATGGGGGTGCCCTTGGCCTCCACCGCCTTGGAGCTCGCGCGGGCCACAAAGGATGACGAGCTGCTGCACACCGCCTACCATGCCTGCTCCCGTTGGGACAAGTGGCTGGTCCGCAACCGCAATACCCGCGGGACTGGTCTCATTGAAGGCGTCTGCACCTACGACACAGGAAACGACAACAGTCCGCGCTGGTGGGGCGTTCCCAATCAGTGCCCAGATCGGGACGCCAAACGATATCCGCCTCTAACCTCCCTACCGCGGCTCTGTCCTGACCTCTCCGCGACCGCCTACGGGGCAAGGCTCGCTTTGGCGGGTATGGCAATGGAGCTCGGGAAAAACGGGGAGGCTGACCGATGGACCGAGAGCGCCGAGAAGCTGCGCCGTTTGGTCCTGACCAGATTATACGTGCCGGACGACGCCGCATTCTACGATCTGGACGCCAAGGATCGCTTTGTGAGGGTCCGTAGCGAGATCATCACGCGCATGTGCGCCGAGCACCTGCCGAATCAGGCGCTCTTTGACGAGCTGTGGGCACGGCAGATCCACAACCCTGCGGCATTCTGGGCTCCATTTCCCCTGCCCTCAGTTGCGCTCGACGACCCGCTTTTTGTGCACCCGCCACCGCGGAACTCCTGGGGCGGGGCAGCCCAGGCCCTGACTGCCTTGAGGGCCGGCCGCTGGTTTGACTATTATGGACGCTCAGCGGAGTTCGGCGCCTTGATGAATCTGTGGTGCGGGGCGATCCAGCGCGACATGACCTTCCGTCAGCAAGTCGATCCGCTCGATGGGACCTTTACCCGGGACGACGCGCCCAATTATTCACCCTGTGCGTTGGTGATGCTCGACTATACGTGGCGGCTAGCCGGCGTCTGTGAGGACCCGGAAGGGTTGCACTGGAACATCCGGCCTCGGCATCCTGCAGCCGAATCCGCCCTCTTTTCCGTGCAGACTGATGAGGGGAAGGAGGCCGTCCTGCATTACCACGCCCAGGGAGCCGAATTTTCGCTCGGAGGTAAATTGCTCGGCCAAATGGAGTCCGGCACGGTGCGGATTATCACCGATAAGAAAGGCCACCCTCAGGCGTTGCTCGGCATCGACGAACAGGTGCAGCACGTTGCGTTTCGGGTGCCGGGCCAGACCCCGCGCCTATTCACGATCCAACCGAATCAGCGGATTGCCCTCTAGGGGTTGCCGGTTTCGAGCAATCGGGCCGCCCTTATCGCCGACTCGACCTGGGGTTGGTGTGCCTACTCGGCCACCTGAACGAGGTGAACTTGTAGAGCATCACCCGTGTGCGGGAATGATCAACGCAAACGGGTCTTTGCTCGGATCCAGCAGGTCAGCAAGATCTCTCTGCCGCCAGAGGTCGCGCACACGCAGTTTGGATCTGAAACCGAGGTATCGAAACTTGTTGAACAAAACGTTCTGCACGGTGGAGTCGCGATTGAAGAATCCGAGGACCAGGGATCCGGGACGTACCCCGAATATCGCCGGGCCATTGACCCGCGGCATCATGGGTGGAAGAGGTGTTAAGACCTCCTCCTCAGTACTTCCTATGGCACAAACCGAGCAGATTAGGCTCAGGAAGATCGCAGGGACAAACGACCGCGGGCCTGATCGTGTGATCTTCATTGTGGTACGTGATAGACTGGTGACGAATCAGAATGTCCGCCGAAGGCGGGTTGATTCGCTAGGGGAACTCTTGCGCAGGCCCGAAAGGCGGAATCGGATTCGGGTCGCCCATCTCATTGAGTCATTATTGTCGGCAATCCTAACGCCGCTTACTTACCAGCACTCCACGGTGCCGGTCATTTGGTCCGCGAATTTCTCTCCCTTGTGTGTATATTATGGCGGGGCCGTTTGCGCTGGGATTTCATCCGGTCCACATTCCCGTGAGACTGGTTAATCCTAGACAAAATGATCATCGAAGACTGCGCGGCATTGTCCTTGGGCAGCTTAGCCGTTTAAAGACTGCACGCCAGATCCGCGGGCCGTCGGTTCCTCTCTCGGTGAGCCGTTTGCCATCAGCATAGCAGAAAATTTTATGCAACCAATCGACGGCTATTTTCTTGTTACCCCAGAGAACCATTCATGGAAGTTCGCAAATCCCATGAAGATACCCTTCACGGACCTCCTGGAGCATACCAAGAGCGAGAATCTCGGCGCCCGGCTCTGGCGTTTTCCACCCAAAAGCGCGAACACGCTCCACAAGCACGTTAAGGCCGAGGAACTCTACTTTGTCCTTGAGGGTGTCGGGCGCATCCGCGTCGGGGAGGAGACGCTCACGGTGCCGAGGTATGGCAGTGTGCTCGTCGGACCCCAGACGATGCGGCAGGTCTTTAACGACACGGACACCGAGGTGCTTTGGCTGATCATCGGCGCACCCGAAACGGAACTCGGGCCGGGCGAGAAGTTCGATATCAGGCTCTTTTGGCCTACCAATCCGAAACAGTTGCCGAAGGAGCTCGACGGGGCGGTCTGGCCGCCAAAGGAGAATGGCTCGATCTAGGACGATCCGCCACTGACCGGGTGGCAGACTCGCACCCATCACCGTGCTCCTTTGGGTGGCGCAGGGAGCGGCCATGGGTAGCGCCATGCAAGGCAACTGAAAGGCATCCCGGGCCTCCGAGGTTTGCGGTGCTAACCGCAGAGTGTCCCCGGCTTGTTGACCCTAGCTCAGGCGCTTAGCTCAGCCACCGAGGCCAAATAGCCCTTCGCCGCCTCGGTTGCGCTGCTCGCCGAGCAGTTCAAGTCGCGCAATAGCCCGTCTCGCAGGCCGTAGATCCAGCCGTGAACGGTCAACTCCTGTCCGCGTTGCCAAGCATCGCGGACAATCGAGGTGTGACAGACGTTCGAGGCCTGCTCGATGACGTTGAACTCGCACAGCCGCGCACTGCGCGCCGTCTCGTCGGGAAGCCGGCAGAGGCAGGCATCATGCTTCTCCCGCACATCCTCGACGTGCCGGAGCCAGTTGTCGGCCAGCCCCACCCGCTCGCAGCGCAGCGCCGCCCTCACGCCGCCGCAGCCGTAGTGCCCGACTACCATAATGTGCCTCACCTTCAGCACATCGACCGCGAACTGAATCACGCTCAGACAGTTTAGGTCGGTGTGCACGACCACATTAGCGATGTTGCGGTGGACAAAGACCTCGCCCGGGAGCAAGCCGATGATCTCGTTGGCGGGAACGCGACTGTCGGAGCACCCGATCCAAAGGTATCTCGGGTTCTGCTGATGCGACAGCTTTAGGAAAAACTCCGGGTCCCGCCGTTTGATGGCGTCTGCCCAGGACTTGTTCTGCGCAAAGAGGTGGTCGAGCGTTTCCATGGAGCGCTATATTCTGAACTCAACCCAAGATATCCACGCCAGTTTCCGGGCGCAACAAGAGCACCGTGAATTGGCGCATATATCTATAGTCGGCCAAGATGGGCCCATCGCGACCTAGAACCGTCGATAGACAAAGTTGACCGCAAGGAGCATGGCGGGGGTTCCCCCCCGGTTGTGGAAGCGGTGGCGTCGGCGTGAATCGAGGTAGGCCGAGCCGCCGGCCTTGAGAGCATGCCGCCGGCGTTCGTACTCGATCTCGATCTCCCCCTTCACGACGTAAAGAAATTCCTCCCCGTCGTGGCGGAAATATGCGGTGGTTCCCCGCGGCACCCGCATTAGGAAAGGAGACAGGTACTTGTTCCGGTACGAGCGCAGCAGCGGCAGGAAATGGTACCCGCCTAGCTTCTCCGCAGCCTGCCAGTCCGCCTCGTCAGGCTTGTGGATTTCTATGTTCGCAGATGAGGAACCGCCCTCCCGGGGCTGCAGGAGCTCCCCCACGTCCGCCCCCAGGGCGGCCGCAAGGGCCTGCAGCGTCGAAAAGGTCGGCGGCTGGGCGGAGTGCTCGATCTTGGAAAGATATCCTTTCGTGATGCCCGCGGCGATCGCTAGAGCCGGCAGGGTCAGGCCGCGGCTTTGGCGCAGCGCGCGCAGCCTCGGGCCGAACGGGGAGGAGGGCATGTTCAGCGCCGGGTGTACCGCTCCACCCGCACATCCGCGGTTATCGCATGGGCAAGCATGCGCTCCACCCGGCACTGCCGCGCAGTGACCTTGGCCACTTCGACCGAGGCCTCGCGCGTCATCCGCTGATAGGTCACCGTCTTTAGGAACTTGCCGACCCAGACTCCCCCGGTGTACCGCGCCGCGCGGCTTGTAGGGAGTATATGATTGGTGCCAATGGACTTGTCCCCGTAGGCAACGGTAGTCTCCTCTCCAATGAAGAGGGACCCGTAGTTGGTCAGGCGCTCGAAGTAGTAGGCCGGATCGAGCACCTGGATTTCCAGGTGCTCCGGGGCGTAGTCGTCGCACAGGGCCACGGCTTCCTCGGGGCTCTGCGCCACATAGATGCGTCCGTTGGCTCCCCAGCTTTGAGCGGCGATGTCGCGGGTGGGCAGGACGGCGAGCTGGCGCTCCACCTCGGCCAGGCACTGGCGGCCGAAGGTCTCGCTCAGGCACACGAGGGCTATGCCGCTGTTGGGGTCGTGCTCGGCCTGCCCAAGGAGGTCGCAGGCCACAAGAGCCGGATCGGCTGAGTCGTCGGCCAAAACCATGATCTCCGTCGGCCCGGCCAACAGGTCGATCCCGCAACGCCCGAACAGCTGCCGCTTGGCCTCGGCAACGTACTTGTTTCCCGCCCCGCACAGGACATCCACGGGTTCGACTACCCCCATCCCGAACGCCATGAGCGCCAAAGCCGGAACCCCGCCTATGACAAAGACCCTGTCAGCCCCCGCGGCGTGGATCGCGTTGATCGTGGCCGGATACCAGCCCTCGCCCCGGACTGGCGGGGTGCAGGCGAGCACCGTCTTAACCCCCGCCACCTTCGCGGGAATGATACTCATCTGCGCCGATCCAAACATGGGATAGCGCCCACCCGGGACATAGCTCCCAACCGAGGAGACGGGAATGTGCTTGTGCCCCAAGACAACCCCCGGCCGGGTCTCAACCTCCAGCGGGGCCATGGTCGCCCGCTGCGCCTCGGCGAAGCGCCGGACGTTGCCCTGACAGAAGTGCGTGTCGGCAATCACCTGGGGATCAAGCCGGGCTATCGCCGACCGGATCTCAGCCGGACTCAGCTCAAAGTTTGTCGGTTTCCAATCATCGAACTTTTCGCTGTATCGGCGAACGGCGGCGAGCCCGTTCTTCTCAAGGTCCAGCAGCATGGCCGAGACGACCTGGGCAGTCTCAGGATCGTTTTCGAATAGGCGATGGTTGCCTTCTTTGATGGTCTTCATCGGCTGAGAGCATGAAGGATGGGAGGCTCAAGGGCGACAAAAAAGTTTCCTTTTAAGAAACTTTAGCGCGACCGCGATGCCATGCCGAAAGCGGGATGTCTGGAACTCCGGGTCCAGAATCGCAGGAGCCTAGTCGAGCTTCTGAAGCTGCGCGCGGACAACCTCGGCGGTTAGGGGCAGGAACTCACCCTCGCGAAGGACCATTTCCTGGCCTTCCCGGCTGAGCACGTAACGCAGAAATTCGATAACCTTCGGGTCGGCGGGGATGGCAGGTCCCTTGTTGATGTAGAACATGACGGGCCGAGCGAGCGGGTAGCTCAAATTCGCCACGTTTTCCTTTGTGGCCTCGACGTAGGGCCCGCCGTCATCCACCGCCAGTGCAACAAGCTTGGCGTTGGGATTCCGGTATCCGGCCCCGGCAAGGCCGATGCCGCGACGATCCGAGCCGACGGCATCGACGACCTTCTGGTAGGCATCGACAAGGCGGTTGATCACGGGGGCCGCCGATTCGGTCCCGGCCGACGGGATCTCCTCCTCGACGTTCTCAAACTGCCTCAGGCCGCAGTTCCAAAGGACGCTGCCCTTCATGACCGTTTGCGAGAAGAAGTATCCGGGCGCCTCATAGGCGAGGCCGCTGTAGGGATGAATCGGCTCACCACACCACCCACCGGACAGGCCCAGCTGATCCCAGGAGCGAACAGCCGACTTGGCCCCCCGCCTGCATTCGACTCCCAAGATTGCATCCAACTGAGCGAACGTGAGTTTCGAGATGGGGTTGTCCCTGTTCACAAAGACCCCGAGCGCCATGATCTTGTCCTGGCACCCGTAGCTTCCGGTCAGGACGGTGATCGGAGTCAATTTTTGCCGGGTCATCTTCTCATAGGCCGCAGCCTCAGGGGGAATGATCTCTCGGGCCAAGACCCCCAGGTCGATCCTCTCGGTATACAAGCCAGCGATGGCTGCAGCGCTGGTCACAAGCTTGTCCTCAAACCGGGCGCCGGGATGGTACTTTTGGAACCCCTGTTCCCAAAGCTTCATCATGGGCCGCAGGAACCCATGTCCCCAGCTGCGGATCGTTCCGCTGACCTGCCTCGTTGGTTGGTAGGAGGGGAGCGCACTCAGGTCCTGCGCGGAACCCCGCACAGTCGCAAAAAGCGCTATGACCGCCGCGATTCGAGCTACATGACTCATAAAAGGGTCCTTTTCTCAGCCCGGTGATGGATGCTCCGACCGGCGTCTACTCGAGCTTCCTCAGCTGCTCCTGCACGACCTTCGCCGTTAGCGGAAGATAGCGGCCTTCCCGCTGCACCTCCTCCTGACCCTCCTGGCTCAGGACATAGTGAAGAAACTCGTTGATCTTCGGATCGATCGGTTGTCCCGGATTTCGGTTAAAGATGAAGTAACTCTCGTGGAAGAGGGGATAGGTCCTGTCGCGCACGGTCTCGAGGCTTCGCATGACATAGGGCCCTCCTTCGTAGGATTGGACCGCGAGTTCCTTCAGCTCCGGCCCCAGCGAGACCGGAGAAACGTAGTACAGGGCATAGCGGTCCTTGGCGATCGCCCGCCGGGCCTGCATGCTCCAGCTGTTTATCTTGCCGTTGGGCATGACGTAGTTGGTGAAGGCCTGATATCCCTCGACCCACATATCGCTTTCCTTGAGAATATCGTTGGAGAATTTCTGGCTCACACCCGCCCGGGCGTTCTGCCCGCCGACATGAATGGGCTTGTCGGCCCATTCACCTGTTAGGCCAAGCTGTCCCCAGGTCCGGATATTCTCCTCGGGCCCCCGCGAGTAGGGGTACTCGGTATGCCACACGCTGCCTACATAGCCCCCCGTTCTCGCGCCGCCGAAGACCCCATCGAGCTGCTTCATGGTGATCCGCGTGAGCGGATTCGCCCGGTTGACGACAATGATTCCCGGAGGACTCCATCCATAGACATCGAAGGACCCGGTCAACGCCGAGACCTCAGTCATCGGATGGTGGAAAACCTGTTCGAAGGTCAGCCGGTCGGCAAGGCTGGCCTCCTTGTTCATGCTCAGGTCGGCGACTCCGCAGGCCAGTGCCGGCGCGGCGATCGCGACTGTAGGCAAGTGATACTCGAGCGTGATGCCCGGCTGGAACTTCTTGAATCCCTCCCTCCAGTACTCTCCCAGGTCGCCGTCCTTGATGTAGTTGTTTCCCCAGATTCGCAGCGTGGCGGTCAGCCGCTGTTTCGGCACATAATGGGGAAGGTCGCTCAGATCCCACCTGTTCGTGTATCCGCCCACCTGGCCGTGGGCTTTGCGGAATCCACTGACATCCTGGGTCCAGATGCTAACCCCCGCATTCTCCGGCTCCTTGCCGCCAGCTGGTTGGACCTCCGCACTGCGGAGTTGGAGATCGAGGGCGCAAACGAGCAACGCAGAAAGCAGCGCCCGGCTAAGGTGTAATGCGGAGACTTGGTTCATGGTCGGCAGGATGGCCCCGGTCGAGGGGAGTCTTGAGATAAAGGAACTTACCTTGAGGGACTGGAAAAGCCAGACTCAGTCCGGATAAAACCAGGGGGGGTCGAGCCCTTCCCGATACCGAACAATCCGAAAGCGCCCGTCGGAATAGGATTCGCTCAGGTTCACTGATCAATGTCAGCGCCTTTCACGCGAAACTCCGGGCGAGCGCAGGCCCGATCAGGCCGTCAGGGGATTTCCCACGTGTCAGGCGCGCGGGCCAACGCGCGAATCGGGAG
This sequence comes from uncultured Opitutaceae bacterium, assembly GCA_903862935.1. GTDB lineage: Bacteria > Verrucomicrobiota > Verrucomicrobiia > Opitutales > Opitutaceae > Palsa-1447. The sequence continues at coordinate 22,421 of CAIOZY010000028.1, forward strand.
ATAACAGCCGATCGCAAGCTGCTGGCAGACTTAAGGGACCAATGGAAGTCGCTAATAGATCAGAGCTTGAGCCTCAGGCCCCCAATTCGATACTTGCCCGCCGGTACTCAGGAGGCATCCTCCACGCGATGAAGGCTTGGAAAAAGGTGAGCTCTCTGGCCGCACTTTCAATGGGGTGGGTGCTTGCGGGACCCGTTACCTGCAACTCCATCCTCGAGCCGTCGAAGCACGCGCAGGATGATGGATACACGTATGTGACACCAACCGGCTCGATCGCTCCGCAGCGCGTGAAGAAGGGCGGTGACGCTGTGATGAGTTCCGAGCTGAATTCAACGACGGCGGTGGGGTTCAGCCAGATGCCGCTGGGTAACGTGAGGACGCCCAGATCGGGGGGCGGAGGAGGCCCGTAAGGGCCCGAGATCAGAAGGGCGAACGCTGCCCCCTGCAACCGGTCTCAATTGTCGGCAGCGCCTAGAGCCTTCTTGAAGCGCCGCCCGGAGCGGGTGAAGTTGGTTTCAGCGAGAAATGCCGTGCACAGAGGCATTTCCATCTGAATAAGAACGAAAGAGATCATTTCCATGCCCGACACCCCATCCTTCTCCTTGCGCGGAAAAACGGTCGTCTTAATCGGCGGCACCGGCCTTCTTGGCCGCGCCCTGGCCACGGCCCTAGCCGGTGCAGGTGCCTCGCTCGTGATCACCTCGCGCGACCGCGCGAGGGCCGAGGAGATCGCAAAGGCGGAACGGGCGGCTGGCAGGACGGTCCACTCCGAATCGGCCGACCTCGAAGAGGAAGCCCAGATCCTGGCCCTGCGGGACCGGATCGTGAAGGCCCACCCGCGGATCGACGGGTTGGTCATCAACGCAGCCTACAAGCAGCCCATGAAGCAGGGCTGGGCCAGCCCACTCTCGGAATGGGAGCTTTCGATGCGGGTCAATGCAACAGGTGTCTTTGCGGCCCTTCGGACCTTCGGGGATGTGATCGCAAGCCAAGGCGGCGGAAGCGTTGTGGGCATCTCCTCGATGCAGGGCATGGTCGGGCAGAATCCCTGGCTCTACGAGGGGACCAACCTGTTCACCGCACCGGACTACTTCTTCCACAAGGCGGGCATGATCAACCTGGTCCGATACTCGGCCACTCATTACGGACCGCGCAAGGTCCGTGTGAACGCCGTCGCTCCCGGCGGAATCTACAATCCGGACAAGCCCCAGCCCGCGGCCTTCCTGGAGCGATTTGGAAAGATGACTGCCCTTGACCGAATGGCTGACGCTGCCGAAATCACCGGTGCCGTGGTGTTCCTGTTAAGCGACGCGTCAAGCTACGTGACGGGAACAACCCTGACCGTCGACGGCGGCTACACCGCTCGCTAAGGCCCAGCGATCCTCTTATCAGTCAAGCCCGCCACGGTAATCGCGGAGTCGGGCCGGAGCCTGGCTTAGATCGCAGGACCAGGAGAGCGCATCATCCCGCAGCGGGTCTCTGCGGGGCCTCCTGAAGGAGCGACGCAAGGTCGAGCGGCTCGGTGCCCATGGCGAGGCCGCCGTCGGCGGTGCGTGGCCACTGCCCAGCAGGGCGGTCCCAGTAGAGTTCGATCCCATTTCCATCCGGGTCGCGCAGGTAGATCGCCTCACTCACGCCGTGATCGGCCGCGCCGTCGAGGGGCAGCCCGGCTGCTATGACCCGGCCCACAGCTGCGGCAAGTTCGACGCGATTCTGGAAGAGGATTGCGACATGGTAGAGGCCGGTTGTCCCCCGGGGGGGCGGCTGGCCGCCCGCGCTCTCCCAGGTGTTGAGGCCCAGGTGGTGATGGTACCCACCAAACGACAGAAAGACGGCTTGTGACCCGTAGCGCTGCGTGACTGAGAATCCGAGCACGTCGCGGTAGAACTTGAGCGATCGGTCCAAGTCGGCGACCTTGAGGTGGACATGGCCGATGCTCGCCTTCGGGGCAGATACTCCGGCCGTTTCGAGCGGTTGGTGGACTTTCATGAGTGAATCTTGTCGATAGTGGAATGTCACGAGTCCCCCTTCGGGGCGCGTGCTTAACGCTTGCCGCTGGGCTCAGCGAAATCGAGCACACATTGTTGTGCATGCCCGCAGATCTCTCCCTAAGTTCGCCCGGGTGGAATCCAGAAATCCCCGGGCTTTCGCAAGGGGCCAATACCTCACTCCATGGTGGCAGCTCAGGTGCTCAGTGCAGCTGGATCAGCGACGGTGTCGCGTAGGCCGCCGGGTCCGTCGTCGCGAGGAATGAGAGCTGGACGAGCAGCCGGAAGACGTCGCGGTTCTGTGTCGAGGACGGCTGCCCTGGTAGGTCCGGCGGGTCGGCAACCACATAGTGGCGGCCGGCATAATTGAGTTCGGCGACGACATGGCCGATGCGTGTGGCCGATGTAGGAATCAGATCGAGCGTGGCGTGGTCCTCAAGATCGGGAAGGGGCGCCCAGTACAGGGGCTCGCCTTGGGGCGCCAGAGGTATTGGGGCTGTCTTTGATATAGTCCTGATATCAACGATTCTGGGTGGCGCGGGCCGCGCAGGGCGGCGGGCTATCTCTCCGCCTCCGTCTCCCTGAAAATAATCCCTGAAGAGGCGGAATCCATCGCCCTCGTTGGCGAGGGCGTTCATCACGGTGATCAGGGAACGCATGATCAGACGCACGCGGAAGGGCCCGTTGCCCTGCGGCTTGTCTGCGACTTCAAACCCCTTGAAGACCAGAAGATTGAAACGGTTGATGGGATCGTCCCAGCCCCAGTATGCCTTCTGTTCAGCGAGGGCATTGCACAGGGCGAATGACGTATCGTTCGCAATGATCTGGAAGTAGAAATCCTTACCGGGCTGGCCCGACTTGCCGGCAGCGCCCCCGGCCTTCGGGGGTGAGGTCCCAGATCCCTCCTCCGAAGCGCCTTTCTGCAGTGCCGAGGTCAGGGTCTTCAGAAGAGACGTTAGAGCCTTCGCCTCGTCCTGGGGCTCTTCGGCAACCTTTGCCTGCTTCGCTCCGGGCTTCGTTTCCGAGTCGCCAACCGCCAGATACAGGAGCCCGTGCCGCTGATATTCACGGGCGAGAGCGCAGGCGCGAAGGAACCGGTCGTAATGACCCTTTGGACCGTCAGGCGCGACATCGACCGGATCTTTCGGATCACGAATCCCCTGCCAGGGATCGTTTTCCAGAATCTCGGTTCGATCGTCTTTTTTGGGCTCGGATACCGCCGTTTCGCCGGCCCTGCCGCGGCCCTCCCTCCCATGGGCCAGTCCTGCCTGCTCCGCCGGCACTTCATCTCCGGTCACAGCATCCGGGAAGATCTCGATTTTCTCGATCAGGACCCTCATCAGCAGATCGATCGGCCAACCCTCCTCGTACAGGTCATAGAACACCTCGGGCTTGATCGGCTGCAGAAGCTGCTGGGCGAACTTGTCGCCGGCTAGGGGAACGAGCGTGAACACGGGCTGGTGGGTTGCCGTGCCGCTGAGCGTGCCGTTGGCGACGTGAAAATTCGTAGCGCCGTTGTTAGTGAGCCCAATCTCCTTGTTGTCCCCTAGCCCGAGCTGCGAGGTGAAGGTGTAGCTCGCGGAAATCTGGGTGAGCTGGAAGAAGTACGTGGGCTCGTGCTCGTGGAGCCGGGCCAGGTTGAGCAGCATCTGCCGGTTCTGGGTGTCGGCGTAGACATCGCCGTAGTCGTTGAACGACCGTCTGAGTGCCGGCCGGCTCGCGCACCCACCAAAAAGTGTCAGGGCGCACACGACCGCGAGAACGCTTGGGGTTGGGCGCATCACGCGCCGGAGCCTAGGGGATTGTCCCCGAATGGCAATTTCGGAATCGCTCCGGCGGGCGCGCCGGCCGTTCCGGGCAGTTCTAAGCGACGAGGGACGACTGGGACTCGCGCTCGGCGAGCCTGCGGCGGATCTTCATCAGCGCCATCTGTTGCAGCTGGCGGATCCGCTCGCGGGTCACATTGAAGCGCTTGCTCACCTCTTCGAGAGTCATCTCGTCCCCGCCGCTCAAGCCGAAGCGCAGCCGGATGATCTCCGCCTCGCGCTTGTCGAGCGAGGCGACCATTTCCCTCAGGTCCGATGACAGGTCCTTTGCCCGGAGCTGGTCGGAGGGCATGGCGGCGCCCTCGTCCCGCACGATGTCGCCCAGGGAGGCCGAGTCCGAGGTCTCCCCAAGGGGGGCGTCGAGCGAGGCAGGCTGGACCGAGACCGACTTCAGGTGGGAAACCTTGCTGACGGGCAGGTTCAGCTCGATCGCGAGCTCCTCGTCAGTGGGCTCGCGGCCCAGCTCGTCGGTTAGGGTCCGGGTCATCTTCCGCATCTGCGAGATCCGGGCGACCGCGTGAACGGGCAGCCGGATTGTCTTGGACTGGTTGGCCAGAGCCCGTTGCATCGACTGCTTGATCCACCAGGAGGCGTACGTGCTGAGCTTTCCGCCCTTTCGGGGGTCATAGCGGTCCACGGCCTTCACCAGACCGATATTGCCCTCGCTGATCAGGTCGAGCAGCGGAAGGCCGAAGTCCCGATAGTCCATGGCGATCTTAACCACCAGGCGCAGGTTCGCCTGGATCATGTGACTTCGGGCTGCCTGATCGCCCCGGCGGATCTTGGCGGCAAGCTTTAGCTCCTCGTCAAGGGTCAGAAGCGGCGTCTTGCCAATCTCCTGAAGGTAGGCGCTGAGGCTGTCGCGTTCCGGCGGCGCCTCCCTCTCGGGAGCGGGTGCGGGACGTTCGGATGTGATGGACGGGGAAAAGTGTCTCATGGAAATGTTAAGAGGAGGAGCCGCGGTCACCCGCGTCCCATGCGGTGAACACGACCAGCACGACAAGAATGGCGGCTTGGATGATCATCGGTAATGGAGATAGTTGACTGTTTGGTAAAAAATTTGATCCACGAAAAATGATATCATGCAACAGCCGCTGACCGGGCCCTCAACAGGTCCAGTCCCATCGCCGGCAGGTGCCGGATGACCTCGGGATCGTTCATGATGCGCCCCTGGCTCACGACCCCTTCGATCAGGCCCACCAGACTGGCTGCCTTTTCGACTGGGTCGCAGGGCTCGATGGACCCGTCCGCCACCGCGTCGCGGATCGCCGACTCGTAGTACCGCCGCTTGCAGGCGCAGATCTCTCTGATCTTGGCTCCGAGCTTTTCATCGCGAGTGCTAATCTCTGTACCCAAGGAACATACGGGACATCCAAGAACCTTCCCCGATCTCTCCTTGGACTCCACCTGCCGCTTGTAAATGGCCTGAAGGTAGTCCGTAAGCCGCTTGAGGGGCTCAATCGACGGTGAAAACTGGGCGTCCAGCTGGGGCTTCCATTTCTCGCTCCAAAGGGCGTCCACCGCAGCCACCGCTAGATCGGACTTCGAGTGGAAAAAATAGTAAAAGCTCCCCTTGTTGACGTCCGCCCTCCGGCAGATGTCATCGATCGTGATAGCCCCATAGCTCTCCTCCCACATGAGATCGAGCGCGGCCTCCATCAGGTGCTGTCTGGCGTCACTTGTTCTACCCATGACCGGAATAGTTGACCTTTTAGTCAACTTGGCAAGAACAAAGCGCCCCTAGGAACCTATCCCCTTAGCGCAGCTGCAGTGAGTCCGCCTCGTAAATTAACCCAAGCTGCGGAATAACAACGGCTTTTCTATTTCCTTCGCGTCTGGCCCGGCCGGCGATCCAGGCCTCATGGCCCGCCGCCTTTGCAGCCGCAACCGTGTCCTCGGCAAGGCCGGGCGGAACCCAGACCGCAAACCCAATTCCCATGTTGAAGGTCCCGTAGGCCTCCCGGGTTGAGATGGGCCCCTGGGACATGAGGAAGCGGAACAGCGGCGGGGCCTCCCGCACCGAGGTGATCTCGTGGACAAAGGGCTCCTCAAGCCGCATGAGCTTGCGCCAACCGTGCCCGGTCACGTGGGCAGCATACTTGAGCGTGATGCCCCGCTTCTGGCACTCGGCGACAAAGCCGACATAGATCGCCGACGGGGCGAGCAGCGCCTCCCCGAACTCCTCCCCGGTCTCCAGGCGACTGCGATAGCCCTGCGGCAGGCGCTCGGCGAGCTGCCGGCAGAGGGTCAGGCCGTTGGTGTGGACCCCGTTCGAGGCCAAAAATACGATCGCATCGCCGTCGGAGACGTCACCGAGGATGCGGTGGGACTTGGGCTCGATGCGGCCAACAGAGGATCCCCCCAGGACGATGGCCCCCGGCACGACAACGCCGCGCAGGGTCGGGGTCTCCCCTCCCCCCCAGACGGCGCCCGCGGCCCGGCACCCTGCCGCGAATCCCTCGGCCAGCTCCGAGGCGCGCAGTCCGTCGGCAAACCATTCCGAGTCACCCACGGCCGCGTGCATCGCCACCGAGATGGGCAGCGCCCCGCAGGTCACCAAGTCGTTAACGATCGTCGCAACCGTATCGATCCCGATCGAGCGGTAGTGGCATTTCCCGGTAGCGCGGGCGACCTCGTCGGCCACCAGATTCTTTGTGCCGAGGCCCTCCTCGACATGGGCAAGGTAATGGCCGGCCGCCTCCACGAGGTAGGCGCTTTCGCCGCGCACCGCCGGAGGCTCCGCATAGCCGCGGCCGGCGAGCAGGCCGGAGGTCTCGCGCGCAGCCTTCTGGCACGCGCGCTTGAATGCGTCGAGCCGGTCGTAGTTGACCCCGGAGGCCTCGTAGCTCAGCGCCATGCGTCTAGTAGGAGCGCCCCTCGCTCTTTTCGTAGTAGTTTACAAAGGCCTGGTTCACGACCCGGTAGCCTCCCGGCGTCGGGTACCGCCCGGTGAAGTACCAGTCCCCCGTGTTCTGCGGAACCGCGGCGTGGAGGTTCTCGATCGTCTGGAAGATGATCTCGATATCGCCCTTCCATGCCGTGTCCCGGGGCCTCACACGGTCGACGATCTTCGCCGAGATCTCCTCCGGGGTGAACGGCTCGTAGAGCGCCCGGACGTGGTTGACGGCGTGGGTCCCGAAGGGCTTGGCAACCTCCTCGCGGCAGCGGGCGTAGATCTCCTCCAGGATTCCCCCCCGCCCGGTCTCCTTCAGGAGTGCCACCGCCGCCTCGAAGGCGATGAATTTGCCGATTTCGGACATGTCGATCCCGTAGCAGTCCGGGTAGCGGATCTGCGGGGCGGTCGATACGATGACGATCTTCTTCGGGTTCAGCCGAGAGAGGATCCGCAGGATCGAGCGGCGGAGGGTCGTGCCACGGACAATTGAGTCGTCCACGCACACCAGCGTGTCGGTGGGCTTCACCGAGCCGTACGTGATGTCGTAGACGTGGCTGCCGAGCTGGTTTCTGAGGTTCTCCTTGCCGATGAAGGTGCGCAGCTTGATGTCCTTGCTGACGACCTTCTCGCTGCGCGGCCAGTTCCTCAGGATCAGGTCGTCGAGAAGCTCCTCGGTGAGCTGCCCGGTGCGGCTCGCCTTCATGATCGCCGCCTTGACCTCGTCGCGCCGGATGACCCGAAGGGCCGACATGAGCCCGTAGTAGGCCACCTCGGCCGTGTTCGGGACGTAGCCGAAGACCGTGTTGTGCCAGTCCCGGCCGATCGCTGTGACGATTTGGTCGGCCAGGTTGCCTCCGAGCGCCTTGCGCTCCTGGTAGATGTCGACGTCGTTGCCCCTCGAAAAATAAATCCGCTCGAACGAGCACGAAGCGCGCGGAAGGGGCCCCGTGAAGGGCTTTGAGGTGATCTCCCCCCGCCGCTTGATCACGACCACGTTGCCCGGGGGAACCTCTTTTACCTCGTCGAGCCCCAGGTCGAACACCGTCATCAGGGGCGCCCTCTCCGAGGCGAACGCCACGACCTCGTCGTTCTGGAAATAGTGGCAGGGCCGGATCCCCGACGGGTCCCGGGCGACGAACGCATCGCCGTTCCCGATGACACCGCACAGCACATAGCCTCCGTCCCAGTTTTTGGCGGCCCGCGTGAGAACCCGGGTGAGGTCCAGGTCCTCGCTGATCTGCCGGGAGAGCTCCTCGCCGGAAAGGTCGCGCTTGCGCAGGAACCGGTAGATGTCCTCGTGCTCCTCGTCCAGGAAGAAGCCGATCTTCTCGAGGATCGCCTGGGTGTCCGTGGCGAAGATCGGGTGCTGGCCCATGGCGATCAGGCTGTCGTTCAGCTCCCGGGTGTTCGTCAGGTTGAAGTTTCCGCACAGCGCCAGGTTGCGCGTGGGCCAGGGACTGCGCCGGAAGAACGGGTGGCAGGCGCTCAGGTTGTACCCGCCGCTCGTTCCGTAGCGCAGGTGCCCGAGGAGCAGTTCGCCCCCGAAGTCGAAGTGCTTCTTCACCGTGTCGGAGAACTCCGGGTGGATGACGCCCAGGGCGACCGCGTCGTTGTACTGCTTGAGGAGCAGCCGGAAGATCCGGTCGAGCGGGTTCACCTTCACGTTCCTCTCCCGGTACATGAACGGCTCCCCGGCAGGCATACCCAGCTTGACGCAGGCCGCCCCCGCCCCGTCCTGCCCGCGGTTGTGCTGCTTCTCCATCAGCAGGAACAGCTTCGTGAAGCCCCACAGGGGCGTGCCGTACTTGTCCTGGTAGTAGGAGAGGGGCTTGAGAAGGCGGACCAGCGCTACGCCGCATTCGTGGGTGAGGAGGTCGCTCATGGGTGGGTTGAGGCTAGCCCAGTCCAGGGCGCGCCATCTGCGCTTCGATACTCGTCTCCCACGCCCGGCGCAACTCCGCAACGGGCCACGACACGTTCGCCTCGGGCCGCGCAAGCCTGAGGGCGAGTATCCCGTCGCCAGTGACCGCCCCGATCTCGGCGGCGTCAACGCCCGCGGCTCTCGCCGCTACCAGGACCGCCGGCTCGTCCGCCGGCAGGACGGCCAGGACCACGCGGCCCTGGCTTTCGCCGAAGAGCAGGGCATCCGTCCGGGTAGCTGCACCTTTCGAGAGGTCGATCGCGGCGCCCAGGCCGGGAGCGGCCGGAGGGTTGTCGCCCCCGAAGAGCATCTCGCTCAGCGCAACCAGCAGCCCGCCCTCGCTTAGGTCGTGGGCCGCGCGCACGCGGCCAGCGCGGATCTGGCTCAAGAGGAGGTCCTGCAGGCTCTTCTCAACAGCGAGGTCCACCGCGGGGGCATCCCCCATCTTCAACCCGTGGATCACGCCGAGGTACTGGCTTGCGCCGAGCTCGTCCGGCCAGCCCCCGAGGAGCAGCAGGCGCTCGCCCGCGGAGCGGACATGCTGGCGCGTGACATGGGCCTCGCTCTCGATCAGGCCGACAACCCCGACTGTCGGGGTCGGGTCGATCGCCCCCTCGGGCGACTCGTTGTACAGCGACACGTTTCCGCCCACGACCGGCACATCGAAGAACCGGCACGCCTCGGCGAGCCCCCGCACGCACTCCTTCAGGGGGTGGAAGGCCTCCGGCTTGTAGGGGTTCCCAAAATTCAGGTTGTCGGTCATCGCCAACGGCACCGCCCCGGAGCAGGCGAGGTTGCGCAGGCACTCGGCCATCGCGATCAGGGCGCCGCGGTGCGGGTTAACGTAGCAGTAGCGGCCGTTGCCGTCGTTGCTGATCGCGATGAACCTCTCCGCCTCCCCGAGCCGCAGGCGGACAACCGCCGCATCGCTTCCAGGGGCGACGACGGTGCCGTGCTGCACCATGTGGTCGTACTGCCGGTAGATCCACCGCTTGGAGGCAATCGTCGGGTGGGAAAGAAGCCTCGGCAGGGCGGCGCAGACGCCCGCGCAATCCAGGTCGGCAAGGCCGGCCGGGGTCCACGCCCGGGCCGCGACCGGTCCGGGCCCCTCGCGGGCCTCGCGCTGGTAGACCGGGGCCTCGTCGGTCAGCGTCCGTGCCGGGATGTCGGCGACAACCGTGCCGTGGTGCCGGACCACCATCCGGCCTGTGTCCGTCACAAACCCGACCCGCGAAGCGTGCAGGTCCCACTTCTCAAAGATCTGCTCGATCTCGCGCTCGCGGCCCTTCTTCACGATCACGAGCATCCTCTCCTGGGACTCGGAGAGCATGATCTCGTAGGAGTTCATCCCGGTCTCCCTCTGGGGAACCTTGTCGAGTTCGATCTCGATTCCGGCGCCGCCGCGGCTGGCGGTCTCGCAGGTTGAACAGGTCAGCCCGGCGGCCCCCATGTCCTGGATCCCCACCACGAGCTCCGGAACGGACATCATCTCGAGGCAGGCCTCGATCAGGAGCTTCTCCATGAAGGGGTCCCCCTTCTGGACGGCGGGCCGGTCGGCCGAGCTTTCCGCGCTGAGCTCCTTCGAGGCGAAGGCAGCCCCTCCCAGCCCGTCGCGGCCCGTCGCGGCGCCGACGTAATAGACCGGGTTGCCCACCCCCGTCGCCTTGCCCCGGCGGATCTGGTCGTGGCGGAGCGTTCCCAGGCACAGGGCGTTCACGAGCGGGTTTCCCTCGTAGGATCGGTCAAAGTAGACGTCGCCGCCGATCGTCGGGACCCCGACGCAGTTGCCATAGTGGGAAATCCCGGCGACCACGCCCCGCAGGAGCCTCTTGGTCGCGGGCGAACTCAGGTCGCCAAAGCGCAGGGAATTGGTGAGCAAGACCGGCCGGGCCCCCATCGTGAAAATGTCGCGGATGATCCCGCCCACCCCGGTCGCCGCGCCCTCAAACGGCTCGACTGCGCTCGGGTGGTTGTGCGACTCGATCTTGAAGGCGATCGCCCAGCCGTTGCCTATGTCGACGATGCCCGCGTTCTCCTCGCCGGCCTTGACGAGCACGCGCCCGAACCCGGCCCCGATATGCTTCTTCTCGGTGGGAAACCCCTTCAGCAGGGGCCGCGTGTTCTTGTAGGAGCAGTGCTCCGACCACATGACCGAGAAGATCCCCAGCTCGGTCAGGGCCGGATCCCGGCCCAGCGCAGCGCGGATCCTCGCGTACTCGTCGGGGAGCAGTCCGTGCTTCTTGACGAGCGCGGGCGTGATCGGCTGGTTTAAGACCGGGTCGGGATTGGGCGGAAAAGGCTCGGTCATCGCGGCAGGGTGCGGGCTCAGCCAGCCCGTTTCAGGACCTCGGGGAACCGGGTCGCCAGGACAGCGCGGGCGACGGCCAGGCCGTCCTGGCTCGGATGGAAGCGCTCGAAGGCCCGGTCCGGGTGCGGCATCATGCCGAAGACGTTCCCCGTCTCGTTGCGGATCCCGGCGATGTCGTCCAGGGAGCCGTTGGGATTGGAGGCGTAGCGCAGGAGAACCTGCCGGTTGGCGCGCAGCCGGGCGAGCCCCTCCGGATCGATCCGGTAGTTGCCCTCTCCGTGCCCGATCGGCATGCGGATTGTTGGCCCCAGGGTCGCCGGGCCGAAGGACGGCGTGCTCGGTTCAACGGCGAGCTCGCACGTGAGGCACCGGTATTCGAGCGAGGAATTGCGGATCAGGGCCCCGGGCAGCAGGCCCGCCTCGCACAGGATCTGGAACCCGTTGCAGATTCCCAGGACAAGCCCACCCGCCGACGCGAAATCCCGGACGGCCCGCATGACGGGCGAGAACCGGGCAATCGCCCCGCACCTGAGGTAGTCGCCGTAGGAGAACCCCCCGGGCACGACCACCAGGTCGGCCGATCCGAGCCCGGTGTCCTTGTGCCAGACGTAGCGGGCCGGGACCTTAAGTCCGCTGGCGAATAGATGGAGAGCGTCCTGGTCGCAGTTGGATCCCGGGAACTGCAGGACGGCTACGTTCATCGCCCGATCTCGCAGCGGAAGTCCTCGATCACGGGGTTGCTGAGCAGGTCGCGGCACACCTGGTCGAGCCGGGCCCTCAGCTCCGGGGAGTCCGGCCCCTCGACATCGAGCTCGATCAGCTTGCCGATGCGCGCTCCCTTCAGACCCGGGAATCCGAGGCTCTCCAGGGCATGGCCGACCGCCGCTCCCTGCGGGTCGAGCACGTTTTTCTTCGGTGTGACAAAGACGGTGATCTTCACGGGCCGTTAAAGCGAAACGATGACGCCGTGAAACGCAAAGCGGTCAAGGGTATTCAGCCCCGATTGCGCGGATGATAGCGGGCGTGATGCTCGAGAAGCCTTGCGGGCTCTACTGCGGTGTAAATCTGGGTCGTCGAAATGCTCGCGTGCCCGAGCATCTCCTGGATCGCCCTTAAGTCGGCCCCTCCCCCGAGCAAATGGGTTGCGAAACAGTGCCGGAGTAGATGGGGCTTCACCGGTTTGGTTATCCCGGCGCGCCGGGCGTAGGCGCGGACAATCATCCAGAGCCTCACCCGGGAAAGGGAGGTCCCGCGGTTGCTCAGGAAGAGCTGGCTGCCCGTCCTGGGCTTGACCAGGTGGGGCCGGCCCGAGGCGAGGTAGGACGTGAGGGCGTCGCGGGCCCGGCCTCCCACCGGGACAATCCGCTCCTTGGAACCCTTTCCGAAGACCCTCAGATAGCCGCCCTCTAGGTCGAGCTGCTGCAGCGTGAGCTGCGCCACCTCGGAAACGCGCAACCCGCTCGAATAGAACACTTCGAGGATCGCCCGGTCGCGAAGCGCGGCGGGCGAGGCCCCGGTCGGAGCGGACAGAAGACGGCCAACTTCCTCCGGGGTGAGGGTTCCGGGAAGGCGCCGGACCAGCTTTGGCCCGGACAGGAGCGCCGAAAAGTCGTCCTTGCGCAGGCCCTCGCGGACGAGGAACCGGGCGAAGGCCCTGAGGGCCGCGAGTTTGCGCGCGAGGCTCGCCGGGGCGAATCCCCTGCCTAGGCTTCCGATCCACTCCCCCGCGGTTTGGGCCGGGGCGGCCCGCCAGTCGGCGACCCCGCTCCGCGACAGAAACGCCGAGGCCTGGTCGAGGTCGCGCTGGTAGGCCTCCCTCGTGTGACGGGAAAGCCCGCGCTCGAGCTCCAAAAAGGCGATGAACCGGTCCACGTCCCCGGCGAAGCGGCCCGGCGCGCGGCTGCCCGCTAAGCGCTTGGGAACGGGGCGTCTCATGGAGGGGGAGACGCGGGCTTCAGGGCGGTCAGTACCGCCGGCGCATCGGCGGCGGCGCCATCGGGTTGGTTTCCTTCATCCGGAAGGTGATGCGCGCCTTCTCCAAGTCGTAGGGGCTCATTTCCATCTTCACCGTGTCGCCCGCGGCGATCTTGATGAAGTTCTTCCGGAGCTTGCCCGAGATGTGGGCCAGGACCACGTGGCCGTTGGCCAGCCTCACCTTGAACATCGTGCCTGGAAGGACGACCACCACCTTGCCCTCAACCTCTATGGAATTGCCGTCAGCCATGGTGGGCCTGCAGGCTCGAGATTGAGGTGACGGTCATGGTGGTGTTGCTCAACCAGCAGAAAAGCCCCTTGTAAGGTGTAATTGGGGACGATAAGTCAAGAAAATCATGGAAGGCTCTAAACGGTAAGCGGCTAGAACGGTCGGCCCATAACGACGATGCCTGAGGCAACCTGCCCCTTCGAAAAGCGCTTCCCCTCGCAGCTGTCCCGCGACGACGCGTTCTTCATGAGCGCCGCCTACAACCAGGCGATCGACGCCTGGCGCAAGGACGAAGTCCCCATAGGGGCGGTGATCGAGATGGGGGGGGAGATCGTGGCCTCGGCCCACAACGCGGTCGAGGGCTCGCACGACCCGACCGCGCATGCGGAGATGCTCGCCCTGACCCAGGCCGCGGCGAAGCTCGGGGACTGGAGGCTGGAGGGGGCGACCGTGTACGTCACCAAGGAGCCCTGCCCGATGTGCTCGGGGGCGATGGTGATGTCCCGGGTCAAGCGCGTCTGCTACGCCGTCCCTGACCCGAAGATGGGGTGCCTCGGCGGGGCGATGGACCTAAACGGGCTGCCGCGGGCAAACCACCGCCTGGAGATCACCGCGGGCGGGGTCCTCGAGGCCGAGTGCCGGGAGCTCCTTCAGGGGTTCTTCCGCACCAAGCGCAAGGAAGAGGAAATTTGACGTCCGCACCCGGTGGTGCGATTATTCCAATTCAGACACACTCCGAATCCTCACCCACAACAGACGACTTACCATGGCCTACGAACTCCCCAAACTGCCCTACGCCTACACCGCGCTCGAGCCGCACTTCGACGCCCGAACGATGGAGATCCACCACTCGAAGCACCACCAGGCGTACGTCAACAACGCGAACAACTTCCTGAAGGACCTGCCGGCCCTGGCGGCCCTGCCCGTCAACGCCCTGATCGCCGACCTGGGCAAGGTGCCCGACGCGGTCCGCACCGGCCTTCGCAACAACGCCGGGGGGCACAGCAATCATTCGTTTTTCTGGACGATCCTCGGAGCCGGCAAGGGCGGCGTCCCGACGGGCTCCCTGGGGGCCGCGATCCAGGCGTCCTTCGGCTCCTTTGACAAGTTCAAGGAGGAGTTTGCAAAGGCCGCCGCCGGCCGCTTCGGCTCCGGATGGGCCTGGCTCGTCGTCGCGGCCGACAAGAAGCTCGCCGTCGGATCGACCGCCAACCAGGACAGCCCGCTGATGGGCAAGGCCGTCGCCGGATTCGAGGGCAAGCCCGTCATCGGACTGGACGTTTGGGAGCACGCCTACTACCTGCACTACCAGAACCGCCGCCCGGACTACATCGCGGCCTGGTGGGCCGTGGTCAACTGGGACGCGGCCGAGGCGAACTACCGCGCCGCCCTGGCCTAGCGCCGGGAACCGCCTGCGCCTACGGGGCGCAGACGTTGGCCTGAAGCGCCGCGCCGAAGCTCGCCGGACTGACCGGCGTGCTTCGCCCCGTCTCCGTGTCGAGAATGCAGATGCGGTTGGTGGAGGCGCTGCGCGCCGTGTAGACTAGGTGCCGCCCGTCGGGCAGCCAGCTAGGCTCCACGCCGTCGAAGGGGGCCTTGGAGACCTGCTCGCTCTCGCCCTTGGAGAAGTCGTAGACGGCGATCTGGAATCGGCCGCCGACGCGGATCGTGAAGGCGATCTTGCCGGAGTTTGCGCGGCTCCAGTCGGGCTCGGCGCAGTAGGTGCTGATCGCGCTCGAGGTGATGCGGCGGGCGGGCCCTCCGGACGAACCCATGACGTAGAGTTGGGGGCCCGGCTCCTGGGCAAAGACCAGGCGCGAGCCGTCCGGGGAGAAGCACGGGGATGACTTGGCGGAGTCTGAGCGCGTCAGGCGGGTCAGACCGCGGCCCTGGGCGTCGCTCACCCAGACCTCGGTCGAGCCGCTGCCGGTGAGTACCATGGCGACGCGCCGGCCGTCGGGGCTGAAGCGGGCGCTCATGTTCGTCCCCTTGAAGCTCTCAAAGGTCGTGCGCTGGTAGGTCGCCAGGTCGATCAGAAAGATGTCGGGGAATCCGTGCACATAGCTTGTGTAGAGGACCTTTCTGCCGTCGGGGGACCAGCGTGGCATCAGGGCGTCGGCCCGGTCGGAGGTGATCCGGCGGATCTCGCCGAAGAACAGGTCGCTCGTGCACACCTCGGAGGACCCGGTCGATTTTCCGATGAAGACAAGCTTCGAGGCGAAATACCCCTTAAGGCCCATCCCGTTCGTCTTTTCGACTGCGAAATCGGCGGCGCGGAAGAGCGCGTTTCGCTCGCTCGTGCCGGTGGCGACCTCCGATGCGATCGGGCCGCCGCCCCCGCCCTTCGAGACGTCGACTTTGACCTGGAAGCGGCCGGCCTGCGTGAATCGGATGTCGTAGGCGTAGCCGCTCGCCTGCAGGCGGTAGCGCCCGTGGCTCGAGAAGGCCTGGAGGGCGAGGTTGTTCAGTTCCGGCGAGTCGGCGGAGACGCGCACGGGGACGGTCTTGCTGTTGACGATGACCTCGACCGAGCCGATGTCGCGCTGGGCGAAGGCCGGGGCGGCCACGGGAAGGAGGGCGAGGAGCAGGCGCAGGAGTCTGGGCATGGGCGGAAAGGAGGAAGGATTCAGTGATTTGTATTTGCGCGCGGGCGCCGCTTAACAACTCTTATTTATTCCAAAGTTCCACACGACCCTACCCATCACACCGTGACCGACAACGAAATCAAGGAGCACCTCAGGCAGGTCAAGTACCCCGGCTTCAGCCGGGACATCGTCTCGTTCGGCCTGGTCCGATCGGCCTCCTTCAAGGACGGGACCGCTCACGTCGAGCTGGCCCTGACGACCAACGACCCCAAGGTGCCCCTGGCCCTCCGGGGCGAGGTCGACAGGTGCCTGCGGGCTATTCCCGGGGTCACCCGCGCGGTGATCGACGTCGCCGTGCAGCCGGTCAAGGGGCCGGCCCCGGGAGGCAACCTGCCCGGCTCGGGCTCCGCCCCCCAGGGGATCCTCCATTCGGTTGCGATCGGCTCCGGCAAGGGAGGGGTCGGGAAGACCACCTTCGCCGTGAACTTAAGCTGCTCCCTAGCGCAGGTGCTCACGGCCCGCGGCCGGCCCGGCCGGGTGGGGCTTCTGGACTGCGACATCTATGGGCCGAGCGTGCCCCTCATGATGGGGCTGCACGGCCGCCCCGAGATCGAGGGGGACGGCCCCGACGCCGTCCTGATCCCCATGGAGAAGTACGGGGTCCGGGTCATGAGCATGGGGTTTCTGGTCGATGACGACACGCCGGTCGTCTGGCGCGGCCCCATGATCATGAAGACGATCCAGCAGTTCATCCAGAATGTGCGCTGGGGCGACCTGGACGTCCTGGTGGTCGACCTTCCGCCCGGGACCGGCGATGCGCAGCTTTCGCTCGTCCAGACCCTGCCCCTCGACGGGGCGATCCTCGTCACCACGCCCCAGCCTGCGGCCTCGAACGTGGCCCGCAAGGGCGGGCTCATGTTCCAGAAGGTCAACGTCCCGATTCTCGGTGTTGCGGAGAACATGAGTGCCTTCGTCGATCCGGCCGGCAACCGACACGCCCTGTTCGGCGAAGGCGGCGGGCTCGCGATCGCCGAGCGGCTCGAGACGACGCTCCTCGGCCAGGTGCCGCTCCTGCCCGGGATCCGGGAGGGGGGAGACACGGGGGTCCCGGTCGTCGTCAGCGACCCCAAGGGGCCGGCCGCGGGGGTCTTCCGCGGGATGGCCGAGTCGCTTCTCGCCCGCCTGGAGAAACCGCGCCCGGCAGCTGGCGGCGCCTAACGTTACGTTCCGGTCAAATTGCCGTTGTTGACAGCCCCCCGCGCATCGTTCTCTCATGGGGGCGTCCGCGGCATGCCACCTACTCTAAAAGAACCTGCTCCGCCTTCACAGGAGTTCGTGAAGCAGTCGAGCCTGTACCAAGAGTTTCTCGCGGAGCGCGAGGAGATCCTCAAGCACAAGTGGCTGGAGTCAGAGCGCCTGGGCTACGATATCGGCTTCGAGCGGGCGCTCCTGGACTGGATCCGCAAGCACCGCGAAGGGTGGCGCGCTGCCCGCAGGCAGCAGCTTTCCCACCAGCAGTCGGGCGCGGCAGAGCCGCGCTCCTGAAGAAACAGGGCCTAAACGGCCCTACTTGATCTCCTTGTGGACGGTGTGGCGCCGCAGGTGCGGGTTGTACTTCTTCTTGGAAATACGCTCCGTGACCGTCTTCTTGTTGCGAAACGTGAGGTAGCGGGAGACCTGTTTGCCTTCCTTCTTAGCCTCGGTGCATTCCAGGGTGACAAGTTCTTGCATGGTGTTTAAAGGGTGAAGGGGTCAAACGAAGGCTAAGGCGGGCCCGGTTTGCAACCTGAAAAGGCCCGGGGGGCCTAGCGGCGCTTCTCCGTGAGCGGCAGCATCACCCCGCGCCGGAAGAGCGTCACCTGGCCGGTGCTTGAGGAAACAACGATCGAAATGCAGTCGGCCGCCACGCTCACCGCGGCCGCTGCGGCGTGGCGGCTGCCCAGCCCGCTCGGCAGGTTGTGGTCGCTGTCGGTCGTCGCCTGGACGAGGCTCCCGGCAGACTCCACCACCCCGTCGCCCCGGATCACGAAGGCCCCGTCGATCGACGAGAACTCCTTGACCGTCTCGTCCATGAAGGGGTTGAGGATGTTGCGGTCCTCCTCCTTGTACCCGTGGAAGGGATTGAGGACCAGGGGCTTGGTCAGGGTCGTGACCTTGTCGGTGTCGCCGACCACGAACAGGCACCCCACCGGGCGCCCCTCGCGCCCCTCAACGCCGAGCTCGGTGGCCACCGCGATCACCCGCTCGAGGACCTCGGGCTTCACGTCGGCGGGCAGCAGGTCCGCCGTAGAGCCGGTCAGCAGGGTCTGGAACTCGCGCTCGATGTCGACGACGATCAGCGTGTCGAACTGGTTGCTCCCGGTGGTGCCGCCGATGCAGCAGACCCGGTCGTTGAAGGCGATCACCCCGCGGGTGAGGGCGACGAGAATCGCGCTGCGCAGTTGGGCCATGCGCTGGCTGGAGAAGGACCGGACCTGGATCGTGTCGGCGAAGGCGTCCTTGTCCTCGCTCGGCTCGATGGGGTTTCGGGTGACGAGGATCGTCTTCAGCCGGGACTGCAGGGCCTCCCGCTCGATCCCGCCGATGAAGGTGTCGCCGAAGACCATCATGACCCGGCACGCCGCCCCGCGGGCGACCCGCTCGGCCTCGCGGAGCATCAGCCGGTTGATGCGGTTCTGCTGGGCCTGGACGGGCCGGATCCCGCCGAAACCGCCGACCAGACGCTCGAAGAGGCTGTCCAGGTCGGGCGCGTTGATCAGGCTCTCCACGAGCTCGGGCTCGCGCACCTGCCGGGCGATGGAGGCCAGGACCTGCAGGTAGTCGCGGGCCTTCTCACCGGCGATCAGCATCACGATCAGGTGGACCCGCTCGTCTGCGATCGCGCCGTCGTGCCGGATCCCGGCCCGGCTGCGCCCGATCGCCAGGACATAGCGCCGGCTCATCTTGACCCGGACGTGGGGGAGGGCGACCCCGAACCCCAGGTAGGTCGTCATCGTGCTCTCGCGGGCGAGCAGGCCCTTGAGGAGTGCCTCAGGCTTCAGGTCGGGAAACTTTCCGACAGAGACCCGGACGAGCTCGTCCAAGGCGCCCTCCAAGTCGGCGCTGCGCAGGTCGACGATCCGGCTACGGGCGATTATCTTGTCTAGCCTCATGGCCGGTTCCTAGGGGGGTTGGGGGACCCGGGGGTGGTCCTCACCTCTCCCATTCGAGGGCGCCCTTCTTGACCTCGTAAATCAGGCCCAGCACCAGGATGCCGAGGAAGAACAGGAGCGGGCCGAGGATCGCGATGTGGTTGGCGAGGAACTCGCGGTAGACAACGGCCGACGGAATCAGGATCACGACCTCGAGGTCGAACAGCATGAACAACAGCGCCGTCACAAAGAACTTGATCGGGAAGCGGACCGGGGCCGGGCCGCTCGACGCGATTCCGCACTCGTAGGGGGAGTCCTTGATCGGCGTGCGCTTCGCCCGCTGGCCGAGCAGCGCGTGCGCACCGATGACCGCACCCGTGATGACCAGGGCGAGCACGGCTTGGACGAGGAAAGGCAGGTAGGAGGAGGTCGTCATGCCTGGGCCAAAAATGGCCCCGGAGCCTCACCGGACACAAGCGGGAATTTGCTCCCCCACTCCCCGGGGTCGGTCACTGTTTGACCGGGATGATGATCGCCTTCTTGGTCGCCGTGGAGCCGACCCCTAGGGCCGCCGCGTACTCGAGGGTGCGGATCTCGTCGGAAATATCGTCAAAGCCGTCTTTGCGGCGCCAGTGGTTCATGCGGTCGCGCATCAGCGCGTCCATGATCACCGGGTCCGCGCTCAGCCAGACGTAGGGCTCGGAGGCGGTGTACAGGGAATTGAAATACGGGCCGCCGATGTACTGGTAGGCCTGGAGGCTGGCGATCGTGAAGATCCAGGTCTGGCGCAATTCGGGGATCGCGCTCATCTCGGCGACCGCCGCCGGGGCGTTCGCCGGGGAGCGGAAGAAGCGCGCCGTGTTCGAGGCGTTCCAGAGGGTCGCGTTCACAAGGGCCCCGTTGACCCCGAGGGTCGGGTGGTCGGTGTAGACCGGCAGGTCGATCCAGAAGTCGGCGTCCAGGAAGAGCATCGTGTCGAGGAAGCTCTTGCGGTCCTCGTCCCGGGTGGAGTTGTTGGAGTAGTCGCGCGTCTGCTGGGCGGCGAAGACCGGGTCGAACCGCTCCGGCAGCGGGCTGTCGTAAAACCACACCGGATCATAGTAGCGACCCGATTCCAGCACATAGATCGGGTTTCCCTCGAAGGGGGTCTTGCCCGTGACCAGGGACGGCAGGTAGCCGGTCATCCGCAGGCGCAGCTGGTTCAACCCCACCAGGAAGATGTTCCGGTGCTGGAATCCGCGGTTCTCGAGAGCAGTCATGACCGCCTTGACGAGCGCCACCGGGGTCTCCAGCCCGGGGCCCGAGTCAGTGTAGACCTTCAGGCCCACCCGGCGCTTGGGGCCCGGGACGACCTTGCGGTGCGCCGCCTTTTCGTAGGCGGCGAAGACGGACTCGACCGCCTGGGCGTAGCCCGACTCATCGAAGTTGGCGAGTCTCGCCTGCCACACGGGGTTGCGGGCCACAGGGGCCGGGGCCGGCGTGGGCCGCGGCGCCTCCGCAGAAGTCTGGGCGCGCGCCGGGACGGCCAGGCACGCGGCGAGGAGAAGGGGCGCCAGCAGGCGCGCCCCGAAGCGGGGGCGGGAGGCCGGTGGCCGGGCTAGGATTCCGAGGCTCAAGCCGCCGAACTTGACAGTACCGTCAACGGGTTGAAAGTGCATTCTTCACGCTTAAGACGCCAGCGGCGCCGCGTCGTTCCATGCCCGTAATCAAACCCACCTGCGTTCGCGATCTGAAGCTGCGCGTAAATATCGCCGACGTGGTGTCGCGCGTCGCGACCCTGCGCAAGGCCGGCTCGCGGATGAAGGGCCTGTGCCCCTTCCACAACGAAAAGACGCCGTCCTTCCACGTGGACCCCGAGAAGGGCTTCTACAAGTGCTTCGGGTGCGGCAAGGCCGGCGACATCATCTCGTTTGTGCGGGAGACTGAGCAGCTCAACTTCACCGAGGCCGTGGAGGCGCTCGGGCAGCGGTTCGGGATCGTGATCGAGTACGAGGAGGGCTCCGGCCCCACCCGCGAGGACCGCTCGCTGCGCCAGGAGCTTTACGACATCCACGAGCAGGCGGCCGACTTCTACCGGGAGGCGTTCCGTTCCGCCAAGCCTATAGGGGAGTACATGCGCGTCTACTGGGAGGCCCAGCGCCGGTTCCCGGCGGCGCTCGCCGAGGAGTTTCGGATCGGGGCGGCTCCGCCCGACGACGGCGGGCTGGCGGCGAAACTGTGGCAGCGCCGCTACTCCGAGGAGGCGCTCCGGCAGTGCGGGCTTTTCTTCCTGCGGGATGGGGCCGCCGTGACGGCCGCCGCCTTGAGGCCGCGCTTCCGCGGCCGACTCATGATCCCGATCCGCGACCATCAGGGCCGGGTTGTGGCCTTCACGGCCCGGCAGACCGAGAGGACCCCCGAGGACGACCCGGCGCACGAGGCCAAATACGTCAACTCCCCCGAGACCCCGATCTTCACCAAGGGAAACCTCCTGTTCAACCTGGACCGCGCCCGGACCGGCGTCGGCGAGGGGCACCCCTTCGTCCTCGTTGAGGGGCAGCTGGACGCGATGCGCTGCTGGCAGGTCGGGCTGAAGACCGCGGTCGCCCCCCAGGGGACCGCGATCACCGAGACCCAGCTTTCGCTTCTGCGCCGCTACCACCCGCAGGTCGAGTGCTTCTTCGACAGCGACGGGGCCGGCCAGAAGGCGGCCCTGAGGCTCCTGCCGATGGCTATCCGGGCCGGGCTCGAGGTCCGGTTCCTGACGCTCGCCGGGGCAGAAAAGCTCGACCCCGACCTGTTGTTCCTCGAGAAGGGCCTTGCCGCCTACGAGGAGGTCAGGGGCAAAGCCTTGAGCGCCATGGCCTTCGCCTGCCGGGCCGTCCTGCCCCCGGGTCAACCCGCCACATCGCCCGAGCAGAAGAGCCGGGCCGCCCGCACCGTGCTCGAGACAATCGCCGCGGCGGAGAGCGAGGTTGCGCGTTCGGCGTTCATCTCGGAGGCGGCCGCGCACCTGGCCCTGCCGGCAGCGGCCCTGCAGCGGGACTTCGAGCGGATGCTCGGGCGCAGGTCCGCGCCCCAGCGCGCCCCGGCCGAGGCCCCTGCGGCCGCGGCGGGCCCGACCCCGGAGCACGACTTGCTGCTGCTGCTGCTGCACTGCGAGGGGCTGGGCAAGCCCATGAGCGCCGTCCTGCCCCACCACTGGATCGACACCAGCCACGCCGCCGGGGTCCTCCTGAACCGCTTCCTGGCCGAGTTCGAGCACGACGCATGGCCGGGACGCGACCACCTCGACGGGCTTCTCGAGTCGCCCTCGGAAAAGGCCCTGATCGCATCGCTCCTGTTCGACCCCCCGGGTTTCGACGACCCCCTCAAGGTGGCTCAGGAGGGCCTGCGGCAGCTGCGGGCCCGGTCGATCGAGCCCAGGCTCAGGCAAATAGAACTTGCATTAGCCAGGGTGTCAGCGGACAGTAAGGATGACCCGGTATCACTGCTGAGAGAGAGTTTCGAATTGCAACGACAACTGCGCCAGCCGCTTGTGCTGACGGTTGCAAGGTGAGGCTTTGTTTCGGCATACACCTGTCTCCTAATGTCGCGCAAAGCCAAGCCTGCCCCTATCGAAGCATCTGAAGCCGTCGAGGCCGTTCTCGCACGCACGCCCCATGCCGCGGACGCGGCTGAGGTCCCGGAGGGTGCCGAGGCGATCCCGCCGGGCGGGATCAACGAGAAGATCCGCCAGCTGATCCGCCTGTCCAAGGAGCAGGGGTACCTCACCTTCGATGACATCAACGAGGCCCTGCCCGAGTCGGTCGAGAACCAGGAGGAAATCGACAACGTCCTGTCGATCCTGCAGAACCTCGAAATCGAGATCCTCGAGCCGGATCAGGTCGAGGACTACAAGCAGCGCCAGGAGGAGGCCGAGGAGGAGGAGTCGCGGACATCCCAGAACGACATCCTCGACGACCCGGTCCGCATGTACCTCAAGCAGATGGGCCAGGTCCCCCTGCTGACCCGCGAGCAGGAGGTCGAGATCTCCAAGCGGATCGAGACGGCCGAGCTCAGGGCCCAGGAGGCCCTCTTCCAGGCGAGCGCGATCGGCAAGTACATTGCCACCCTCGGGGCGAGGCTGCTCAACCGCGAGGAGCGCTTCGACCGCGTGGTGATCGACAAGAAGATCGAGAGCCGCGACGCGTATTTCAAGTCCCTGCCGAAACTGGTGGAGACAACCCAGCGCTCCGAACAGGGCGTGGCCGAGAACTGGGAGGCCCTGGTCAAGTGCCGCTCGGAGGTCGAGCGCAAGAAGCTCCAGGCCAAGTTCCGCAAGCGGGAGACGATGCTGCGCTCCGGCTTTCCGAAGTTCTACTTCAAGCTCAAGGTGTACGAGGAGTATCTGGACGCGCTCTGGACGGTGATCGACCGGATCGAGACCTGCCAGAACCAGCTCGAGCGGGCGAAGCACCCAAAGACCAAGAAGGACGCGGCGATCGACACCCGCGCCGTGAACGCGGAGCTGCGCAAGATCGAGATCGAGCAGCGGATCGCCCCGGCGCAGCTGCTGGAGGTCGTCCGCAAGGCCCAGGTCCACATCCGGGAGGCACACAAGGCCAAGACCGAGATGGTGGAGGCGAACCTTCGGCTGGTGATCTCGATCGCCAAGAAGTACACCAACCGCGGCCTGTCCTTCCTCGACCTGATCCAGGAGGGGAACATGGGGCTGATGAAGGCCGTCGAGAAGTTCGAGTACCGCCGCGGCTACAAGTTTTCGACCTACGCGACCTGGTGGATCCGCCAGGCCATCACCCGCTCGATCGCCGACCAGGCCCGCACGATCCGCATCCCCGTGCACATGATCGAGACCCTCAACAAGGTCATGCAGGTCCAAAAGCAGCTCCTGCAGGAGTACGGCCACGAGCCCACGCCCGAGGAGGTCGCCGACGAGATGAACCTGCCGGTCGAGCGGGTCCAGCAGATCATGAAGATGGCCCAGCAGCCCATCTCGCTGCAGTCGCCCGTCGGGGACGGCGACGACACCAACTTCGGCGACTTCATCGAGGACAAGTCGGCGGAGAACCCGTACGACATGACGGCGTACTCCCTGCTGCGGGAGAAGATCATCGATGTTCTGGACACCTTGACCGAGCGCGAGCGCCGGGTCCTGTCCCTGCGTTTCGGCCTGGTCGACGGCTACAGCCGCACCCTCGAGGAGGTCGGAAAGCAGTTCAAGGTCACCCGCGAGCGCATCCGGCAGATCGAGGCGAAGGCCCTGCGCAAGATGCGCCACCCGACGCGGATTCGCCAGCTGCACGGCTTCTTCGACGCCGAGCAAATCGACAACGCCCAGAATCTGATGAAGGTAGCCGCGACCGCCCGGCCCCATACCCACCTCCATCCGCACGGCCATTCGCCCCACGGGCATCCGGAGCTCCGGGATTAGGCCAAATTGACGCGCTTTCCCTCTTTACAGAGGGAGAGCCCGGTTTAGAGTGCGCCCCATGGGAATCCCATCGCCCTTTTTTGCAGGCACGATAGGCGGGATCGAGGTCTGGCTGATCTTCGCCGTGGTGCTGCTTCTGTTCGGCGGCGCCAAGCTGCCGGCGCTCGCCCGCGGTCTGGGCCAGTCCATCAAGGAGTTCAAGAAGGCCCAGCGCGAGGACGAGCCGGAACCGAAGGCTACGGAGACCAAGCCCGCCGAGCCCAAGAAGAGCGAGCCGGCGAACACGCACGGTTCGAACTGACGAACGGTTCCCGTTCATGGCCAACTTTTTCGGCTACTTCTCCAACGACATCGGTATCGACCTGGGCACCGCCAACACGCTCGTCTACGTCAAGGACAAGGGGATCGTGCTGCGGGAGCCCTCGGTGGTGGCGATAGACACAGCGACCCGCAAAGTCCGGGCGGTGGGCGCCGAGGCCAAGCGCATGCTCGGCCGGACCCCCGGAAACATCACCGCCATCCGCCCCATGAAGGACGGCGTGATCGCCGACTTCGACGTCACCGAGGCGATGCTTCGCTACTTCATCCAGAAGGCCAGCCAGAGTTTCCGCGCCCCGCCGCGGGTCGTGATCGCGATTCCCTCCGGGATCACCGCGGTCGAGAAACGGGCCGTCATGGACTCCGCCACCCACGCGGGAGCGCGCAAGGTGATCACGATCCCCGAGCCCATGGCCGCGGCGATCGGCGTCGGCCTTCCGATTGACGAGCCGGCCGGCAACATGATCGTCGACATCGGCGGCGGCACAACCGAGATCGCCGTCATTTCCCTGTCGGGCATCGTCTTCTCAAAGTCGATCCGCGTCGCCGGCGACGAGCTGGACAGCGCGATCATCAACTACATGAAGCGGGCCTACAACCTGCTGATCGGCGAGCGCACGGCCGAGGAAATCAAGATCACGATCGGCTCGGTCTTCCCGCTGGAGGAGGAGCTGACGATGGAGGTCAAGGGCCGCGACTCGGTCGCGGGCCTGCCGAAGACGATCCACATCACCTCGCAGGAGATCCGCGAGGCCCTCTCCGACACCGCCGCGACGATCGTCGATGCGGTCCGCACCACCCTCGAGCGCTGCCCGCCGGAGCTTTCCGCGGACCTGGTGGACCGCGGCTTCGTCATGGCCGGGGGCGGCTCCCTGATCCGGGGTGTCGACCGGCTCCTGAGCGAAAAGACGGGCCTGCCGGTGACGATCGCCGACGACCCCCTCTCCGCCGTCGCGAACGGCACCGGGGCGGTCTTGAACGACCTGTCTTGGCTGATGGAGAACGTGTGAGGGAGCCCCCGGGCGCCCCCAGCCCGTTTTGAGTTAACAACCCGGCGCCCGGCGCCTTTGCTTCGGCCGTGCCCAGACGCTTCGACCAGAACCGCCCGTTCGCCACCCTCGGCATCATCGTGGCCGCGTGGCTCATCCTGCCGGTGGGATTCAAGGCCCTGGTTCGGGCGAGCTTCTTCGAGCTGACGGCCCCCGTCGCCCAGGCCGCCTCCTACGTGCGCGACCTGCAGGAGTACTGGTCGCTCAGGCTCCACACGGAGTCCGAGTTGATCGAGGCCGGGCGCGACCTGGCGCGGGTCAACGCCTCCTACGCCCTGTCCGTCCAGCAGGTCGCCGACCTCCAGACCGAGATCTCCCGGCTGGAGTCCGCCCTTCGCCTGCCCCCGAGACCCCACTACCGCGAGGAGGCCGCCCGGGTCGTACAGCGAGACTTCTCGGGATGGTGGCAGCGTCTGGTGATCCGCAAGGGATCCAGTTCCGGGATCACCGTCGGCTGCCCGGTCGTGTTCACCGGGGGGGTCGTGGGCCGCGTGAGCGAGGTGCACACCTTCAGCTCGGTCGTCGAGATGATCAGCAGCCCCGACGTGCGGCTGGCGGCCGTGATCGAGGGCGACACCCGGCCGGTGGCCTATCAGGGCGGCGACAACCCGACGTTCGGCCCGGCAAAGGGCTCGATCGAATTCGTCCCGCTCGACATCTTCGCGCACGCGGACTCCCCGCGCTCCCTGGTCACCTCGGGTCTCGGCGGTCAGTTTCCCCCGGGGCTGAAGATCGGCGACGTCGTTCGGGTCGCCCCAAGCGCAGACGGGCTGTTCAAGACCGGCGAGGTCAGGCTCGACCTGCGGCTGGCGGAGCTCGATGAGGTCACGGTGCTCGTCCCGGAGGCGCAGCCATGACCACGCGGCGGCTGCTCGTCTTACTCGCAACCCAGGTGCTCCTCTGGGCGCTCGTGTCAGGGCTCAACCACGAGCTGGTGCGCCTAAGGCTGTTCCTTTTCGAGGGGGGGCTTTTCGTGGCCTACGGGGCGCTCTTCCTGCCCTTCGGCACCGGGCTCGCTGCGGCCTTCATCGCCGGCCTGGTGTGCGATGCCCACTCAGCCGTCCCCTTCGGCACCCATGCCCTGCTCTTCGCCGCGGCCCAGGCCGTTCTCTTCCGGCTGCGCGACCGCATGCCCCACGACACGCCCGCCGGGCTCCTTGCGGTCGTCCTCCTTGCCAACGCCGCCCTCTTCCTGGCCCTATCGGTTCTGGAGGTCCATGGCGGGCCGTTCGCAATGCGGCGCTGGGGGCGGCTCGTCTCGGACCTGGTGGGCTCCCAGCTGGCCCTCGCCCTGATCGCCCCCTGGTTCCTCGCCTTGCAGGCCAAGGCACTCGTCCTGGCCCGCGCCGAGTCCACGAGGCAGTCCTGACTCCATGGCAGCAGGCGGCGAGAACCTCGGGGACAGGTCGGGGCGCCTGGTCGAGTCCCATTCCGGCAGCAACCCCCGGATCCTGGCGTTTTACTTCTTGATCGCCGCCGGGTTGCTGGCCCTGACCGCCGGGCTCGCCTACGAACAGCTGATCCGCTCCAACGCATACCGCGAGAGCGAGCGGCTGCAGACCCAGCGCCGGATCCTGGTCCCCGGGCCGCGCGGCAACATCTACGACCGCAACGGGCGCCTGCTGGTCGGAAACCGCCCGCGGTTCGCCGTCGTTTTGTATCTCGACGAGCTCCAGGACGACTTCCGGCGCGAGTCGATCCGCATCCGCAACAACTACCGTGCCACCGGGGACCGGGACACCCCCAGCGGGTCGCAGCTCGACCAGATCGCCCACTCCAGCCTTGCCCAGCGCTACCTCGACCAGGTGAACGCAATTCTGGGCCGCAGCGAGAAGATCGATGTCCGCGAGCTCCAGCGGCACTTCGCCCACCAGCTGTACATGCCCTTCACGCTCGTCGACGGTCTTTCGACCGCCGAGTTCGCGCGGCTCCTGGAGCAGCTCCCGGTGAGTTCGCCCCTGCAGCTGTACACGGCCAACGAGCGGTACTACCCGTACGGCTCGGCGGCGGCCCACGTCCTGGGCTACGTCGGAACCGAGGACAACGTCGAGGCCGAGGACTTTCCCGGCGAGGACCTAAAAACTTTCCCGATGCCGGGCACCATTGGCCGCGACGGCCTGGAGAAACACTACGATACCGAGCTGCAGGGGCAGCCGGGCGGCTCCATATTCCGGGTGGACCCGGCCGGCTACAAGGTGAACCCCCCTCTCGAGCAGCGGATGCCCGTCCAAGGGCACAGCCTCACCACATCGATCGACATCGACTTGGAACTCGCCGCCGAGCAGGCGATCGGGGACCAGACCGGCGCGGCGGCGGCAATCGACATCCGCACCGGCGAAGTGATGGTCCTGGCGAGCCGGCCCGACTACGACCTGAACGCCTTCTACCCGCACCTGACCCGGGCGACCGTCGCCGACATCGAGAAGCGCGGCGCCTGGCTCAACCTCGCGATCGCCGGCTTCTACCCCCCGGGATCCACGTTCAAGACCATCGTGACGATCGCCGGGCTGCGCCACGGGACGCTCTCGCCCAGCGACACGAGCGTCGAGTGCGACGGGTACGTGAGGGTCGGCAACCGCAACTTCAGCTGCGACAACGGCCTGGGTCACCACGGCAGCCTCGACCTGAGGGAAGCGATAGCCCAGAGCTGCGACATCTACTTCTACGAGCACGGCCTGAGGATCGGCCCGCAGGCGATCGCGGATGAGGCGCGGCGCTTCCGGCTCGACCAGCCCACCGGGATCGATCTTCCCGGGGAGCCTCGCCACATGATCATCCCCGACCCGGCCTGGAAGAAGCGCGTGCGGCACGAGGGCTGGACGGACGGGGACACCGCCAACATGGCGATCGGACAGGGTGACGTCCAGGTGACGCCGCTGCAGATGGCCTGCTACGCGGCCTCGCTCGCCCGCGACGAGACGGTGACCCAGCCCACCCTCCTCCACGACCCCGACCGTCCGGACTGCCACAGCGAGCCGATCGGGCTTACCCCCTCCCAGCGCGCGGTTCTCCTGGACGGAATGGAGGGCTGCACAACCCACGGGACCGCGAAGATCCTCGCCCTTCCGGATCTGGCGATCCCCGGGGTGCGGATTGCCGGCAAGACAGGAACGGCCCAGTATGGCGAGCATCTCAACGTCGCCTGGTTCATCTGCTTCGCCCCCTTGGACAAGCCCGAGATCGCCGTCGCGGTCGCCATCCGCAGCGACAGGCCCGGAGAGAACTACGCCGGGGGAATCTACGGGGCGCAGGTTGCCAACGCCGTGCTCAAGGCCTACTTCGCGAAGAAGGGCCGGCCCGCGGAGAACATCTCGCCTCGCTAGGGTCCCACCTCAGGCGAGAATCTGCAGCATCCGCTCGAACAGCCGGTTGACCTTCGCCTGGTTCGACTTGACCGCGTCCTTGAAGTTCGAGAAGTCGATCGACGTCCCCTCTAGGCCGTTCGCGTAGTTGTCGATGACGGCCAGGCTGTTGTAGCTGAGCCCTGTCTCGGCGCACAGGTCGGCCTCGAAGGCGGCGGTCATGCCGATGACATCGCCCCAGTGCCTGACGATGGCGATCTCGGAGCGGGTCTCGAACCGGGGGCCGCGCATCTGCACGTAGACCTTGCCCGGCAGGATCCTAAACTCGGGGGAGAGCTTCTCGATCAGCATCGGCATCAGATTGTTGGCGATGCCGGCCGCCCCGCCCTTCAGCTCCTTGTCGAAGAAGGTCGCCGGGCCCTCCTGGAGGCACACGTAGTCCGCGCAGGACACGAGGGTCCCGGGCGGAAGCTCGGGTTTGAGGGAGCCAACCGAGTTAAGGGAGATGACGTCCTTGAACCCGAGGTCCGCGATTCCGCGGATATTGGCCCGGTAGTTGATCGAATGGGGAGGCAGAGGGAACCCGTAGCCATGGCGGTTGATCAGGATCTGGTCGCCCCGGGCCTTGTAGGTCAGGGTCCCGTAGGGGGTGTCGACCTTGCGGACTTCCCAGGCCGCGAAGAGCGTGGAATTTACGATGCTTGTCCCGCTGACGAAGGCTACTTTCATGGGGTGGGGCGCGCCGGCCCGAGGCCTGCGACCAAGGCCCAACGATTGATGAATTGCCGTTGCAAGAGAAGCCGTAAATCCTAGTCAAAGGCTGCGGCCCTGCGCGCCCTCCCCTCTTGCCCAGAACAAAAACACCGTGAAAAAACTCCTCCTCGGAATCCTCATCGGTATCGCGATTCCCCTAGTCGCGGCCTACCTCTTCATCAACGCGGGCGGCATGCCCGTGCCGACAAAGGGCCCGCCGCTCCCCCTGGAGCGCTACATCGCGCGGACCTCGATCCACAAGGCGATGCAGGGCCAGACCGATGTTGTGTGCCCGCTTCCCGCCGATGAGCCCAACCTGCGCCAGGGCGCCCGCATCTACCGGGCCGAGTGCGCGGTCTGCCACGGTCTGCCGGCCGGCAAACCCACGGCGACGGCCCGAGGCATGTACCCGAGGCCGCCCCAGCTGGTCCGGCCCGACCGCACGGGCGTGACCGACGATCCGGCTGGAAAGGTCTTCTGGATCGCCAAGAACGGGATCCGCCTGACGGGCATGCCCGGCTACGTCGACAGTCTTTCCGAGGCCGAGCTGTGGCAGGTGAGCCTGCTGCTGGTGCACGCGCACGAGCTGCCCGCCTCCGTGCAGGACATCCTGCGCTAGACATCGCCCTTTCCCTGCTTGCCAGCCGAGGCCGTCAGAGCCCACGCTCGTCGGTTCCCGAATGCCGCAGACCCATTCCTCACCGGCTAGCGTGCCCGCACATGTCGCCATCATCATGGATGGCAACGGGCGGTGGGCAAAGCAGCGTGGGTTGCCCCGGATTGAGGGGCACCGCCGGGGGGTGGAGACGGTGCGGACGATCACCTTTGCCGCCCGGGACCTCGGGGTGCGCATCCTCACCCTGTACGCGTTTTCAGTCGAAAACTGGAACCGGCCCAAGGACGAAGTCGGGGCCCTGATGGGCCTGCTCGAGATATACCTGAAGCGGGAGCTCGACACGTTCGTGCGGGACCGAGTCAGGCTCCGGACGATTGGGCGCACGCAGGAATTGCCCGCGGGGGTCCGCAGGCTGCTGCGCCTGACCGAGGAGAAGACCAAGGACTTCGCCGACTACTCGCTTGTCCTGGCGCTCAACTACGGATCTCGCACCGAAGTCGCCGATGCGGTCCAGGCCTACTCCGCCGCGGCCTCGGCGGGCCGTGAAGACCCCAAGGGGTGCTCGTGGGAGGCGTTTCGCCGCTACCTCTACACCGCCGACCTGCCCGATCCCGACCTGGTGATCCGCACCTCGGGCGAGACCAGGATCAGCAACTTTCTGGCCCTGCAGGCCGCCTATGCGGAGCTGGTCTTCACCCCCGTTCTCTGGCCGGACTTCACCAAGGCCGACCTGGCGAAGGCCCTGGCCGACTACGCCCAGCGGGAACGCCGTTACGGGCTGACCAGCGAGCAGGTGCGCCCCGGGGTCTCACCGTAGCCCAAGCACCGTAATTCCAACCCCATGGCCAAGCGCATCCTGAGCACACTCGTTCTGTGGAGCCTCATCTTCGGGATCCTGTGGCTTTTCCGGACGGTCGGGGCGGTCATGCTTGTGACCGGGATCACGGTCCTCACCCTGCGGGAGTTCTACCAGCTGCAGGCCGCCGCGGGCCGGGCCCCTTTCGCAAAGCTCGGAATCCTCTTCGGGGCTCTCATCACCGCGGCCCCCTGGCTGCAGGCCCGCTACGGGCTTCCCGCGGACCGCCTTCTGCCCCTGGGAGTTGTCGTCTTCTCGATCCGCATCTTGGGCGAGCGCGAGCCGGCCAAGCGGGCGGACTCGCTCGCCTCGACCCTGTTCGGCCTGGTCTACATCGCCCTAATGCTGCAGTTCCTGGTCCGGATCGCCATCCCGCAGACCTCGGATCCGGTGTCGGCTGACGGGAGGCTGCTGCTGTGCCTGTGGCTCGTCGTGGTTGCGAAGCTCTGCGACACGGGGGCCCTGCTGACAGGGCTTGCGGCGGGCAAGCACCCGCTCGCCCCAACCATCAGCCCCAAGAAGACCTGGGAGGGGGTGGCCGGCGGGATCGCAACCTCCGCTGCGGCGGGAGCCCTCTTCGCCTGGCTCGCCCGCGGCGAGATCGGCCCGTGCCTATCCCCGTCGCGGGCCGCCCTGGTCGCCATCCCCGTCGCTGTCGTCGGAATCGTCGCCGACCTGGTGGAGTCCCTTCTCAAACGACAGGCCGACATCAAGGATTCCGGTAGTTTGGTGCCGGGGATCGGGGGCATCTTCGACTTAAGCGACAGCCTGATCCTGGCAGCCCCCGTCGCCTATTTCCTTTTTGGGTTGAGGTGAGCGCATGAGTGCACGAAAGCGCGTTGTGCTCCTCGGGGCCACCGGATCAATTGGTGAGAACGCTTTGCGCGTCGTCGCGGCCCACGCCGACCGGCTCGAGCTCGCGGCCGTGGCCGCCCGGGCAAACTGGAGGAAACTGGCCTCGATCGCGCGCAACTTCGGGGTGAGAAAAGTCGGGATCTTCGACGGGGCCGCCTTCGCCGAGGCGAGAGCCTCGGGGGAGTTCCCGCCCGGAACCCAGATCGTCGGCGGCCTTGAGGGCCTGATCGAACTGGCCACCCTCCCAGAAGCCGACACGGTCCTCGTCGCCGTCGTCGGAACGACCGGGCTTGAGCCGTCCCTGGCGGCCCTGGGGGCCGGCAAGGAACTCGCCTTGGCGAGCAAGGAGATTTTGGTCCTCGCGGGCCGCTTTGTCATGGCCGCAGCCCGAACCCACGGGGCAAAGCTCGTGCCTGTAGATAGCGAGCACAACGCGGTCTTCCAGTGCATCGAGGGCCACCCCACCGCGGAGGTCCGGCGGGTGCTCCTGACCGCAAGCGGCGGGGCCTTCCGAAACTGGCCGGTCGAGCGGCTGGCCCACGCGACCCCGGCCGACGCCCTGCGCCACCCCAACTGGGCAATGGGGCCAAAGATCACCGTCGACTCGGCGACCCTGGCCAACAAGGGCCTGGAGTTGATCGAGGCCCAGTGGCTCTTCGGGCTGCGGCCCGACCAATGCGGCGCGGTCCTCCACCCCCAGAGCATCGTGCACTGCCTGGTCGAGTTCGGCGACGGGGCGATGCTCGCCCAGCTCTGCCCGCCGTCGATGGCCTTCCCGATCCAGCACGCCCTCCTTCACCCGGCGCGGGCCGCAGGGGTCGATCCGCCGCTCGACTTCACCCGCCTGGTGTCGCTGGAGTTCAGGCCCGTGGACGAGTCCCGGTTCCCCATGATGAGGCTGGCCCGAAACGTGATGCAGTCAGGCGGCGTGGCCCCGGCCGTCTTCAATGCCGCAAACGAGGTGGCTGTCAGCGCCTTTCTCGCGGGGTCGCTCCCCTTCCTTGCGATTTCCGAGGTTGTCGAGCAGACTCTGGCAGGTTCGGCGAACTTTGAGCCCGAAAGCCTGTCCGCCGTGATCGGAGCCGACGGGGAAGCCCGGCGCTCGGCCGCCCACCACGTCCAAAAGCTCAAGTCCAAGTCCTGAATGTCCATCGACCTCATCCACTCGCTGCTCGCCAACGTCTGGACCACCTTCCTGGTGGTCCTGTTCTTCGGCGGCTCTATTTTCGTCCACGAGCTCGGCCACTTCCTGGCCGCGCGCCGGCGAGGGGTACACGTCGAGCGCTTCTCGATCGGGTTCGGGCCGGCGATCTGGTCCTGGCGGGGGCGGGACGGCGTGGAGTACCGCGTGGCCTGGTTTCCCCTGGGCGGCTACGTCCTGCTGCCGCAGCTTGCGGATCTGGGGGCAATCGAGGGCAAGAGCGAGGCGGACCCGAACCGCCTGCCGCCTGTTGGTTACGCATCGAAGATGATCGTCTTCGCCGCCGGCGCCCTCTTCAACATCCTGTTCGCTTTCGCCCTGGCCTGCGTGATCTGGATCGCGGGCCAGCCTGAGAGCAACGAGACGGCGACGACCCGGATTGGCTATGTGAGCCCGACTCTCGACCTGCCCGACGGGTCACAGGTGCCCAGCCCGGCCGTCAAAGCCGGATTGCGGGTCGGCGACTGGGTCCGGGCGATCGACGGTCGCAAGATTTCGGTGTGGAGCGACCTGATGGAGGCCCTCACGACCAGCTCCGGCCGGGACGCCGCGGGGCAGCCACGCTCCGTCTTCACGGTCGAACGGGACGGGAAGCAGATCGACCTGACGATATTCCCGCGCCTTGCGGGCGACGAGAAGTTCCGCCGCGTCGGAATCCTGCCCGCGTTCCCGCTGGTCATTCACCGGGTCTCCGCCGGCTCCCTAGCAAGCCGATCCGGCTTCGAGGCCGGGGACGAGGTGACCCGGCTGGGCGGCGAGCCCATCATGAACAACGTAAGCTTCGGGGAGCGGTTGGAGGCGGCGCCCGGCCAGCCGATCCCCGCCGTCGTCATTCGGGCGGGCCGCGAGACGCAGCTTGTGATCCCGTCCCGAGCCGGTCTCAAGCCCGGCACGGACTTCGGACTGACGTTCGACCCCGGCTTCCGCATGGTCCACCCCTCGCCCTTCGGACAGCTGTGGGGCCAGGTTGCCGTCACCTTCAGAACCCTGGGGAGCCTGCTTAATCCCCGCTCGGACATCGGGCTTTCGAAAATGGCCGGCCCGGTCGGGATCGTGCACATGTTCACGAGCGCCGCCGAGTCCGGCATCCGGATCGTGATCCTGTTCACGATCCTGGTGAATGTGAACCTGGCGATCTTCAACCTGCTGCCGATGCCGGTCCTGGACGGCGGGCAGATGGTCTTCGCGACGATCGGCCGGCTGCGCGGCCGTGCCCTGCCGATGAACTTCATTGTGGCGGCGCAGAGCGTATTCCTGGTGCTCATCTTCTCGATGATCCTGTACATGAGTTATTCCGACGTCCGCAGG
Organism: uncultured Opitutaceae bacterium; assembly: GCA_903862935.1. Taxonomy (GTDB): domain Bacteria; phylum Verrucomicrobiota; class Verrucomicrobiia; order Opitutales; family Opitutaceae; genus Palsa-1447. The sequence continues at coordinate 56,950 of CAIOZY010000028.1, forward strand.
TGGGCCCGCGACTCGCAGTCGGAGCGCGCGGCGGCCGCGGCGGCAGCCGCCGACAAGCCGTGAGCTACTGCGCCTCCCTCCAGCGGACCATCCGCCGGCAGGCGGCCGAGGTCAAAATAGGGTCGGTCGGGGTCGGCGGGGACAACCCGATCCGGATCCAGTCGATGACGACAAGCGACACCCAGGACGTCGCCGCCACCGTCGCCCAGTCGGTCGCCCTCGCCGAGGCCGGTTGCGAGATCGTGCGCGTGACCGCTCCGAACGTCGCGGCCGCCCGGTGCCTGAGGGCTATCCGGAGCGGCCTGACTGCCGCGGGCTTCGGGGAAATTCCCCTCGTGGCCGACATCCATTTCCTGCCGTCGGCGGCCATGGAGGCCGTGGAGCATGTTGAGAAGGTCCGCGTCAACCCGGGCAACTATGCCGACAAGAAGAAGTTCGCGATCAGGGAGTACGCCGACTCCGACTACGAGAGGGAACTGCAGAGACTCTACGAGGCGTTCTCGCCCCTGGTGCTCAGGGCCAAGGAACTCGGCCGGTCGCTGCGCATCGGCACCAACCACGGATCGCTCTCCGACCGGATCATGAACCGCTACGGCGACACGCCCCTCGGGATGGTCGAAAGCGCGCTCGAATTCGTCCGGATCGCCGAGTCCCACGGTTTCCACGGAATCGTCCTGTCCATGAAGGCCAGCAACCCCAAGGTCATGATCCAGGCCTACCGGCTGCTCGTGGAGCAGATGGACGCCCGGCACCGGCCCTATCCGCTGCACCTGGGCGTGACCGAGGCCGGCGACGGGGAGGACGGCCGCATCAAGAGCGCGATCGGGATCGGGAGCCTCCTGCTGGACGGGCTCGGTGACACGATCCGCGTTTCCCTGACGGAGGACTCGGTGTACGAGATCCCCGTCGCCCGGGCGATTGCCGAGAAGGCGATGGGGCTATGGGCGGTTCCCTCTTCAGCCGCTTCCCCACAGCCCGCCCCCTTCGACCCGTTCCATTTCAGCCGCCGCGAGACCGGGACCCTCGCCCTGTCCCCGCGCTGCGCGGTGGGCCCGGGGGAGCCGCCGCGCGTGATCGTCCGGGTGGGTTCGGTCGAAGAGATCGCCCGTGCGGTCCAGGGCCTCTCATCGCCCCGGATGACGGATACGCCCGCCGAGGGGCTCCTTGTTCCGGTGGCCTCCGCCGCGGACCTCGCGGCCCTGCGCCGCGAGGCAAGCGGGCCGCTGCCGGTTGAATTCCTCGCGCTCGAGCTCTCCCCCGGCCTGGCCCCGGCCGACCTTGAGCAGATCCTAGCCCAGAGCGCCGCAAGACTGGTACTGGTCCGCCGGTTCGGCCCCGGGGACGGCGCGGCCCTCTCGGCCTTCGCGGGCCTAGTCCGCCGACGCGGGCACTTCATGGCGGTCGAGGTCGACCCCGGCCAGTTCGGGGCTCTGGAGCCGGTCCTGCGGCAGATCGGCGACACCGGACTTATCTTCACCCTGGCCTACTCCGGCACCCCTCCCGCTGCGGGCCATGCGACCGGGGCCTACCGGCTGCTTCTCCAGAACCTTGCCGCCCTGGGATTCAAGGCTCCGCTTTGGATCCGCAACACCGCCGGGACGGCCGTCGGGTCCGATCCGAGCTTCTTGTCCAAACTCTTGGAGGCGAGCTTCCTGTCGGGGGGCCTCCTGTGCGACGGGGCCGGCGACCTAGTCAGCATCGAGACCGAGGCTGACCCGGTCCGTTCGGTCAAGCTCGCCTACAACGTTCTGCAGGGCGCCGGGGCCCGGATCTCCAAGACCGAATTCGTCGCCTGCCCCAGCTGCGGCCGCACGCTCTTCGACCTGCAGTCGACCACCCAGCGGATCCGCAGCCGCACCGGTCACCTCAAGGGGGTCAAGATCGCCATTATGGGCTGCATCGTGAATGGTCCGGGCGAGATGGCCGACGCCGACTTCGGCTACGTCGGAGGTGCTCCCGGAAAGATCAACCTGTATGTCGGCAAGCAGTGCGTGCAGTACAACGTGCCACAGGACGAGGCCGACGAGCGATTGATCGGGCTCATCCGAACCCACGGCAAGTGGACCGAACCGAACGCGGCGCATGTTTGAGGGCCCGCAAGGCGCGTATCCGCACCGGCATCCCAAGGACTCGAGATTGTAACCTGACTGTAACCCTGGAACAGGCTAGGAAAGCCTATTCCAGGGCTATGTATCTCAATTTTTGTTACAAATTGAACCCGGTGTCCCCGCCGCACCTGAATCGGGCCCGGTGAGGCAATAGAAAAATCGGAAAAGTTATACCCAATCCGGCTGTGAACAACTTGTCAGAAACTTCGTCTTGAGATGATTTTTTGGTTCACAGAGAGTCGATCCTCGTCCAGTTTCTTCAACCCGCTTGGTCGTTCTTTCACACGCCGTTGCCCGCCTTCTCTGCAAGGACGCCTGGGGTGTTATTCCTAATCATTGGTCATCAAACTATTACGATCCAGCCCAAAGCTGGAAAATCGATCCTGGTGACCAAGTCCTAATTTTTCCCCAGCGACCCAGTTGGAAGGGCTGGAAGCGTCGTGACGAAAGGCCCCCGGGCGGACCCGTGTGAATAATATCAGCCTGTAAGCCCGTCCATGCCCCCCCTCCCGTCCCTAGCCCCCAGTTTGTGGGAGACCGCGAAATGCGACCTGAAGTCGTTGTTTCCGGAGGACGTCTTCCAGATGTGGTTCGAGCCGCTGTCCTGCCTGGAGACCATCGGGGACTCGATGGTGCTGGGTGTTCCTAACGATTTCGCAGCCATCTGGATCCACGACAACTACCTGGACCTGATCACCCAAAGGCTAAGGCTGACGGCGGGGCGCGCGGTAAGCGTCACCCTGCGTAAGAGCGACTCCCCGCCGACCGGTCCGATCGCCCGCACGGCCTCCGAGCCTGTGCGGACCCGCATTCCGGTCTCGCGCCGAAGCTCCCGCGGCGACGATCGGAGCCTGACTGCGGGAACCCTGAGCCCTCGCAACACCTTCGAGAGCTTTGTCGTCGGGGCGAACAACCAGACCGCCCACGCAGCCGCACTCGCCGTCGCGCAGGCCCCGGCGCAGGCCTACAACCCCCTGCTCATCTACGGGGAGACCGGTCTGGGCAAGACCCATCTGATGCATGCCATTGGGCACGCCATCCTGAGGAACAACCCCGAGGCCCGCGTGGCGTACCTGTCGACGGAGAAGTTCACCAACGAGTTCATCCAGGCCCTCCAGGAGAACAGCCTCACCAAGTTCCGGCAGCGCTACCGCCATGTGGATGTGCTGCTGATCGACGACATCCAGTTCCTGGCGGGCAAAGAGCGCATCCAGGAGGAGTTCTTCCACACGTTCAACGACCTGTTCGAGTCCGGCAAGCAGATCGTCCTGTCGAGCGACCGCCGGGCAAGCGAGATCCAGAAGATCGAGTCGCGCCTGGTCTCGCGCTTCGAGTGGGGCCTGCCGGCCGACATTCAGGCCCCCGACTTCGAGACGCGCCTAGCGATCCTGCGCTCGAAGGCCGTCAGCCTCAGGTGTGACGTTCCCGAGGCGGTGCTTAACTTCATCGCACAGAACATCACCCGGAACATCCGCCGCCTCGAGGGGGCACTGATCCGGGTCGCAAGCCACGGGGCGCTCTTCAACAAGCCCTTGGACGTGCCCGTCGCGGAGCGCCTGCTGCACGACATGCTGATCGAGCAGGCCCAGACGATGCTCACGATCGAGACTATCCAGAAGCGCGTCGCCGACCACTTCCAGATCCGCCACAGCGACATGACAAGCAAGCGGCGGCCCAACAACATCGCCATACCCCGGCAGGTCGCGATGTACCTGGCCCGCACGCTCACCAAGCACTCACTGCAGGAGATCGGGGACGCCTTTGGCGGCCGCGATCACGGCACGGTGATCCACGCCTGCAAGGCCGTGGACAACATGATGGAGCAGGACTCGGCAATGCGGGGCAGCGTCGCCTTCCTCAAGGCGCAGCTCTCGAAGTAGCCGCCTCTTGCAATCGGTTCCCTGGGAACCAGAATGGGGATTCCTATGGACCTTTCCGAAGAGCAAAAGCAGACCGTCGCCTCGTGGGTGGCCGCAGGGGCCAACCTGTCGGTAATTCAGCGCAAGCTGGCCGACGAACTAAAGATCTCGATGACGTACATGGACGTCCGTTTCCTCGTCGACGACCTGAACCTAAGGCTCAAGGACGCCCCGCCGAAGGTGGACACAAACCTCGACAAGGCAGGGTCGGCGCAGGCCGCCCCGGCCCCCGAAAAGAAGGGCTTCCTGGACAAGGCCAAGGAGAGGCTGGGGCTTGGAAAAAGTGACGAGCAGGCCGGAGCGGACGCTCCGGAGGGGCTTGAGGAGGCCCTCGGCGACGAGCCGGAGCCGGCCGGCGCGGGAGGGGTGAGCGTGTCCGTCGACAAGGTCACCATTATCCCCGGGGCTCTCGCGAGCGGGACCGTGACCTTCAGTGACGGAGTCACCGGAAAGTGGATTGTGGACAACTACGGACGCCCGGGACTCACCGAGATGAGCAAGCCCGGATACCGGCCCAAGCCCGCGGACGCCGAGGCGTTCGTCAGGCAGCTGGGAGCGGCCCTCCAGCAGCGCGGATTCTGAGACCGACATCTCGGAACCTGGGTCTATCAGGGCCGTGTGACGCGCGACTCTGGATTTGGAGCACGCGGTCGAGTCAGGGCATCGGAGGGGCGCCTGGAAACGTCTCAGCCCGGATGAACTCTGCCCGGCTCCCTAATACCACGCCGACATCATCAACCCATAATCTGCATCTGCTAAGATCTCCCCCCTCGCTAATGAAGCGCCTGCTCCCTCTGCTCGCATTTCTGCTGTCCTTCCCGGCAGCAGGAGCCCAATCACCATCACCGTCCCCTGCGGGACAGCCTCCCCAGCCCCAGTCGGATACGGTGGTCAAGCTCGGCAAGTTCGAAGTCAGCGCCTCGCAGCAGACCTACCTCAATTCGATAGACCGCAAGGTTTACAATGTCGGTATGGACATCCAGGGGTTGACCGGCAGCGCCGCGGACCTGCTCCAGAACATCCCCTCGGTCCAAGTCGACGTCGACGGCAACGTTAGCCTGCGGGGTGACGCAAATGTCCAGATCCTGCTCGACGGCCGTCCGACCGCTCTCATGGGGGCCAACAGGGCCGATGCCCTCTCCCAGATGCCGGCCGATTCGATCGAGAGGGTCGAGGTGATCACAAACCCGTCGGCAATGTACAAGGCGGACGGCACCGCAGGAATCATCAACATTGTCACAAAAAAAGGCCGCTCCGCGGAATTCTCAGGATCGGTCCACATCACTGCTGGCAACGGCCGCAGGTTCAGCGCCGCGGCGAGCGGGAGCCGAGACGTCGGGAAGGTGAAGCTCTACGGCCAGGTCACGCTCCGCCAGGACGACCGGATCCGTGTCGCGACGGACAAGCGGCAGTTCTCGGATCAGGCCTCGGGCCAGCCGGCCACCACGCAAACGGCGACAACCGAACACTCCAGGCCGCTCTACCGGATGGCAAACGGAGGAATCGATTTTTCGCCCACCAAGGCGGACAAGCTTGGCGAGAAGGTGACCTACAGTTACCGCACCTTCGACCGGCATTCGGCCGAACTGGACACCTCCTCCGTCGGCGGAACCGTCACCACCGTCTACGACCGGCTCCGCGAGGATCCGGAGTACGAGCGGGATGTGGAATCGAAGTCGACCTACAAGCACGACTTCGGAGACGAGGGTCATGCGTTGACGGCTGAATTCCGGGCCGAGCACCACACCGAGACCGAGAACAACCATTACGCCAACGTCTTCGGGTTGCCCGCTGCCCCGACCACCTACGACAACACCAAGATCTTCACCAACGAGCCCGGAACCGAGGCCACGGTCGAGTATTCGGACCCCCTGGGCAAGGACTCCAAGCTCGAGCTTGGGTACGACCGCTCGGACGACAAGAGCAACCAGGACCACTTCCGCAACTATTTGAATTCTCCGGGTTCCCTTTGGACAGTCGATACCTCGGTCACCAACCGCTTCGTCATGAGACAGACGGTTCAGGCCCTTTACGGCGCCTACTCCCGCGCACTCGGAAATCTCGGGATTGAGGCGGGATTCCGGTTTGAGCAGACCGGCCTGAACACCAACCAGGTGACCGCCGCGATCACCCACGACAGCCGCTACTACCGCCTCTACCCGAGTCTCCACCTCGCCTACACCCTCGGTCCGACCCAGCAGCTCCAGCTCAATTACAGCCACCGCGTGCGCCGGCCCGAGAGCGACGACCTGAACCCGTACCCCGAGTATCAGGACCCGTACAACCTCCGCGAGGGAAACCCCTACCTAAAGCCCCAGGAGACGCACTCGATTGAGGCGGGCTACCAGTACAAGAACGACGATACGACTTACCTCACCAGCCTCTTCTACAAGTACTCCTACAACGGCTTCACCACCGTCAGCCGTTTCCTCGATGCGACAACCCTCCTGACGACCGAGGAGAATCTCGCCAAGAACCAGTCCGGCGGGCTGGAGCTGAATGCCAACACCTCGCCGATCGACAAACTGACCATCAACGCGAGCGGGGACCTGTTCTACAACCAGATCGACGCGAGCAATCTCGGCTACACCGTCAACCGCTCGACCTTCGCGTGGGACGGAAAATTCAGCTGCGAATACGAATTCTCAAAGCGCACGATGGTGCAGCTCAACGCCAACTACACCGCCAGGCGGCTCACACCCCAGGGGTATCGCATGCCCACGTTCGTCTCAAACCTGGGACTGAAGCACGAACTCGCAAACCGGCGTGTCACGCTGATCCTCACGGTCTCAGATCTTTTCAACTCTCTACGAGAGGAGACCAGGCTCGACACGCCGACCCTCCGTGATGATTCGACGCGGAGGCGCAGTTCACGGATCGTCTTCGTGGGCTTTATCTACGCATTCGGAGCGTCCCCCAAGAAGCCCAACGGCGAGAGCCTCCAGTTTGACAATCAGCTCTGAGCGGGGCCGTCCGGACCCTTCAGGGAGATCTCCAGGAACCCCGGCTTCGGCATCGCCGCCTCAAGGCGCAGCCCCATGGTCTCAGCGAGCGACCGGGAGAGGCAAAGGCCGAGACCCAGGTGCTGCTGGTCGCTTCGTGCGGCCTCCTTTCTCCAGAAGCGCTCGAAGATCCTCGGCAAGTCCTCCGCCCGAAGTTCATCGGTCCTGTTCCCAACGCAGAAGAGCGTCGCCCCATGGGCAGGAACGTTGACTGCGAGCCGGCCCCCGGCCGGGGTATAGTCGACCGCATTCTCAAGGACGTTGTCCAGGATCGACCGAAGGAGACTCGGGTCGGCTACGGCTTTTCTCGCAGCGACTCCCAATTCGACTCTGAGACCCCGGTGGCGAGCCCGCTCTTCAAGGTGCCGCCAGCGCTGGGTTACCGCCTCGTCAATCGCAACGGACTCGAGTTGTGGCCGGAGCAGTCCCTGCTCGCCGCGCGCAAGGGACAGCATGAGCGCCACGATGCGCTCCATGTGGGCGGCAATCGCGAGCGTGTCCGCATCGGTCTCCTGGCTCCGGGTCTTGGGCCACTTGAGGGCGCACTCGGCCGTGCTGCGGAGCTCCGCAAGCGGCGTCCGCAGCTCATGGGCCAGATCCGATGTGAACCGACGCTCCCGCTCAAAAGACTGTTCGATGCGCGCGAGCAAGTCGTTGAGGCGCACTGCGATCGGTCTGAGTTCTTCAGGGAGCGCTTCGACCGCAAACCGCGTGCCGAGGGAACTTGAGTCAATCGAGGCCGCCCGTTCGCCCAGGTCCTCCAAGGGCTTCAATCCGCTCGCGAGGACCCGGGGAATGAGCCAGAGGGTCGCCGAAAGGAGAGCCACGCCGGTACCGAGGCAGACGAGGGAGAGCTGAAGCAGGTCCTCCCGCAGTTCCGAGGCGTCGGAGACAACAATGAGTGTGAGGACCGGAACGGCTTTTGCTGTCCCTGACCCGGGCGCGTGGGGGACAAAGGTGAACCCGATGGCCCTGCCCGGCCGCCCGCCGGGAATCGCCATGCTCCAGTAGCTCAGCTTCGGCCCGAGGGTGCGCCGTCGCTCCAGATCCCTCCGCCCCAGGGATTCGGAGCGCTCCAGCGGTACCCCTGAAGCATCCCACAGCTCGAAGTAATCCCGCGGGTGACGGGCCTCGAAATCCTGCATGAAGTGATCGCTGAAATCCACCTGGATCCCCGTATCCGACACCTTGGTTAGGGTGCTGATGGCGAGCGCCTTGGCCTTCAGGGCCGAGTCAAAACGCTCCGTGACTGCGTCCTCGACGGCGAAATAGAGACCGATTCCGCCTGCGGCCTCCAGGACCAAGATCGCTCCGAGAAGAGTCCGGCTCAGGTGTGTGCGCAGCGAGGTCATTCGTCCTGGCCATCCGCCCCAAGCACGTAGCCTTGCCCCCGGCGCGTATGGATGATCGCCCGGTCGCTCGAGGCAGAAAGTTTCTTTCGGATGCTGCAGACCGCGGAGTCCACGACATTGCTCATCGGATCCACCCCGCCGTCGTAGATGTGCTCCTCGATTTCCGGCCGCGACACGACCTCCCCAGTACGGCGGGCGAGATACTCGAGGAGCATAAACTCCCGGGCAGTGAGCTCGATGGGTTCCCCCGCGCAACGAACGGTGCGGTTAAGGGTGTTGATCTCCAACTCCCCGATGGCGAGGGTGCTCTGTTTTCTCCCGTAGGCTCGCCGGCAGAGGACCTGGACCCGCGCCAGGAACTCCTCAAGGGCGAACGGCTTGACCAGGTAGTCATCGGCGCCGCTCTCAAGTCCCCGGACCCGATCCGGAACGGAGTCCCGGGCCGTGAGGAGTAGGACGTGCAGGTCCCGGCCCTCAGAGCGGAGTTGTTTCAACACCTGGAGGCCATCCAGCTTGGGGAGCATGATGTCCAGGACGATCAGGTCGTACTCGTTCGACCGGGCGAGCCACAGCCCCTCCTCGCCATCACCGGCGATGTCGACGGCGTAGCCGCTCTGGCGCAGGGACGTCCCGAGTGTCCGCTGGAGCCGCTGGGAGTCTTCGACGACGAGGATGCGCATCGTGCCTGGGAAATCGGGGAGAAGGGGAAACCCCGGAATCTAGCCTATTCTGGATGATGGAATGATGACGTGACGAGAAAAACGACTCATCCACCCTTGAAATTCCTACGGAAACTCGAATTCCGGTGACCGGCCGAGGCAAGCCGCACACACCGGCTTCGATGGCCAGTTCGGCACGCAGCAACCAACGCTCCTCAGGTTAAGAGTCTGAGGAGCTCCTCTTCACCAATCACGGGGACCCCCAGGGCCACAGCCTTGGCGAGCTTGGAGCCGGCTTCGGCTCCCGCCACGACAAAGCTCGTCTTCTTGCTGACGCTACCGCTCACCTTGCCGCCGGCCGCCTCGATCTGGGCCTGCGCCTGCTCGCGGGTCATTCCCGGAAGGGTGCCGGTGAGGACGAAGGTCTTGCCCGCCAGGGCCGCGCCGCCCGCGCGGGCCGCCGGCGGTGGGCGCGGATCCACGCCGAGCCGGCGCAGGTCCTCGATGAGATGGATGTTTCGGGGGATCCGGAAGTGCTCGATGATCGCCATGGCCATCGTCTCGCCGATTCCGTCGATGCGGCTTGCCTTCTTCTCGTCGAGAAAGTCCTCGGCCCGGGCAGCAGCCAGGGCCTCCAAGCCTCGGAAGCGCACCGCCAGATCCTTCGCGGCCGCGGCCCCCACGTGCGTTATGCCCAGCCCGTGGACGAACCGCCACAGCTCCGAACTCTTGCTTCGCTCGACCGCCGCGAGGAGGTTGTCGGTGGTTTTCTCCACCTTCTTGCCCAGCGTTAGCAGATCCTCCCGGCGCAGCCGGTACAGGTCGGCCGGGGTCCCTACCCAGCCCCGTTCGACCAGGGCGTCGACCATGGCCTCCCCCAGCCCTTCGATGTCGACGCAGGCCCGGGACGCGAAGTGTTGCACGCGGCGGCGCACCTGGACCGGGCAGTCGTGGTTCGGACAGCGCAGGGCGACCTCGCCCTCCAGCTGCACGGCGGCCGTTCCGCAGGCCGGGCAGACCTCGGGAAACCTGTAGGGCTCGCACTGCGGGCCCCGCAGCTGAAGATTCGCGCCCATGACGGCGGGAATCACCTCCCCGGCCTTCTCGACATAAACCCAGTCGCCCACCCGGATGTCCTTGCGGGCGATCTCGTCGCGGTTGTGGAGGGTGGCCCGGGAGACCGTCGTCCCCGCAAGCACTACGGGTTCGAGCTCGGCGACAGGGGTGAGGACCCCAGTCCGGCCCACCTGGATCGAGATCGCGTTGAGCCTGGTCTCGGCCCGCTCCGCGGCAAACTTGTAGGCCATCGCCCAGCGGGGCGCCTTGCTCGTGCTGCCGGCCTCCCGCTGGAGGGCCAGTGAGTCGAGCTTCACCACCGCGCCGTCGGTTGCATAGGCAAACGCGTGCCGGAGCCGGTCCAGCTCCTGGATTGCGCCCCAGACCGCGTCGATCCCTCTCGCCTCCCAGAACCGTTCAACGGTAGGCAGGCCCCAGGCCTTAAGGAGAGCCTGGTAGCCGCTCTGCGTCGGCCCCGCCCCCCCGGGGGGGGTGCAGTGCCCGGCGCCATAAAGGACGATCTCCAGCCTCCGCCGGGCTACCTCCCGGGAGTCGAGCTGCTTCAGCGTCCCGGCCGCAAGGTTCCTCGGGTTGGCGTACGGCTCGAGCCCCTCCTCCTCCCGCTCCGCATTGATCCGCTGGAACTCGGCGAAAGTCAGATAGATCTCGCCGCGGATCTCGATCGATTCGGGCGGGGCGTCCGAGCCTTGGCGCTTCAGCTCGTGGGGAAGCCCGTGGAGGGTGAGGACGTTCGCGGTGACATCGTCGCCCTCAACCCCGTTCCCCCGGGTCACCGCCCGCACGAGCCGTCCCTTTTCGTAGGTGAGGCTCACCGCCAAGCCGTCGATCTTCGGCTCGACAACGTATCCGAGGTCCTCGCGGCCCAGCAGCCGGGCCAAACGGGTGTGAAACTCCCTGAGCTCGGCCTCGGAGTAGGTGTTGTCCAGGCTCTGCATCGGCTCCCGGTGCCGGTAGGTCTGGAACCCCTCCAGCCGGTCGTCGCCAACACGTCGGGTAGGCGACTCCCCGCCCGAACCGCCGGCCTGGGTGGAAAATTGCTTCTCCAAGTCCTCCAGCTCCCGCTTCAGCCGGTCATATTCCCGGTCGGAGATCTCCGGCCGGGCCCGGCGGTAGTACAGCTCGTCATGGCGGGCCACCGCGCCTCGGAGTTCGGCGATTCGTCGCTGGGCCTGGGCGGGATCCATCGGATTTGAGTTAGGCACGGGCGGAGGGGGATTTCAACGGGGATCGGCCCCGAGGAAGACGGCTACTCCGCACTTGCCCGGATTAGGTAAAAACACTAAATCGGTCGCCCGACGGCGCACCTAACGCCAGGCAGCAGTCAGCCAACCCCAACCCTACAACCCCAATCCGCATATGTTACTCCCGCCTCTGATTCTGCCAGGTGTTCTGTGCATACTCTACGTTATCGGGCTTTGGACGATTTTCACGAAGGCTGGCAAGCCCGGATGGGCTGCGATCATCCCGGTCTATAATGTGTATATCTTCGTGAAGGTCTCGGGGCGGCCAGGCTGGTGGTGGGTGCTCTACCTTGTTCCGGTCGTTAACATCGTGATCGCCATCATGGTGACTATCGATGTGGCGAAGGCGTTTGGAAAGGGCGTCGGCTTTGCGCTGGGTATGGTGATCTTTGGGTTTATCTTCCTTCCGATACTCGGGCTCGGAAGCGCGACCTACACCAAGCCCCTGCCCGCACCGCCGCCCGCGCCGGCTTAGACCACGGGAACACGGTTTCAGTGCACCCCTTGCCCGTTCCCGAACGGAACGGGTAGGTTTGGTTTGAACCTAAGAGACCTGGAACCCGCGGCTGCGCCGCATACATCGGAGGGTCCCCGGGGGAGAAATTGGCCGCCTCTCCGCACGATTCCCTCCTTCATCCGAAGGAAATCATTGTCTCCAACGATCGTCCGCCAGGCAGCAAGGTGCAAAGGCCCTCCGGAAGGACCCCTAGCCGTCACGCAGCAGCGGCGGCAGGCTTCAACCTGAGGACGAATTCGGTCCCGTGGTCGTCGGGGTGTGTGGCAATGTCTCGGGTCAAGACCTCTACGGTTCCGCCGAAGAGGGTGACGAACTTCTTCATTAACGGCATGCCGAAGCCGGTGCCCTTCTCACCAGCTGTCCCCTTCCTGCTGTGGCTCTTTGTCACGTCGAAGATGTGCTCCAAGACAGCCGGCGGCATCCCGATACCGTGGTCGCGGATGCTCACCACGAGGAAGTCGCCCTGCTGCTCAGCCGACACGTCAATGGGGTCTCCCTTGTTGGAGAACTTGATCGCGTTTGAGAGGATGTTTCCGAAGACGGAGTTCGTGAGGGCGCACGCCTCAGCCATGGCGCTCACAGCCGCGACATTCTTGTTGATGCGCAGCTCCTTGTCGCGGATCCGGCCCTCAGCCAACAACAGAGCCTCGTCCAGCGTAGCGGCAATGGAGACAGGCTGAAGATTCAGCCCCTTCTCCTCGGACCGGCGCAGTTCCCGGACCAGTGTGGTCAGGCCTATCCCGTTTCTGACCGCGGCGGCCATCCTGGGAAGAAACCGCTCCAGGTTTGTCCCGGGATTCTTGACGGCGAGTTCGATCGACATGTTAAGAATCGAGAAATGGTTCGCGACGTCGTGGCAAACGATGTGCAGCATCTCCTTCATCTCGATGTTCTTCTGTGCGATCTCCAGCTGCTGGGCGCGGATCATCAGGTGGGTCCGGACCCGGGCGAGCAGTTCCGGGGGTCTGAACGGTTTGGTAACGTAGTCGTTGGCGCCAATCTCAAATCCGCGGACAATGTCGTCGACCTCCGACTTCGCCGTCAGGAAAATGATGGGGATCCCAGTTGTGGCCGGATCGGAGCGCAGCTTCTGGCAGACCTCGTAGCCGTCCATCTCGGGCATCATGACGTCGAGGAGGATCAGGTCCAGGCCCGGCGTCTTTTCACAGATCTGCAGGGCCTGGGCGCCGCGGTTGGCAACTTTCAGGTCATAGTCCGCCTTGAGCAGGTCGACGAGAATGTGGATGTTTGCGGGCGTATCGTCGACCAACAGGATGCAGGGACGGCTGGAGGGGGATGTGCTCATGGCTCAGTATAGGGTATGTAACCATCTAACCAGTGACGTGGAATACCTGAACTAGCAGGTCCATACAACCGGGTCACGGCCGAAGTTTTCCAGATAGGCCTCGGACCTTGACCATCCACTACCTCTCAGATATATCGCAACTGTCTGGAGATCACTGTGCTGCTGATGCTTATTCCAGTGTCTGCTACCTGCCAACGCCGAGGCGATGGCTGTCGCCTTCTAATAAGGCACTGAGGTGGACTGGAATCCCTTTAATCGAGGCACTCGTACCCCAAAATGCTGAGTACAATCCCTCATTCCTCGATGCTCTCCAGCTTACACTTTGAAAGGATGCGACAGCTGGCCCTGAAGCTCGCGGGGATCGAGCTCCTCGACCGGCATCGCGAGCTATTGTCTTACCGGGTCCAGAGACTCAGCGACCGAGGCGGGGACCAGCTCGAAGTCTTGCTCAAAGCCGCTGAGGAGGGAGATTCGGCGGCCGGACGGAGACTGGTGGGCCTTCTAACGACCCGGTTCACTGGGTTCTTCCGCCATCCGCGCCACTTTGCGCTCGCCGTCGAACACGCTCTCGCTGAAGCCGGGCGCAAAGGTTCCGTATGCCTGTGGTCAGCCGCGGCGGCGACAGGCGAAGAGCCGTATTCGCTGGCGATGGTGCTGATCGAAGCCTTCTGCCGTGAAGACCCACCGGTCACCGTCCTAGCGACGGACATCAGCGAGGAGTCCTTGGAGGCCGCCGAGGAGGGAGAATACGGTGAGCGGGCAATGAGCGCGGTGAGTTCCGCCAGGCGCGAGCGCTTCTTCACCCGAAAAGCCACAGGCAGGTGGAGCGTGTCGCAGGCCGTGCGCCGACTGGTGGAGTTTCGCCCTCTGAATCTTGCCGGAGAGCATTGGGCGATAACAGGCCTGTTCGATGTGATCTTCTGCCGAAATGTACTGATGTACCTCGAGCCCCGCCAGCGGACAGCGGCCCTTGAGCACTTGGCCTCCCACTTGGATCGGGACGGGCTGCTGATCATGGATCCCACGGAGTACGCGAACGTTGTCCGGCTCTCTCTCGCCCCGGGTCCGGGCGGGGTGTACTCGCGCACAGACGCAACGTTCCCCGGGCGTGCCCCCAACACATGAGCTTATGAAAATCGCAAAGCGCATGGTCTTCCTGCTCGCAGTGCCGCTCGTGGCCCTCGCGAGCCTCGGCATCTTCATGCAGTTCCAGCTCACCACGATCGAACGCCAGAGCCGGATCGTGGCCGACCTGCAGATCCCGAGCCTGGCCTACATCGGAAATATCACCCGGACGTATAGTGAGATGCGGGTTGCCTTGCGTTACTTCGTGCTGGCACCGAATGCCACGGAACAGGCGAAGTCCATGGCCTCATTCCGCTCCAAGGAGGCGGAGCTAACCCGGATGATGGGCGCTTACGCGGACAAGCTCATCTCGAATGAGAAGGATCGCCGCCTGATGGAGGAATTCGGGAGCACGACCCGCGAGTGGATCGTCGGGGCCAAGAAGGCGATGAGCGTCCTGACTGAGGGCCAGCGGGACGATGCCATGAGCCGGGTCAACGGCTTTCTTGTGGAACTGGCCGACCGGGTCAGCGACATATCGAGGGAATGGATCCAGCACAATGAAACCTTGGCAAACAAGGCAGGCGAGCAGGCCCTGGCTGCCGCCGATGAGGCAAAGTGGAAATGGTGGGTCGCCAATGCGTTAGCGCTTATTCTTACGGCAACGCTGGGTATTGTGACCTTCCGGCGGATCGTCCTTCCCATCGTGGCCCTTGAGCACTCGGTCAAGACGATCGCGGCCGGCGACTATGACAAGGATGTTCCCTTCACGAAGCTTGCTGATGAAACCGGAGGTCTGGCCAGGTCGATCGACGTCCTCAAAGCGGGCGCGGCAGCCACTGCAAAACATGCGTGGGTGAGCGAAAACGCCGCCATGATTACGGGAGGCCTGCAGGGAGCGGCTTCGCTCACCGAGTTTGGTCAGCGGTTCATGGACGAGTTGATACCGCTCGTGGGGGGTGGCGTGGCGGGCTTCTATCTGTGCGAACAGAAGTCGACCCGCCTGCGGCGGGTGTCTTCATACGGCCTGGCCCAGGAAGCTGCGGCGGCAGACTCATTTGACGTGGGTCAGGGGCTGGTCGGGGAATGCGCCCGGGTGCGAAAGATGGTGATCCTGGGGGGCCTTCCCCCGGACTACCTGAAGATTGGTTCGGGCCTCGGGGCGGCGCCTCCGCTCCAGACCCTGGCTTTTCCCCTGATCTCCCATGACTCCCTGCTGGGGGTCGTCGAGATAGCGATGTTCGGGCCCCTCACGCCGCGGGGACAGGAACTGATGAATGAGCTGCTTCCGGTCGTCTCGATGAGCCTGGAGATCCTGCAGCGCAACATCCGCAACCAGGAGCTGCTGACCCAGACCCAGGAGCAGGCCCGCCAGCTTGAGGAGCACACCGACGAGTTGCGCCAGTCCCACGAGGAGTTGACGGCGCAAAAGGAAGAGCTGCTGACCCAGCAGGGGGAGCTCACCGCCCAACGGGAGAAGCTCAAGGAGAGCGAAGAACGCTCGCGGCTGATTCTCCATTCGAGTGCGGAGGGAATCTTCGGGGTCGACACAGAAGGGGTCATCACGTTTGTGAATCCCGCCGTCTGCGAGATGCTCGGCTTCAGCGAGCCGGAACTCATCGGGCAGCCGTCCCACGCCGCAATTCATCACCACCATGCTGACGGCAGGGAATACCCCAAGGAGCAATGCCCGATGTACGCCGCCTACAAGCGCGGCGAAAGCCACCGGATCGACAACGAGTACCTCTGGCGCAAGGACGGCATTGGGGTGCCGGTCGAGTACGGGGCGACTCCGATCAGGAAGGACGGGGCCATAGTCGGAGCCGTCGTCACCTTCTCCGACATCACGATCCGCAAGCAGGCCGAGGCGGAGCTCAAGGTCGCCAAGCAGAAGGCTGAGGAGGCGACGCAGATGAAGTCCATGTTTCTGGCAAACATGAGCCACGAGATCAGGACCCCGATGAACGCGATAATCGGCCTGTCTCACCTGGCGCTCAAGACCCCGCTCAACGCCAAGCAGCGCGACTATATCAGCAAGGTCCACAATGCCGGCACCTCTCTGCTGGCCATCATCAACGACATCCTCGACTTCTCCAAGATCGAGGCGGGCAAGCTGGACATCGAGATCATCGACTTCAAGTTGGACGACGTCATCAGCTCGGTGACGACCCTCACCGCCCAGAAGGCGAACGACAAGGGGCTTGAATTTCTAGCCCACATTCCGCCGGGAATACCGCAGTACCTGCGTGGCGATCCGCTCCGACTGGGACAGATCCTGACAAACCTGATCAATAACTCGGTGAAGTTCACCGAACGCGGCGAGGTGCGCGTTACCGCCGAGCTGCTGCAACAGACCGGCGAAAAGTGCCAGCTCAAGTTCTCCGTCAAGGACTCGGGAATCGGAATGACCAAGGAGCAGGCCGCCAGGCTTTTCCAGCCGTTCACGCAGGCCGACATGTCCACGACGCGCAAGCACGGGGGCACCGGACTGGGCCTGACCATCAGCCGGAGGCTGGTCGAGCTCATGGGCGGGCAGATCTGGCTTGAGAGCGAGCCGGGGGTGGGGAGCACATTCACATTCACCGTCTGGCTCGGGGCAGGGGAACAAAAGGGCGCGAGCTTGATCGTACCAGCAAGACTGACCAAGGTGCGCGCGCTCGTCGTCGATGACAACTCGGCCGCGAGAGAGATCCTCGAGGATCTGCTCAAGGGCGTGGTGGCCCAAATCGACTCCGTGGGCTCAGGAGCGGAGGCGATCGCCGCAGTCAAGCAAAGCGACACAGGCACGCCGTACGACATCGTGTTCATGGATTGGCGCATGCCTGGGATCGACGGACTCGAGACCGCCCGGAGGATCAGAGGTGACGCCTCCGTGACCCGGAAGCCTGCCATCGTCATGGTGACCGCCTTCGGGCGAGAGGAAATTCGCGAGGAGGCGGAGCGGCTGGGTCTCGAAGGGTTCCTGGTCAAACCGGTCACCAAATCGATGATCGTGGACACCCTGGTCAGCGTCTTCGCCCAGCCGGGCGATCAGACGGCGGCTGTGGCAGCTGCAACGGGAGAGGGAATTCGCCTCACCGGGATGCGCCTGCTGCTCGTCGAGGACAACGAGATCAACCAGCAGATAGCGGTGGAACTGCTGGAAGGAGTGGGAGCCGCAGTGGAGATCGCCAACAACGGCCGTGAGGGCGTCGACCGGCTTTTCTGCGGGCTGCCGACACCTCGATTTGACGCAGTTCTCATGGACCTGCAGATGCCAGAAATGGACGGCTACCAGGCGACGGCGAAGATCCGCTCCGACATTCGATTCGCCTCGCTGCCGATTTTTGCGATGACTGCGCACGCCACCATGGAGGAGCGCGACCACTGCCTGGCTGCGGGGATGAACGGGCACCTCTCCAAGCCCATCGAGCCGGCCGTCCTATTCGAGACCCTGGCGAAGATTCCACGGTCCACGCCCCCGGCGCCTTCCCAAAGCGCACCGGTACAGCCGACAGACCCCGCACCGGTTCGGGAGCAACTCCCTTCCGTTCCGGGTCTCGACACCAAGGACGGCCTGAGCCGGGTGGCTGGAAACAAGAAACTGTACCTCAAGCTCTTGCGCGAGTTTACGACCCAGCAGGGGTCGGCAGTACAGCATATCTCCGCGGCACTTGGGGAGGGGGATAGGTCCAAGGCCGAGCGCTTGGCGCACACGCTCAAGGGGGTCGCCGCAAACCTGGGTGCGAAGGCCGTCCAAGCCACCGCTGGCGTGGTGGAGAAGCTCATCCATGACAAAGCCCCCGCCGAGGAGCTCGGACAGGCCATCCAAAAGGTGTCGATGGAGCTCGATCCACTCATGAGGCAGCTGCAGGCCACGCTCGATGCGACTGCGTCCGCGGCCCCGGCGAAGTCCTCCCCCGCTGCCGATCCGGCGCAAATCCGCGACTCAGCCCAGCGGCTGGGAAAGCTGCTCGCAGACTTCGATCCGGCTGCAGCGGACTTCATCGAAGCCAACGAGGCAAGCCTGAGGCCCGCCTTCGAGGGCACTGCGTGGGATCAATTTGCGAAGCATGTCCAGGGATTTGCCTTTGCCGACGCCCAACCGCTCCTCGAGCAGGCCCTCCTCAGGCTCCACGCACCGTAAGAGACATTTCGACTAATCCCCACCGACCACCCCATAGTTAACTGTATCTTTCCCTCCATGCGCCCCTCCTTCTTCCAAAGTCTCCCGGTCCGGCTGGCCGGCATGATCCTGATCCTGAGCGGTATCACGCTGCTTGTCCTCACCGAGATCAACCGACGCGCCGTCGAGCGGATCCTCACCGAACAGGCCGAAATCCAGGCCATGCAATCGACCCTTGCGGTGACCGATGGGCTCGATGCGGTCATCGGCTCGGTCGAGCGTGTGACCCGTTCGGTTGCCCGCGACCTGGGAGGGCGAGCCCTAAACCCGGCCGAAGTGGAACGTGTGGCCCGCAGCCTCATGCTCGACCAAGCGGGGATCTACGGTTTCAGCATCGCCTTCGAGCCCGGGGCTCTGGATCCGAAGACCGAGCACTTTGGACTGTCTGTCCACCGCTCGAATGCGGCTGATCGGTTTGTTGTGCACGATCTGGCGTCGCCTGATCAGAGCTACTGGAACCGCGACTGGTACCGAGAGGTGATCAGCAAGGGCCAGCCGGTCTGGGGGGAGCCGTTCTTCGACCAGGGAGGGAGCGAGCGCAACGTGATCCGCATAGCCGTCCCGTTCTTCCGCACTACTGATACCCGGCGCGAGCCGATCGGAGCCGTGTCTGCGGTCGTCGAGCTGGACTGGCTGCGGCGCCTCGTTAACTCCAACGAGTTCGCGAACACAAGCTTCACGATCATATTCTCGCGGGCGGGAAGGTTGATCATCCACCCAAATCCCAAGTACGTCATCGCCGAGACGATCGAGACCCTTGGAGAGAAGGAGAATATTCCCGAACTTGCCGCCATCCGGCAGAATGTGATTGCCAAGCGCCAGGGGGCGCTCGCCTACTCGGAGTCCATCCGCCACCGCCGGGTGCATGTGAACTACAAGCCCACCAAGGTCGCAGGCTGGGGGGGTGATCGTGGGCTACGACGAGTCTGAATTCCTAAAAAACCAGCGCGCGTTCCGGAACATCGCAGCGGCTTATCTCGGTGCGAGCCTGATTATCCTGGCAGGGGTAATCATTGGTGTCACCCGCGCTGCCCTGCGCCCGCTCGGCCCGCTCGCGGCGGCGGCCGGCGAGATCGCGAAACGCAACCTCGACTGCAAGATTCCAGAGGTCTCTCGCACCGACGAGATCGGCTACCTTACGCGCTCGTTCCGGGCAATGCGGGATGCCCTGAAGGCCCAGCACGTCGAGCGACGCTGGGCCAGCCAAAGTCTCGAGCACCAGCTCAAGTACAACAACCTGATCATCGACTCGATCGGCGAACTGGTATTCGTGCTGACGAAGGCCCTGAGCATCTCGCGCATCAACCCCGCCGTGACTCGGCTGGCCGGCTACAACCTTGGGGATGTTCTCAAGGCCCCTCTAGGCAAGGTTGTGGCCCTCGACTCGACCCCGGATGAGGGAGCAGGCTCGTCGGTCGACGCCATGCTCAACGCGATAAAGTCCGGCTCGAGTCTGTTAAATCGCCCCGCCTTTGTTGTCGCCAAGAACGGAGCCCGATTGAAGGCGATGCTGACCCTGGTACCGCTTCAAGACGGCGCCCAGATCGTCGGGGCGGTCGCCACACTGCGGATCGAAGGCCCAGCCAAGGAGGGGACCGCGTGACGGTGCAGACCGTTAAGACACTTAACCCATTCATATACCATGACTAAACATCTGTTGATTGTCGACGATGAGGACGAGGTTCGCGAACTGGTTGGGGAAGCCCTCTCCGTCGCCGGATACCGAGTTACCGGTGTCGGGACAGCCGCCGAGGCTCTCCAGCTTGTCAAGACCGACCCCCCGGATCTCGTCATCACCGACCTGCAACTCGGTGAGACGGACGGCTTCTACGTGATCGAGCAAGTCAAGGCGCTCAATCCGAAGATCCCGGTGATGATGCTGACCGGGGTGATCATGAATCCCGACGAGATTCCGCCCGAGATCAGCAAGAATATCGTCGGCTATATCCCAAAGACGGCATCCCTTGAGGAGATTCTCGGGAAGGTGAAGGCCAGGATCGGCTGATGCCTCGTCGACCTCCAGATCCAGGCCGGCCTGCGTGGGCTGCAACCCGCACTACAGCAGTGCTGGTCGCCCTTGTTGCTCTCTCTATCGCGGTGAGGGCTGAGGACGAGGCCCTGTCCCATATCACGCCCGATCTGACGGCCCTCTCGCGTCTGGGCAAGGCTCCGATGTCCCAGCCGCCGCCCTGGGTTGCCGGCAATAAGTCGGGAATGTGGTCGATCGACGACATCGCTGCGGAGTTCGGCAAGGTGACGGACAAGCCGCCCCGGATTAACTTCTCCCATGATGCGTTTGTCCGGCCCGACCACCGTTGGCTCTTGGCGTACCGGGAATGGTTTCAGCAGATGCTCAAGTCGCTCAAGCTGGAATACCGGGATGACGTGTTTGACTGCGACAACTTCGCCCGGACTTTTGTCGCCTTCGCCAATATGGTGGCGCTCAGGAGCGGGGAGACCCAGGGATCCCTGTGCGTAGGCTGGGCCACGGTGGCCAACGACAAGGCCTTTGGAGGAGTTCCCGGAAGCACGCTGGGGCTGCACTCCCTCGTAGTCGTCGGGACGAGCGAGGGGCTGTTCGTGATCGAACCGCAGACCGGGAAGATGGCCTCCCTGCGCGACTATCCCAACCGCGACGGCTTCCAAGACCTGAATCTCTAGCCCATGAAGCCGCTGCTTTCCGTGCTCTCCGCCCTCGCGTTCCTGCCGCTCCCGGCAGTGGCGGCCGACCCACTGGTCGAAATGCCGGACTTTCCTCTTCCGGCCTTCGCCATGGATGACGCCGGGAGGCCCCAGGAGATGGGCATGATCCGCATCGTGCGCGGACTCCAGAAGGGTGGTGTGACAAACATGGAGAACCTCGTGGCTGTGGACAACCAGTACGCGGTGATCTCGAGCGACTGTCTGCCGATGCTATCCGCATGGCTTGAGATGGTTTCTCAGTCGATCGGAATCGATCTGAAGCGGGTGCGCACGCAAACCTACGACGGGGGTGTCTACGGCCAGCTTCTTGAGGTCGCGACGACGATCGCTACCGTGCGGCAGACCGACTACGGGCTGGCCGTCCCGATCGGCGTGATGACCTGCAAGCGCAGTTCTACCTGGGGATCCCTGCCCGGCGACGGCAAGCGCGATGCCTACCTGCTTATCGCCACAGACCAGGGTTTTCTCGTTTACGATCCCCCGACAGAGCAGGCCGCATTGCTAGCGAACTACCCAAACCACTCCGGGATCCTTAAGATTCAGTTTTGAGTGGGGGAAAAAATTGGTCGGGCCGGAGAGATTCGAACTCTCGACCTCTTGCACCCCATGCAAGCGCGCTACCAGACTACGCTACGGCCCGAATTAGAGAACGGTCAGCTAGCCCTACGCTGGATCAGGAGGCAAGAGCATTCTCGGGCTGGAATCCAGATCCGCACCTGCGTTCACTGGAGAGGGTTACGGCACTCGAATCGGCAGAATTAACGGAAATCCGCCCCGGGGTGTCGCGGCGCAATTCAAACCACAGGATAATCCCGTCCTACCCTCCCCCTCCGCCGATCATCGACTGCTGGGCCGCGGCGCTCCCGATATTCTGGGCAATGTTGGAAATGACCGGGGAAAACCAGAGAAGGATTGCCGCCACCGTGGCAAGAATCGCCTTGGCCACTCCATGGTGGGTCACGAAGTAATAGGCCACCCCAAGTCCTATCAGGCTCAGAAACTTGAGGATTGCGTAGACATAACCCGTCAGGTTATTCAGGCCGTTTTGCAGGCCCTGGTCCATGTTCTGGGGCCCGTTGAAGACGGCGCTCGCGCTCTGGGCGTGAACGGAGACGGTAAGGATCACCAGCCCGGCGACCGCGGCCAGGATGAGCGAGAGGCAGGAGCGGGTTGGCCGGCCGCGGCAGCGGGGAGGAAGGACGGACGGGGTCATGCGCTGATAATAACAAGTGTGCCTGCAACCCTTGCGATCATCCCTAGAGCATTTTCGATTTAGATAGCGGTATACGTTGACTGGGGGACGCTCCTCGTCGATAAGAGGGGTCCATGAGACCCTTGAGTCAGGATCTGCGCCGCCGGATCGTGGTGGCGCGTGGAGACGGCGTTGGAACCG
>CAIOZY010000029.1 GCA_903862935.1 uncultured Opitutaceae bacterium
AACGCCTCGACATGAACCCGCATCAAAGAGTTGCTCTCCCACCGGAGGATGCGGTATCCGGGAAGAGTCAGGTGTAAGTGCATAGGGGACATGGTGGCGCTTCCAACGCCCCATGTCCCCAATCTTTGATCAAGAGCCGCCCTCCGGGTTCAGTAGCTCATCTTGTCGAGGCGCACCTTGCCGCGGAAAATCCAGTAGATGCTGACGCTATAGGCGAGGACAACGGGCAGGCCGATAAGCGCGATGGTGAGCATGATACCGAGCGTCTTCGGCGATGAGGCTGCGTTGAAGGCGGTCAGGCTGTGCTCTGGCAGCGGGTGGCTGAAGACCAGGTAGGGATAGTTGCCGATGCCGAAAATTGCCATGAGGCCGGCCATCGCTGCGCACGAGGAGAGAAACGCGTAGAACTCGCGGCCGCGGTTGACCTCGCGCGGAATGTTTGCAATCGCGAGCACCACCGGCACGACGAGCGCGAAAAACCACGGCTCGCGGCGGAATGCCTCGGTGACATGAGGCACGTAGAGCAGCGTGGCGAGGGTGAGCAGCACGTAGCTGAGGATGAACGCGATGATGAGCGGATTGACGCGGGCGCGCACCCCGGCCTGCAACTCGCCCTCGGTTTTCAGCACGAGATAGATCGCGCCATGCATGGCGAAAAGCGCAACCGTCGTCACCCCCATGAGCAGCGCGTAGGGATGCAGCAGCCCTAAGAAGGAGCCGGCAAACTCGCCGCGCTCGTCGATCGGCACGCCCCACGCGATATTGCCCATCGCGACGCCGATGAGCAGCGTCGAGCAGAAGCTGCCAAGCGCGAAACTCCGATCCCAGAAACGGCGCCAGCGCAGCGAGGCATGTTTGCTGCGAAACTCGATGGAGACCGCCCGAAAGATCAGCGCGCAGAGCAGGAGCATGAACGCGAGGTAGAAGCCAGAGAAAACCGTCGCATACACGGCAGGAAACGCGGCAAACAGCGCGCCGCCGCCGGTGACAAGCCAGACTTCGTTGCCATCCCAGACCGGGCCGATGGCGTTGAGAAAGACGCGTCGATCTTCGTCGCGCTTCGCGGCGAACAGGTGCAGCACGCCTACGCCCAAATCGAAGCCGTCAAGGATGACGTAGCCCGTGAAGAGCACCCCGACGAGGGCGAACCACACGGTGTTGAGATCGAGGGAACCGAAGTTCACGCGGCACCTCCCTTCGTGTCTTTGAAGCCGAGCGCGAGTTTTCCAGTCGGCGTGAGATCCGCGGCGTCCGGGCCGTGCCGAATCTTCTCGTTGAGCAGAAAGATGAACGCGGCGAAGAGCAGCAGATAGACGAGTGTGAACATGACCATCGATGCGATGATTTGGTTTGCGTGCACCACGGCCGACAAGCCCTGCGAGGTGCGCAGGAGCTTATACACGATCCATGGTTGGCGCCCGACCTCCGCAACCCACCAGCCGGCCTGGTTTGCAATCTGCGGGCCAAGCACGGAAATCACAAGCAGCCAGAGGAGCGCGCGGGAATTCTCCAGCGTCTTCTGCCAGAGTGCCCACGAGGCCCAGAGTGCGAGGCCGATCATCGCGAATCCGATGCCGACCATGAGGTGAAAGAGCTGAAACGTGAAATTAACCGGCGGACGCTCGTCCCGCGGGATCTCGCGAAGGCCGGTTACGGGCTGCGCGGTGTCGCCATGCGCAAGCCAGCTGAGCAGCCCGGGCAAGGCCAGGCCGTGGGTGGCCTCGGCCTTCCCGTCAACCCAGCCGACGACGTGTAGCGGTGCGTTCGGAGTGGTCTCCCAGAGGCCTTCAAGCGCGGCAAACTTGGCGGGCTGGTTGCGGGCGACGCCCTTGGCGCTGTAATCGCCGGTTTCGAGCGTCAGCACCGAGGCGAAGAGCGACAGGGCGAGCCCGACCTTCATCGAGGCGCGCGCGAACTCGCGGTGTTGCCTCTTCAACAGATACCACGCGCCGATGCTGACCATCAGCCAGGCGCCGGCCTGCCATGCGCCGACGACGGTGTGCGTAAGGCGATCCATCGAGGATGGGTTGAAGACCATAGCCCAAAAATCGGTGATTTCAGCGCTGGCTTTGAGCCCTTCACCCACGATGTGAAAACCGGCTGGTGTCTGCATCCAAGAGTTTGCCACGATGATCCATATCGCGCTAAAATGCGCGCCGAGCGCGACCATGCACGTGGCTAAGAAGTGCGTTTTGGGGCCAATCTTGTCCCAGCCGAAGAGCAGCAATGCGAGAAAACCGGACTCAAGGAAGAACGCAAAGATGCCCTCGGCCGCAAGCGCACTGCCAAAGACGTCGCCAACATAACGCGAGTAGGTCGCCCAGTTGGTACCGAACTCGAATTCCATCACGATTCCGGTTGCAACGCCGATGGCGAACGTCAGCGCGAAGACTTTCGTCCAGAACCGCGCCATCTGGTGGAAGAGCGGATTATTTGTCTTCAGCCAGAGGGCCTCGATCGTCACAAGAAGCACTCCGAGTCCGATGCTTAGCGGCGGGTAGAGATAGTGAAAGGTTATCGTGAACGCAAACTGGAGCCGGGCGAGGAGTTCGGTCGACATGAACGGAGTGGATGGGATTGCGGCGATTAGGGGAGGGCGGCTGGCGCATTCGTGCGGGGGTAATGGGCAGGCGCAGGTGGACTATCAACGGAGGCGGGTCAATCGGGCTGAGGCCTTGCGCGTGGGAATGGCTGGCGCCGCAGGTTTGACGATCCGGAGCGCATGGCCCAGCACGAGGGCGCGGGCGACCTTCACGCGGGCCCGGCGGACGATCCGATCGAAGGTCTGGCGCGAAACCCCCATGCGGGCAGAAGCAGCCGTGTGAAACAAGTCCTCGACGTCGGCGAGACGGAGGGCCTCCAGCTCGTCCGCGGCGAGGACGACCTCTTCCAATTCGTAGAGCGGGATGCCCGCTGGCTTGAAGTAGTCGCAGGGTGGGTTGTGAGCGATGCGGCGGGGGCAGATGGGACGGGGCATAAGACAAAAAACTGAAAGCTTGCCGAGTCAGTATAATGAGCATAAGCTCATAACACGCGATGACAACTACGAAGTTTCGAATCGGGGCGCTGCGTCCCATGCAGCCCTGCCTGTTTCGGGGATGACACCGCGCCCACGCATGAAACTCGCCCTGCCCCTTACTGCAACTGATGAATTCTCGACGCACTACGGAGCGGCGAGCAAGTTTGCCGTAATGGAGGTAAACTTGGGTAAACGAACCGTGGAACGCCGGCTGGTGGTTGTTCCGCAAGATTCCGAACCATGCCAGTGGCCGCAGTTGCTGCGTGCGGCGGGCGTTGACTTAGTTCTGGCGGGCGGCATGGGGCGTGGAGCCCGGCAGCACATGGCCGAGCATGGCCTGCAAGTGCTCACCGGCGTCGCGGCCGACACTCCAGAGGCGTTGGTCGCCGCCTGGTTGAAGGGGACTCTCGTGGCGGGAGAAAATCAGTGTGATGGCAGCCACGGGCAGGCGCATTCCCATGACCGAGGCGAAGCGCTCGATCATGGATCCGGTTGCGGCTGCTCCCACTGACAGAGCGATTAACGGTCTCCATCTATGTCCAAGCTCTCGTCATGAGCGGAACAACGTACGGTGTGACGGCTTTGACGGATCCCGAGTTTGAAACAAACTACTTACCCCGGCTGGTCTTATGATCTCGAATTTCCAGTCGTTTGATCTTCCGGAACATCGTACTAGCGTCTATGCCTAGTTGTCTTGCTGCTGCTGCGCGGTTATCTTCACGCTGACGACTTATGACTACTGTTACGATGTTAGTCGAAAACACGGCACGCGGAGTAGGAATCCTCGGGGAGCACGGATCGGCTTGGTGGATAGACACAGGCGGGCACCGCGTGCTTTTCGACACGGGCCAAGGAATGGCGTTACTCAACAATGCTCGTATTTTAGGCGCCGACCTGACGCACGCTGACGCCATCGTGCTTAGTCACGGCCATTTCGACCATGTTGGCGGCTTAAAATCCGCATTGGCCGCATCGCAGGGAGCGACCCTCTATCTTCATCCACTTGCCGCTGAAATGAAATTCTCCGGGACCGGTCCAGCAGCTGGCGCGCGGTGTATCAGCACGCCGTTTGTCGAAACGATGCAATTTCTGCGCGATGCATGCCACGTTACTGCTACACGCGAACCGCGCGAGGTTGTTCCGGGGATCTGGACGACAGGCGAGATTCCGAGGACCAATGACTTCGAGGATACCGGAGGCCCGTTCTTTCTCGATGAGGCGCTAAAGCGACCAGACCCGCTTCTTGACGACCAGGCTCTCTATTTTAATGCGAGCGAGGGTGGGGTCGTGGTGCTCGGCTGTGCCCATGCCGGTGTAGTGAATACTATTGAGCACGTCAAAAGACTAACCGGCGGAAGGGCAATTTATGCTGTTTTGGGAGGCATGCACCTGGAACATGCAAGTCCGCGTCGGCTGTCACAAACCGTGGAGGCTTTCCGCCGCATTGGAATCCAACGCATCGGTCCAGCCCATTGCACAGGATTCGTCGCAGCGGCTACATTTTGGCGCGAGTTTCCAACGCGTTGTGTTCCGTGCGTTACTGGGACGAGGCTGGTTTTCGGCAATGCAACGTGACCGGTGTTATCAGGCTGTTAACCCGAGAGAACTTGGGCGGTTCTGCATGACGAGTTTGTGCGGGAGCGGACAGAGCCCGTCGAAAGACCGGGTGCCAAACGGAGGATTGCTTTGAAGAAGATCAGCAAGATGGTCAGGCAGCACTGTGATAGCCTGGCCGGCGCAGAGATGACCTCATTGGAGCCCTTCTTTGCTCCCTTCCGCAAAGAGATTATCGGGATAGACCAGTTGTTTTCTGGGCCCTACGGCAAACGTCGTATCCTTTATGCGGATTGGACAGCGAGCGGCCGCCTTTTTGCGCCAATCGAGCGCCGGCTAACAGGCTCCTTCGGGCCCTACGTTGCTAATACGCACTCCGAATCCAACGTCACCGGGTCGACTATGACCCATGCCTATCACTATGCCCACCGCATTATTAAGGAGCATGTGGGGGCCGGGACAGACGACGTGATTATCACTGTGGGGTCGGGGATGACAGCGGTTGTTAATAAGTTTCAGCGAATTCTTGGGCTGCGATTGCCGGATCAATTGAGCCCGTTCTGCTTGATTCCAGAGGAAAAGCGCCCGGTCGTATTTGTCACCCACCTCGAGCATCACTCCAATCACACATCGTGGATTGAGACTATTGCCCGGGTGGAGGTTATTCCACCAGATGAACAGGGTCGAGTTGACCTCGGCAAGCTACAGGTGCTGCTCGCTAAGTACGCCGATCGACCGATCAAGATCGGGGCATTTTCTGCTTGTTCCAACGTTACCGGTCTCACAACGCCGTACCATGAGATGGCTCGGATCATGCACGCGCACGGAGGCGTCTGCTTTGTGGATTTCGCAGCTTCGGCGCCTTACATTGAGATCGACATGCATCCCGCAGGAGACCCTTCCGCAGGGCTAGATGCGGTCATGTTCTCACCGCACAAGTTTCTCGGAGGACCAGGATCGCCCGGCGTTCTGGTGTTCAACCGGAGCCTTTACCACAATCGCGTTCCCGACCAGCCGGGGGGCGGCACAGTCCTGTGGACCAATCCCTGGCAGGAACATAGCTTCTATGAAGACATCGAAACTCGTGAGGACGGGGGCACACCGGGGTTTCTGCAGGCTATCAAAGCTGCTTTGGCGATTCGCCTTAAGGAGGCGATGGGGCCGGACCGGATCTTTGCTCGGGAACAGGAACTCACCTCCCTTCTTTTTCGAGGCCTTCGCCAAATTCCTGGCGTGCATATTCTGGCCGACCGCATCGAAGACCGTCTTGGAATATTCTCATTCTACGTGGAGGACGTGCATTACAACCTGATGGTTCAGCTCCTTAATGACAGGTTCGGCATCCAAGCTCGCGGAGGCTGTTCGTGCGCCGGAACTTATGGCCACTATCTGTTGCATGTGGATCCGAGTCGCTCGCTCAGGATCACCCGTTTGATAGACAAGGGGGATTTGTCGATGAAGCCGGGATGGGTGCGCCTCTCTGTCCATCCAACAACCACGTCTCAGGAGGCTGAGGCTATTCTTGAAGGGGTGTCAGAGTGCGTGCTGAACGCCGGACGATGGGCTTCAGATTATGTCTACTCATCGAAGACGAACGAGTTTCGCCATCACAGCCACCAGCCGAACCGGGCGGCCGATGTTGACCGGTGGTTCTCGGGGCCATGGACAGGCTGCTGTGAGGAGGCCTAAACAACTATGCTCGCTGCCCGCCAGATCTGGGGCCCATGGGGAAACGACTCAAACCAGCCCGCCCTGAAGGCGTCCAGCGTTCAACAGTGGGATAGCCAACGAGGATGCTGGATCTGAAGATAGTCTCGGTACGCCTCGAAGTTCTCTTCCGTCGGATACTCGTATGGGGGCAGTAGTCGCAGAGGGAACTCTGGCATCACGATTTTGACATTCATCTTATCGTAAGCCCCATCGATGGCTTGAAGGCCCACCAGATCCAATAGTTTTTGACGGATCGCTCCAACTTCACGTTCAATGCGGAACAGCGTTTGCGTATCTTGGGCAATACCGGCATCGAGGTATTGCTGGGCGATCCTAGCGTTGATGGCGGGTATGGCGACAAGGTAGCTGCATTCTCCCAAGAGGCTCGCGTAGGCATAGGCGAGATCCATCAAGAAAAACTGAATCGGACACGGAGCAGTGATTAGGTCGAAGATGTAGGAGGCGTCCTTGCTGGAAATCTTTGCAGCGGCCAAGTTGGGGATCTCCTCCGCAAGGTGCAGGTAGTCTCTGATTCCGAGCACCCTTCTGCTACGGCTGATGTTATAATGCATATACCTGCAATCCGGATAGTCATCGCACATGCCGTGAAAGAAGGTCTCTAACTCGCGATCGTTGAGGGCTCCCCAGCAGGGCAGGGCAAGCTGGAACTCGCGTATCCCGAGCTCATAAGCGAACTGCTGCCGCTCTCTCATCTGTGCCATAGCAGTGCCAACGAGGCCGATCATGGGGTGGAGACTCGGATCGCGCATTTCCTCTGCGAACACGCGCACAATCTCTGCATATTGTCTGTCCGTTAGCGCATATCCCTCGCCTGCACTGCCGAAGAGATAGATATGTTTGATCCCACTCGCGACGGTATTCTGAATCTCCAATCGGAAAAGCGAGGCATCGAATTCATAGCGCTCGTTCCACGGAATGCACGCTGTTGCCACAAGGACTCGGGGGTATCGCTTCATCAGTTTTGATTTCCTCACGGTTTTCTCATCTCTGGTGGGCTGAGGCCGCAGCCAATGCGGCTGCTGTCTTCTAACCCAAGCGGTGCGTCGACGACAGTCACAAAGCACGCCGGGCTGAAGAATTATTCTCTCTGATCTCCAGTATCACATGCATCGGATCAGAAAACCTCCCTTTAAGTCCTGTTGCTATGCCGCCGCCGATTCAGGCTCTCCACGAGGATACTTACGAAGTTACGGGCCAGCGTTGACGATTCCTGATCCCGCCAGACTACAGACACCTCGAATACGAGATCTTCATCCACCTCCCGCAGGGGAATGAGCTTTATACTATCGCCTCCTGAGATCGGGACATGTTGTGGCATCAGTGAAACCCCTTGACCACCAGCGATCATCGCGAGCAAAGACTCAAACCCCTCCACAGTCTTGCATTGGCTCGTCCCTAGGCCGTGGGCCTCGAGTATGCCATGGACGAGATCGGCATGGGTTTGGGAGCGTTGGCCCGCGTAACACAGGAGCCGCTCGCTGGCTACTTCGACCAAGGAAACACGCCTCCTTGCCGCCAGACGATGCCCGATTCCGATTACGGCGCACATCGGCGAGCGCGCAACTGGCGTTCGGCGCAAATATGCAGACAGCACGGGGTTCTTCTCGATGGTGAAGGCGATCTGAATCACGTTCGCTTCTAGCGACGGTATCTGATCGGCGGGCTCTATCTCGATTAACGTTACGTCGACCTCCGGAAAGCGGGTGCGGAATCGCTTCAGGCTGGCCGACATGAAACTGGCCGTGATCGGGCCGACGTTTCCGACAGTTAGATGTCCCCGTAGCCCTTTTTCAGCCTCCCTGGCCATCTCCGCTGCGCTTGCAGTATGCGCCAGGATCTGACGAGCCTCCTCTAAGAAGATGCGACCGGCGTCGGTTAGTCGCACGCGAACCGTGTCCCGGTCCAGGAGGCGGACTCTCAATTCGAATTCCAAATCCTTAATTTGCCGGCTCAGAGCCGGCTGAACCACGTGGAGGCGCTCTGATGCGCGCCTGAAACTCAATTCCTCGGCCACGGCCACGAAATAGCGAAGATGCCGGAGTTCCATTTCGACGACTGATAGCGGAAAGTGATCACCTCGCAAACATCAAAGTCATTCCGGCCTGTGGAGGGTAATGATAATCTCTAGACGATGCAGACGGGCAGCCCGATGCAGCCATTTCCCGAATCGCTCAACCACTACTAGCCGAGACCCCTCGCAATGATATCAGCCTCAATCGTCCTTATCGCTCTCACACTATTTGTCGCATGGGACAGCGCGGAAACGCCGGGAAACTCATGCTCGCCGGAGGCTTCCATAAAGAGACCCCTCTTGAGAGCACCAAGGCCTTGATCGTTCGGCGAGACGGTCTCTCTGTCGAGAGAGCACCGTCAAAGATCAGAAAACGTGCGATGAGAATCAGGGAATCCTAGGAGGATTCATCCCCGCAGCGAGGGGTGTTCCAATTCTCAAAAAGATCCAACTCTTCGGGTGTAGCCGTGTGCCTGATGAGCTGATGTGACGCCAAACAAGTAAGCGCAAAAGCAGTCACAGCAAGACGTCCAGACTGCAGGTGCTTTTCAGCCAACCGATGGGATTGCTTGGGATAGACTGCCACCAACGGCTCGAGATGTCCCCGCACCTCGGGCACGACCCCAACTCTCTCGCTGCACTGGGCGAGCAGGCGGCTCAACATGCTGCCTTCAAGGCGTGGGAGATCAACCGCTAGGACTAGTAGGAGGGGCGAGGATGCGTGTGCCAGGCCGCTCTCGATTCCCGCCAAGGGACCTGAGTCTTCGAAACGATCATGCAGGACGGGGCACCCTAAGTTTCCATAGTCAACCCCCGAGCGTCCTGAGATGAACACCTCCTCAGCATTCAGCGTTCTTGCTAACGCCACTTGACGCTCGATTAGGGTAACGCCATTGACCTTGATCCAACTCTTGTCGCGTCCCATTCGCTCGGATCTTCCGCCGGCGAGAACAATTGCGCTAAATCTCAAGACACTGGGCATGGTTGACTTTAACGGCGACCGTTCGACCGCGCAGGTATCACCGGCAGCATAGCGCGGGAAAGGGCTACCGCTGGGCCCCACATGCCGCGGCTCTGCAGGCGGTGAGCCCATTGTCCGGGTTTAATGAAAGCGATCGCAATGAAAAGCAGGGCGACGATACCGAACGCCCGAAGTATAAGGCCGGCAATCTCCGGAGGACGCGCTCCGCTGGCTACGAGAAGTAGAAGCACGACAATCAAGGGGAGCCAGAACGCGCGGGATTTGTATTCCCGCAGAAGCCGCCTCCACCATGGCAAGGCATGGATCAGCGTCTTTCCGTGGATATCACGAGTGAGAGCTTTGGCGAGCAGGGCGGGCGGGCGCCTGCGGTATCGGGCCCAAGTGACGATTCCAACGGAAGCCGAACCCGCGGCGGCGACATAGACTGCGACGGTTAGGGGTAGCGAGGGTATCCGCCAACCAAGCGTTCGGGTGAACCATTCCTGGACCTCTCCGTATGCGTTGAGAAGCGATTCACCGAGCAACAAGTATTGAAGAAGAACCCCCTGAAGGGCCGCCCAGGCACCCACAAGCCAGGCTCCCGCGGTAACGCCGATCGTGTTCCAGCCGAGTAGCCGTACAGAGGTGCTGAACAAAGTTCCCTGCATGGCGATCGCGGTCATCGGCCTCAGGCGATTTCCCGCAGGCGACAGGGCCTTAAGTGAGGCAGCCAGATAAGAAACCCAAATAAGCCGGGTCGGCCGCGCAAGCTTTTCTCCTGCGAAAAACAGGGTTACCGACTGAAGGGAGGCCATGACTACTCTGCGGAATGGAACCTTTGTGCCGTGAAGCAATGAGCCCAACGTAATCTCTATGCCACCGGCGGCGGCGCCATACCTTCCAATCCTTTGCCAGTCTCTGGCCGCTGCGCACAACTCGCAAAGGCGCTCGAGTGTGCGCGGTGCCCCTGCCTCGACAATCAGGTCGAAGGGCTGGCCCAAGTGCGTTGAAATCCTCTCAGAGGCCTCTTGGCGAAGCGCAACAACGACAATGGCCGGCTCAGCCCGCACAATGCTGTCCCAGTGCCGGGCGAAGCCCTCGCCGCGCGCCTCGAGTTGGCCAAATTCGTCCAACACGATCACGTCCGGCCTTGGGGTCTGGCTTGCTAGGCCTTCCGCCCAGGCCGCGACCTGGTGCCAGGCTTGGTCCGAAAAACGGTAGGGTGGGTCGCCCTGCCCGATGCGCTCACAGAGGGGACTTTCCCGGTTGTGCAGAGGCCAGCGCAGCACATAACGCTCCGCGCCACGGCCTTGGGAAGGGCGCCCCTCCGCCTCGGCAAGAAGCCCATCCACAGCCCGTCCATCCCGGCGGAGGTAATCAAGCAGTCTTGCAAGCAGCGCGGTCTTGCCGCTGCCACGACTTCCTGTGATTCCTATAAGCAGCGGGCGTCCCAGTTCGGTAGTGCCGGGCTTCCCATCGATCGATACGGTCATGGCTGGACGATGCGAAACCCTTTCTTGGCGAGGGCACAACCTTATACGTCAGACAACGGGGTTTGAGGGAGCTGACCATCGCCAGATGACGGGCGCTGAAGTATCGAGGAGAGCAACTGTTGGGCAGGTACCGGCCGGACAGTCATTCCATTTGGCGCAACACTGACTTGACTGGCGACGTACATCAGCATCGTCTGGATTCATCGCTTGAGCCCTGCCTGTCCGGCATTCCGACCCCATAAAGTTCGCCCTCTCCCCAACGAGGCGGTCATGCTGATTGCGCGGCAGTTTGCAGCGCTTGGAGATCCGCTTCGGATCAAGATGGTACATGCGCTTTTCGCGGGACCGATGAGCGTCAACGCGATCGCTCAGGCGACGGGGGGACTGCAGTCCAACGTATCCCGGCATCTGAACAAGCTAACCGCTGCCGGTGTTCTGGACCGCGACAAGAAAGGCTCCCAAGTTTTCTACTCCATCGCGGATCCGTCGATATACGACCTATGTGAGCAGGTTTGCGGAGCGCTCGAGAAGCGGCTTGCGAAGCAAGCTGAGGTGATCGGGGCCGCTGTGAGGAGATAGCGTTAGAGTGCCCAACCGGATGGAGATTGGGTAGATTTATCAATCAATAAATCTAATCCTAAGGCTACGCAGTGTTACTGTTATTAATAAATGATCGAATACGCATATCCTCATGTGCTATACGGCGGGTTGTCCTCCCGACAATGCCGCCCTCTGGCGCAGTCGGGAGTCTTACTAAATCAAAGACACCCCCGTCATGTTGTCCCAACTGCACTATCGGCACAGCCGCACCTACCTTACCGCCGCGCTCCTGATTCTGGGCGCACCGGCCCTTCACGCCACCAACGGCATGAACATGGAAGGGTATGGGCCGATTGCTGCGGCGATGGGAGGGACATCGATGGCTTTTGAGAATGGAACGGCCGCGGTGATAAACAACCCGGCGACCTTGGGGCTGCAGGGCCAGGGCAACCGTCTGGACTTGGCCCTGGGCATTTTGGGCCCAGACATCACCGCAACGAATCCCGGGGGCCAGTCTGCGAAATCGAAGGCGACAGCGTTTTACATGCCCGCCTTCGGTTACACTCGGCGCAGCGGCGATCTCGTATATGGATTCGGCGTTTTCGGTCAGGGCGGCATGGGGTGCCAATACGGCCCGGACACCTGGCGCGGGCTAGGGTTTAACCTGGAAAACCGGACGGCAGTTTCCGTGGGCAGGGCCATCGTGCCGTTGTCTTGGAACGTCAACGACAAGCTCATCATCGCGGCCACGGTGGACTTCATTTGGGGCGGAATGAGCCTGCGCATGGCCATGAGCGGCACTCAATTCTCAGACCTCGTAACTCCCACATCCCAGCATTTTGGACGGGCCACGGGCAGCATCGTACAATCCTTCGGCCAGGTCATGCAGATGATGCCCGCCGGGACCAGTGTGGATTATGCATACTTCGACTTCTCAAACGGGAACATGGCCTTCGGGGAGGCAAAGGGCTATGGCTATGCGGGCAAGATTGGCGTTTTGTACCAGCCCTCAAAAGAGCTCGCCATCGGGCTAACACTTCACTCGAAGACCGAACTATCCGACCTCAAGGCGTCCGGCGACCATTTATCCTTCCAGCTCAATGTGCCCGGCATGGGGCACATGCCTCAAAGTCTGGTAGGTGACTTTCGCGTGCGCGACTTCGAGTGGCCCGCGATGCTCGGGGGTGGAATCGCCTGGCGTCCGACGACGCGGTGGCTGCTCGCAGCCGACGTTCGGGAGATCTTCTGGCAGGGCGTTATGCAGGAATTCCACATGACGTTCCAGGCGGCCAATTCGGCCAGCAACGGCTCGTTCAGCGGCCAGAACCTGGACGCAATGCTCTACCAATACTGGAAGAACGAAACCGTGGTGATGCTTGGGGCAGCCTACCAAGCCAGCGACCGGTTGACACTGCGCTTAGGCTGCAATCTGGGCAGCAATCCGGTTCCGGACCAATACCTGAACTGCCTCTTCCCAGCCATCGTCAAAGATCACCTCACGGCAGGATTCGGGTGGAGGTTCACGGATCGATCGAGCGTCGATGTTGCGGTAAGCCGGGGTTTCGGGATCACCCGCACGAGCGGCTACGGCATCACGATTGACCACAGCCAGCTGAATTGGCAGGCAATGTATTCCCTGCGCTTCTGAGGACGTTGGACTGCAGATACTTCGGAGGACTTAGATCATGAGGTCATTTTCCCGCCGGCAGTTCCTTAAGATCACCGCTGGCACCCTCGCGGCCGCAGGCTTGGCCAGTCGGTCCAGGGGTGTCCTTTGGGGCGGCGGCGGACCAGAAAAACCCCGGCAGGGAACCCAGATCATTCCCACCTTCTGCGACCTGTGCTTCTGGAAATGCGGGGCACTGGCCTATGTGAGAGACGGGAAACTGTGGAAGATCGAAGGCAACCCGCGCGACCCTCTGAGCCGGGGACGGCTTTGCCCGCGCGGCACGGGTGGAGTTGGCGCACACACGGATCCAGACCGGTTGCGCGCACCTCTAGTCCGAGTGAATCGACGCGGCAGGGATGAGTGGAAAGAGGTGAGCTGGGACGAGGCCCTCGACTATATTGCTCTCCGAATGCGACGGATCGCAGCAGAGGACGGACCCGAGGCGATGGCCCTTTTTGCCCACGGCCTCGGCGGGGGGTTCTTCCGGCACGCTTTTAAGGCATTCGGGACACCAAACATCGCTGAGCCGGCCTACGCCCAGTGCCGGGGTCCCCGCGACGCTGGCTACAACCTCACATTTGGCGATGAGGTGGGCTCGCCCGAACGTACCGACATAGCCAACGCCGAGTGCCTTGTCCTCATCGGTTCTCACCTTGGCGAGAACATGCACAATACGCAGGTGCAGGAGTTCGCCGAAGCGGTCGGTCGGGGCGTCAGCCTGATCGTGGTCGATCCGCGTTTCTCGATCGCGGCCAGCAAGGCAAGATACTATCTCCCCATCAAGCCTGGCACTGACGTGGCGCTCTTGCTCGCTTGGATGCACGTAATCGTAAAGGAGGGCCTGTACGACCGCGAGTATGTAACAAAATTTGGGCATGGTTTCGATCAGTTTGTCGCCTCGCTGGAGGGCTATACCCCGGAGTGGGCATACCCCGAGACGGGCATTGAACCGGGAATGATTCGTGAGACAGCCCGCGAGATGGCCCACCACCGGCCTGCCACGCTCGTGCACCCCGGCCGGCACGTTACCTGGTACGGGAACGATGCGCAGCGAAGTCGGGCGAATGCGCTGCTTAACGCACTGCTTGGCAGCTGGGGCCGGCGGGGTGGACTGTATGTGCCGGCGGGCGTTGACGTGCCGCACTATCCCAGCCCCGCCTATCCGAAGCCCGCCCGTCCTCCTGCGGACAACCCGGATGGAAAGTATCCGTTTGCGAGCGAACCCCTCACAACCGGGATCCGCGATGCCACCCTTGAGGGCAAACCGTACCCTATTAAGGGCTGGTTCGTGTATGCAACGAACCTGTTGTATTCGCTGCCCGATCAGGCCGCTACGATCCGCGCACTCGAGAAACTGGATCTGGTTGTGGTTGTGGACGTAATTCCGAGTGAAATTGCAGGGTGGGCGGACGTGGTTCTACCCGAAAATGTCTATCTGGAGCGCTACGATGAAATCGGAGCGAGTCCCTTCCGGGAGCCGTTCCTGACTCTTAGGCAGCCTGTTGTGGATGCGCCCAACGACCAGAAGCCGGGTTGGTGGATTGCTCACAAGTTGGCTGAGAAGCTCGGTGTGGGGGCCTATTTCCCATGGCGGGACATTGAGGAATACCTCGATTACCGTCTCAGGGCTGCCGGTCACAGCTTGGAGGAGCTGAAGCGCGATGGCGTCGTGCGCGGGTCGCCCAAGCCCATCTATTTTGAGGATGGAGCGCCGTCGGAGTTCGACACGCCATCGGGAAAGATCGAGTTTTTCTCCGAGCAACTCCAGCGGGCGGGCCTGGATCCGGTGCCGCGGTATGCCCCGCCCGAAGCTGGGCCGCCCGGGGCCTTCCGGGTGCTTTTCGGTCGCGCACCCGTGCACTCGTTCAGTCGCACGGAAAACAATCCCATCCTTGCGGACCTCATGGATGAGAATGAGGTCTGGGTTAACGCAGCTGCGGCAAGGCGGCTCGGCCTAAAGAGCGGCGACTACGTGAGACTCAGAAACCAGGATGGGGTTGCAAGTGAGCGAATCAGGGTTAAGGCCACGGAGCGCATCCGCCCGGACTGTGTCTACCTTGTTCACGGTTTCGGACACACCTCGCACCGCCTGCGCCGGACCTTTGGCCGAGGGGCCAGCGATGCGCAGATTCTGTCCCGGTACCGGACCGACCCGCTGATGGGCGGAACTGGCTCGAACGTAAACTTTGTCACCCTTGAATTGGAGGCCTGACGATGTCGCTCTACGCTATGGTTATTGACACGCGACGCTGTGTGGGCTGCCAGGACTGCGTCGCTGCGTGCAAGATGGAGAACGGAGTCCCCACCGGGTACACGCGCGACTGGATCACGGAAACTGTGCAGGGCGAGTTTCCGTCCCCGTGGATGGAGATCCGCTCTGAGCGCTGCAATCACTGTGATAATCCGCCGTGCGTGGCGTGCTGTCCAACCGGGGCGAGCCATACGCACGAGCCCGGAAACATTGTCCTGGTCAACCGGGAGAAGTGCATTGGGTGCAAGGCGTGCCTAGCGGCCTGCCCGTACAATGCCCGCTTCATCCACCCCGACGGCTATGCGGACAAGTGCACCTTCTGCGTCCATCGAGTTGAGCGGGGACTCGATCCCGCCTGCGTGGCGGTCTGTCCCACGCGTTGTATGCATTTTGGCGACTTGGATGATCCCCTGAGTGAGGTCAGCCACCTTCTGGCCTCACGCCCCGCCCATGCGCTGACGCAGGCGGCCGGGACCGCTCCGCGCATCTACTACTTGAGCTGAACAGCCATGATCGAATTTACGACCACCCGTCACAACCCGATGATCGATCCGGCGCTCCATCTGTGGGGCTGGGAGGTGGCGGTCTATCTGTTTTTAGGGGGCTTGGTTGCCGGACTGATGATCATTGCTGGAGTACGCCTTCTGGTGATGCGGCCGAAGGAGCGACAGGCGCTGGTTTGCTGCACCATAGGGCCTCTCCTGGGCCTAGTCCTTCTCAGCCTGGGCATGGGCGCCTTGTTCTTGGATCTCGAGAACAAGCGGCATGTCTGGCGCCTATATCTGACCTTCCAGGCCACCTCGCCGATGTCCTGGGGCTCTTGGATCCTACTGCTGGTGTATCCGGCGTTGCTCGCCAACGCGCTGACCCATCTCCCCGAGGCCATTCCGGCTCTCACCAAGCGAATCCCCCTCTTGGTTACCTGGAGTGACTTCATCCTGGCGCGAACCCGTCTGGTTGTGGCTATCGGCTTCTCCAATCTGGCTGTCGGCGCCGGACTAGGCATCTACACAGGAGTCCTGCTCGGGACGCTTTCGGCTCATCCCCTGTGGAACAGCAGCCTGCTCGGGCCGTTGTTTTTATTCTCGGGTCTTTCGGCCGCCGCGGCCCTGCTGCATGGAATCCTTGTGCTGACGCTCCCTGACGAGGAGCTTCCGAACTTTGCGGACTTTTTGCTTTCGACGCTCTCGCGATGGTCGGAGTCCAAGCCGCTCGATGCCCGAATTGCCCCAACCCTGGCGCAGGCGGACAACAGCTTCTTGACGATCGAGCTGATGCTGCTGGGCCTCTTTCTTATTGGGCATCTGACCTCCACCGAGGCGGCTCAACAGGGTGCCTATCTGCTGCTCGGGGGCCCCTATACGGCGGCATTCTGGGTGTTTGTGGTGGGTATGGGAATAGCGACTCCCGTGTTGCTCCAGTTCCTCGAACTGCGGCACAGGATCCGGCACACGCTGGTGCCGGCGGTTCTGGTACTTCTCGGAAGTCTGTCCCTCCGGTTCGTGATGGTTTATGCCGGTCAAGCCAGCCACTGGCCGATCGTCCTACGATGAATGCCTTTCGCCTGATTAATCCTGAAGACCTGAAATGCCATGACTGATCCGTCCCACTCCCCGGGTGCTCCCCAACCCCACATGAATCCTTACTGGGCTGGATTTGGCCTAGGCCTCGTGCTCCTGGCGGCCTTTGTTGTCATGGGCCGCGGCCTCGGGGCCTCGGGCGCGTTTGGCTCCGTGACAGCGACCGTGTTGGGAAAGGTCGCGCCGGCCCATGCAGCGCATAACGCATTCTTCGCCCGCTATCTTGGGGACGGCTCGGCAAGCCCGCTTAAGGACTGGCTGGTGTTTGAGGTCCTTGGGGTCTTTGTTGGGGGCCTGATATCAGGCGCTCTTGCGAACCGGCTGCACGTGACCGTGGAGAAAGGTCCCAGAATCAGTGCAGCGGGGCGCCTGGTGCTGGCCTTCGTTGGGGGTGCGCTGATGATGATCGGCGCCAATTTTGCCCTGGGGTGTACAAGCGGGCAGGCCTTGACCGGAGGAGCCCTGCTTAACGTCGGAAGCTGGGCGTTTATGATGTGCGTCTTCGGAGGCGCCTATGCCTTTGCCTGGTTCATGAGGAGGGAATGGCTATGATGGCTCCCTTTTACAAATTTGGCCTGTTCGGTGAACCCGCCAGCCTTATCGTCGCCTTCGTCACGGGGATCGGCTTCGGCTTCTTCCTGGAGCGCGCAGGTTTCGGCAACGCTCGTATCTTGGCTGCGCAGTTCTACTTCCGCAACCTGCGGGTCTTGAAGGTCATGTTCACCGCCATTGTTACCGCGATGGTGGGACTTTACTTCCTGTCGCGGATCGGCTTTGTCGATCTTTCACTTGTCTACTTGGTCCCGACCTTTCTTGTTCCCCAGGTGGTGGGCGGGATCATCCTGGGAGTGGGCTTTGTCATTGGCGGCTACTGTCCAGGCACGTCGTGCGTGGCTGCCGCCACAGGCCGGGTTGATGGCATGGTCTACCTGTTGGGTATGTTCGCGGGACTTTTTGGCTTCGCCGAAGCCTACCCGCACCTAGAAGGGTTTGCTCATTCGACCGCGATGGGGCAGATCACGCTTCCGAGACTGTTCGACATTCCCTATGGACTCGTCGTATTCGCGGTGGTGGTCATGGCTCTCGGCGCCTTTGTGGCGGCTGAGTGGGCGGAAACGAAGTTCGGTGACGGCTCGGCAGCGGGGGGAGACTCGCTCTTGGGGGGGCCCTGGAAGCTCACCCCGGTTCGCCGGTTTGCCTTGGTCCTAGGCGTTCTCGGGCTAGTGGCTGCCGTTGCAGGGAATCCCTACCGAGGCAGTCGAGTGACCATGGACACGCGTGAGCTCGCCATAGAGGCTGGAAGGGGAGCGGACCAAGTATCCTCCGATCAGCTGGCCGACTGGATCGTTCAAGGAACTGCGGATTTTCGCCTAGTGGACCTGCGAGGCGAGCCTAAGTTCGCCCAATACCACATCCCATCTGCCCAGAATGTGCCCCTCGCCTCGCTATCGCCCGATTTCGCGGCCCGAAACGAGAAGATCATCCTATATTCCGGAGACGGAGTCCAAGCCGCCCAGGCATGGTTCATCCTCAAGGCGAGCGGCTTCTCCTCGGTCTACCTCCTTCGGGGAGGGATGGAGGAATGGAGACGCAGCATTCTTTTTCCTTCCGAGCCGAAGGGCGCCACGCCTGCCGAATCGATCGAGTTCGCCAGGCGTTGTGCGGTCAGCAAGTTTTTCGGCGGGACACCCCAAGCCGGTGCTGGAACGCGGGCGCCAGAGCAGCCAAAGCTGGCTGCACCGGTCTTGCCCACAGCCCCGCCGCCTCAGCCGTCGGCTGCGCCAAAGCCGAAGCCAAAGCGGGAAGGCTGCTAATCCGCGCGAGCGGGATCGCAACGGCCTCGGGTCTCAATCCGCCCAGGAGGGCAGAATGCACCGCCTGCTCAGCGCAGATCGGTAATCCTGGAAGTTTGCAAACGTTGAGGCGACTGCTGGCTCGGTCTCGCGGTGGCACTGCAGGCATGCCCCGACCAGAAGGATCCGGCGCTGCTCCTGGAGACTAAACGCCCGCACGGTGGTGCGGGTCGCAGAGCCGGAGATCGGCTCACGCAGGAACGCGATCCAGGCGTCGAGAGGCAATCCGTCGCGGTTACTCAGCCCGAAGGAAGGGATGAAGGTCCATTCGGCATGGTCTCCCTGGACTAGGTAATCGAGTCGGCCGCGCCCGTACCCGAGGGCAGTCGGGTTGCAGTGGCACGAGCGGCAGTCGCGAGGCCTCGCGGCGGTCGTGTGGGGCGAGATCGGTGCGTACAGGCGGTGAAACGTGTCCTCAGAACCAGGTGTCTTCAGGGATAGGACCATGCCGGGGACCACAGTTGCGACCCGTTCCTGCGGGGTTCCGTCCGGACCCGCGATCGTCTCGACACCGAGGGCCGGGGGTTCGGTTAGGAAGTTTCCAGCCTGCTCCTGCCAGGCACCTGAAACCGACTTTCCGGACAAGTGATCCCAACCAGCCGCTGTGGCGTCAAATGAGGTGTGGCAGCTGACGCATTGCGGAGCCCAGGCACTGTGGCAGGCCCGGCATTCCAGCTTCTGATGGGCTGCTATGTCCCGCCCACAAGCCGACGATGGACTCTTGGGCCTGAGTTCTTCGCCCGTGGACTTGCTCTTGAGCACGACCCGGCCTGTGCCGTCCAAGAACACGTTAGGATACGAGGCCGCCCTTCCTAAAAGGCCTGCCAAGAACCGCCGCCCAGGCTGATCGAGCTTGCGCAGGGCTATAATCTTGCGGGTTTCGGGGTCGATTTCTACGGAGGCGGCCGAGGGAGGGGGGGCGGTAGCGTGGCAGTCGGCGCAGGAGATCCGCACAGCATCTTCCTCATGAGCGTGCCGCTGTCCGTCTCCCATGATCTCGGCGGCGACATGGCAATCGATGCATTGCATGCCTCTCTCGAAGTGCACGTCAGGCGCAATGCGCTCGAGGACGCGGCCATCGGACAATATTCGGTACCTGCCCCGCCATCCGGAGGAGTGCTTCGCCACGCCCTCATCGAGCAAGGTCTCGTGCCAACCCTCGTAAGAGATTGAAATCCGACCGGATCGGCTGTGACAACCGAAGCAAGCCTGCTCGGAAACCTGGATTGAGATGTCCGGGTGATGGCGCCATGACCCCGCGGTAAGTCCGGGTTCTCTTCGTTGCTTCAATTCAACCAAGGCTGCGCCGTGATAGTCCAGATGGCAGGCTGAACACCCTCCGCCGCGACTTGTCGCATCAACTGGGGCTGGATCAGACTTCTCCTGGCCCAGGTGGCAGGAAGCGCAAAGGCTCCGTAGATGTGTGTCTGCCGGCGACATCCCGAGGCGTTCGACATCAAATCCGTGGTTCGGATCGGGGCTTTCGCCAAAGACGAACTTATCCACCGCGATCACACCGCTCATGGTGTTCATCAGAGACGCACGGATCCGCGGCTCAATGTCGGCGTGGCATTTGCCGCAGGTGCTATGCACAATTGAAAGATTTCCCGGAGTAAGGGTCATCCCTTTATGGGCGAGATTCTTGTCTGTAGCGGCCGGATCCCCGAGGTGGCAGGATGCGCAACCGATGAGCCTCGGGTCGTGGGCCTGCGGGAATCCCCCCATGTTTTCGTGGCATGTTAGGCACCCCTCCAGTTGCTGCCCCGCCCGCGGCGACGCTCTATGGAAGCGCGCGAGCGCCCCACCGATTGCCAGGCAAAAGACAAATAGGACCGCAAGGCCCAAGAGCCCCAGCCCAGGCGCCTTTGTCCAGATCGCGAAAAGCCATTTTCCAGGCCGGATCACGACTGGGCAGAACGGACCATGAGGAGAATTGGAGATCTAGTTTCCATTCTGAGTAAAAGCCTTGGCCTGCTGAGCAAGCTGGCGCTCCAAACTGTCGCACATGAGATCGCAAAGTCTACCGAGTGCCGGATCGGCGATGGAGTAGTAGACCTGCAAACCCCTTTTCCTGCGCGCGAGGATGCCGGCCTCTGCCAGGACCTGCAGATGCCGAGAGATGTTGGGCTGGAAACTGCCAGAGCCGCCAGCGAGGTCTCCGGCACTCTTTTCAGCTTCGAACAGCTGTGTCACAAGCCTGAGCCGGGTGGGGTCAGCCAAAGCCGAAAAGCGGCGGCCCATTAAGCCTATCGCCTCGTCGGTCAGGAGTCGGGCGCGCCCGGACGACGCCCGGGGAACCGATGGACGCGACCTTGACATTAGGATCAGTTATGCATATATGATCATATTCGTCAAAACAATTATAAATGAGCTTTTCGCAAACAGCCCATCGGGGAAGATTCTCTGTAAGGCGATCCCAGGAGCCTGTGCTGGGCCGAACGCCAAACGCGCTGCAGATTCACCCGACCCTGCTGATTAACAAAGAACACCAAAGGCATCTTTCTTGATGAGTCACGATATCACCGATTTCGATACTGAGGTCATTGCCGGAGCCATCTTGCCCCAGTCCTCGTGGATTTCTGGGCGCCCACCCCCTTTGTTGCGGTGTGGCACATCTCATTCGGTTTTCCTCCTTCTTCATGAACATCGTCGGCCTCTACATTTCTCCGGGGCACAATTTTTTTGGTCATCACGGGGGACCCGCTGGCACGCAGCCTGCGATTGAACTGCCTGCGATCGAGTGCGTCGCTGGGCGTGGCGTACGAAGCGATCGTTTCTTCGACTACGCGCCTGACTACAAGGGCCAGATCACCTTCTTTTCAATAGAAGTCCTTGAACGCCTCCGCGACGAGCTAGCGCTGCCCGAGGCGCGCCCTGAGGCAGCGCGCCGCAATGTCTTGGTGCGCGGTGTGGAGCTCAACACCCTTGTCGGCGTTGAATTTGAAGTCCAGGGCGTGCGGTTCCTGGGTACTGAGGAATGCCGCCCGTGCTACTGGATGGACGGGGCTCTCGGCCCCGGCGCCGACTCGTGGCTGAGGGGCCGCGGAGGGCTGCGGGCGCGAATCCTCACAGATGGTGTCTTGCGGTTGGATCCTCCGCGGTAACGCCTCTTGGACCGGCGTTGTCACGAAAGGGAGGCCCCTCGTCTCTCTATGATGGTCGTTGCCAAACAATCCATCGATGTCGCCATATTCGCCCTGAGTGGCTCGCTTTTTACCTTCTTTGATCTTGCTACCGAAGAACATCTTCCGGAACTTCTCGAGGCGTGCAGGGCAGCCTAGCTTCTCGCCGGCCAGTTTATCGCATTCAACAGCTCGGCGAGATGAAACGCGGCCTTGGCCAGGCGCTCGCGGGCGAGCGGAACGGCAGAGACGTCATAGTTCGCCGGCAGCGTGACGTGGATTCGTCGTAGCTTTCCGCCCTCCATCTCGGCTGGGCCGAATGAAATGCCGGCGTAAGCCTGCCGGGCCGCCGCGACACTTTCCGTGGCCCATCCTTCCGCCCAGGAGTAGTGGTCCCCGGCGCTGGCCCATGCGCCGGATTGAATCGCGTCCGACAGTTTTTTGGCGAGGGCCAAAGGATCCTTGGAGCCGGCGACCTTGGCCGGGAGGAGGCCGTCCCAGTAGGCGTGGAGTTCGTCCATGCGCTGGCTGCCGAAGCTGAGGTCGTTGGCCCCCTTGTCGTCCTCCTTGCCCGCCGCGGCCTTGGGGTCGGTGATGAGGACCGGGTGG
This sequence comes from uncultured Opitutaceae bacterium, assembly GCA_903862935.1. Lineage (GTDB taxonomy): Bacteria > Verrucomicrobiota > Verrucomicrobiia > Opitutales > Opitutaceae > Palsa-1447. The sequence goes on from CAIOZY010000029.1 coordinate 22,394, forward strand.
GCTGGGTTGGAAAGGTCGTAGAAGCCGTTCGCCACGTGAAGCGGCTGGTGCACTTCGCCCACCAAATGGACGATCATGTAGATGGCGATCCGCGGGGGCACGGCCGAGGACTTGTCCTCGAGCACCCGCACCGCGATGTTGATCTCGTGCACCACATCCTCCGGCCGTGAGAAGGGGCCGTCATCGGTGTACTTGGTCTCGCCGAGCGGCAGGTCTACGTAGTGCCACTGGTCGTTGTGGGGGTAGCGCTGGGCAAACTGGCGGGCCTCGGTGTTGCCCGCGAGTGGGCCAAATCCCTTCGTGGCGCTGCGCAATTCATCCATCCATCCTGCGATGGAGGCGAGGTCGAAGTTACCCAGGATGTGCTCGATGTGGCGCCGCGTCTCGGGGGTCAGGCGCTTCTCGGCAACTAGGCCGATAGCGGCATGACTCTGGGCGTCCCAGCAGTAGGCGGTTGAGGAGCCCAGAAGCGCGAGCAGGGCTAGGGAAAGGGTTTTCATGAGACTGGAGGAGGAAAGTCGTGACGCATGCCGAAGGAGGGGAGCAAAGCAGGGCCCCTCGCGGGGATCAATCCATAGAGGGAGCAGTCCGGAGCGGGAATTCCGGGGATTGCGTACGGCCGCGGTCAGAAGCGGAAGCCCAGGGCAATGGACACGTCCCAATTCGAGCGCTTTCTCATGCGGCATCGCCAGCCGCCTTTTCCGGGCAAGCACAGGGGGGGGCCAAGAAGCTCCGCGCCCCAGTCTTTGTCTTTGATTGCGAGGACAGTTGCTTTGAACCGGCTTGCGTGGGCTGCTGTTGGCGAGTCGAATTAACCGCGGACCGATGAACCTCACAAGACTGCCATGGCCAGCTCGGCTCGCATCCTGGGCCCTTCTTGCTGCGTACCCCGGGATGTCTCAGATCTCCCCGACGACGCAGGCTCCGGATCAGTACCGGGTCGGCAACTTCGTCGTCCGGGTCTCCCCTAGGGAGGACGGCTGCCCCGTCCTCAGCGTGGCTCACTCGGCTGACACCGGGCGCGCGATCTGGGAAAGTCCTTCCGGCGTCCCCTTCCTTGCCGCAGCGGAGGGCAAGGAGACAATCCGGGTGTTCGGCCGTCCGGAGGGCGTTTATGAGATCACGGATCGAGTGCTCAGGCAGTCCGATAGGCAGACCATTGACACGATTGCCCTCGAGGACCGCGCACTCATCCTCCGCGGTCATCTAGAAGGCCGGGACCTCACCACGGCCTACCGGTTCACGCTGCGGCCGGTCTCGGAAAACCAGCTCCAATTCCAGGCGGACGTCGAGGGGCCGGGAGCGAAAGGCCTCAACCGCCTGTACCTCCGCTGCGCATCCTTCCGGGACGAACGCGTCTACGGGTTCGGACAGCAGCTCACCTTCTTCGACAATAAAGGGCACCTGGTTCCGATCCTGGTCCAGGAGCACGGCGTGGGACGCGGCCTTCCGGTTATCACCCAGCTTGTCAACGTCACCCACAGCCGAGCTGGAGGCAACCCATTCATGACTGAGGCGCCGGCGCCGCACTACATCACGACAAAGCTCCGGTCAGTGTTCCTTGAGAACTACGAATACAGTGAGTTCGACCTGCGGCGTCCGGATCGGATTGAGATAAAGTTATTCTCAAACACCCTCACGGGACGGATCCTCCATGGCCGCACACCGCTGGAGTTGATCGAGGAGTACACGGCGTACGCCGGAAGGATGAGGCGGCTCCCCGACTGGGTGCACGAGGGGGCGATCGTCGGCCTGCAGGGGGGCACTGACCTCGTCCGACAGAAGCTGGCGACCCTGGACCGAGCGGGTGTTCCGCTCGCAGGGGTGTGGATCCAGGACTGGTGTGGCCGGCGCGTGACCGCCGACGGATCTCGGCTCTGGTGGAATTGGCAGCTCGACGAGACCTATTACCCAGGATGGAGCGACCTGGTATCCGAGCTGGGGCGGCGGAACGTGCGCGTGCTGACCTATATCAATCCGTTCTTCGCCAACGATCCGGGCCACGACAGCCAGTTCAAGGAGGCGGAGAAAGCGGGTTTCCTCGTCAAGCGCGCGGACGGCACGCCCTACATGAACCGCAACCGCGGTTTCGCAGCAGGAATGGTCGATCTCAGCAATCTCAAGGCGCGCGAATGGGTGAAGGGCATCATCAAGAACGAGCTGATTGCGCGGGGCGGATCCTCGGGCTGGATGGCCGATTTTGGCGAGGCCCTCCCGTTCGATTCGTCGCTCTCAGGAGGCTCCGATCCCGCTGTCTGGCATAACCGCTATGCCGAGCAGTGGGCAGCTGTAAACCGCGAGGCGATCGAGGAGGCCGGCCGTGGGGACATCGTCTTCTTCAGCCGCTCCGGGTTCACCAGGAGCCCAGCCAGCTCCACCTTGTTCTGGCTCGGCGACCAGCTCCAGACTTGGGATGAATACGACGGAATAAAGACGGCGCTGACGGGGCTGCTTTCGGGCGGGGTGTCGGGCTTTAGCCTCCTGCACAGCGACGTCGGTGGGTACGGCGCCGCGGTGCTGAAGTTGGGCGGGGTCACTCTCCCGGTTGTCGTGCGCTCCAAGGAGTTGCTGATGCGTTGGGAGGAACTCAACGCCTTCACCTGCCTGCTCCGCACGCACGAGGGCCTCCTGCCGCTCGACAGCGCGCAGTTCGACTCCGACGCCGAGACGCTTTCACATTTCGCCCGGATGGCCAAGCTGTACAAGGCGCTGGGGTTCTACCGGAAGGCTCTCGTAGACGAGGCGGCCCGTACGGGACATCCCGTCGTCCGCCACCCATTCCTGGAGTTTCCCGAGGACCCCAACACGTTCGATCTCCGATACCAGTTTCTCCTGGGGTCAGAGTTGATGGTGGCCCCAGTGCTGGATTCAGGGAAGACGAGCGTCAGCCTGTACCTGCCCAAGGGGCAATGGGTCAACCTCTGGACGGCCACGCGAACGGATAATCCCTCCGGGGAATGGGTGACGGTCCCCGCCCCGCTGGGCCAACCGGCGGTCTTTTACCGCGAAGGTTCAGAAATTGGCGAACGCCTGAGATCCATTCTCAGGTCGGAGGGCATCTGATAGGAGCACTACGGCAAGGAATTGGAATTTGCGGATTCCATTTACTAGGCCGTGCGCTCTTGCGTCAGGGGCACGCCAATTCGGCCCCGTGCGGCTGGATCACCATTGCCGACTCGTTGCCGTCTGCTGGCGTTAGGGACGGCGCATGCCGTCGGGTAGGTCGAGTGCCAGGGTGCCCCCGGGATTCATGATGTTGCTTGGGTCCAGGTGGCGCTTTATCGCACGGAACAACTCGAGCTGGTTGTGTCCGATCTGACCTTCAAGCCATGGGGCCGTCATCTTGCCGATCCCGTGGTGGTGACTCATGGTGGCCCCCAAGCGGCGGATCGCGTCCAGGATCCCGGCCTGGTAGGCCTTGTATTCCTCGATCGTCTCCATGCGGGCGATGAAGATGAAGTAGAGGTTCGCGCCCTGCTGGTAACAGTGGGACATATGGCACATGACGATGGTGTCCGGGCGGGTGTGGCAGAAGGCCCGGACGCCTTCGTGAACCCTGGAAAGCGTATCCCAGGTAACTGAGCACTCCAAAGTGTCGATCAGGATGCCGAAGTCCATGAGGTCGTCCCTTAGGTACGGATCCTTGAAACGCCCGTGCTCCCAGGACTTCGCCACAAGGCCCGTCAAGGAGAACCCCCCGTGGGCGCGCGCGATCCTAGAGACGGTCCGCCGCACTTGGCGTGTATAGCCTGAGCTGCCATCGGAGGAGCCGAGGAGAAGGCAGCGGCGGCCGGGCTTCATGCCCATGAAGCCCAAGACGGCCTCTGCGATGGGTCCTTCTACCCCGTAGAGCTTGAGGGCCACGTCCGTCTCCTCGGAGTCGGAGAGGCGGAAAACGCTGGGCCTGCCGCCTTCGTCCTGAAGGACCTCCCTCGCGGCAAGGCAGGCTGACTCCCAGTCGGGAAACATGTAGCTGAATCGGCGGGTGTTTTCCGGCCGGTAACGAAATACCTTAAGGGTCAACGAAGTTAGTACTCCGAAGGCACCCTCGCTCCCCAGGAGAATCTGGTCCGTGTCTGGGCCTGTTGCCGCGGCGGGATGGTCCTGCGTGCGCAGGATCCCCGCGGGGGTGACCATCTCCTGGCTTATCACGATATCCTCGATCTTCCCGTAGTAGGTGGAGTTCTGTCCCGCTCCCCGGGTTGCTGCCCAGCCGCCCACGGAGGAGAATTCGAAGGATTGGGGAAAGTGGCCGCAGGTGTAGCGACGTCGGGCTCCCAGGAGCTGTGGGGCGTTGTTGAGGGTGGCCTCCAAATCGGGGCCCATGAGGCCTGGCTCGACTGTGATCGTCTGGTCCACCTCGTTGAAGCGGACCACCTTGTTCATGTGCCGGCGCAGATCCAAGCTCACACCGCCCTTCAGGCACTCCACGCCGCGAGTCACGCTCGAGCCTCCGCCGTAGGGAGTGAGTGGAATTCCCCTGGCCGCGCAGTGGGCAACGATCCGAACCACGTCGTGACGGTCCCTGGGGTAGAGAACGGCCTCGGGCAAGTTCTCCACGATCCGATCCCTTAGCCGCATGAGATCGAGCATCGTCTTCCCGTAGGCCACTCCCAGGCGGTCCCGAGGGTTCCCCGAGACGCCCTCATCCCCGAGGATGGCCCGGAAAGCGTGGAGATCCTCAGGGGAAAGACGGGAAGGTGCGACGATGTGGACGGGGTCCAAACCCAGGTCCCTGGGCTTGCGGAGATCATCATCGGCAAGGTGGAGGCGCCGCTTCAGGAGGGCGCTAAGGCGGCGGTTGGGGTGCTTGTACTTGTCCCGGGCGCCCCATTTGAAGATGGCGCGCCAAGACCCCTCCGGTGCGGGAACTTCGTTCCAAGGTGGTGGGAATGGTGTCGGCATTGATGGTTCCTCAGGGGAGGGAAGGGTCCTCGTCGGCGGCCCTCTCGGGATAATTGTGGATGGCGCGAAGATCGGTGTGGAGCGGGTGAAGCCGCCCGAACATGCGCCCGTAGACCTTGCGGTAAATTTTCTCGTAGAGAGCGCGGTTAACCGGATGGGGCACGTAGGTTCGTCCCGCGCGCACCATACCCGCCACGGCCTCGGTGATCGAGGGGTAGAGGCCCACGCCGGCCGCCGTGATGACCGCGGTGCCCAGTCCTGCAGTCTCGTAGGTCTCCCCTGCGAAGAGCTCCCGTCCGAAGATATCGGCGGTGATTTGGCAGATTTCGGTGGATTGGGTGGCTCCCCCGGAAATGCCCACATTTCGGATGGAGAGGCGCCCCCTGCGCTCGATCCTTTCCAACCCCTCCCGCAGGGCGAAGGCTAGGCCCTCGATGACCGACCGGTAGAGATGCGCCCTTGTGTGCACGTCTCCAAAACCGATGATCGCTCCCTTTGCCCCGGGGGCCTTGAGGCTGGGTCCCCAATTAGGAAGGGTCGTCAGACCCATCGAACCCGGCGGAACAGCGCGCAGGTGGCGATCAAGAATCACCTCGGGGGCCACCCCTGCGGCCTGGGCCTCCTGGATTTCCTTGGCCGCAAACTCCCGCTTGAACCAGCTGATCATCCAGTAGCCCCTGAAAATTTCCATCTCCGGGTTGTAACAGCCGGGAAGGGCGGCCGGGTAGGGCGGCATGAAAGCAATGGGCTCGAAGTAACGCCTGCTTGTCGTCTGGACCGTGGCCGTTGTCCCGAACGAGACCGCGGCCCTGTCCTCGCCCACGCAGCCGATGCCGACTGTCTCGGCCCCCTTGTCGGAGGCGCAGGCCACGACGGGCAGACCCTCGGGAATGCCCGTGGCCTCGCTGGCCTGGGCGGTCACGCGGCCCAGGATGGACCCCGCAGGCACCAACTCGGGAAGGCGCTCGCGCTCGATGGGAACGAGGAGGGCGGGCAGTTCGCCCGGCGCGGCCCAGCGGATGGCTTTGTAGTTGAACGGTACGTGCCCGATCTGGGCAGCCACGGTGTCCCGAAACACGCCGGTGAGACGGTAGTTGATGAACCCCGAGAGCAAGAGTGCCTTGTGGGTTCTTGACCAAACATCCGGCTGTTCCTGGCGGACCCAATTCGTGCGGCAATCCTGCTGGACCTTCATCACGCCCTCCAAGATGCCCGCAGCCCGGAAGATCACACGTTTGGGAAGGCTCGGCCGGTAGACAGTCCGGGCCTTGCGGGTATCAAGCCAAAGGATTGCCGGCCTCACCGGGTTGCCCTCGGCATCCACCAGAATGTGGGTGTCCCGCTGGGTCGCAACCCCGACTCCGCGGATCCGGGCAAATGGGCCGGGAGCCAAATTTTTGAGCTCTTTGACAGCGGAGCAGAGAGTTTTCCACCAGAAGTTGGCATCCTGCTCGGCCCATCCGGGCCTGGGACTCACGTAGGGTTCGTATTCCACCTTTACCTTGTGGAGCAGGTGCCCGGATGCATCGAACAACATGGCCCTCAGGCTCTGGGTTCCGCAGTCGATGGAGAGGAGGGTGGCATCCATGGCGGGTGACTAGAGTTGCGATCTCTGGATGACGTCCAGGTAGCGATCCAATTCCTGACGTTCTCGGGCCGGGGTCCAGCCAAAGCGCCCGCCCATGATCCTGGCCACAGACGCCGCGAGGTGATTCTGGAGGCTCGAAGCCACGAGAAACTGCATTTCCGTTCGGCGCATCATCACATCCGTGAGGTGGCAGGGGGACTCGAAGGTCAGGATGTGGTGGATTTCGGCAGGGCAGTAGGGATGTCCGCCAACGAATGGAATGCCCAGAGCGGGGCTGCGCCTAACCTCCCTGAGGATGGCAAGGGCCGCCTGCCCGTACTGCTGGTGGAGATGGCGGAGGAGGGTTTCGGGCGAAGCAGTCAGACCCTCGCCGCGGGCGGCGTTGACAAAGGCTTTCCAGGTGATGCCCACCTTGTAGGGCCGCCGACTGAAGTGGCGCCGGGCCTCCCGGCCCTTGAGTTTCCGGATGTGCCCGCCGCGGCTGCAGGCTTGGAGGCACTCGAAGCCCATGGTGCGGAAAGTGGTGAGTTTGCCGCCAGCTATGGTGACCAGTCCGGTGCCCCGATCGAGGATGACATGCCGGCGGCTCACACTGGACTCGTGGACTCCCTTTTGGCGGATCAAGGGTCGGATGCCGGCGTAGGTGGCAATGACGTCGGCTTGGGTGAGCCGGGCGTTCGGGAAATAGGCATTCACGGTGCGCAGGAGGTAGTCGCAGTCCTTCCCCTCGCACCAGGGGGAGTCCAGGTCCCCCCGGTAGTCGGTGTCTGTCGTTCCTATGACCGAGACGTCGTCGCGGCGCATAACAAAGAAAGTGCGCCCGTCGTCCACGGACCTCAGGGCGAAGGCCTCACGGTTGCCCAAGCGGTCGCTTGGGACCACGATGTGGACGCCCTTGGTTGGCCGGATCATCTCTGAGTCCACGCCGGCGAGGGCTAGGGTTTCGTCGGTCCAAATGCCCGTCGCGTTCACGACACAGCGGGCCCTTACCCGGAAGGTGCTGTTTCGTTCTCGGTCCTCGAGCTGCAACCCCGCTACGCGGCCCTCCTCGACGATCACCTTGCGGGCGGCGACGTAATTAAGGGCCACGGAGCGGCCGCCGGACAGGTCCCGGGCCTCCTTGATTGTTTCGAGGGTGAGCCGGGAGTCGTCCACGTTTGTATCGAAATAGTAGCCCGCCATGAGGAGGTCGTCAGCACGCAGGGCCGGCTCCCGACGGGCCATTTCGTCGGCATTGAAGAAGCGGTGTGGGTTGTTCTTAAAGGGCGAGAAGGCGTTCGAGAGGAAGTCGTAGAGGAAGATCGCCGCCCTTATCTTGCCCGGCGTGTACTTTCCCCCCTTGTGGGCCAAAAAATAGAAGCCCAGGGGCCGCACGAGATTGGGGAGCGCCTGGCGGAGCCAGTTGCGCTCTGTCGCGCTCTCCCGCACGAGCCGCCATTCCTTCTGCGCCAAGTAGCGAAATCCCCCGTGGGCCAGCTTGCTGGACCGGCTGGAGGTGCCGAAGGCGAAGTCTTCCTTGTCCACGAGGAGGAATGTGAGGCCGCGGAGGGCGGCCTCCCTCGCCACGCCGGCGCCTGTGACACCGCCGCCAATGATCACCAGATCGAACTCGGCCGTTGCGGCGCGCTCAAGATCGGCGGCGCGGTCAGAGGGCGCCCAGGAGAGTGATTTGCCCTCCATGGAACAGGGACCGTTCACAGGACACCTCCCCCGGATCGACCGGGCAGTTGGATGAATTCGAGGGGATAAATATCGGTGCGCAGGGTGAAGCCGACGGCATAGTAGGCACTTCGCTTGCGGAAGAGGACTCGCTCCACCCGGAGGGTCTGGCGAGTCCCCAACAGCAGGGCTATCTCCCGATCTGGCTTGCGACGGAAGTCAAGGGCGAGGAAGCGGTTCTGGACCCGGTCCGGAGAAAGTCCGTAGCTGTTGTGCATGAGGGAGTGGAGGGACCCGGTGAAGTCGGAACCCTCAACCCCGGGGACCGCCCGCTCGAGGAAATAGCTCTCTTCCACGGCCAAGGTCTTGTCCTTCACCAGGCGCAGCCTCCGGACCAGGAAGACCTGTCTCTCCGCTTTGAAGAATCCATGGAGGAAGGGGGAGGGAAGTGCCTCTGGGGAAATCCAGCCCTGTGCGAGGACCTTGTTTGACACGGAGACGTGGGAACGGGCCAGCTCCTCCGTGACTGACAGGGCGCCGGAGAGGGGATTGAAACTTGGGGAGGACTCCACAAAGGTGCCCTGACCGTGCATCCGATAGATCAGGCCCTCCGCCTCGAGGACCGCAAGGGCCTTGCGGACAGTCTCCCGGCTGGCCCTGAAGAGGCGGGCCAGGTCGGGCTCGGAGGGAATGCGGTCTTTCCACTCCCCGGAATGGATCCGCTGGCGGATGCCTTCCTGGATGGTAGAGGAGACGGTGGTGGTCATAGGGCGGGTGATTGGATTATTCAGCGCGCCTCTGGGGGGCTCAGGAATAAACGGCGCCGAAGCGCCGCTCCACCTCCAGCCCGAGGGCCTCGGTCCGGCGTTCGTCGGTGAATGGAAGCAAGGCGTAGACGCCTTTCGGACCGATGGCGTCAAGCAGGGGGATCAGCTCCTCCGTCCTGGCCACGAGCACCTGAACGGACTTGCCGGCGGCGAGGATCCGCCGGTACAGGTCATACCAGCGGCGGTTTCCGCCGGTCTCGATCCCGGCCTGCGGCGTCCATTCGATCGCATCCAGCTGCTCGATGGACAGGAGCGAGTCCAGGTGAATCATGGCCTGCGTGCCATCGAGGTGGTACAGCGAATGGTCCAGCCAGGCGCATTGGGCGGTGAGCGCAGGGACGATGAAACGCTGATACATTGCTGGGGAAAACGTAGCCGACATGTCGCATTGCAGCTTCGCAACCTTGCCCGGACCCCAGATCATGAACGGACCAAAGCTCGAGCTTCCGTCCTCCAGCTTGATTCGGTCGTAGATGCGAGCGTACGCGGCGAACCAGACTTCATTGATCTCCCGAACCTTCTGTTCCACCCACTCCGGCCGCTCCATCATGTCCATGAGCAAGGTTTCGCTGCCGCGCAGCGACGCGAGCACGTCCACGTTCTCGATCAGGTCCGGACAGCCGACCATGTACTTGCCCCTGCCCAGTTCGATGCATCGATCCACGATCTCCATGCTCTTCAGCCACCAAGGATGGCCGGGATCGAATTGCATGGGGGGCAGTTTCTCAGGCTCCCCTTCGTCCGCGATGTTCGGATGATACCAGACCGTGTCCTCGGCGAATCCGGCCCGGGCGCCGAGGAAAAGGGCGAGCGAGCCGGGGCCAATATTGGTGGTGGCAATTGGCAGGAGGTCGAGCGGATACGCCGAGCGCGACAGCCTATAGTTGTTCTCCGCCGCGCGAAACTCGGGATTGCAATACCGCTCCTCCAGGCTGCGGGGGCGTCCGGGCGGCGCGACCTCGGCGTGGGGCTGGCTGGCCGCGGGGGCCAGTCCGCCAATCAGCAGTCCTTCGTGATTCCACCACCGAATGAAGCGGCGCTTGGTTTGTTCCCAGTTTGATTTCCACATATGAGAATTGGTTTAGGGTAGGGACCCGTTGTCCAGGCGCCGGTCCTTGGTCTCCGGCAGGAAGCGCAGGCACAGCAACCCCAACAGGTAGAGCAGCGATAGGAGACAAACGGCCTCGCGGAGATCGATCCAGGGCCGTGACTTCAACCAGCCTGAGAACGCGAGGATCCCCGCTGCGAGGGGGCGCCCGCAATTGAAACAGAATCCGGCGCCAACCCCGCGGAGGTGCGAGGGGAAGAGCTCCGGGAAATAGAAGGCGAACCCAGCGTGAAAGCCGAACGTCAAGGCGCCATAGAGCGGGAGCATGGCAAGCAGGGCTCCATAGGTCTGCGGAAGATACCACGTGGCCGGCACGACGAGCATCGCGCCCACCATCGCGCAACCGAACGCCCTCCGGCGTCCCAGCCATTGGGCGAGCGGGCCGAATCCGAGCGCCCCGATGAAGCCGCCGCCATTAATCAGAAAGCCGTAGGCGAATTGGCTCCGTTCCATTGCCGCGGCCGTGCCCACGCCCTTCCTGATGAGAAAGTCCTGCACAAGGTCCTGCCCTCCGACTGAGATGCTCCAATAGGTTCCCACGCCCACGGCGGCCAAGAGCATGCCGAGAATCGCCCGGTGTCCCCACGGTTGTGTGAACAGGAGCTCGCGAAGGCTACCCTCGCTCCGACTCTCGCTGGCGCTCGGCTGCCGCCTGCCGTCCGAGGTTTCCGGCACCCCGGCCCGTACGGCAAACACGAGGAATATCGGGAGCACCCCCACCAGATAGGCAAGGCGCCAGTTTGCGCCCGCGGCCATTCCGACCAAAGCTGCCAAGCCGACACCGATCGTGCTCGTCGAATGAAAGACCGCGCCGGCCTGGGCTCGCGCGCGAGGCGGGAAAACCTCCGCCACCACTGAGGCACCAACCACCCACGCTCCCGCGGCCCCCATAGCTCCGAAGGATCGCAGCACCGCCACCTGCCATGCCGTCCGCGCAAGACAAGTGGCCCCTCCGAAGAGGGTGTAGATCGCGATCGTGACCATCAGCGCCCTGCGCCTGCCGATCCGATCCGCCAGGGCGCCGAAATAGACCCCGCCGATCATCCCGCCGACGAGATTGATGGCGAGTATGATCTCCCCCCAGAATCGGATCCCGGGGTCGTCCGGCCGCAGCTGCAACAGCTCGCCGAGCATGCTGCTTCGCGTGATGTTGTAGATCTGCGCCGCGTAGGAATCGAAGATCCATCCGGCTGACGCGATTGCCAGCACCCACCACTGAGCGGACGAGACGCTCTCATACCAACGGGAGGAGGACGTCGCGGCCTGACCTGCAGTTTCCGATGAGGCGGTCGGTCGTTCCGGTTGAGGCTGGCCAGGGGGGGTAGGCATGGCGGGCAGGGAAATTGGGACTGGGGGAAGGATTTTGGATTTAACCTGTCTAGACAAGCATACATCTTTGGAACCGATGTCAAGCCTTCTGAAGCAATTTCGGTTTTGGAGTCCGCTTGAGGCCTCCGACTTGAGGTGCGAAAGATCCCGATCTTCCTGCGTCCCTTTCAACCGCGGTCGCATGTCGCGACCTTTGTAATGAGGTGGGCGCGCAGTAGGAGCCCGGCGATTTCGATTGGGAAAAGATCGTTGCCCAAGACGTTCGGTGGTCCGCGCGGAATCTTTGCTGCTTTGTCGCCCACAACTGCCGAGTTGATCATTGAAGGCATGCACGCCGCGAAGTCCTTTGGCGCAGTGATATTCTTCGATTTTGACTACAGGGCTAGCGGGAGTTTAAGAGTTATTCGGGGAAAAGCGTGAGATTTTAGAGTGGGGAATACAAAACCCGTGCGTATGACCTATGGAGCCGTTTTGGCGTAACGGGCCAGGCCGAGCGCGTGGAAGATTTTGCTTTGTTCCTCGT
>CAIOZY010000030.1 GCA_903862935.1 uncultured Opitutaceae bacterium
CAACGCCTCGACATGAACCCGCATCAAAGAGTTGCTCTCCCACCGGAGGATGCGGTATCCGGGAAGAGTCAGGTGTAAGTGCATAGGGGACATGGTGGCGCTTCCAACGCCCCATGTCCCCAATCTTTGATCAAGAGCCGAGCCGAGTCGATATGTTCGCCAGATCGGTTTTTATTAACATGTCCCGATTGACATGTTCGCTGCGATAACCCATCCCTCTGACGTGTCACAAATTTCACCGAAAGTTAACAGGTCTCGCCGTTGGCACCGGGAGCACCCCTACAACGATCTGCCGCTGCTGCCGCCGCGGACTGACGTCGAGACCAAGGCTGTGCTCCGGCAGTGCATCCCAGCCCGGGCCGCCCTAGCCCGACTGAAGCAGGCGGCCGAGTTGATCCCAAACCAGGCGGTGCTGATCAACAGCCTGCCGGTTCTCGAGGCCCGGGCGAGCTCTGAGATCGAGAACATCGTCACCACCACCGACCGGCTGTTCCAGTTCCAGCACTCAACCGAAGGGCAAGAGGCAGACCCGGCGACAAAGGAGGCGCTGCGCTACAGGGGCGCTCTGATGCACGGGTTCCGCACCCTGGCCCAGCACCCGGTCAACACGCGCACCGCTGAGGAGATCTGCTCGGCAATAACGGGCACGACCGTGCGCGTGCGCCGCGTCCGGGGAACCGCTCTGGCCAGCAGCCAGACGGGCCGGGTGACCTACACGCCGCCGGAGGGTGAGGACACCCTGCGGGCCATGCTCGCCAACAGGGAACGCTTCCTCCACGAGACGGTGGAACTCGACCCGCTCATCCGGATGGCTGTCGCCCACTACCAATTCGAGGCCATCCACCCGTTCAGCGACGGCAACGGCCGGACCGGACGGGTTCTCAACTCCCTTTTCCTGATCCAGAGCGACCTTCTCTCGCTGCCGATCCTCTACCTCTCGCGCCACATCATCGCGCACAAGGCCGACTACTACCGGCTACTTCTCGCCGTCACTGAGCGCGGGGAGTGGGAGGCTTGGCTCTTGTTCCTGCTGAAGGGCGTTGAGGAAACCGCGGACTGGACCACGGGCAAGATCGCCGCCATCCGGGCCTTGGAGGAGCACACGGTTGCCTACGTTCGGAAGGCGGCCCCCAAGCTCTACACCCGCGAACTTGTCGACGCTCTCTTCGAGCTTCCCTATTGCCGAATCAAGAATCTGACCCAACGCGGGGTCGGCACGCGCCAGACCGCCTCCCGTTACTTGCAGTCCTTGGCCCAGCTCGGGGTGCTGGAGGCACGGGCGGTGGGGCGTGAGAAGCTCTTCATTCACCCCAAGCTGCTCAAGTTGCTCTCTCGCGACAGCAACTCCTTTGTGCCTTACGCCTGAGGGAATGGACGCCCGGCCACCCTCCTACGACATCGGGGAGGTGGACTCCGGCCCCGGCGCAGGCGGAGGCGTCGGAAACGCCGGCCCCCGGGGCTTGAACAGCCTGTCCAGGAGTTTGTCCACCATGTCCACCGGATTGTTTCCGGCGACGGACGGCTTGTCCAGATAGCCCTCGGCGAGGAGCTTGTCGCCCTGGGTGTTGCGCACCTCAAGGTCGAGGCGGATCAGGTAATCGGTGAAGTCGAAGGTCCACCGGTCCTGATAGAGAATGAGGGCGTCCGTTCCCGCGGGCATCAGCTGGATCGGTCCGGCGCTCGCGTCGTAGCCGCGCTTCCTCAACTCGCGGGCGATCAGCTGGTCGATCCCCTTGCCGTCGGTCAGCAGGTGCTGGACATAAACCCGCTTGAAGTGGGTCGTGTCGACCTGGGACGCCGTGCGGGTGGCGATGTGCGAGCAGGCCGCAAGAAACGGCAGGATGAGAAGCGCGAGCGCGGTCCTCCTCACGGGGTCTTCCCCCCGCGGCCCTTGATCCCGACGACGATCTTCCCGAACTGGACCCCGGCCTCCATGGCCGCGAAGGCCTCGGCCGCGGCGGAAAGGGGGAATACCGCGCTGACGGTGGGCTTGATCTTTTTCTTCCTGACAAAGCCGATCATCGCCTTCCAGTCGGCGGGGCTGCCCATGGTCGAACCCAGGATCGAGATCTGGCGCCAGAAGACCTTCCTAAGGGCGAGGCCCGCCGGGTTCCCCCGGGTCGCGCCGAAAAAGACGATCCTTCCGCCCGGGGCGGCCGCGTCGAGCAGTTCCCCGAACCCGTCGCCGCCCGCGCTGTCCACGATGACATCAAAGTGGCCCGGCGCCTTGACGGCCTCGGCCGCCCAGCCGGGGGTCGTGTAGAGGAAGCCCCCGCGCGCCCCCATCGCCACCGCCCGGGCGATCTTTTCCGTCGAGCTCGAGCTCACCCAGACCTCCGCTCCCTTGGCGACCGCAAACTGCAGGGCGAAGAGGGCGACTCCGCCCCCGACCCCGGAAATGAGCACCCGCTCGCCCGGCTGCAGGCCGGCCCGCGTGATCAGGGCCCTCCATGCCGTGAGGCCGGCGAGCGGCAGGGCCGCGGCCTCCTCCCAGGACAGGTGCGCCGGCTTCGGCGTAAGGTGCGCGGCGGGAACTGCGACTTTCTCCGCAAGCGTTCCGTCCCGCGGAAGGCCCAGGATCGAAAAACTGGCCGACTGCGCCCGCGGATTGTCCCCCCACCCCAGGCCCGGGTTGATGATGACCCTGCGTCCGACCAGGGCCGGGTCCACACCCTCCCCGACCGCCGTCACAACCCCGGCCCCGTCGGAACCCGGCAGGCACGGGTATTTCAGGCCCGTGTACTGGCCCGCCTTGATCCAGACATCGCGGTGGTTCAACGCTGCGGCCCGCAGCGAAACGACGGCCTCCCCGGGCCCGGCTGAAGGCTCGGGCACCTCGGTTACGCTGAGCTGGTTAACGGCGGAAATGACGACGGCGCGCATGGGTTAAGATCGCTTGAGGGTTCGCGCCAACGAGCGGGCCCCGGGAGGGGCCCCTGAGGCTGCCAAAGGCGCAAGAGGGATGAGGCAAACGGGTACCGCGGGTTTGTCAAATAGCCCGCATGCCCCAAGGCCCGGAGCATCCGTCCGGGTTACAACGGAGGGGACCGCGGAAACAGCCGATCCTTATGACTGCAGCCGGTCCCTGTCCGCATCCAAAATGCCGCATCTGAAACGCGCACTTGAGGCTTGGAGCGGCGCTGGATCAGGGGTGCGGCGTAATGGCGATGACGGTGATGATCGCGATGCGCTGCTTCCCCCTGATCTCATCCGGTCCGTAGTGCCAAAAGATCCGATAGGCACTAGCCGTCTGGTTTTGAGCGTAGGCCTCGAAGATTTTTTCATCCCGCGGGCCACGCATCGATGTGTATTCGTGGGTCTGAAGGCTCTGATGCCGGGGATTCGATTCGAGGAAGCCTAGCGCCTTCCGCACGGTCTTGCTGATGGC
>CAIOZY010000031.1 GCA_903862935.1 uncultured Opitutaceae bacterium
CAGTCGGAGTGGCCATGCCCGCAGAATGGGGCTTGATCGCGCTGGCCAAACGCAAAATGCGTCACACCCGCAGCGGCGGGCAACGCCCTGAAAGAGTTTATGTTACGAAACATCGGCACTCAACATCCCGGACAGCCCTGGGTCCATATAATTAAGAACGGCCGCAACAAGGCGGCCGCCCTTGGGGCTTGAAGTCCACTAAAGGGGGGTTCGGCCCCACAATCACGCAAAAACCGCGAGCGGCCGAAGCGGGGTTGCGCCAACGGACGTTCCCGTCCAAGGTGCGGGCCTCGGCGGGCCCGCCCGCACCGCTGGTTCCCGCGGCCGGGACCACAGTGCAGAAGTAGCGATCTCTCCCTCCGCCTCAGAGGCCTACCCTTTACTCCCCCCCCTATGAAACACCCAGCCCAAGTGACCGCCATCGTCGGCGGAACCGCATTTCTGCGGCGCAGGCTCGTTCCCAACAGCGTCGTCCTTGTCCGGGACGGCACGATCGAGGCCGCGGGGCCTGCGGCCAAGGTGCGGGTTCCCCGGGGGGCCAGGCGCATCGACGCCTCGGGCATGACCGTCGCCCCGGGTTTCATCGACATCCACATCCACGGCTCGGGCGGCTGCCGGGCCGAGGACGACGCCCCGGGCATGGCCCGGAACATCATCGCGAACGGGACAACCTGGTTTCTGCCGACGTTCATCTCGAACGAACTCGGAATGATGCTCAAGGCCGCCGACCACGTGCGCTCGTGCACCGGTCCGGTCCGAGGCGGGGCAACAATCGGCGGCATCCACCTAGAGGGTCCGTTCCTCAATCCCAAGTACGGCGCCCAGCGGCCCGAGCACAACATCGAGCCCAGCCCAGAGTCGGTGGGCCGGCTAATCGAGCACTGCGGGGAGGCCCTCAAATTCGTGACTATCGCGCCCGAGAGGCCGGGGGCGATCGAGGCGATCCAGGCGTTCCGAGCGGCCGGGGCCACGGTGTCGGTGGGGCACTCCGACGCGACGGAGCCCGAGTACATCGCCGGCCGGAAAGCGGGGATCACCCACGCCACGCACATCTTCAACGCGATGCCCCCGCGCGTCTGGACCGTGCGGGAGACCTACCTCGGCACAAAGACGGTCGGTGTCGAGGAGCTGATCCTCGCCGATGACGGGGTCAGCGCGGACATCATGGCCGACGCAACCGCGGCGCACGTGCAGCCCACCCTTCTCAAGATGGCGCTTAAGTGCAAGGGGGTCTCAAAGCTGTCGCTCATCACCGACGCCATGATGATCGCGGGAATGGGTTGTGGTGAGTGCAGGATGGCCGACGGGCAGACGGTTATAACCCGGCCCGGTGAGGACGTGGCCCGGCTGGCCAACGGCGGACTGTGCGGCAGCGTCATGTCGATGTGCGGCGCCCTGCGCAACTGGCTCAGGCACACCGGGACACCGGTTGAGACCGGCCTCACGATGGTCAGTGAGTCGCCGGCCCGGGCCGCGAAGGTCTTCGACCGCAGGGGAAGTATCGAGCCCGGCAAGGAGGCCGATCTGGTCCTCCTGGATGAATCTCTCGAGGTCCGTTCCGTGATGATCGCGGGACGGGTGGAATACCGCTCAACAAAAAGGTGACCATGCACGGCGACGACCAGGTGGCTCAGTGGCGCGAACTCTTCCCCGTCACGGGGCATTGGACGTACCTATATGCCGGCAGCATCCACCCCTGCCCTAAGCCGGTGGGGGATGCGATGCATGCCTTCATCGAGAAGGTGGAAAATGGCGGCGAGGCGGCGTGGCCGGGGGCCTTCGATGCCTTCGGCAAACTGCGCGAGGCCTTCGCACGCCTCATCCACACCAAGGCGCGCAACATCGTTGTAACCGAGTCGACGTCGGCGGCCGTGAGCCTCGCCTCGAAGCTCATCGCCCCGAAGCCGGGCCAGAACGTCGTCCTCAACGACCTGGACTTCATGACCGACTCCTACCCGTGGCTCGCCTGCCACCCCGGGGTCGAGGTGCGCTTCGTGCCCAGCCGGGCCGGAAAAATCGTCACCGCGGACTTGATGGCCCAGGTCGATAGCAAGACGGCGGCGATCGGGCTGTGCGCGGTCACCGTCGGCAGCGGCTTCAGGTTCGACTTGAACGAGGTTCGCGCAGCCTTGGGAAGTCGGGACATCCCGCTCCTGGTCGACGGCGCCCAGGCCCTTGGCCTGGTGGACATCGACGTCGGAAGCCCGAAGATCGAGTTTCTGGCGACAACCGCCAGCAAGTGGCTCATGGGCCCTGCGGGCGTGGGCTTCCTCTACGTCGACGATCGCTACCTCGGGGCGGCCCCTCCCTCGGTCGGGTGGCTTTCGGCGGCAAATGTTGGGGACTGGGACGTGCGCCACATCCGCCTGCACGACGACGCCCTGCGCTTCCAGGGCGGGATGCTCAACTTAGTCGGGGTCGTCGGGGCCCTGGCGGGGCTAGAGCTTGTCGAGCAGATCGGCCGGGAGGCGATCGAGCGGCGCGTGCGGGACCTGACCGCCTACCTGTTGGCAGGGCTTGAGCAGATCGGGGTTCCGATCTGGACGCCGCGCGCGGACCGTGAACGGGCCGGGATCGTGTTCTTCAGGCCCAAGGACCCCGCAGCCCTCCACGCCAAACTAAAGGCCCGTCACATCTACTGCGGCCATTTCCTCGGAGGAATTCGCCTCGACCCTAACTTCTACAACACGGTCGAGGAGCTGGACCGCTTCCTGGCGGTGGTCCGGGAGCACCAGGCGGACTAGGCCCCGGGCATCACTCGGAATATTCGGCCCAGGTCGACGAGGTCTCGGTCACGCGCACGCGCTCGACCCGGACACCGGGGCCGGCCCCGGTGAGCCTGCGCCCGAGTTCGTCGAAGATCATCCGGGCCATCACCTCGCTCGTGGGATCGCGGTGCTCGAAGCCGACCACCCGCTCACCGTAGGCGTTCTTGAAGGCGGAAAACTGGGGGTCGTCCGTGTTCAGGCACAGGGCGTGGTCCCAGGAGTCGACGAAATCCTTGAGCGCCTCCTTGATCCGGCTGAAGTCGCACACCATGTCGTGGGCGTCCAGCCCGTCGGCCACCAAGACCACCTCTACCCTGCGGCTGTGGCCGTGGGGAAACCGGCACTTCCCCGGATGCTTGGCGAGGGCGTGACCGTTCTCGATTTCAAAGGTTCTGCAGATGCGATAAGCCATGGATCGAAGCCGAGGCTGGCGCGGCACGTCCGTTTTGTCGATACTGCCGGCGGGTCAGAAGCGCCCCCACAGATGAATTCCGAACCCGACTCCGACCCCTGCGAGAGACTCTTCGTGGCCCTGGCCCTTCCCGAACCCGTCCGGGAGGAGCTGGCCTCTCTGGCTGGACCGGTCCCAGGCGTTTTCTGGACCCGGAAAGACCAGCTTCACGTGACGCTGCGCTTTCTGGGGGATGTGCCTGCCGGGCAAGCCGAGCGGATCGACGAGAAATTAGCACAGATCCGCGTCGAACCCTTCCTGCTTCCCGTAGAGGGCTTGGGTGTGTTTCCCCCGAAGGGCCCGCCGCGGGTGCTCTGGGCCGGGGTGGGCACAGGGCATCCCCGGCTCTACCAACTGCGCCAGCGGCTCGATGACGCGCTGCTTTCGGCCGGGCTCGACCTGGACGTGCGCTCGTTCCAGCCCCATGTGACACTCGCCCGCTGCTCGGAAAGGGCCAGCGAGTTCGTCTCCGCCTGGCTGCGCAGCCACCGGGGGCTGTCTGCCCCACCATTTCGCGTTGAGGCGTTCGATCTGTGCTCGAGCGTTCTCAGACCCTCGGGCGCCGAGCACTCGCTTAAGCGCCGCTATCGGCTCGATCCGCCCGGACCCTGAGAATCAGCCTTTCCAGATGATCGGCGGAAGTCTGTCCATTGGGAAGTCCGCCACCGCCGGGTGAGCGGCGTTCGCCGCTGCGTAGGGCAGCGCGAGGGCGAGCGCCTCGTCCAGGCTCCTGCCGCAGTTCAGGACAGCGTGGAGCAGGCACGCGTGCAAGACGTCGCCCGACCCGGTCGGGGAAACCTCGTCGACGCCCGGGGGAACAAGGCGTCCGGGGGGCCTGCCGCGTTCGACAAACCACACGGGGTTGGGCCCGTCGGTGACAACCCACGCCTTAGCCGGCCAGCGCTCCAGGACCGCAGAAAGCCTTTCCGGGAGCGGCTTTCCCCTCTCCCCGTCAGGAAACAGTCCGTCAAATTCAACCCGGTTCAGCTTCACCCAGGAGAGGGGAAGCTTGGCCATCCACTCGAGAGGCGGCCCGTAGGTGTCGGCCAGCACCGGACCCCGTTTGATCCAGCGCCGGATTGCGGCTCGGATCGGTTCGCAGGCCGGCGTGTCCCAGCCTGGGATGCTGCCGCAAACTGCCAGCGCCTCATCGGGCGGGCACCGGTCGAGGTAGCGGGCGCAGTCGAGCGCAGCCTCCGCTTCGACTGGTGTGTCGGGCCCGAGGAAGGTCGTATCCGGCCGACCCTGCGGGCGCACGACCAAGCCCACCCGGCCCGGGGCCTTGAGCGGAAAGGCCCTCGATTCGATACCCTGGCTCGCCACCCAGCGCTCGCATTCGGCACCGGTTGCACCACCGGGAAAGAAGAGCGCCGTAGTCGGCGCCCCCAGTCGGGTCAGCATCTTGGAGACATTGACCCCCTTGCCCCCGACTTGGAACGACATGGACTTGGCGCGGTGGGTGCGTCCGGCCTCCAGGGACAGCACGGCCAGGGTTGTCTCCCAGAGGAGGTTTCCGGTTAGCGTATGGACCCTAACCATCGACTTTACGGGTGCCGTCAAACCGCGTCGGGCTCGACGGGGGAAAACTGGGCCGTGAAGTGCCGCAGGACCTCCGGGGCGTGGGTCATTCGCATCCCGCGAATCTTCCCGCGCATGGCGTAGACGCGCAGGATCACCTCCCCTAGGTAGTCGACGTGGCTTTGGGTGTAGACCCTGCGCGGGAAGGCCAGCCTCACGAGTTCCATCGCCGCCGGCTTCTCCGTCCCGTCCGGCTGGCGGCCAAACATCACCGAGCCGATCTCGACGCCGCGCACCCCTCCCTCCAGGTACAGGGCGCACGCAAGGGCCCAGGCCGGAAACTGGGCCGGCGGGATATGCGGCAGCATCGCTTTGGCATCGATATAAACGGCGTGGCCGCCGGTCGGCTGCACAATGGGGACGCCCCCCTTTGTGAGGAGATCGCCGAGGTATTCGATCGAGCGGATGCGGTACCTCAGATAGTCTTCGTCGAGCGCCTCGTAGAAGCCCACCGCGAGGGCTTCCAGGTCGTATCCGGCGAGCCCCCCGTAGGTCGTGAAGCCCTCGGTGAGAATCAGGTTGTTCTTGCAGCGCTCGGTCCAGTCCGGGTCGTTCAGCGCCAGGAACCCGCCGATGTTGCCCATCCCGTCTTTCTTAGCGCTCATCGTCGCCCCATCCACGCACGCGAACATGGCCCTTGCGATCTGGATCGGAGACTTTGCCTCCATGCCCTGTTCGCGAGTCTTGATAAACCACGCGTTTTCGGCGTAGCGGCAGCAGTCGAGGAAGAGGGGAACGCCATGCTTGCGGCAGATGTCGCGGGCTCCCCGGATGTTTTCCAGGGACACAGGCTGGCCGCCGCCGGAGTTGTTGGTAACCGTGATCATCACCAGCGGCACCTTCCCACGGTTGGCGTCAAGGCACCGCTCAAGCGCCGCTAGGTCGATATTTCCCTTGAAGGGAGCCCGGACCTGCGGCTGCCGCCCCTCGGGAGTGGGCAGGTCGACGGCGACCGCACCGCGGGCCTCGATGTTGGCCCGAGTCGTGTCGAAGTGGGTGTTGTTCGGGACGATGTCGCCAGGTTTGAGGATCGTCGTGAACAAAATCCGCTCCGCAGCTCTGCCCTGGTGCGTCGGAATAATGTGCTGCAGCCCCGTTATGTCGCGCACCGCCGCCTCGAAGCGGTAAAAGGAGTCGGCACCCGCGTAGGATTCGTCGCCCCTCATCATTCCGGCCCATTGGTGTTTGGACATCGCGCCCGTTCCGGAGTCGGTCAGCAGGTCGATCAGCACCTCGTCGGCCCGCAAAAGGAAGGGGTTGTAGCCCGAGCGCTCGAGGGCTGCCGCTCGATCAGCCCGGGTCGTGAACCGGATCGGCTCGACCGACTTGATCCGGAAGGGTTCGATGATTGTGTGGAAGGAGTCTGAGGTCATGGCGATGGGGGCCGTAATGGGATTACGGGAGTCCGAGTAGGCTCCTGACCCCGGTCTCCAGCCGGGGTCCGAGGGCGTTCAGGGAGACGATCCTTCCGCTCTTGTCCAGGAGCATCATGGCCGGAATGCCGGTCACAGCGAAGCGGGCGGCAAGGGTGTTCCCGCCCTCGTTGTGCTTGCGACCCTCATAGTTCTGGGGCCAGGGCATGCCCTCGCGCGCGACAAAGTCCTTGAGTTTCTGAAGGTCGCCCGCCCGATCCTGAGAGATTCCGACGATCTCGAGGCCCTTGTCGTGGTACGCCTGGTAGACCCGCTTCACGTTGGGAAGCTCGGCCCTGCACGGAGGGCACCAGGTGGCCCAGAAGTCGAGGAGCACGACCTTGCCGCGCAGCTTGGCCAAATCCACCTCGCGTCCGTCGATTGCCGTGAACTTGAGCTCAATCGGTGCGCTGAGCTCCTGGGCAAAACGGAGCTTGGTTTCGGCAAGCGCGCGGATCCTCGGATCGGGGCTCTCCCGGAAGAACGCCCAATCGGAGGCAGCCTGCTTTAGGTCTGCCGCTTCGGCCAGGTAAAGGTAGTTGCGCACGAGATCGAAACCTACCCCGGAGGCGGCCGGCTTCCCGATGTAGGCCACTAGGGAGGCTCTGAGCCCGGCCAAGTCCACAGACTTCCCAGCCGACCAAGCCTCGAAGGCATCGTCGATCTCCATCTCGATCTCGAGTTTCTCGCGCATCTGCGTGAGCGCGACCGAGCCGTCCCCGGCCGTTTGCAAGGCCTCGAGGTACCTTTCGGCATTCTGGTTCTTGGGGTCGAGCGCCAGGGATTTCTTGTAGCTGCTGATCGCGAGAGCCCGGTCGCCCAACCGGACGTACGCCTCACCCAGAAAGTCGAAGGCGTTCGCCGAACCCGGGAACAGCTCCGTGCTCCAGCGAAGGACCGCGACCCCCTCGGGGACCTTCCCTTTCATGAGGTAGCGGTAGCCCATGGCGTTCAGCTGGGCCTCGCTTGCAAAGATGCCGCCAAGGCCCGAGGCCTTGAGCTGATCGTAGCGTTTCTGCGCTTCCCCCACCCCGGTTGAATCGATCACCTCGCCCAGAATATCCGACAAGGAGCTGTCCTTGAGGCCGACCAACTCGACTTCGAATCGGAGCGTGGAATTGGGCGGGATCGGCCCGCGACGCTTCGCCCCGTAGGCGAGTTCCGGCGGGATGACCAGGGTCGCCTTGTCACCCACGTGCAGCAGGGCAAACCCCTCGTCCCAGCCCTTGATCACCTGGTGTTTCCCCAGCGTGAAAGCAAACGGCTCCTTGCGCTCGCGGGAGCTGTCAAAGACCGTGCCGTCAGGCAGTGTGCCGACATAGTGGGCAAGGACGACCTGGCCTGCGCTGGGCGCCGGGCCGGCCCCGTGCTCAGTGATCGCGTACCTGAGACCAGAGGGCGTGGCAGTCATCTCGGCCGCGGCTTGGCAGAGCGCGGGAGCCGCGAGAAAAAACAGCATGCGGAGGACGGAGCGCATGGACGCGATCACACCCGAATCCGCATCGGGAGACAACCCGCAAAGCGGCGGCCCTGCGCCCCGCCGGGGGTGTTTTAGCGGTCGACGCCCCCGCCGATCGTGCTTCAACTTGCAATGCCCATGAACCCCGAATCAGAACTCTACGAAAGGATCCGTTCCAAGAAGATGCTCTACGGCTGCGGCGTCGAGAGCCTCCACCCCGCCACCACCGAGCTGGCCGGAATGGTCGGATTCGACCTGGTCTGGGGCGATCTCGAGCACGGCGCTGGCAGCCCGAACCAGGTCGAGACCTTCTGTATCGCCGCAAAGGCCGGCGGGGCGCTTCCGATCATCCGGATCTCGTTTACGGACCGGACCCATATCATGCGGGCCCTCGAAGCGGGAGCCCGTCTTGTCGCCGTCCCGATGGTGGAAACCCCCGAGATGGCCCGCGAGATCGTCGAGTACGGCAAGTACAAGCCGGTCGGCAACCGCGGCTTCGCGGGCAGCACCCGCGGAGTGCGGTATGGTTTCACCGATCCGATAACCAGCATGGCCTGGGCAAACCAGGAAACGCACTTGTTCCCCCAGATCGAGACAGCACAGGCCCTGCGGCGCTGCGCTGAGATCATCGGCGTGGAAGGGATCTCCGGAGCGGTTATCGGACCGGCTGACCTGTCCATCTCGCTCGGAAAGCCGCTCAAGTTCGACGATCCCGAGGTTGTCGCCGCAGTCGCCGAGGCAATCCGCATCACTCGCTCGCTCGGAAAGATTCCAATCCTGGTCTCGAGCCACCCCGCACTTGTTCGCGCCGCCGTCGAGGCGGGCGTTCAGGGGTTAGTCTGCGCCGGGGAGCGGCCGAGCCTCAAGGCTGTCTGGACCCAGGCCCTAAAAGACATCCAGGTCGTCGTGAGCAAGTCCAAGGTCGGTTGAAGTTGCGAGGGATGCAAGTGTCTCGATGAAGATCCGGATCCGCATCCTGTTTTCCGCCGCACTGGCATTGGCCGCGGCCAGGCTCCTCGGGGCAGAGTTTGATGTCAGGTCCTTCGGCGCATCGGGAGACGGGGCAAGCCTCGACACTGCCGCCGTTAACCGGGCCATAGCCGCTACCCATGACGCCGGCGGGGGGACCGTCCGCTTCCCGGCGGGTCGGTACCTGTGCTACTCGATCCACCTCAAGAGCAACGTGGCGCTCTTCCTCGACGCCGGCTCCGTTATCGTGGCCGCCGAGCCCTCTGAGGACGGCAGGACCGGCTACGACCCGGCCGAGCCCAACCCGGCCGACCCATACGAAGATTTCGGGCACAGCCACTGGCACAATAGCCTCATTTGGGGCGAGGGCTTGGAGAACATCGCGGTCACCGGCCCCGGAATGATCTACGGCTACGGGCTGAGCAGGGGAACCGGGCATGCGCGGCGCGACGTCCTGCCCGAGGAGCGCAAGGCGGGCGTCAAGCTGCCCGCGGCGCGCAACTCTCCCCTGGAGTCGGAGGTGAAGCCAGGGCCCTTCTCTTATCCGAATGCGGCTGACTCCCTGCCTCCGCTCGTCGGGAACAAGGCAATCTCGCTCAAGGAGTGCCGCAACGTCGTCCTCCGTGATTTCACGATCTTCCACGGCGGGCATTTTGCGATCCTGGCAACTGCCGTCGACAACTGGACTTGCGACGGGCTTAAGATCGACACAAATCGCGACGGGATCGACTTCGACTGCTGCCGCAACGTGCGGGTGTCGAACTGCACGGTCAACTCCCCCTATGATGACGGCATCTGCCCGAAAAGCAGCTTCGGGCTGAACCGCAACCGCGCCACCGAGAATGTCACCATCACGAACTGCCAGGTAAGCGGCTATGACGAGGGAACGCTGCTGGACGGGACCTATGGGCGCTCCATTGGGGACGCGACCGGGCGGATCAAGCTTGGGACCGAGGCCAACGGCGGGTTCAAGAACATCACGGTGAGCAACTGCATCTTCGACCACTGCCGCGGGCTGGCTCTCGAGGAAGTGGATGGGGGGCAGATGGAGGACATAGCGATCTCAAACCTAACGATGCGCGACATTGTCAACGCCCCGGTGTTCATCCGGCTCGGCGCGCGCCTGCGGGGGCCGGCACCCATCGGCCCAAGCGGTGCCCGGCGGATCAAGATTGAAAATGTCGTGGCGTCCCAGGTTGCCCCGGGCCAGGGGATCCTCATCAGCGGCATTCCAGGATACCCGGTTCAGGACGTGGCGCTCACCCACATTCTTATCACCTACCGCGGGGGCGGGACGGCGGCGCAGGCCGCCCGGTCGGTTCCGGAGTACGAGACCTCATACCCAGAACCGGAGAAGTTCGGCGCTCTCCCCAGCTACGGGGTGTTCGCCCGCCACGTCCGGGGACTCTCACTCGACCATGTCGAGCTTCGATGCGAAGCGGCCGACGCGCGGCCGGCAATCTTCCTCGCGGACGCCAGTGACGCCGAGTTGGACCACGTCAGGGCCCAGCGGGCGGGCGGCTCCTCGGTCCCGGCACTCGTCGTTAAGAGCGCAAGCAACCTATTCATTCGCGATTGCGCTGGGATTCCCGACGGTCGCTGGACGAGTCTTGATAGCGGGAGCTGGTAACCTCGCCAGGAGGCTTCAGGTTTCGCGCCCGTGCCGCGGGGAATCGGGTAGGAGAAGGTATCCCGACAGGACCAGCAGGATCGCTGCGCGGACCAGGGCGGCGCCAGGGCGCTCCAGCCAAACCCAGCCAGCCGGTCCGAAGCACCCGCAATTGAGGCTCAGGCCCCTCACGACCGCCTGAAAGAGCATCGCAACGAACACTACGCAGAGAGCTGCCACAAGGGGACGGACGGTCTCGGGCCAGAGGTCGGAGAGGAGAAACAGGCCGCAAATCACCTCGAGCCATGGCAGCACGGCCGCGGTCAGCCGCAGGAAGGCCATGGGAAAGGGTACCTCGTAGGAGAGCAGGTCGGACAAGAAGGCTGTCGGATGCGCGATCTTCATAAGCCCTGCAGCGAGGAAGACGGCGCCCAAGGCGAGCCGGATTGCGACCCGTGCGCTGGAGCGACGCTTCAACTGAAGGTCGGCGATCATCGGTCAGCAGGAAGCGCCCGAAATTCCGGCAGGGGAGCTGGGAATACAACCCGCTCTCGCCTGAGCCAGTCTGAGGCGAGCCCCAGGACCAGGGCCAAAAGCATCAGTGCTAGAAGCCGCCTGGTCCGGTCCGGGCGTGGAGCATGGCTTGCGTCGGTCATGGTTCCTTGAGCAGCCCGTCGAAGACACGTTGGAAGTAATCGGGCGCCTGGTTGCCATCGATCCTGGCCTCGATTTTGCGCCCGTCACCGCGCAGCCGGCGCACAAGGAAGGTGGGCGTCGTCCGGACCCGGGCCTCGCCGTACTCGGCGAAGTCAGCCGCAACCTCTTTCTGAATCGCAGCGTCGCCGAGGCAGGCATTGGAACCGCCCGGGAAAAGGTCTGCGTTATCGGCAATCCATCGGTCGAGTTCCTCTCGAGGGCCGCCAGCCAGCTTGAACAGCGACCCTAGGGCGCCCCAGAACCTGCCCCGCCGATCCGCGCAACGGGCGATCGTAAAGATCCGGTCTTCCTTGTCGGCGGGATTCGCGGTCGCGTTGACGACAAACCACTGGACTTTGCCGGTGTCGACGTACTGTGCCCTCAGGTC
Organism: uncultured Opitutaceae bacterium; assembly: GCA_903862935.1. Classification (GTDB taxonomy): domain Bacteria; phylum Verrucomicrobiota; class Verrucomicrobiia; order Opitutales; family Opitutaceae; genus Palsa-1447. The sequence continues at coordinate 11,331 of CAIOZY010000031.1, forward strand.
CGGAAAGATCCGCTCGAAAAAGAACCGGCAGTGCTGGCATTCGGGGCTGAAAAACTCGATGACGACAATCGGGGCCTTGTCCGAGCCCAGCGAGGGACGCTCGCGGAGTGCGAAGGGAGAGCCTAGTCGGGGGTCAAACGGCTCTCCCTGCGTGTTGGCGACTGGACCCGCCGGGGTAGCGGCGCGATGGGACCAAGCTGCAATCGCAAGCCCGATGAGCGCCACAAGGATCGCAATCCCGGCGATCGTTCGCCTGCTCATGCCAGTCCAATCCCTGCAGCTGGGGTCCTCGGGGCTCATCGCGGTGAGAGACCCTACCACAGCCTGGGTCACCCCGGCAAGAGCATCGGGTCCGCCGCGCCCCGCGCGCGGCACATCTTCCGTCGCGGGGATCGTCCCAATTCCGGCCCGTGTGGGCTCAGCGGTTCTTCAGGTCCTGTTCACCCTTGGCGACGATGGCGGGATTAACGTTGACGCCTGCCTTGGCGAGGGCGCTCTCAAGGATGACCTCTCCCTTCAGGTAGCCCGTCACCGTCGCAGCCACCTTGCCATCGCGGCCGATAACAAACTGCTGGGGAATGCCCCCCACTCCGTACAGCCGGTGCGAGACGCGCTCGGGCTTCCGCCCCGCCTCGTCGTAGGAGAAGATCATGTCCGGGTACTTGGACTGGTTGTCCGTGACCCATTTCTCGAATTTCGTCCGGTCGTCCGAGGTGCAATTGGCAAAGACGACGACCCCCTGGTCCTTGTATTGGGCGGCGACCTCCTGGGTATGGGGCATTGAGGCCTGGCAGGGCCCGCACCACGTTGCCCAGAAGTCGAGTATGATGACCTTGCCCTTGTAGTCAAACAGGCGCACATCCTTCCCATCGGCCTCCTTGGCTGTGAAGTCGGGAGCGACAGCCCCTGGCTTGAGCATGGCGACCGTTGCCTCGGGAGCCGGCGCCTTGGTCTCCTCGTAGGTGTATACCCGCGATGGCTTGTCCGCGTCGGCGAGCTTGATCCCCGCGCGAAGAAGGAGGTTGCCGACGGCGACAGGTGTCATCTGACCATATCCGGGCGCCCAGCCAACCAGCTTGCCGTCGCGGCCGGTTACTAGAAAGGCGGGCATCGGGGTCGAGCCTCCGTTATTGAGGAGCCGCATGTTGATCGACCGGGCCATCACCGCGTACTGGAGCGTTCGGAAGGCTTTTTTCTCTTCGGCATTCATGCTGGAAGAGGGTTTGTCCTGCTTGGCGGGAGCCCCTGCAGGATCCCAGACGACTGTGATGGCGCACTTGGATCCGTTGGCCTTAACCCAGGCATCGAAAGCCTCTCGGGACGTGAAGGTGAACAGCCCCACCACCGCGACGGACTGGTCCCCGTAACGCTTCGCGACATTTCCAAAATACTCGATCGCATCCTCAGGCAACCCGCCGGCCCCACAGAAGACGAGGATCATGACCTTGTCCTTGGAGTAGTCGGAGAGGGTGACGGCCTTCCCATCGGAAGACACCACATCGAATCCCGGCACAACGGTGGCGACGGCTGTGCGGCCGAAGTTCTCGAAGAAGGGAGGCCTCGGGTGTGCCGCGGTCGCCTTCGCATTCTGGGCTCGCCTGGCCTCCTCCTCAGCAGCGTGCTTGACCTGCTCCTGACCCTTGGCGACGACGGCAGGGTCAACCTTGACGCCGCAGCTTGCGAGCACAGCTTCAGCGCGGGCGTCTCCGTCGTCGTACCCAACAAGGGTTCCGGCGATCTTGCCGTCGCGTCCGATGATGAACTGGGTCGGAACGCCCCGAACGTGGAAGAGCCTCTGCGAAGCCCTCTCGTTAAAGGTCTTCGAGCCGCGATCGTTTAAATCGCAGGTGATGACCATATCGGGATACTTGGCTTGGTTCTCGTTGACCCACGCCTCATATTTGGCACGCGTGTCGCTTGTGCAGACGGCCAGGACCACGACTCCCTGGTCTTTGAAGTTCTTGGCGAGAGTCTGCGTGTGGGGCATCGAGGCCTGGCACGGACCACACCACGTTGCCCAAAAGTCGAGGATCACGACCTTGCCCTTAAAGTCTGAAATTCTCACTGCCTTCCCCGAGGCATCCCTGCTCACGAAATCCGGAGCCAGGGCTCCAGGCTGCAAGACGGGGGCCTCCGGTTCGGGTGCGGGGTGTTGCATCGGTGTGATCAGGGCTGGCATCCTTGCCGCCGTGCCTGAGTTTGTCGGCTTCATCTGCCCGAAGGCGGAAAAGCCCGCCAGAAGACATGCACAGATCACTAGGGAAGCGGGGAATCGATTCATGAGTGGGGAGAATAAAAAGTAAGGCCTCTCTGGAGCAGCTTTGTTCCAAAGGGACCGTGGAAAGAGCCGTCAAGGAGTGATCAGAGCGGCACCTTGAGCGAGAACACGAACGTCCGTCCAAAGATGTACTCAGCGTGCAGCGCAGGATCAAAGGAATAGATCGTGTCGGAGAACGGCGGCGCCTTGTCGAACAGGTTGTTAATGCCCACGCTCACCTGCACATCCTTCCCATATCCGCGCCAGACTCCGTCCCTGAAGCGGTAGCCAGCGAGCACATCCCACTTCTGCACGGGAGGGATGCTCTCGCTCCAAGCTAGGGCATTGACTGCGGCGGAGTTTGTGTTGAATCCGCTCATGTAACTGAAGAGGGCCGAAGCCGTCCAGTTGCCCTTGGCCCAGTAGAGCGCCCCGGTAATCTTCCATTTGGGGCTAGCGTAGGTGTCACCGTTCTCGTCGACCGGAGACACCCCGGGAGTCAGCTGCTGAATGTCCTTGAGTGTATGAGAGGTGTCCAGGTTCAAGTGCCAATGGCCGAGATTCTGCCACGGAATCTGGTACTCGGCCCCGTAGTCTATGCTGTCGTTGCGCACCTCGCCGAAGTTCTGGAAGAAGCTCTGGACCGAGACGAGCGCCCCGGGCTGGTTGGCAGCGATGTCGGCGGCTGTCTGGGGGGCGCGAACTACCGCCGTCGGGAAGAGCGTCGGGTTAGCCAGGACGGTTGTCGGTGTAACCGATATGATCGCATCCTTTTGGATCGTGCTGTAATAGTTAACCGTGAGGTTAAGTCCCTTTACAAACGGCGTCTCATAGACAAGCCCGAAGAACTTGGTGGATGAGTTTTCCGGCTTGAGGCTTGGGTTGGGTCCCCGGAGGACATTCACCGTGGTCACGACACCTCCGCGTGACGGATCGGCGACACTCGTCGGGGTCACAGACGCTGCCGCCCGGTTTTCCGTGGGCGAGGGGGCCCGCCAGCCCTCGGAGTAACTGCCCCGCAGGAGGAGGGACTTGACCGGCACCCAAGAGATACCGATCTTCGGCACGGCCTTGCCTCCAGCCCCGTTGTTTTGGTGCTCGTAGCGGCCTGCGGCGTTGATGTCGAACCGGCTGAACAACGGAATGGCGTTAGGCCTCCCGAACACGGGCAGCGACAGCTCACCGTAACCAGCGTAGATCTGCTGGGTTGTGCTGTAGTTTGTGACCGTGGCCACCGGCGTAACCGCTGCCGACCAGCTGACGGACGTGTTGTTGTTGTAATCCCCCTCACCCGAGCCGCCAAAGGCCAATTTGACAGGGCCTCCCCAGATGTTAAACAGGTCGCCGTTGGCCGATGCATCAATGGACCTGAGGATCGAGAGCCCGTCGACCGTGGGATAAAGCGCCATCCCGGCATAGGCAGCAGCCTGACTGGGGGCCCCGTTGGCGTTCGAGTCTATGAAGGGATTGAAGGTCCCGTTTGCGAGGTCCGCGGTGAAAATAGCCGAATTAAAGCTCTTGTTCATCGAATGCAGGGTCTGGTGGTCCACCCGGACATCGGTGTTCCATTTCCATGTCGATCCCATCTTGCCCGTCGCGCTGATCGTTCCGTTTTCATCCTGCGTGTGGGTCTGTTGCGTCAGTGTTCCGAAGCCGGGGAGGATCATGGCAACCGTCACGGCCTGGTTGAACGGATTGGTCGTGGCGGTTGCGGGAAGCGTCCCCGTGGTGTACTCCAACATAGTCGACGCGACACCCTCCGATGTTGTGACACTGCCCGAGGCGCTGATCTGTATCCCGTTCTTGAGCGTATAGTTAAAATTGCCCAATGCGCCGTATCGCTTCGCCCACGGAACCAGCTCAATCGACGAAGCCTCGTTGTAGGGATTCTGTCCCTGGTAGCTCAGGGTCGTCTGGCCTGAGGGAATGGTCGTCTTTGGAATGAAGGCCGACAGGGCCGGCGTCGTGGCAGACCCTGTTGGGGTCTGAACAACCTTGACTCCGGGAAAGGCGTCAAAGTAGCCAGATACAGCGCCCCCAGTTGCCTGCACAGTGGCGGGATAGCCGACCTGGAGGCGAAGGTCATACCCGTAGATCGGGGCACCGGCGGCGGTGTAACCCTTGATGATCGCGGTGTGATTCGGGTTCTGAGAGAAGGACCGATCCGAGGCCATGAGCGTTCCCCGGTCGTAGTAATTGACGGCAATCGAGCCGTTGAACTTCCCTTTGTCCCCCGTGAAACCGACGGTCAGGGTAGTCTGCTGTTCATTACCCCCGCCGTGCTGTGTAGCTTTGTAGCTGCTCGCCAACTCAACCCCCGTGTAGTTCTTCTTGAGCACAATGTTGATAACGCCGGCCACGGCGTCGGCGCCGTAAATGGCGGAAGCCCCGTCGGTGATGATTTCGACATGGTCGATCATGCCGAGTGGAATAAGGTTAATATCGACGAATCCCTGGCCCGACTGGGAATCCTTGTTGGCGCTTGGGGATTGGGCCATTCGTTGCCCGTCCACGAGGACAAGCGTCGAGCCGGCACCCAGGCTGCGCAGACTCACGCCTGAGACACCCGTCTGCCCGGGCACTGTGGCAGTGGGGCTTGCGCCGGGGTTGGGGATGAGGGGAACAAGACCTTCGTTGCGCTGGCCATAGGTCAGGTTTAGGTCGCTGGGCGCGCTGTTCCGGCCGACGCTGATTCCGCCGTAGGTTTGTGGAACCGTCATTAAGAAATCCGAAAGGTTGAGGGCCCCGGTCGCCTCGATCTGGGTCGCCGAATAGCTCGAAACGGGAGATGGACCATCGGACTCCGTCTGCCGAATGCGTGTTCCGAGGACCTCGTACCGGGGCAGCTCCACCGGCTTGGTCAGGAGCGCTGTCTTCTCGCTGTCCACTGTGATCGGGATTGCTTTGTGGCCCTCGTCGCCCGGTTGCGCTGCGGCTACCTTGCGGATCGCAAAGGCCCCCGTTTTCTCGTCGGCGACCGCGGTGAGAACCGTTCTGTCGAGCAGCCGTGCTATGGCCTCCTCCGGTGTGAACTCACCTTTTACGCTGTTTGTTATCACGCCCCGGACAACCTCTGCGGGAAAAAGCGTCTCGCGCCCCGAGACTTCGGAGAATTGCTTAAGCATGGCCGCAGCATCGCCGCGGGGGATATCGTAGCTTTTCTTCGATCCGTCGCCGGCTCGGGCGACAACGACCAGGAGTGCAACCATCGCAAGGCCACGGACAAGGTTAATCAGGGTTCGCATAGGTATTGGGTTAGGTTCAGCTAGAAAAGTCCAGGCATGCAGCCTTGTCAGAGAAAGACGAACTCGGGGGGCTACCCCGTAACAATCTTGCCCCTTTCAGCGCGTTTTCTTCTTCCTACGTCAGCGCCTGAGCAGGGTCCGGCCGTCCTCGGTGGACTTGGAATTGATTCCGAGGGTCGTATTGAGCAGCCGCACAAAGCCGTCGACGTTGTCGGAACGGAACGTGCCGCCGATGCGGATCCGGTCGAGGTCAGGGTCAGCTATGACGATCTGGTGGTGGTGGTTGAGACGGTTGAATTCCGCCACCGCGTCGGCAAGAGACGTCTCGTGGAACTGGAGCCTCGGTGCGCGCCAGTCGAGCTTGAGCGCCATCTCCTCGACCGTTACCGGAGCGACCACCGTCGTCGCGGGGGCGTTTGATGTCTTGGAGGGCAAGGCCACAACGGCCCTTTCCCCTGCAGAGAGGACCGGGACCAGGGTGGACTCCTTTCCCGGAAGCGCGGCCGCGGACTGGACCCGTACCTTGCCCTCGACCACCAGCACCTCGACGTCCCGGCCGCCCAGCCTGACGTTGAAGGCCGTGCCGACCGCGCGCACCTCGACCCCCCCCGCCTCCACGTAGAAGGGGCGGGACGACTCCTTCCACACGCTGAAGTGAGCCTCACCACCCGTTAGCTTCACGCGCCGTTCGGTTGCCGAGTACTGAACCACCACGTTGCTGCCGTCCTTGAGCTCCACTTGGGAGCCATCCGGGAGGGTCAGCCGTTCGTTAATATGCAGGTAACTCGGCGAGGACGGGCGATTCACTCCCGGGCGGTGGAAATGCACAAAGAGGCCGATCATCATGGCGGCCGCAGCGGCTAATCCGATGTGCCACTTCCAGGCGACCCGCCTCCTCGGTGGAGTGAAGAGGTCCGGGTTCGGCCCCGAGTCATTGGCGGGCTGCCAGGAATATAGCTGCATCATCCGCTCGAGAGCCGCGGCATGCCGGGTCACCGCCTCGGCATGCCTGGGGTCCGCCCGGAGCCACTGCAGGTACTGGTCCTGCTCCAGCGGGGTCAGTCCGCGGTCCCTTCGGGCGAGCCAAACTGCTGCCTCGGCGCTTGTCGGGTCGGAGTGCGGGATGCGGTCGCGCCTGAACGGAAACAGCCCCATGGTGGTCAAAACGCCCCCCGGCGGGCGAAGTAAGCGGCACAGAGCTCGATTCCCTGGGCCATTGCCTTTTCGACCGTGCTCAGCGAGACGCCCAGTCGCGCCGCAATTTCGGGCTGTGTCAGGCCATAGGCGGTCCGCAGCGTCAGGACAGCGCGGGTGCGGGCAGGCAGGGACTGAATGGCCCGGGTCAAGAGCTCGAGCTCCTGCTGCTTGTTGATGGTTTCGACAACATCGGTCTCGTCGATTAAGACGAACGGGGGAGTATCTTCCGTAATGGATTCGAACCGGACCACGCGCTGGCGTCGCACGGCGTCGATCGCAAGGTTGCGGGCTGTCGTGAAAAGAAGTGCCCGCGCGAACCCAACCGGCCCCCGGTTTCTCGCATGAAGGACCCTAACCAAGCTTTCCTGCACCAGATCATCGACATCGGGCAGCGTGGGAAACCGGGCCAGGAGCCAGGACCGCAGGGCACCGCGGTGCGGCTGCACCTCCGTCGCGAACCATAGCGTATGATCGGTGTCGTTTTGGGGCATGGTCCGTGCTATCGAACCCGACTGCTTTATAGCCCAAGCGAGCGCAGTCGAGATGAATGTCAGTCACGTCTCCCCCGGGAAAGCCCGATGGGCATGCGGCGATGCTATCATTGCTCTTGATGACAAGACGCGTCCGGATAGGCTCTTAGCGTCTGTATTTGGCTCCATTCCGGAATCAAAACGATTCGACTTATGGCACGCTTCTCCCGCATCCAGGTTCTCAACACGATCTACGACATCAGCGTGGTGCCCGTCTTTTACCATCCTGATCTCGACACGGCCAAGAACGTCGTGGCCGCCATCAGCCGGGGGGGCTGCAAGCTCGTCGAGTTCGTGAACCGCGGGGACCACGCCTTTGAGGTCTTCTCCCAGCTGGAATCCTACTTTGCAAAGGCTGACCCCAGCTTGATCCTCGGCGTGGGCTCGATCGTCGATCCTTATACGGCCGCCCTGTACATCAACTGCGGGGCGAACTTCGTGGTGGGCCCCTCGCTCAACGCCGAAGTCGCCAAACTCTGCAACCGACGCATGGTGCCCTATTCCCCAGGCTGCGGCAGCGTCTCGGAGATCTCCGATGCGCAGGAAATGGGCTGCGAGATTGTCAAGGTCTTCCCCGGCAAGGAGGTGGGTGGGCCGTCCTTCGTCAAAGGTGTGCTTGGGCCGATTCCTTGGACCCGGATCATGCCCACGGGCGGGGTGGACTCCACAGAGGAGTCGATGACCGCATGGCTAAGCGCGGGTGTGTCCGCGATGGGAATGGGGAGCAACCTGATCACCAAGGAGTTCCTCGCCTCAAAGAACTGGGTGGGGATCGAGGAGAAGGTCCGCGAGACTCTGGCTCGGGTCCGGGCGATCAAGGCGAAGCTCAAGCCTGCTGCCGGCTGACCGGGCTCGCCAGCGTCTTCAGTCGCGCTTGACGCGCACTACCTGGTCCCAGTCGTAGACGCCCTCGATCGCGCCCCCCGGGGGAACGATGAGGAATTCCTTCTCATCCCAGTTGCCCTGGATAAGGCTTTCGATCAGGCGGATGTCGCCCTCGAGTCGGACGGACTGCTTCCCGGCTTCCTTTGCCTTGGCTTCAAATTTCTCGGCGTACCCGAGGTGCCGGGTCTGCGGCAGATCGATGAAAACCGCCTTGGAGTCCCCGTTTTCAGGGTGCATCTCCGCCCAGATGAACTTCGCGTCCTCCTCTCCGAACTTCTCGACCAGCGCCTGGTACGCATCGCCCATCTGGACCGACGCCGACCCGTCGTCGCTGGTGCGAAGAAAGTAGCTCCCGCGCTCAAGATAGCCCGAGGATGAGAACGGCGTGCTGGGGGCCTGCCCAAAGTGCTCTACGAATCTGGCCTTTGACCCGAGCAGGATCGTGCAGCAGTCATGAGCCCGAGGCAGCACGAGTCTCGTCTTCCCTGCCTTGAGTCCCGCGGTGGCGTTGCCGCACAGGCCAAAAAGAAGGCAGATTGCGTCATAAGCCTTACCGGATGCCTCGGTCGCGTCGATGCGGTCCTGGATCAGCTGCCGAAGCCCCGCGCTTCGCGCGTGCTCTCCCAGCTCCGTGTATTCGGGGTCCACAACGTGGGATGACCGGGCAATGCACCAGGAGGCCTCTCGTTGGAAGACGTTGCAGGAAATAAGCTTTAAGAGCATAGATGCTGCAAGGGCCCCCGCAGGGCAAGGGGTGCAGGCGGGCACAGCTTCGGTGCACATCGGACTACGGTCAAGTCGGAGCGTAAGCCCACGAGACAGGGGATGCTGTAACTTTTCGGATTCCGTCGTGTTCTCTTGGCAACACAAACAAAGATGAACAAGAACACTTCCATCAGCCTCCTGTCCTCCCTAATCGCAGTCTCCGCTCTGGTCCTCATTCCCATCAACGTGGAGTTCACGGCCTCCGTGGTCTTTGCGACCGGCCTAGTCGCTCTGCTGCTTGGCGAATACTCCCGGGAGATCAAGCCTCTGGCGCTGTCAGCTCCCGCCCCCCAGGTTCGCCCGGCCCTGCCGCTCGCAGCGTAAGGATCAGTCCGAGGGTGTACGTTCCCGCGACTCCGGCACAACTGTCGGAGTCGCTCTGTTTCTCGCGACTGAGATGCCGGCAAGAACAACTCCTCGGGAAGGGGGAATGACCGGTCCCTGCGCTGAACGGAAATGGGCATCAAGGAACTTGAGTTCGAACCCGGCCCGGCAGGGCGGTGTCCTGCCATCCCGCTAAAGGCGTCGGAAAACGTCTTGGCAGAGCTCGCCCCTGCGGTTTGCGGCGTTGCCGGACGCAAACAACCGGCGTCCCGGACCAGCCTACTGATCGGTGTTGAACTTGGAAGCGAGGGTCAGTAGCGTATTTTGAGGGATAACAATGAGTTCCCCCAACCCAGTTCTTCGCATCCTTCTTGTCGAAGACGATGATGAGATTCGGAGCATACTTGCAGAGCACTTGGAGTACGAGGGCTTTCAAGTCGCGCAGGCTTCCAACGGGCAGGAGGGCCTCGAGAAGGCGCGAGCGAGCCGGCCAAACCTAATCGTGTCCGATGTGGGCATGCCGATCCTTGATGGTTTTGAGATGCTCAAGGCGCTGCGTGCCGACGACCGGCTCCGCACTGTCCCAGTGATTGTTCACTCCGTGATGGTTGAGAAAGGCTATAAGGAGAAGGCCCTGTCGCTTGGTGCTACGGCCTTTCTAAACAAGCCGTGTCCATTTAACGAGATCCTGGACATGATTAGGTCCTCTCTGTGATAGGGTGCCCGGCAAGATCGCCGGGCAACGGCGTCAACGATCCGGGATCAGCAACGACAACGGCCCTGGTATCATGCCCCAGGGCAAGAAGCCCGGCAGCGAGATCTGAGAAGTGGCTGGCTATCCCCCCCCCTTCCCTCGGCACTCACTCCGCGAATGGAGGGGCGACGAGTCCGATCTTCAGGGGACGGGCCGCACTCATCGCCGGCAAACGTTGGCCAGAGCCTGATGTGAGAGGAGGTAAATGAAGGTGCGGCGCCCTCGGTTCCCAACGCCATCAACCCCGTCACGCTCTACCGGATAAACGTCTCAGCTGGAACCCCTTCGTTCAACCATGCCAATGCCTGAGCCCGTTCGGTGAAGACCTCCACCTTCCCGGCCTCCACCACACCCTTGTAATACCTGAAAAATCCCGCATGGGATGCGGATGAAACGAGGAAGGCTCGGCGGGAGTTGGGGGAATAAGCCCGAAGTCTTGCCATGGATTCCGCCGTTTCGACGGAAAACTGGAGTTTGGTGACACCCTGGTAATCCAAAAAAATCCTCATGCCCGGATGAAATCTCGGATCGCCGGTCGCCTTTTGTACACCGGACACTAATTCTTCACCGGTCAAAACGCCGCTCTTGGTGATCAGCATCGCATTCCGGTTGGTGTCTATCGTGTAGGTCCACGGCACCGGTGCCGCACGGTGTTGCCAGCTGAGATTCTCCGGAGGAACACCACTGTCCCTCCTGGTCTGGGACTTTAGGTCTTTATAGAATCTGAAGAATCGAGCCTGGCGCGGAGCAGCACCAAAAATTTCTGCCCACAGGCTGCTCGTTCTCGTCCTATCATTCCGGTAGAAATGGAGCACTTCCTCGATGTCGTGCCCTGACGAGCAGTTGGCAATTTCATCGACCAGCCGCGATTCCCTTAAAAACGGGTCCCCCGGGAATAAACGCCGTAGTCTCTTAAACACCCGACCATACCAGGGGAATATCTTTGAATCGATCGTGCGATGGACCTCGTCCGGCGACACGCCACGCAAGATCAGAATCTCGCGGATAGTCACCGGCCCGGCAGCCGGATTCGGTACATTCACGTTGTTCGCAATTCGATTCATTCTCAGTGCGCCAACCAAATATACACGACCCGCGGAGAGACGATCTCATCCTTAGCGCACAAATTGCCTAACAATAATCTGTGCTAATCTCCTTGGGGGTCCGCCTTTGCGCCAGCGAGCACCTTCGCTCCAGGAGAAGGGAGCGGGCGGTCTTTTCACAAACGCCCGCAAGGCCAGACCTGAGCAAGCCGCTCCAGTTACGATTCACCCCCCCCCGGACCGGGCCCTTGTATAGTATGGCGCGATGTTTCGATCGATCGTGATTACGGTTCACGCAGCCGCTACGAATATGTCGTTTCACATCTCGAAAGCCGAACCGGTGTTGAGACGGTTTGGTGTTCCGAGGTTGCTTCACTCCCCCCTCCGCCGCAGCCTTGAGAATGTGCCATCGCACTCATAGTCCCAGTTAAAATGACCCGCGCCCCTCGTCTTTTCCGGCCATTTCTGCACATTCTGTGCCTACTGCTTCTAGCGAACATGCTAGTGGGGATACTTCCCTTCTCTTCAGTTGAGGGCGACGAACAGGCGGTAATCAATGGCGTCCGGGAAATGATGAAGCCACAAGGTGCAGATCTCGGACTCCGACACGATTATTCCCTACAACCCGGCGCTTACTGGCTCACAATTGGAGCCAATATTCTAACAAGGGCCGATCCAGCGTACTGTTATTACGCTTTAAGCGCCGCCTGTGCCCTAGCATTCGCTCTGCTGGTCGCGTCACTAATTTCGTCCCTAGCTCGCCTAGGCTTTCTAGAGAGCCTGTCTCTAACGCTACTGTTTCAAGAGGTGAGCCGCGCGGCTTTCTACGCCAACTCGAGCACCCTTGGCGGCTTCTTTGTTCTCCTTGGGCTTTGGCTAACCATCGCCCTTAGGTCCTCTCGGTGGACCACCGTATCCATTGCGGGGATCCTCTTCGGAATTGGAGGATGGTGCCGATTGGATGCTCTGGCGCTCACTCCATGCCTCTTTCCCATATTATTGAGAGAAGAAAGGTCCATTCGGTCCGGCTTACTCACATTAACCGCCGCGCTGCTCAGCATCGTCACTCTCATCGTCCTTTTGAGAGTAAGCGATGTAAGCCTTCGGGACATCTTTGGGACCTACTCGGGCCGAAACTCTGATTTCGGATACCGAAACACGGTAATTGGCTTTTACGAGATCGCTTCGCTGAGCCTACTCTTTCCCGTGGCGACTGGAGTGTTCTGCTGCGTGTCGCAACGAGATCATTACCCCATCGCTCTGTTGGCCGCCGTCTTGGTTCCCACCCTCTTCCTCTACTCGCATAGTGTCAGTACTCCCAAATATCTATATTATACAGTACCGTTTATTGCTCTTCTTGCGGCCCTTGGCCTGCGTTACATAATTAACTTTCGCGGTGCTTGGATCGGGGCGCTTCTCATCGGGATCGTAACGGTTGAACTCATTACAGGGATTCGGACTACGAGGACAGAGACCCGCCGTTTCACACCGGAACCTACGATATTGGCACTGTCCAATTTTCGGGTCGGGCCAAAACATCTCCAATGGGTGGTCGGCCCTGGAGAGATCATCTCCAACGCGGACGGCCTATCAATTTGGACCGGATTGGCCTACTCTGGAATGGTATGGCATCGCGAAAAAAGGACAGCCCTTGAGGAGCTGGGTGAGATGCGAGGAGTAATCACCCCCCATGTGGGACTGGCCCTTCTGACGTCAACCTACGCAAGCTATCAGTGCGCCGTTGGGTACCTGCGCCAAGTGGGATTCAATTGTGAAAGTCATGGAGCTTACGAGTTGGATGGCTCGAGCCACTTAGACAGATGGGTGAACGGCGACCGACTCTGCTGGCTCGCGTGGATAAACATGGGCGAGCTAGCACCGAGAATCTTTGAGAAGTATCGTGATAGTCTTAAGGGTGTCCCGACCTATTTTTTTAACGACTTAGGGACTCCTTATGCGAAGCTGCTGTTGAAAGATTGTCCCAACGCGAAGCCCCTTGGAAGCAGGACCGATGGTTTCTTCGCGTTGTACCAATTGTAAGCTCGTTGGTGCTCGCCATTCGTCGGGGCCAGCTAAGCAGAAATAGGCCCAACACCGGGCCGTCGTACCGGAACGCTCGCATCATTCCTTCGCACCGATCCCTAAGAGCAAATTTTAACGGAAACCTGATTCTCTGAAAACCCAAGGTATTCGTATCTAATCCCGTGCGCAGCGACAAACTCCTGCCACGCCTTCCACTCTCCCACCTGCCACCCTGTATTACCGAAGTACTCATCGAAAACAATTACTGTGCCGGGAATGAGCCTCTCGCCAATCAAACCGAAGACAGTCTTGCATGCCTCGTACGTATCACTATCGATATGAATGAATGCGAACGGACTCGGGTCTTCCTTCAGAAAAGGCGGGATCGTCTCATCAAACCAACCCGCAATCAGCTGAACCTTGCTGGCTACAGCGGGAAGCCGTCCATCAAGTGAAAAACAACCCTTCGTGAGATCATGGCCACGCCAATCTTCTCGGAGACCCTGGAAGGAATCAAAACCGTATATGCGGGTGTCACCATTTAGGCTGTTTGCGATGTGATTGATCGATTGGCCCTTCCAGACACCAAACTCCGCGTATATCCCGCTTACAGCGATTTTAGTTAGGCTGTAGTCCAGCAGTTTAAAGCGATCGGGAAATTCAAGCGCATAGGGCATGTGCCCTTCTACATAATCCGCTGAAGAAATGGCTGCTCTATCCCTCAATACGTCTATAACCGTCTTGGATCTCGGATGAGAACAGGCGGTCAATCTGAGGTAGGTATACTTGACCACAGGAACCACCGTGTAGTCTAGAAGGAGCCCGACGCATTTAGTTATCGTTTTTCTGAGATTCATGGCTTGTCTGCTGCGTTTCGCCCCATCGGACGGCACTTCGTTAGTTTAACTAGTCAGAGATCGAAGACCAGTCGAGAGGAAATCGGCCAGCAACGGTTTCTTCAGGCGCGGTGGTGGTCTTAGACACCCCAAAAAACGTGGTTATACCACCAACGCGGCCTCCGTTCCGCATCAAGACCATGCCCTGACTGGCTTCACATTCGGCCTGCTTGAGTCTTCTGGCCTCCGGTTTGTGAGCCGCTGGGAGCCTCCCGCGCACGCATCTCGTCAGCCGAGCACCCTGATCTCAGGGCTCTTGATCAAAGATTGGGGACATGGGGCGTTGGAAGCGCCACCATGTCCCCTATGCACTTACACCTGACTCTTCCCGGATACCGCATCCTCCGGTGGGAGAGCAACTCTTTGATGCGGGTTCATGTCGAGGCGTTGG
>CAIOZY010000032.1 GCA_903862935.1 uncultured Opitutaceae bacterium
ACAGTCGGAGTGGCCATGCCCGCAGAATGGGGCTTGATCGCGCTGGCCAAACGCAAAATGCGTCACACCCGCAGCGGCGGGCAACGCCCTGAAAGAGTTTATGTTACGAAACATCGGCACTCAACATCCCGGACAGCCCTGTAATCACCTATAGAAAAACAGATTACAAATAATCGATTAAAAAACCACACGTTATGACCCTTTTAGGGATAAATGACCGGTTATCTTAATCGTTATGTTGTTATTATCATCGCAGCAAAAGTTTCTGTCGCGTGAAAAACAATCGACGAACACTTAGCCGAAACGAAGCCACGGTCGTTCTTTCGCTCCGAGAGCAGAGACGCGATACCGTGCGCGCGGCGGACGTGATCGAACTGATGGGCGCTGACCGATCAGCGCGGAAGGTGATCCATAGTCTGCTTCGGAAGGGATGGTTCCTGCGTCTGACCTCTGGGCGCTACCTTTTTCTCCCGCCTGAGCGCGGTCCCGAGAACCTGGGCGAGAGCAGTGCCATCGCGATCGCCTCCGCCGTGGTCAATTTCTGCTACGTCGGCTGGCGGGCTGCGGCCTCTTACCACGGGTTCACAACCCAGAAGCCTGCGTCCGTTACGGTGGCGGTCCGTCGGAGCATGCCCGTTCGCGTGATCGAAGGCACTGCGATCAGCTTTGTGTAGGTGTCGCCCCGCAAGTTCTTCGGGTTCCAATCCTACGATGTCTATGGCCGGTCGGCGACGATCTCGACGCCGGCCAAGACAGTGGTGGATTGCCTCGACCGTCCCGCGCTGGCCGGCGGCCCGACCGAGGTGGTTCGGATAGTCCACGGGGCTTCGTTTGACACCTCAGCGGACGAAGTGGCGGACGCGGCCCTGCGGATGAATTCCACTTCGTTGGTCCAGCGTCTCGGGTTCGTGATGGACTTGGTTGGGTGGAGCCTCTCCCCGTCCTCGCGCGCGAATTTGAAGTCCGCAATCGCGCCCTCTGCCAGAAGTGTGTTTGGCCAGGAGGCGCATGGGAGGGGCGACATCGGATATGTCGCCGAGTGGGGTCTGCTTGTCCACGCGAGCCGTTCGACCCTATTGGCCGACGTGCCCCGCTCCGCAGAAAGAGCACCCGTCGACGCGGGCAAAGGGTGAGTGAAGTCGTGTGATTGGCGCGCACGGACGCAACGACGGGGGTGAATGCCGGCCGCCGGAGCGCCGCGATTTCGCACGGTTTACGTCACGTGCACACCCCACTTGCCTAGATCTCGGAGACGCGAATGCAGGCGACCTCGCGGCCCCGGAAGGGCTCGAGGGCGGGAACGGCCGCCTGGCACTGCGGGACTGCGAACGCGCAGCGGGGATGGAACGCGCACCCGGCCGGCGGGTTCATCGGGGAGGGCGGGTCGCCCGCAAGGACGATCCGCTGGCGGGTCCGCTCGCTGTCGGGATCGGGCCGCGGGATGGCGCTCACCAGGGCGCGCGTGTAGGGGTGGGCCGGTGTGTCGATCACCTCGGCGGCGGCCCCCAGTTCGACGATCCGCCCCAGGTACATGACGGCGATCCGGTCGGAGACGTGTTTGACTACCGACAGGTCGTGGGCGATGAAGATCAGGCTCAAGCCCATGTCCCGGCGCAGCTGCGAGAGTAAGTTCAGGATCTGGGCCTGGATCGACACGTCCAGGGCGGAGACCGGCTCGTCGGCCACGATCACCTTCGGCCCGACGGCCAGGGCCCGGGCGATCGCTATCCTCTGGCGCTGCCCGCCGGAGAACTCGTGCGGGTACTTGCGCATGGCGTTAGTCGGAAGGCCCACGGTCTCAAGAAGCCGCGCCACCCGCTCCGGCGTTTCGTTCGGCGGGCAAAGGCCGTGGACGCGCAAGGGCTCGGATAGGGCCGCGAACACGCTCATGCGGGGGTTCAGCGAGGCGTAGGGATCCTGGAAGACCATCTGCAGGTCGCGGCGGCTCGCGGCGATCTCCTCCGAGGAGGCTTGCGAGAGGTTCCTGCCGTTCAATACGACGGTGCCCGCGCTGATCGGGATCAGGCTTAAGATCGTCCGGGCAAGGGTCGACTTGCCGCAGCCGGACTCCCCGACAAGGCCAAGGACCTCGCCGCGGGCCAGAGAGAGGGTGACCCCGTCGACCGCCTTGACCGCGCCGACCTCCCGCCTGCGCAGCAGGCCGGAGCGGACCGTGAAGTGGGTCTTCACGTCGCGAAGTTCGAGGATGTTGTCGGGCATGGGGGAAAATCCCTGGGCTCTAGATTTCGCCGCGCTGGACGCGGGCGCAGGCCTGCAGGTGCCCGGGTCCGATCGGGGCCAGTTCGACCGTGCCTGCGCTGCAGGAGGCAATCGCCGACTCGCAGCGGGGGGCGAACGCGCAGCCCGCAAGGGGCCGGGAGGGGTCCGGGGGCATGCCTGGGATCGTGCGCAGGTCGGCCCCCTTGGCCTGGGTCGCGGGGATGGAGGCCTGCAGGGCCCGGGTGTAGGGGTGCTTGGGAGCGTAGAAGAGGGTCCGGGTGTCGGCGCTTTCGACGATCCGGCCGGCGTACATCACCTGGACCCGGGTGCACAGACCCGCGACGACCGCCAGGTCGTGGGTGATGAACAAGACCGCCATCCCCAGCTCGCGCTGCATCGTCCGGATCAGTTCGAGGATCTGCGCCTGCACGGTGACGTCGAGCGCGGTCGTCGGTTCGTCCGCGATCAGAAGCGCCGGCCGGGTGATCAGGGCGGTGGCGATCATGACCCGCTGGCGCATGCCCCCGGAGAACTCGTGGGGGTAGCCGTGGATGCGGCCGGCGGCGTCATGGATGCCGACCGCCTCGAGCATCTCGAGCGCGCGGGCCAGGGCCTCCATCCTGGAGATCTTCTCGTGGATCAGCAGGGGCTCGATCAGCTGCGTGGAGACCCGCAGGTACGGGTTGAGCGAGGTCATCGGGTCCTGGAAGATCATCGAGACGCGCTTGCCGCGGATCGCGCGGACCTGGGCCGGAGAGCAGCGCAAAAGGTCCACGCCGTCGAACACGGCCGAGCCGGACTCGATCCGGCCGGGGGGCTGGGGGACAAGGCCCATGATGGAGTAGCCGGTGACCGATTTCCCCGAGCCGGACTCGCCGACAATCCCCAGGGTCTCGCCCCGCTCGACTGAGAAACTCACCCCGTCGACCGCGCGGGTCACGCCGCTTCGGGTGTGAAAGTAGGTCTTGAGGTCGTTGACTTCGAGGAGCGCCATTTCAGGTTCCGGTCGGGCCTGGGTCCCCGGGAAAGGAGCGGACGGCGGCGATCACTGTCTCCGGGTCCAAGCCCGAGAGATTCTCGCCTCCGTGGGCGGGGCAGCCGGGCGGCTGAAGGATCCGGTACGGGGCTGAGAAAACCGGACCGGTCCTGACGGGGTTTGTGGGCCCGAACAGGGCGATCACGGGCACCCCGAGGGCGTTCGCTAGGTGCATCCCGCCTGTGTCGTTGGAGACGAGGAGCCGGCACGAGCGCAGGCGCCCGGCAAAGGCCTCGAGGTCGGTCTTTCCCGCCAGGTCCTCGATCCGGCCGGCCGGAAACTCCGCGGCGACCGCCGCGGCGATGGGCCTGTCGCCCGGGGTGCCGAAAAGGACGAACCGCTCGGCGGGAAGGGCCTCGATCAAGCGCCGCCAGTGGGCGACCGGCCAGCGCTTGGCGGGGTCGTTCTCCGAACCTGCGATTAGGCCGATCGCTCCGGGGGCGCCCAGGGGGCCGAGACCCGCGGGCAGGGGCGCCAGGTCGGGCGGAACGGCCAGTCCGAAATGCTTCAGGAAATCCTCCCAGAGTTTCAGCTGGTGGTGCCCGGCCTCGTCGAAGCCGGCCGGGAGGCTGTAGCGGTGCGAAAGAAGCGGCCTGGGGCGCCCGGACCGGACGATTCCGAAGCGCTGCGGGCAGCCCGCGAGGCGGGCCTCGGCGTCCCCGCGGAACGAATTGGTGAACAAGATCCACACATCGGGGTAGGCCTGCCGCAGTCTCCAGAAGTAAAGGAAGTAGCCCGCGGACCCGCGGCGGGGGAGCGGGTGGAGCCGGTCGGCCACCCCGGCGGCGGCGATGACGGGCAGGAGCCGGGCGCTTCCCAGCACATTAATTTCCGCGTCGGGCCGGGACACGCGCAGCGCGCGCAAAAGAGGTAGCGCCATCACTGCGTCCCCGAGCCAGTTGGGCAGCCGCACCCAGATCCGGGTGCGGCGCGGGAGTTCGGCCCAGCCGCGCAGGCGCATCTCCTCCTCCAGCACGTTCCTCTTACTCTCCAGGCGCAGGCGCCGGGCAGGAACGTCCTGGTGGCGCCAGCGGTCGTGGGCCCACAGCCACGAGGAACCCAGTTGCTCGTCGGAGAGGGCCGACTCGAGCCAGCGGTTCAGGGCGATCGTGATCCCCACGGCCGTCCCGTCGTGCTCAATCAAGGCGGTGCCATACTCCACCCGCCAAAAGCCGGTTCGCCGCGGATAGAAGGTGCGCACCTCGGCCCCCATCTTCGCCGCGAGAAGCCCGGGCAGCTCCGTTGTCGAGCAGACCCGCCCCAGAAGCGTCGTCAGAAGCCCCTGCATCCCCGCGTTCTGGTCGAAGAGCAGGCCCATGCAGCCGCCGGAGCGCAGGATTCCCAGGGCCTTGGCAAAGCCCTCCCGGCGGGACAAAAGCTTCATGCCGAAGCGCTCCCGGGTCCGCTTCACGTACGCGTCGGCTGCGGGCTGGTCCAGGGGCCTGTAGATGATGCCGAACTCGGGAATGGGGACCGGGCAGACGGCCTTGAGCCAGGGCTGGGTCTCCCAGAGGGCCATGTGGACCGTGGCGAAGACGGCGGGCCGGGGGGCGGCCCCTCCGGGCGGGGGCAGGCTGCGCACCCAGGCCTCGACGGAGGGGCCCATCCGGGCGATCGTGCGGACCCGCCGCTCGTCGAGCCAGGGGGTGGCAAGCGATAGGAGCGCCGTCTCCACCAGGTTCCTGCAGCAGGTCCGGGCCATCCGGCGGCGCCAGGCCTCGGACCGGTCGGGAAAGGCGTGGGAGAGGTTCGAGTGGATGAGCCGGCGGCGGCGCGGCTGGAAGGCGAGGATCGCCTCCCCCAGGACGACCGACAGGGCGCGCAGCGCCCACTCCGGCGAGCGGGCGACGAGCCAGCCGAGGGCGGAGAGCAGGGCGAGGAACATTGGGTTGGAACCGGTTGTCGGGGGAGTCCCCGTGTGTACCTTACAAAAAATGGATTGGATTGCCCGCAGTCGATCGGATAGTTTCAGCCCCCTGCCTTCCCGGCAACCGCCGCAATGACCGAATTGCTCATCATCAAGCCCTCCTCCCTGGGTGACATCGTCCAGGGGCTGCAGGTGGCGACCTCGCTCAAGGAGCAGGTCGACGACCTGCGCATTTCGTGGGTTGCCCGTGAGATCTTCGCGCCGCTGGTGCGGGTCTGCGAGGCCGTCGACCAGGTCTACGTGTTCGAGCGAAGCGCCGGTGCGAAGGGGTTCCTCAAGATGATGGCGGAAATCCGCAAGACCCGCTTTGACGTGGTGTTCGACATGCAGGGGCTGCTGCGCACCGGGCTCATGACCCAGCGCACGCTCGCCAAGCGAAAGGTCGGGCGAACCGACGCGCGGGAGTGGTCCGGGATGTTCTACAACGAGAAGGTGCCGCTACCCCCCGGGGGCCGGCGAAGCCACGCGCTGGAGGTGATGCTCCAGTTTTGCACCGCCCTCGGCGCGAAGCCCGAGCTGAAGGGAACGCTCAAATTCCGCCAGGTCGAGAACCTCAACTTGAGTTTCATCGAGGGGCGCGGCGGCCGTAAGCCCTTCCTGCTCTTCCCGGACAGCCGCCGGCCCGAGAAGCGCTGGGACGGCTTCAAGCAGCTGACCGAGATGCTCCTGCGCGAGGACCGCGCCCACAAGGTCGTCTGGGCGGGCAACAACTACCTGCCGGACCGCAGGGCCTACTCGCCTGAGCAGTTCCTGAACCTGACGGGCAACACGAGCCTGGTCTCGCTGCCCTCGCTCATCAAGCGGGCCGACTGGGTGCTCACGAACGACTCCGGGCCGCTGCACCTGGCCGCGGCCCTCGATGTGAAGGTCATGGGGATCTTCGGGCCCACCGACCCGCGGCTTTTCGGGCCGTATCCGCTGAACGCGACCAACCACTTTGTCATCCAGGCGCCCGTCGGCGACCTGCGGCTGCTCACCGCGAAGGACGTCTACGCGCGTTTCCAGGCCATCCGGGCCCGGCTTGGGAAGGGGCGCTAGAGGATTACTTTTTCTCCATGCTCGATCCCAAGATTCTGCGCGAAACCCCGGACCTGGTCCGGGCTGCAATTGCCAAGAAGCACCTCGACGTCGACCTCGACGCCGTTCTGGCCGTGGACTCGGCCTGGCGGACCCACCTGCAGGAGGTCGAGCAGCTCAGGGCCCGCCAGAAGGCGGCCAACGGCGCCCTGGCCGCGATGCCCAAGGGCACCCCGGAGTTCCAGGCCCGCGTGGCCGAGATGAAGGCGGTCTCCGCCCAGGTGAAGGAGCGCGAGGTGCAGTTGAAGGAGACCGAGGAGAAGTTCCGCGCCGCCATGCTGACGGTGCCGAACCTGCCCCATGCGAGCGTGCCCGAGGGTGGCGGCCCGGCCGACAACGTCGTCTTTTCAACGCACGGCGACATCGCCGCGGCGAGCCCCCACGCGCGGGCCCACTGGGAGATCCCCGGCTTTGAGAAACTCTTCGACTTCGGCCGCGGCGCCAAGGTCACGGGCGCGGGGTTTCCCTTCTACGTCGGGGACGCCTCCCGGCTGATCCGCTCGCTGCTCGGATTTTTCCTCGAGGAGAACGCCAAGGCCGGGTACGTCGAGGTCATGCCGCCGATCCTGGTGAACGCGGCGAGCGCCACCGCCACCGGGCAACTGCCCGACAAGGAGGGGCAGATGTACGAGACGGTTCCGGACCACTTCTACGCGGTGCCCACCGCCGAGGTGCCGCTCACCAACTTCTTCCGCGACGAGATCATCGAGGAGGCGGCCCTGCCGATCTACCGCTGCGCCTACACGCCGTGCTTCCGGCGCGAGGCGGGCAGCTACGGCAAGGACGTACGGGGCCTGAACCGCCTGCACCAGTTCGACAAGGTGGAGCTTCTCAAGTGGGTCCACCCGTCCCGCAGCTATGAGGAGCTGGACAAGCTTCGCTCGGACGCCGAGAGCCTGCTGCAGAAACTGGGGCTTCCGTACCGGGTCCTTCTGATGTGCGGCGGGGACCTGGGCTTTGCCCAGGCCAAAAAATACGACCTGGAGGTCTGGGCGGCCGGGCAGAAGCGCTGGCTGGAGGTTTCCAGCTGCAGCAATTTCGAGGCCTTCCAGGCCCGCCGGGCCCAGATCCGCTACCGCTCCAAGGAGAGCGGCCGGCCGGAGCTGGTGCACACGATCAATGGCTCCGGGCTTGCGGTCCCGCGCGTCCTGGCGGCCCTGCTGGAAAACAACCTCCAGGCCGACGGCCGGGTCCGGATCCCTCAGGCCCTGGTCGGGCACTTTGGGAAGGAGTTTTTGAGCTTTGCCTAAGCGCTCCCGCGGTCCGGCCCGGAGCGCCGGGGGGCGCGCGGGCGGGAACCCTCCGGCAAAAACCTGGAGGGGGCGGGCGCAGCGCCTGGCAGCGGCGATCCCCCGCTCGCGCCTGAACCGCTCGGTCCTGTCCTGGGCGCAGCGCAGCCCGGCTGGGGAGCGCTGGGCGGTCGCATTCTCGGGGGGGGCCGATTCGCTCGCCCTTCTGCTGCTCGCCTGGGCCCACTGGCCGGAGAGGCGCGGGGGGCTGTTCGCCGTCCACTTTAACCACCGGCTCCGGGGCGCGGCCTCGGGCGAGGACGCCCGGTTCTGCGCGAGGGTCTGCCGGTCGCTGGGGGTCGCTTTCAGGACCGGCTCCTGGGCGCGGGGATCCAAGCCGGCCGGACCGGCGAGCGAGAGCCGGGCCCGGCAGGCCCGCTTCGCCTACTTCGAGCGAACGCTCGCTCCGCTGCGGATCCGCGCCCTGTGGCTCGGGCACCAGCAAGACGACGTGGCCGAGTCGATCCTCATGAGGCTCGCCCGCGGCAGCGGAACCGGGGGCCTGGCGGCCCCGCGGGCCGTCCAGGAAATCGGCGGGGAGGGCAGGGTGCACCTGCGGCCGCTTCTCGACCTGAAAAAGTCCGAGATCGCCGCCGCCCTGCGTTCGTCGGGGATCGCGTGGCGCGAGGACGCGACAAACGCCAGGCCCGACTACTTCCGAAACCGGATCCGCTCGCGCGTCCTTCCGCAGTGGACCCGGGCGTCGGGCCGGGACGCCGTCGCCGGTGCGGCCTGCTCCCGGGAGCTTTTGGAGGAGGACGACTTGGCGCTGGAGTTGTGGGTGGACCGGGTGCGCCCGATCACTCCGGCCGGGCGGCTCGATCTTAAGCGGCTCAAGGGGTGCCCGCGGGCGGTCCTTCGCCGGGCCCTCTACCGGTGGCTCCTGAGCGGCCAGGGCGGGGGCCGGAGCCGGTTCGGTCCGCCCGGGGACTTTGGGGACCTTTCCCGCCAGGGGTTTTCGGCGCTATTGGACGCCGTGGAAGGCGGGAGGCCGACCCGGCAAAGCCTAGGGGCGGAGGGTTTTGCCGTCATCGGCGGGGGGTGGCTTTTCTACGCCCGGACCCGGGGCTGAGTTCCTGAGGCGTAGATCTACTTAATCCCGGTTGGACGATTGACTTGTAATCGGGGAACAACCACGTTTAGTGCCGAGTCCTATTCATTCCTGATGCCCGAGCCGGAAAACAAAAAGTCGCGCCGCCCCCTTAAAAACCTTCCCCCGGACCGTTTGCAGCCAAAGGTTTGGCTCATCTGGCTGGCGATCGTCGCGGCTGCGCTGACGCTACTTTACTGGTCGCCCGGAACGGCGGTCACCCCGGCGAACGTCACCATTGAGGACGTGGTGGAAAGCACCCAGAAGGCCGAGATCAAAACCGGCGTGATCCGCTACGACCCCTCGGGGGGTCGCGACCGGGCGGTCATCACGGGCGAGACGAACACGGCGCTCTTCACCAACGAGCGAAACGTCAAGACGGCCTCCTTCCGCGCCGAGGGCCGCCTGACCGAGTCCAACGCCGAGATCCTCCAGAAGTCCAAGAAGTTCTCCGAGCCGCCGACGACGACCCTGCTCACCCAGATCGCCGCCCAGGTGATCCCCTTCCTTCTGATCATCGGCCTACTGTACTTCCTGTTCGTGCGCCAGCTCCGCCAGGCCGGCCGGGGAGCCCTCAGTTTCGGCAAGAGCCGGGCGAAGCTCCTCACCCGGGACCGGGACAAGGTCACCTTCGCCGACGTCGCCGGGTGCGACGAGGCGAAGGAGGAGATCGCCGAGGTGGTGGAGTTTCTGAAGGACCCGAAGAAGTTTACCAAGATGGGCGGCCGCATGCCGAAGGGCGTCCTCATGGTCGGCCCCCCGGGAACCGGCAAAACCCTTCTCGCCAAGGCTGTTGCCGGCGAGGCGGACGTGCCCTTCTTCAGCATCTCCGGCTCGGACTTTGTCGAGATGTTCGTCGGGGTCGGCGCCTCCCGGGTGCGCGACATGTTTGAACAGGGCCGCAAGAACGCCCCCTGCCTGATCTTTATCGACGAGATCGACGCCGTAGGCCGGCAGCGCGGGGCGGGCCTGGGCGGCGGAAACGACGAGCGCGAGCAGACCCTCAATTCCCTGCTGTCGGAAATGGACGGATTCGACACGACCGAGGGGGTCATCATCATCGCGGCGACGAACCGGCCGGATGTGCTGGACAGCGCGCTACTTAGGCCGGGCCGCTTTGACCGCCAGATCTACGTCGACCTGCCCGACCTGAACGGCCGCGAGCAGATCCTGCGGGTCCACGCAAAGAAGATCAATCTGGCCGAGAACGTCGACCTCGCCGTTATCGCCCGGGGAACCCCCGGGCTTTCGGGGGCCGATCTGGCGAACCTGCTCAACGAGGGGGCGCTCCTTGCGGCCCGGCGCGGCAAGAAGCGCGTCGAGATGGCCGACGTCGAGGACGCCCGCGAGAAGGTCCAGTTTGGGCGCGAGAGGCGCCGGCTGATGGACAACGAGGAGAAGCGCCTGACCGCCTACCACGAGGCCGGCCACGCCCTGGTCCAGGCGGTGGTCGACGACGGCGAGATGCCCGTCCACAAGGTGACGATCATCCCCCGCGGCCGAAGCCTCGGCAGCACGATGTTCATCCCGAAGAAAGACCAGCTGACCCACGCCCGCAAGCGGATGCTCGCGCAGATCGCGATGGGCCTGGGCGGGCGCATCGCCGAGGAGCTCGTGATCGGCGACATCACCAGCGGGGCCGCCGCCGACATCAAGCAGATCACCCGGATCGCCCGCCATATGGTCTGCGACTGGGGCATGAGCCAGCTCGGCCCGATCGCCTTCGGCGACAACCAGGACACCGTTTTCCTCGGCCGTGAGATCACCCGGACCGAGAACGTCTCCGAGGAGACTGCCCGCAAGATCGACGAGGAGATCCACAAGATCATCACCGAGCAGTACGACCGCTCAAAGCAGATCGTCCTCGAGCACCGCGCGGCGCTCGACAAGATCGCCGAGGCGCTCCTCGAGAACGAGACGATCGAGGGCAAGCATGTGCTCGAGATCCTTCAGTTTGGCGAGATGCGCTCGCCGATCACCCTGACGGCCATCGGCAAGCCGGGCGAGAAGCCCGCCGACAAGAAGCCCGCTGACACCCCGGCCGCCAAGGAACCCTTAAGCCACGGCGGCGCGGCCCCGGCGGCGACCCCGGCGTGAAGATC
Organism: uncultured Opitutaceae bacterium; assembly: GCA_903862935.1. Lineage (GTDB taxonomy): Bacteria > Verrucomicrobiota > Verrucomicrobiia > Opitutales > Opitutaceae > Palsa-1447. Next base: position 10,742 of record CAIOZY010000032.1, read on the forward strand.
TGCTGCATTGGCGCCGGCTATGTCGGCGGGCCGACGATGGCGATGATCGCCGCCAAGGCGCCCGACATCGAGGTCACGGTGGTCGACATGAGCTCCTCGCGGATCGCCGCCTGGAACTCGGACACGCTGCCGATCTACGAGCCCGGCCTGGTCGAACTGGTCCGCCAGGGGCGGGGCCGCAACCTCACCTTCTCAACCGACGTGAAGGGGGCTATACGCGCCGCGGACATCATCTTTGTCGCGGTGAACACACCGACCAAGACCTACGGGGTCGGGGCCGGGCGCGCCGCCGACCTTCGGTTCATCGAGTCGGTCGCCCGCACGATCGCCGAGGTCTCCGACGGCCGGAAGATCATCGTCGAGAAGTCCACGATCCCGGTTAAGACCGCCGAGACGATAAAGGACATCCTCGCGGCGAATTCCCGGGGCGGCCGCTTCGAGGTCCTGTCCAATCCGGAGTTTCTTGCCGAGGGCACGGCAGTCGCCGACCTGCTCTCGCCCGACCGGGTCCTGATCGGCGGCGAGCGCACGCCGGAGGGCCAGGCGGCGATCAAGGCGCTGGCCGACATCTACGCCCGCTGGGTTCCTCGGGACCGCATCGTCACGACGAACCTGTGGTCATCCGAACTTTCGAAACTGGTCGCCAACGCCTTCCTGGCGCAGCGCATCTCCTCGATCAACTCGATCTCGGCGCTTTGCGAGGCGACGGGGGCCGACGTCGACGAGGTGGCCCGCGCCGTGGGCCGGGACTCGCGCGTGGGGCCGAAGTTTTTGAAGGCCTCGGTCGGCTTCGGCGGCTCGTGCTTCCAGAAGGACATCCTGAACCTGGTGTACCTGTGCGAACACTTCGGCCTGGGCGAGGTTGCGGCCTACTGGGAGAGCGTCGTCAAGATCAACGACTGGCAGAAGGGCCGCTTCGCCCGCGGGATCGTCAAGGCGCTCTTCAACTCGGCCGCCGACAAGCAGGTCGCCGTCCTGGGCTTTGCCTTCAAGAAGGACACCAACGACACGCGCGAGTCGGCGGCGATCGCGATCTGCCGGGACCTGCTGGCCGAGCAGGCCCGGGTCGTCGTGTACGACCCGAAGGTGCCCGCTGAGCAGATCCGCCGGGACGTCCTAAACGGCGGGCCCGACACCCCGCGGCTTGTCGTCGCCTCCGACCCCTACGAGGCGGCCCGCGGCGCCCACGCGATCGCGCTCGTCACGGAGTGGGAGGAGTTCAAGGGCCTCGACTACGCCCGGATTCACGCCGGGATGGTGAAGCCGGCATTCCTCTTCGACGGGCGGAACATCCTCGACCTGGAGCGGATGGCGGCGATCGGCTTCCGGACCTACGGGATCGGCAAGTAGTCAGGTCACGAGCGGCAGCTTCGGGAAGCTGCCTGCGATCACGCCCCCGGCCGGGCATTCCAGCCAGTCCTCGAGCATCGTCGTGTACAGGCTCCGGAAGTCGGTTGTGAAGGCCACATCCTGGTTTTTGGGAATCTTGAGGGACGGGGGCGCCCCGTGCAGCCCGCCCCTGACGCGGCTGCCGAGGAGAAACAAAGGCGAGGCGGTTCCGTGGTCGGTGCCCCGGCTCTCGTTCTCGCTGGCCCGGCGCCCGAACTCCGAGAAACTCATGGTCAGGACCTGGCGATCCAGGCCGTGGGACTCGAGGTCGCCCTGGAAGGTGGCCAGGCCCTCGGAGAGCACCCTGAGGAGGTTGGCGTGCTTGGGGAGCTGGTTTGCGTGCGTGTCGAACCCGTTCAGGGTCACAAAGTAGACGCGGGTGGGCATCCCGGAGGCGATCAGCGCGGCGACGGCGTTTAGCGACTGGGCGAAGGGGTTTCCGGGGTAGACCGCATGCGGGCGGTAGGCTTTTAATATCGCCTGCACCCGGCTCTCCGTGACCAGGGTGTCCATGAGGGTCTGCTTCAGGAAGTCGGCCTCGCGCCCGGGCCGGCCGGCCGCCCCGGCGATCGATTCCAAGAGCCGGCGGGACTCCTCGGCCTCGCGCCCGCCGAGACCGGAGTAGGGGGACAGCCCGAAGGTGGGATGGGACTGGGCCCCGACCAGCGACAGGGGCTCCCCGTTGAGGGTGTTTGCGTGGACCGCGACCGGATCGCGGTCCTGGCCCGGGGATCCGGCGCAGCTATTGTCAAGGTAGCGGCCCACCCATCCGGTGGGGTAGGATTCCCCGGAGCCGCTGGCCGTCTCCCAGATCTCCGTCGAGCGGAAGTGGCTGCGGTTCGGGTTCGGATATCCCACGCCGTGGACGACCGCAAGGCGCCCGTCCTGGAAGAGCCGGTGCAGCTCGGCGCAGGCCGGGTGGAAGCCAAACAGGCCGCCTGTCGCAAGGACCTTGTCTTTGGGGATCCCCAGGGTGGGCCGGAGCCGGTAGTAGTCGGGGTCCTCGAAGGGCACGAGCGTGTTGAGCCCGTCGTTGCCCCCGGCCAGCTGCACCACGACGAGGATCCTGCGGTCCCGCTCGGGGGCGGGTGCCCCGGCCAGGGTCGAGTCGACGAGGAACGCGGGGGCGAACCGGCTGAAGGCCAGAAGCCCCAGCGCGGAGGCCGACCGATGGAAAAACTCGCGGCGGGTTGCGGGGAAAGCGGGCTGCGGGGAGTTGTCGGCCATGGCGGAGGGGCGCTGCTCAGCAGAGCTGATAGTGGGGCGACTCGATCACGGAGGCCGCCGCCCGTTTTGTCCTGCGGCGCCGCTCGGCCGGGTTGGCGGGGGCGGGCGCAAGATAGGCAAGGAGCGCCTCCCGGAATGCGGGACCGGGGTCTTCGGGGAGGAACCGGCGGACGAGCCGGTCGACGGCCGCCTCCGGCTTGAGCCCGAGCAAGGGGGACAGGAGGCTGTCGGGCACGCAGAAATCGGCCGCCCCTCCGGAGCGGGCGATTCCCAGGTCCATCCGCTCGTCGGCGTCGAGGGCGTCCTCGTTCAGCCGAGAAAAAAGCATCTCCACCAGGGCCCTCCGGGCCTGCAGCGAGGCCGAGTTGATCCACTGGCGGCCGCCCACCCAGCCGCGCACGTTCGGGGGGTCGAACAGCGCCTGGCCCATCCGCCGCAGCGGGCTTGCGATGAGGCGCGGGACCGGCATCACCCGAAGGCCCAGGTCCTGGACAAGCCCAAGGTAGAACTGCACGGGGCTTTTGATGAATTGCCCGCGGAACTCCGGAGCGTAGAAGAGCCGGCTGGAGAAGAGCGTCCGGACCAGCCACCCCAGGTCGTACTCCCGCGCCCGCCAGCGCCGCCCGAGCGCCTCCCTCCAGGGCCCGGGGATCCCCCCGTCGCACAGGTAGAAGCGCGCCCACTCGCCCGGGAGAAACGAGCCGGCCGCGTCCAGGCCGTAGGCCACGTCGATCACCTGGTCGCCATCGAGGCGGCCGGTCGTCCCCAGGACGGTCTTCACCCCGTCGTCGTGCTGGGCGCGGGCGAGGCGGAATTCCCCGCTCGGGTCGGCCCGGTAACCCGTGAAGGCGCGGGCGGCCTGCTTGACGTCCTCCTCGGTGTAGTTGCCCTCGCCCAAGAGGAACAGTTCGAACAGCTCCCGCGCAAAGTTCTCGTTGGGGGCCTCCCGGCGGCTCTGGTCCAAGTCGAGGTAGTGGATCATCGCCGGGGACCGGGAGACCGCCTTGGTCAGCTCCGGGGCCGGACCCAGGCCGCGGCGGGCGATGAGGTCAAAGTGCCGGTACAGGAGGAAGGGGCGCGGGACCTTCTCGAAGGCAACCACGTACACGTCGCTCAGAAACAGGACCCATTTCGCCCGGGCGGACTCCTCGGGGCCGGCCGCGAACTCGAGCCAGCGGATCGTCATATCGAGGAGCGCCGAGCGGGAGCGCTCGCGGGCCTCCTGCTCGATCTGGCGGCGGACATCCGGGGTCGCGGCCTGCCGGGCGGCGCGCTGGATGTCGGGAAGATCCCGCTCCAAGTCCGCGACGGGCCCGGGCATGGGGAAAACCGCACCGCCCGCGGCAAAGAGCCGCTCCACGGTCAGCTCCATCCCCTCCCGGACGGCCCGCTCAACCGATTCGGGTTCGGCGCTCCAGCCCGCCCGGCGCAGGAGGTGGGCGGCCGCGCCCCGGTCCCAGCCCGCCGCCGGCAGCGGGTCCCAGGCCGACTCCGGGGGAATCGAGGGCTGGGGCAGGGTGTCGTACGCGTCGGGCATCGCCTAAAGTGACGCTGGCCGGCCCCGGCAGTTTCATCCCCGGGGACCCATTTAAAGGCCGAGCGCGGTCTTGTAGGTCCGGGGCACCCGCTTGGTGATCGAGCACAGGGTCTCCCAGGGGATCGTGTCCGCCCACCGGCTGAATTCCGTCACCGATATCTCTCCGCCTGCCTGCCGGCCCACGAGCACGGCCTCGTCGCCGCAGGCGACCTCCGGGGCGTCCGTCACGTCGACGATCGTCTGGTCCATGGTGACCCGGCCGAGGACCGGGCAGCGGTGGCCGCCAATGAGCACCTGCGCTCGGTTGGAGACTGCGCGCGGGACCCCGTCGCCATAGCCGGCGCACAGGACCGCGACCCGCGAGTCGCGCGAGAGGGTGCGGGTGCGCCCGTAGCTGATCGAGGTTCCCCGGGGCAGGTGCTTCACGATCCCGACCCGGGTGTGGAAACTAAAGACGGGCTCGGTGTGCACCTGCGCAAGCAGGGAATTGGGATGGGGCAGGATCCCGAACTGCAGGAGCCCGACCCGCACGGCGTTGAAGGGGCTGGAGCCGGGCATGGTCTCGAGCCCGGCGCTGTTGTCGGCGTGGACGAAGAGCGACCCGGGATCGAGCCCGGGGCATGCCGCCAGCGCGGAAAGGAAGCGGCGGCGCTGCTCGTTGGTGAAGCCGACGTCGTCGTCGGGACTCGCGAAATGCGTGAACACCCCCGCCAGCCTCAGGTTCGCCGCCGCGACGATCCGCCGGTAAAGCTCCGGGGCCTGCTCGTGCCAGACGCCGAGCCGGCCCATTCCGGTGTCGATCTTGAGGTGGACGAAGACCGGCCGGCCGGACTCCCGGCCGGCCTTATCGAAGCGGGCGACCTCGTCGGGGGTCGACACGGTCGCCGCGAAGTCGCACTCGGGCAGGAACCGGTCCTCCTCGGGCAAAACCGGGCTCAGCAGGAGGATCGGCCAACCCGGGCCAACCTCCCGGAGGGAGAGCGCCTCGGCCACCGTCGCGACCGCAAAGAGGTCCGCCCCGGCGTGCATCAAGCGCGCGGCGACATGCTGGAGCCCGTGGCCGTACGCATCGGCCTTGACGACCGCCACGTAGCGGATGCCCGGCGGAAGGGAGGCGCGGATTAGCCGCAGGTTTCTCTCCAGGGCCGCCAGGTCGATCTCAGCCCAGCAGCGCAGGGGCAGGGAGGGCGGGGTCATGGGGCGCGGTGGATCTGGGGCGACCAGGTCGCGTAGCTCGGCTCCTCGTGCAGGAGGGCGTCGGGGGCCGGGGACTCGCGGAAAAGCTCCGCGTCCAGGCACTGGGGCAGCAGTTCGGACAAAACGTACGGGACGCGCTCGACTCCGGGCGGCATCTCGGCCCAGGTGCGGAAGCCATCGGGGGAGGCGAGCGGGGGCGAAAGCTCGGCCGAGGGCACGCGCTGGACCGGTCCCGCCCTGCGGCACAGGTGCCAGCCCCCGCGGCGGGCGTCTGCGATGAAGGCGGTGCCCGCCGGGCGAGGCAGGGCCTCGGCGAGGACGGCCAGGGCGTGGTAGGAGTAGACGGGGCGCGGAGCGATCGCGCACCAGCTGCGCAGGGCTGCTGCTGCGGTCCGGATCCCCAGGACCGATCCCGGCCCCTCGGCAAAGGCGAAACTGCGGACGGCGCCGAGGTCGGCCCCCAACTCCTCGATGCACCGGAACAGGCCGACTCCGGCCTCCTCCTCCGAGGACGCCCAACGGCCCTGGAGCGAGCCCGGGGACTCGAAAAACCCGACCTGGACCCTTGCCGAGGCCGCGTCGAGCAGCAGCAGCGGGGCGTGGGCGGCGAGGATCTGGCGCAGGCTGGGCATGGGCAGGGTGCAGTCTGGGACTTCTCCCCGCGGGCGCAATCCGGCATTGACCACCCCCGGCTGTGCCCTACGGTTAACCCTTCACCGAATCGATCCCTCCGCCCTCACCACCGTGAACGTCCAACTCAATAGCGTTTCCGCAACCCGAAAGACCCTCGTCGTCGCTCTCGAACCCGCCGAGGTCGACACCGAACACCAGGCCGTAATCGTCGAATACACCCGCCAGGCCCGCCTGCCCGGGTTCCGCCCGGGCCACGCGCCCGCCGCGATGATCGCCAAGCGGTTCGCCAAGGACATCGCCGAGGAGTTCAAGCAGAAGGTGATCGCCCGGGCCTACCGCGGCGGCCTCGAGCAGCACAAGCTGGAGGTCCTCAACGTCGTGGACGTGAAGGAGGGCGAGATCGCCCCCGGGACTGCGGCGACGGTGACGGTGACCCTGGACGTGCGGCCCGAGTTCACGCTTCCCGACTACGTGGGGCTGGCGACCTCGGTCGAGCCGACGGACATCTCGGAGGCGGAGGTGGAGGGCGTCGTGCAGGCCCTGCGGGCGGACAAGGCCGACTTTGCGGCGGTCGACAGGCCGGCGGCGAAGGGCGACTACGTGAAGCTCGCCTATGAGGGAACCTTCGAGGGAAAGCCCGTGGCCGAGCTGGCTCCGGACAAGCAGCTTTACGGCAAGGTCCCCCAGACCTGGGAGGAGGTCGAGGGCACCCAGGAGGGGCATCTGCCCGGCCTTGGAGCGCAGCTGAGCGGGGTTAAATCCGGCGACAAGAAGACCATCCAGATCGCCTTCCCGGCCGACTTTGCGGCGATTCCGGCCCTGGCCGGAAAGTCCGCCTCGTACGCCCTCGAGATCCAGGAAGTGCGCGAGCGGGTGCTGCCGCCCGTGGACGCCGAGTTCTTCAAGGCCCACCAGGTCGCCGACTTGGCCGGACTCAAGGAGCAGATCACCCGAAACCTCAAGATCCAGAAGGAATACCGCAACCAGGCGGCGCAGCGCCGCCAGGTCACCGAGGCCATCGCCGCGAAGGCCGACTTCCCGGTGCCGGAGAGCATGGTCGACGCGGAGACCCAGGGGGTGCTGCGCAACTTCATCGAGGAAAACATGCGCCGCGGCGTGCCGGCCGAGCAGTTCGAGAAGGACAAGAAGGGGCTCTTCGCGAGCGCCCGCGAGTCCGCCCAGAAGCGGGTCAAACTCCAGCTGATCCTCGCCCGGATCGCCGAGACCGAGAAGATCGAGGTCACGGACCGGGATCTGGACAACTTCATCCACCGGGAGGCGATCCGCGCCAACCAGCGCCCGGAGAAGCTCGCCAAGGAGCTCGGCCGGGAGCGCAGCAGGCTGAGGGCCGCCCAGGAGTCGATCCTGTTCGACAAGGCGGTTGATTTTCTGGTGTCTAAGGCTAAGATGAGCGTCGCACCTGCGAAAGCCACCTGATCCGAATCCCAACACCTGCCTGTGAGCTACTACGTTCCCATCGTCCTTGAAAACACCGGCCGCGGAGAGCGGTCGATGGACATCTACTCGCGCCTGCTCAAGGACCGCATCATCTTCATCGGCACGCCGATCGACGACAATGTGGCCAACATTGTCATCGCCCAGCTGCTGTTCCTGCAGATGGAGGACGCCAAGAAGGACATCCACCTGTACATCAACTCCCCCGGCGGGGTGGTGACGGGCGGCATGGCGATCTACGACACGATCAATTTCCTCCAGTGCGACGTGGTCACCTATTGCATCGGCATGGCGGCGAGCATGAGCACGGTGCTGCTGGCCGCGGGGACCAAGGGCAAGCGCTTCGCGCTGCCCAACAGCCGGGTCATGATCCACCAGCCCTCGGGCGGTGCGGGCGGCCAGGCCTCCGACATCGCGATCGCGGCCCGGGAGATCTTGCGCTGGCGCCGCACCCTAAACGAGGTGATCGCCAAGCACACCGGAAAGACCATGGAACAGGTCGAGAAGGACTCGGACCGCGACTACTACATGAGCGCGCTCGAGGCCAAGACCTACGGCATCGTCGACCACGTCGTGGAGTCGACCCGGGAGGCCGCGAAACTCGTGGTGCAGCCCACGGCCTGAGCCGCCTGTCCTCCCGCGGGTATCTCCGCTCTGGACAGCCGCCGGGTTTGCCCCCAACTGTTTTCCCATGGCTAAGTCATCGCGAATGACCCTGTGCTCCTTCTGCGGCAAGTCGCAGGCGGAGGTGAAGAAGATCATCGCGGGCCCCGGGGTCTACATCTGCGACTCGTGCGTAAACGTCTGCAAGACGATCATCGACCGCGAGGTGAAGCAGCCGGTGGCCGAGACCAAGCCCGCCATCCGGCTCGTCAAGCCCTCGGAGATCAAGAAGGTGCTGGACGACTTTGTGATCGGGCAGGACCACGCCAAGAAGGTCCTGTCGGTGGCGGTCTACAACCACTACAAGCGCCTGCTCTTCGACGCCGGCCAGGTCGCCAAGGATCCGGCCGGGATCTCGCCGGAGTTTAACGACGTCGAGATTGAGAAGAGCAACATCTTGCTCGTCGGCCCCACGGGTTCCGGCAAGACCCTGCTCGCCCGGACCCTGGCGAGGATCCTGGACGTGCCCTTCGCCATATCCGATGCGACTACCCTCACGGAGGCCGGGTACGTCGGGGAGGACGTCGAGAACGTGGTCTTGCGCCTGCTGCAGAACGCCAACTACGACGCGAAGCGGGCCGAGTGCGGGATCATCTACATCGACGAGATCGACAAGATCCGCCGCACGACCGAGAACGTGTCGATCACCCGCGACGTCTCCGGCGAGGGGGTCCAGCAGGCGCTTCTGAAGATCCTCGAGGGGACGGTGTGCAATGTGCCGCCGCAGGGGGGCCGCAAGCACCCCAACCAGGAGTACATCCAGATCAACACGACCAACATCCTTTTCATCTGCGGCGGGGCGTTCGTTGGCCTGGACCACATCCTGAAGAAGCGCCTGGGCCAGCATTCCCTCGGATTCCACATCAACGCCGAGGACCGGGCGCTCAAGCCCGAGGAGATGATGAAGCGGATCGCCCCGGAGGACTTGATCCGCTTCGGGATGATCCCGGAGTTTATCGGGCGCCTGCCGGTCGTGTCGGTCCTGGACGAGCTCCAGGTCGAGGATCTGAGCAAGATCCTCATGCGGACCAAGAACGCGATGGTGAAGCAGTACTCGAAGCTCTTTGCGATCGACGGGGTTCGCCTGAGGCTGACCTCCGATGCGGTCCGCGCGATCGCGGCCAAGGCGATGGAGCTGAAGACCGGGGCCCGGGCCCTGCGCTCGATCATGGAGAACCTCATGCTCGAGGTCATGTACGACCTGCCCCAGCGCGACGACGTGACCGAGGTGGTGATCGACGCCGGTGTCGTGGCCGGACGGCGCCGGCCCATCCTGAAGCGCCACGCCAAGGGCGAGGCCGCGGCCGACGCTGCCTGAAGCCTTGACGGTCTACCCGGCAATCGACCTGAGGAGCGGGAGGTGCGTGCGCCTCACCCAGGGCCGCGCCGACCAGGAGACGCGCTATTCCGATGATCCGGTCGCGGTCGCGGCGGGATTCCAGCGGGAGGGGGCCGTCTGGATCCACGTGGTCGACTTGGACGGCGCCTTCTCCGGGGAGCCGGCCAACCTGCCGATCGTGGGCAGGATCGCCGCACTGGGTCTGCGGGTCCAGTTCGGCGGGGGCCTCAGGAGCCTCGAATCCGTCGAGCGGGCGCTCGGCGCCGGCGTCAGCAGGGTCGTCCTGGGGACGCGGGCGGCGCGCAGCGACGGCTTCATCGCGGAACTGGTCGCCTCCCACGGGGAGCGGATCGCCGTCGGGATCGACGCCAAGGACGGGCGGGTTGCGGTGCGGGGCTGGGTGGACACGACGGAGACGAGCGCTCTGGAACTGGCCCGCCGGATGGACTCTCTGGGCGTCTCAACGCTCATCCACACCGACATCGGCACAGACGGGACCCTTTCCGGCCCCAATTTGAAGGCCCAGGAGGCGATGCTCGGCACAGTCTCCTGCAGGCTCATCGCAAGCGGCGGGATCGGGTCGCGCGACGACGTGGCCGCGCTGGCAAGGCTGTCGCTTCGAGGCTCCCTCCTTGAGGGAGTCATCGTGGGCAAGGCCCTCTACGAGGGCCGGGTCGGCCTGGCCGAGCTTCTCGCGGCGGCCGGATAGGCGCCGCCTCGGCCGCTAGGCCTTCGGCGCGGGGAGGCGGGAGGCGATCTCCTCGAGCGGATAGGTGATGATCTCCGCCAGGGTGGGATGGTACCAGGGCGCCTTCAACAGGTCGAAGACGGTGGCCCGCATCGCGATCGGCCCGCTGAAGCAGTGGATCAGTTCCCCGGCGTCGGGGCCGACAATAACCGCCCCGAGCAGCCGCCCTCTCCGGGGGTCGGCGAACACCTTCACGAAGCCGTGGCGGGCGTTCATCAGGATCGACTTGCCGTGATCGTCAAAGGGGTACTCGGCCGACAGGTGCGGCGTGCCCTTCGCGAGCAGCTGGGCTTCTGTCTGGCCGATAGTCGCCAGGGCCGGGTCGGTGAAGACGACGTCGAGCAACAGGTTGTAGTCGACGGGCTTCAGACGCTGCACGCCGGCGGCGTGGCGTGCGGCGAGTTCGCCCTGCAGGATCGCCACGTGGACGATCTCCACCGGGCCCGAGCAGTCTCCCGCCGCGTAGATGTGGGGGGCGGAGCTTTGCTGCCAGCGGTTGGTGAGGATACGGCCCTCGGGCGAGGTCTTCACGTCGGCTGCGGCCAGATCCAGCCCCGCGGTGGCCGGCCTGCGCCCCAGGGCGTTCAGGCAGTGCTCGGCCCTGCGCGTGAGGGTCCGAGTGCCCTGCCTGAAGGTGACCGAGTAGCCGGCCCTGTCCTTCGCAACCGAAACGATCTGGGTGCCGGTGTGGATCTCGAGCCCCTCCTCCTCAAGGGCCTTGCGGACGACGTCGGCGGCCTCCGGCGAGTGTTCGCGCAGCAGGTGGGGGCTGCGCTGAATGAGGACGACCCGGGAGCCGATCCGGCTCAAAAACTGCGCCAGCTCGCAGGCGACAACGCCTCCCCCAAGGACGAGGACGGAGCGGGGGACAAAGTCGAGTTTGAGCACCTCGTCGCTCGTCCAGCATCCCGCCTCGCGAAGGCCGGGCATCGCGGGCACGCTGACCTCGGAACCGGTTGCGATCAGGAATTTCGGGGAGCGGAGGCGCCCGCCGTCGCTCAAGGCGAGGGTGTGGGGGTCGAGAAACCGGGCCTGGGCCCGGTGGAGCTTAAAGTCTGATCCGGTGAGCTGCCGGGTCCGGTAGGAGGCGAATTCCCGGATCAGCCGCCGCTTCCGGGCCTGAAGGGCCCGGGGGTCGGGCCGGGCGACGGGAATGCGCAGCCCGAAGGCTGAGCCTGAGCGCGCCCGGTGCAGGACCTCCGCCGCGTACAGGAGGGTCTTCGAGGGCATGCACCCCTTAAGGATGCACAGGCCGCCCAGCTGGGCAGCGCCGTCGACCACCGCGACGCGCTTGCCCAAGGCGGCAGACACACGGGCTGCGTTAAAGCCGGCGCTGCCGCCTCCGACGACCACAAAATCGTAGTCCTTGGTTCTCACGGGGCTCCGGCCTGGGTCCCTCAGCGCCCTTTGCCGAAGAGGATGACCTGGATCGTCTTCAGGAAGATCGAGGCATCGAGGATGAAGGAGAAGTGCCGGATGTAGTACAGGTCATACTCGAGCTTCATCAGGGTGTCATCCAGCGACGCCCCATAGGTGAAGTTCACCTGGGCCCATCCGGTGATGCCGGGTCTGACCAGATGCCTGTAGTTGTAGCACGGGATCTGCCGCTGGTACTCCTCGGCGAGGCGGTCCCACTCTGCCCGCGGGCCGATCAGGCTCATCTCGCCTTTGAGCACGTTCCAAAGCTGGGGCAGCTCATCGAGGCGGCTCGCCCGAAGCAGACGCCCGATCCGGGTGATCCGCTTGTCGTTGGGCTGGGTGTACCGATTGCCGGAGGAGCTTCCGATCCGCATCGTTCGCAGCTTCAGGACCTGGAAGGGCACCTGGTTCTTGCCGATGCGGTACTGGCGGAAGAAGGCCGGCCCCCGGTCCTCGAGCCAGATGAGAAGGGCGAGGACGCCGATGAACGGGCCGCAGAGAGCCAGGCCCACGACGGAAAACACGATGTCGGTGGTGCGCTTCAGCCGCTCGAATACCGGCTCCCGCGCGATCTGGAAGCCCTCCTGGAAAAGCCAGGTTGAATTGAGCCGGTACAGGGGGATCTTCTGCCAGTAGATCTGGTGGAACAGCTCGAGGGTGTACGTGGGAATCCCCCGGAAATACAGGTCGACGAGGCGCTCGGCGGTCGCCGGCGACAGCTCGCGGCTGGACTCCCTTAGGACGATCGCCCCCGCGGACAGACGGCCCTCTGAGATGTCCCGCAGGACCTCCTCGAGGGGGCGGAGCACCTCGCCGGGTTCGGCGTCGTCAGCGGGTCCGAAGGAGGAGTAGAGGACAGGCTGCCGGACCCCCATCTTCGCGCATTCGCGCCGGAAGTCGGCCCGGCCCGCCCGGTCTCCCAGGTAGAGCAGGCTCCGGCCGCTCGACACGGCGCTCAGCTGGCGGTGCAGCAGGCGCCTGACGCCGAGCGTCGGAACAATGAGGGCGAGGAAGCTGAAGACGATTACGACGCGGCTTTCCTGCAGCTCATAGCCTGCCGGGATGAGGATGAACGTCAGCAGCAGCATCACGAGCATCGTGATCACGATCGCGATGATGTGGGAGCTGGTGTAGTCGATCGTGCGCACATCCGTGCGGATCCGGTAGCCGTCGATCAGGTAGATGCCCAGGATGAGCAGCGCCGCGGGCAGCATGAGGGCCGAGATGGACAGATGCCCCGGCAGCCCTCGGGAATAGTTGACGAGTTCAAATACGACTACCGTCGAGACAATGTCGGCGACGAGCAGGAGGAGCCGGATGAGGCGACTGCTATTCATGAACAGACCATGCGGGGGCGCGGCGCATTAGATGAAATCGAAGCGGGCAAGTCCAGATTCGTCGGGGCATCGGCTCAGGCCGCGGAGACAGGCTCACGGGGCTTTGAGCCGGCGCAGTTCCTCGGCCACGAAACTCTCATATTGGGCCAGGAGTTTGCAGTACCGCAGCCCCGGCGCGCCGTCGAGAAACCCGAGCCGGGCCAGGTACTGATAGAGAAACCGAAGGGTGCCGCGGCAGGGGAGCCGGTAGCTCAGGCGCTTGAGTTCTCGGCGGCGCCGCAGCGAATCGGAGGACAAAATGGCGGCGAGCGATGCGCCCGCCCCCGGCTCCCTCCCTGACAAGAGGGCCGCGAGATGGGCCTCGGCCTCCTGGCGAGCGTAGCGGCGGTGCTTGTCCAGCCACTCGGACTCTCCGCCCGACGAGAGGTCGTGCAGGTACCCCGCCTTGAGCCGGGCCATGCGCATTGAGGAGGCCTCCCGCTGACCGTGCCCCACGTCGATGAATTGGAACTGGGGCGCCCGCACAAACCGGGCCTGCCAGGCGGGGTAGTCGGTGCAATGGGGTACCCAGCGCCCCTGAAACATCATCCGCGGGGCCGCCCAATAGCCGTCTAGGTCCTCGCGCGAGACGGCGGCCGAACACTCGGCTGCGAGGTCCGGGGTCATCGCCTCGTCCGCATCCAGGTGGAACACCCAGGGGTTGCGGAAGGGGATCTGGCTCTGCGCATAGTTGCGCTGGCCCGCGAACGTGTCGAAGGGGCGCGTGAACACCCGGGCCCCGGCGGCCTCGGCGATCTGCCCCGTGCGGTCGGTGGAGCCCGAGTCGAGGACAACCACATCCGCGCAGCCGGCCACGGACTCGAGGCAACGCGGCAGGTCGCGCTCCTCGTTGAGGGTCAGAATGACGACGGAAAAGGGCAGGGGCACGTCAGTCCTTTGTCGGGCTGTCGACCGGATGGAGCTGGGCGTAGCGAACCGCGCAGAAATAGCACAGCCACCAGCACAGAACCACGGCGGTGTTTCCGAACGGAAACTCCATCCACGCGTAAAAAAGAATGATCGAACAGCCTGCAATGAGATACTGGAAGATCGGGCTGGTCAGCTGCGGGCGGCGCAGTCCCGCCAGGGGCACCAGCCCGCACAAACCGAGCAGGACTGTCCCAATCACCCCGTGCTCCGCCAGGGACTGCAGCCAGTCATTGTGCGCCTGGCTGTAGAATATCGGAAGGTGGTCGGCGGGGTTCGGCTGCTGGCTGTTGTAGAGGGTGAACACGTACTCGTAGGAGGCCATTCCCCATCCAAACCAGGGGCGGTCCTTCGCCATGTGCCAGGTGTCGCGGTAGAGGTTAACCCGGCTCCCGATGGTCCCGGCTGCACGCATCGTCGCGACCTGCTGCTGGGTGAGATGGAAGCGGGCGGTGATCATCTCCCCGGCGATGAGCCAGACGGCCCCGCCGGCCAGCACCATGGCCAGGACTGCCCCGGCGATGGGCAGGACGGGGGAGGTGTGGTCCCGGCGCCTCTGGCGGACCAGCCGCGCGATCCAGTGGAAGAAGGCCGCGATCAGCAAAGCCGCCATGAGCACGGAGCCGGACCGCGAACCGCTCAGTGGGACCGTCGTTGCGATAAGAAACGCGGCGAGGATGGCGGCCAGACCGGGTGTGTGGGCGAAGCCCCTCGGGCTGGGGTGACGGGCGAAGCGCCATGCCACGGCCAGGCAGACAGCCGCCATCATTACGGCGAAGGCGGACCAGTGGTTGTGGTAGATGAAACTCGAGAAGAAGTACGGCTGCTTGATCTTGACCAGGCCGAAATAGAGCCCGGTCGAGCCGGATAGCTTCTGCACCGTCCCAAAGGCAGCCAGGGCGAGTCCATTGAACATGGCCACCATCAGCAGCGTCCGCACAATCGTCCGGCGCCTGAAGACGAGCGCTATGTTGAAGCAGCTGACATAGAGTGCGTCGTATAGCCAGAGGGCGTCGCGCGACTTGCCCGGGAGAGCGGCGCTCGGCCGCCATGACGGCACCTCCAGCGGCAGGTACACCGGGTCGGTACCGAAGTGGATCTCCCGGAAGCTCGGGGTGGCGAGGGCTAGGAGAGCGAGTGCGTTGAACAGCAGGAAGGGCCAGATCGTGACAAGCGGGCGCAGGCTGATCCCGGCCTCCTTGGGCCCAAGAGCTGCCGAAAGAGTGATCAGAACGCCGACCGTTCCCCACCACGCAAGAATCGGGCGCAGCCACAGGGCGTTTCCGCCGAAGCCCCAGGTCGTCGCGATGAGCAGAATGCTGACGTGCAGGAGGGTGAGCCGCTCGAGCAGGCTCGATTCCGCAAGCAGGCGGGACCGGTGTTGGGTCATCGCTAAAACCTAGGCCGAAGGCGCCTTCAGCTTCGCATAGAACTCGACGAGGGCGCGCGCGGGCACCTCCCAGGAGTACTCGCGCAGGACCCACTCCTTGGCGAGGACTCCCCGCTGGCGGAGGCGTTCAGGGCCCTCATCGGTCGCGGCTTGGAGCGCATTGCCGAAGGCGCTCCACGGCACGCACCAGCCCCCGCGGCCGTTCACCCCTTCCCAGGGTGTGGTGTCGGTGACGAGCGCAGGCACGCCGTTTGCCATAGCCTCCGCAATCGAGAGGCCGAAATTCTCGCTATGGGACGGCAGGACGAATAGCGAGGCGACCGCATAGGGAGGCGGCCGTCCCAGGCCGGAGAACACCCGCACGCGGTGCCTGCCCACAACCCGGATGACATAGTCCTCGAGCAGATCCACGGAGTACTCCTCGGGGATTCCGACCAGCAGAAGGAGCCAATCCTTCGGCGCCCGTTCCGCCCACAGATCGATCAGCTCGAGCAGGCGCTTCTTGCGGTGGAAGCGGGAATAGAAGAGCGCCACCGGGCGCCCCGCCGCCTCGGGGCAGGCCTCGATCCAATGAGCGGAGGCTTCCTGAAGCTGCTCCGGGGTGGGGGCCGACACGCCGTTCGGGGCGACGCATATGGGCTGCCTGAACCCCAGGGCGCGGATGTCGATGGCCTCGGCCTCGCTTGTCGCGTGCCAGCCGCTGACCCGTGACAGCGCACCGGGATGGACGAGGGCGCCGGCGAGGCGCTTGCGGATACCGTGGTGATTCCAGGCCCAATGGCTCATCATCCCCCGGGGCGACAGGACAAGGGGAATTCCGGCGCTCGCAGCCTTGTTGGCATAATGCAGCGTCCGCAACCAAAGCGCATGGTGGTGGATCACCTCGCCGGGCTCGCGGTTCAGATGGTGCCTGAGGTGGGAGGAGAAGCAGAGGGACCTAGGCCAGTCTCTTCGGAACGTCCGAACGGTAAGCGTGTCCTCCCTGCGCAACGCGTCGGGGGCGAGGTCGGTCGAAAGCAGCTGCACGGTGTGACCGGCCGACGAAATGGCCCGGGACAGCTCATAGACCGATTTGCTGGGGCCTCCGTGGCGCTCCTCCAGGCTGGGAGTGACTTCTGTGATGATCACCGAGTTAAGATCTTGGATGTTAGAGGAAAGCCCTTGCAGGTCGAACACTTAGCCGGTTTCCCTCCGAAGGAGGGGTCCCGCCGCCCGGCGGCAGAACAGATTGCTCCTGAGCCGGCCAAGGCCAGCAGCGGGGGGCTGCCCGCCGGATCGATCACCAGGGCGTTGGCGTGCATCATTTCGGATCGGCCCTGTCGCGCACGGGTTTGCAGGGATGGCCGACGCAGATCTTGCGAGCCGGCAGGTCGCGCACCACCACCGAGCGGGCGCCGACCACGCAGAGCTCCCCAACGGTAACCCCGGGGCCGATGAACACGTCGGCCGCAACCCAGGCATTCTCTCCGATCACGATCGGGGCGGTCACAAGGGGCATGCTCCACTTGGTGTAATCGTGGGTCCCTGCGCACAGATGGGTGTTTTGGCTGACGTTGGCCCCCCGCTTGAGGGTGATTCGGGCAAGGTTGTAGACGCATACCCTCCGGCCGAGCATGGCGCGGGGATGGAGGGTTAGTCGCCAGGGAAACTCAATGCGGACGCTAGGGAAGACGACGACCTGAGAGGGCTCGGGGATCTCCGCTCCGAACAATCGCAGCAGGCGGGCGCGGAACCCGTGCAACGGGCGCGGGCTCCAGCGAAAGAGCGTTGCCTCGACCGCGGCCCAGACCCAGCGCAGCAGAACCTCGCGCCGCCGGTAGGGCGTCGTGCAGCCTTGGGCAAGGTAGGGAGCGGAGTCTTCGGGCATCGGGGGATCGTGGTCTGGGGACAACTAGCCTTCGGTCAAGACCCGGAAGTCTTTGAGGAGCGCGTCGGCGACAGCCCCATAATCGAAGGAGCGAGAGTCGGTGCAAGCCTGAGCAGCGATCCGGGCGCGGAGAGCTGGGTCGGCCACGAGCTGGCCCAGCACGGAGGCGAGCTGGGAGGACCGGTCCGGCGCGCGGTGGTTGAAGTAGAACCCGTTGATTCCCGGGCGGATCAGGTCGCGATAGCAGTCAAGTTCCGAGAGGACCGGGACGGCGCCTGCCGCCATCGCCTCGATGGGGGCCACACTCAGCCCTTCGCCCTTCTCCGCGAGGCTCGGGTAGCAGAAGATGTCGAGACCGCCGTAGATCCGGGCCAGGGCGGCGACATCATAGACGGGCGGCTCTATGCTGATCCGGCCCCCCGCGGCAGAGGCCCTCCTCCGGAGTTCCTCGACGTACGCGGGTCCGCCGCCACCCTGGGCTATGCCCTGGGGCCCGGTGATCACGAGGGACCAAGGCGGCAGGCCGGGGCGGCCGGCCAGCTCGACTGCGGCGTCGATCAGGATCTCGAGACCTTTCTCCGGATTAATCCGGCCCACGTAGCCGATGCGAACGCGATCAGCGGCTTTTGCCTTTGCGGCCTGGTGAAGGTGCCAATCGATCGGGTTTACGATGGTCCGGGTGCGAGCGGCCATCCCTGGCCTCTCCCGAACCACCTCGGCGTACACGGCCTCGCTCGTGGCCACCAAGCGGTCAACCCGGCCGTAAAGCCGGATCTGGCCCTTGGGCATCCTCCCCAAAATCACCGCAACGCGCCCGGCCCGAGGCTTAAGCGCAGAGAGGAAAACCGGCATACTGACCGTGTTGCATACGACGATGTCCCCCGGAGGCAGCCGCCTCATGACCTTCAGACCCCATATGAAATCCAGAGAAAGGTTTCGCCACAGGGAGGTCGTGTGGTTGAAGCCAGGCAGCCTGACCATCGCAATGCCGTCGATCGACTCTTGGAGCGGAAAGCCCGGCCATGTCCGGGAGAAATGGGTAACGGTGTGCCCCGCGCGCACAAACTCTCGCGCGAGACGGAACCAGATCTTTTCCATCGCGCCGCCAGCCACGGGTGGGACAGGGAGGAAAAAACCCGTTACGATGCTAATTCTCATAGGCTATAGGGAATCGAGGGCCGACTCGAGCCCGGCGGCCGCCGTTGCGTACGTGTAGCGGCTGATCCGCTCCGCGACGCGGGCTCGGTACGGCGCGAGATCCGCCGAGAGGGCGCTGGCGAGGCGCTCCCTCAGCGAGGCTTCGTCGCTGGCGCGAAAGACCCAGCCTGTCTCGGAGTCTGAGACCAGGTCCTGCTGGCATCCCACGCGGTCGCTCACCAGGCACGGAAGGCCCATGTGCATGGCCTCGTTGACCGCCAGGCCCCAGGTTTCGTAAAGCCCGCGGGAGGGCAGGGTGAAGATGTCGGCCAACAGGTATCGCGCCGGCATCTCGCTCTGGTTGGCGAAGGGCAGGAAATGGACTTGCCGTCCCCGGGGGCTGATCCGAGCCCTCTCTTCCAGCCCAGCGCGCTCCGGTCCGTCGCCCGAGAAAACGAGGACCGAGTCATCCGAGGCGACCGACTCGAATGCGCAGAGCAGCTCCCGAGGCTGCTTGGCCGGGAGCAACTTCCCCGCAAAAAGAACGACCCGGGCACTAGGGGCGAGGTTTAGCTGCTTCCTGAGCGCTGCCGCCGCTGCCCGGTTAGCCTCGGCCCGAGGGTCGAACAGCGTGTCGTCGACGGCATGAGGCGCAAAGAATAGCCGTTCTGGGGGGACCCCAAAACGCACAAAATAGGCGCGGTTTGCGGCTCCAACATACGTCACCGCGGCGAACTGCCGGTAGAGCAGGCGCAGGCTCAAGCTCCGGAAAAATCCCGGGTTCGGGCGGCCTATCAGGTGCGAGTCCCCGCGAAATAACAGCGGGATGCGATGGACTCGGGCCCAGGCAATCGCCGCGAGGTGGGTCGCCCAGTTATAGCCGAAGAGCAGAATCGCGTCGGGACCCCACGCGGCAAGGCGAGCTCCGAGGGTCGGGTTTCGCAGCCCCCAGAAATGCTCCGTCCCGGGATGGCGGGCGGAGTTGGGGACAAACTCTGAGTCGTAGCCGGAGAGCAGATCGATGTCCCACTTGAAACGAGTCGTGAAGCCCTTGTCGTGCGAATCCACGACGCCGAAGTTCCAAAGATAAAAGACCCGAAACTCCAGCCGGGTGTGGGCGCGCAGCCAACGAAACCACGGGCTGTAGTATTGTGTGGGGTGCGAGAGAACAACAGCCAGGCGTCGGGATCGGGGTATCATCAGGACTCGGGCGGAGGGCTGTCGACGTGCACCGTTTGTTGGGTTACCTGCCTTCGGACAAACGGCGTCACGGCGATGATGATGGGCAGGATCGCCTGCTCGATCGACGTGACTAGGACGCTTGCGACCATCTCGAAGGAGTTGGCGAGGCTGAGGAAAATGACAAATGCGACCAGGCCCTCCAGAGAGATGACCAGTTTTCGCGCGGTGAAGTTCTCGATCCACGCCAGGCCTGCCCCGAGCGCGAGTCCGAGGATGAGACACCCGGCGATCGGCCCAAAGTTTCCGTAGGCCTCGGCGAGCAGACCCCAGGCGACGTAGGTCTGGAATGTCGACGTGAGGTCTTGGCGGCCGAAGTGGACGTTGAGCATCACCTGCCCCTCATGGGTGCGGGGCTTGTCGGGCCAGAGGATCCGCGGGATCAGGAGCTTGGGGACAAGGGTGTAGGTGGCTCCGGCCAGGACCGGGATGTGGCGGGTTTCAACCGCTTCGATGACGAACAGCAGGTTCTGCAGGTTGTTGACCCGGTCGAGCAGACTGTGGGACTCGATGGTGGTCTTTTCATCGGTTGCTTTGCTAATGACCTCCTTGGAGCCGTTGCCGAGGGTTTCATCCAGGCTGGTCTGGGCCCATTCGGCGTAGAACGAAGGGTAGTCTGCCACGGAAACCGAAAAGGCTACCGCTTCGCCCTCGTCGGTACGCCAGTACCGGGCCCGCATGGCGTACTTGCCGATGCTGAAGAAACTGAGGAGCACGAACACGGCGGCGAGGAAGCGCCACGGGACCTTTCCTGAACCCCAGAAAAGCCCGATGGCCACCGCGGCGATGTTGAAAATCACCGAGGATAGGAGCAGGCCGGAGGCGCTGATGATGCAGCTGACCACGAGGGTGAGCCACATCGTGACGTGCCCGGCGGGGGCGAGGTCCCCGGCGCCGGCCAGCATGGCGACCAGAAAGAATCCGCAGCCGGAGGTGGCCCCCTGGAGTGCATTGATAATCGAGTTGGTCCCGGTGGGGAGGAGCGCCATCAACGTATCAATGAGCCCCAGGGTCTGAAGGACGAGCAGCGCCGTCGGGGCCACGACCAGGATCAGCCCCAGGCGTGCGAGCCGGTGGGCGCTCTCGTGACGGTACCCCTCGAAGGCGTAGGAGATGGCCTTCCTAGGCTGGACGACTTTCATGGCTGCGTACCACCCAGCGATCAGGGAAAGGTTGAAGACAAGGACCTCGCCTCCTGCGGAAAGGATGAACTCGTCGGAGTAGTCCATCACCGTAGAATTCGCGGTCACGAGCGGCAGCGCATACGCAAATAGGGTCTGTATCAGCATCATCGGCACGATGGGCATGCCGCGCCCCTCGGAGGCCCAAATCGACAGGGCGACGAGTGTGCTGCCGGCGATCATCCCGAATGAGGCGCCCCCGCGCTGCTTGCCGAGGGATAGGTAGAGAAATTCGATAAGCAGCAGCAGCGCCAGCGGACCCATCGTGCGCCTGAGCAGGACGCGGGTTCGCGTGGCCATGTCGCCCATGAGGGCGTTGCGATCAAAGCCTGTTTCGGCGCGTCTCATCGGACGGGTCGAGGGGTTACCGCCACAGAGGCGAAAAATGCGCACTGGCGGTGCGCCAATTCCTCCGCTTGGTAGCGTTCGTTGAAGAGCCCTTCGCTGCGCTGGGGCTGGGTCCCGGGTTTGAACCCGTCCAGGGCGAGGTTGAAAAAGGCGCGCAATTGGGCGTGGGCGGCTCCCTTGTCCTCCGCCTCGCTGAAGCGGACCATGTGGGCGCACGAGAGTTCGTCGAGTAACTTCTCCATGACGCTGCCCCGGAACACCAGTCCGAGTATCGGGCGGTTGGTCAGGTAGTAGACATACATCTTCGACGGGGAGTAGGCCAGGTCGCTCGACCCCAGAAGCATCAGGACGTCCGCCTCCTGCTGCAGCCGCAAAGACTCCAGGAAGCCAACCCGGTGGGGCACCTCCTCCACGAGCGAGGCCACGCCCCGGGCCTCGGCCAGGGGCATCACGGAGGGCCGGGCAAGTCCGGCGGGGGCGTAGCTTGTCCCGACGAAATACAGCCGCAGCCGTGCGGCGCGGGCAGGGGAGAGGTCGCGGAAGGACCGGAGGGCGTCAAAGAGGACTTCAACAGCGTGGGGAGTCACCGGGCCGGACGCCCCCGTATAGACGAGGTGCACCAAGCCTGGCTCGCGGCGAAACAGCTGCACCTTGGGGCCGAGATCCCGGGCTCGGGCGAGGTCGGTCCTGCTGGCCCCGAAGTTGAGGACGATGGACGGCTTTCCGGCGAAGCGGCGGTAGCGGGTGTCCAGGTCCTCCAGGTACTTTGGCGACACGCTCATCACTCCTGCGGCGCAGGCGACCGAGGGCCCCTCGAGGGCCCAGGCCTGGAACCGCGAGAACTGGTACTTCCAGCCCCCCGGGGCGCGCCGAGACCCGGGACGCTTGTAATAGTCGGTGCGCCAGGGGTCTTGAAAGTCGAGGACATAGGGTACGCCGAAGAGGAACTTCCACACGATCCCCAGGGGAAACGTGATGAACTGCGTGTTCGAGAAGAACACCAGGTCGAACTTCTCCTTCCTGAGCAGCCGGCATCCCCTCCAGAAGATAAACGGCAGGCATCGCAGGCCGAGGGTCCCCAGGCCGAGCCAGCGCGACCAGCGCCTGGGAATAGCCCTGCATTTCTCGATCCGAACATCGGAGGGAACAGTCGCCAGAAGGTCCTCCTCCATGTCGCCGTCGAGCCAGTGCTCGTGCACAGCAAGGACGACCGGCTCCCAGCCGCAGGCCCGGTAGAAGGGCAGACTCATTCGCACCCGCTGCATGTCCGGGGCGTTGAACGGCGGAAAGTGGGGGCTGACGATGAGAAGCTTTCGGGGCGCAGGGGGCACGGAGGGGTGAGCTTTGCTGTTTATCCTACTGCCAAGACGAATCTGATTCGAGTCGCAAGCGCACCACGGGTGCGGCACCCGGGCAGATCCCCTGGGTGCTGCTTCGGGACCTCGGCCTCATCGGGAGCGGACCGCCGTAGCCACGGCATCGAGCAAGCGGGGCGCCTCGTGCTCCCAGCAGTAGAATTGTTCGGCCAGGCGCCGGGCCGCAGCCTGGCGGGCTCCCAGGGCTGCTTCGTCTGAAAGCAGCCGATCGACCGCGGAGGCCGCCATGGAGCTGTCGCTAAAGTCCGTGATCTGGCCCACGGCAGGATCGCGCGCGATCACTTCCCGCTGGCCTTTGGTGTCGCTGGCAAGGACTACGAGGCCGGCGTTCAGGTACTGGAGGATCTTGTTTGTGATCGTCAGGTCCCGGCTTGGGATGTCGCTGCGCTCCAGGGCCAGGCCAATGTCGTGCCTGGCGATCAGGCCCGGCAGCTCCTCGGGTGAAACCGGCTTCAAGAACCCGAGGTCCTGGCGGCGCCCGATCGGGGCCTGCGCACGGAGCTCGTCGGCCATGGAGCCCTGCGGGTCGCCGAGCAAGACGAGCCGGCTCGGGATCCGGGTGCGGCCCCAGGCCTCCACAAAGGACTCGAGCCCGCGCCCGGGCCCGAGGGTCTGCGAAAACCAGAAGATGGAGGGCGGCTTTCCCGGCGGGCCGGCATGAGGATCGGGCTGGAGCGGAAATGAGTTCGTGAGCACGACGGGCCTGGACCCGCCGTTGCGCTCCTGCAGGGCGCTTGCGAGGGCCTCGGACGTCGTGCTGGTGTAGCCAGCTCTCTGCAGTAGCGAACGCTCGACTCGGCGCAGGATCTTAAGGGGGCGGTGGGCGCGGTTGGCCGGGAGCAGGTCCTCGGAGTGCCAGTCCTCAAAGTCGGCCGCGACTCTCCGGCCCTGGGCGAGCAGGCGGACCCCCACCCAGTGTGGGACCTCGTTGTGGACAATTGTGAGGTCAGCCGGCACCGCTCTGGCCCGGCTGAGGAGCGCGGCGGCTGGGCCCAGGGCGTGGATCGTGGGCAATCCCAGGCGAACCCCGAGGCCGGCGGCAAGCCACCGAACGGCCCGGCGGGTGAGGAGCCGGCCGGGGCCCGCTGAAAAGCCCGGGAGCAGATCGACAGCCTCACGCCGAAAGGAGGCGCCCCTCATCAGCTCGATGTCGTTTTGCTCTCCAGCGGCGTGGTTCCTCACCATGAGGACCGTGACGGCGTAGCCGGCGCGGCCCAGGGTCTGGGCCTCCTTCCAAACCCGCGGATTGCGGGAAAGCTGCCCGTTCGTGACGATGAGGATCGTGGCGGGGCCGGTCTTCATGGTGGCGGGGGGGGCGGGGCCTGAATGACCTTGCTCAGCGCTGTCGCCTTCGCACGGGGCCGACCGAAGGCCGCCGACTGGCCGACGAGCCAATTCCACGTCTCGGCGCAGTCGGTGCGGAAGCGGAGGGCCCGGACAACGCGAACGGGTTGGCGGGCTATCTCAAGGACTGCCCGGAGCCAGTCGGCCGGATGGGCGTGCCGCAGCAGGCGCGGCTGCCGCACGGCCAAAGCCAGTGAAAAGAATACCATGGTGTCGTGCGGACGAAGCACCCGGCGGGCCGCCCAAAGCCTCTTCAACTCGGCAGGACCGATTTCCACAGAATCGAAGAATGAGGCGGCTACCAGGAGTTTCGACTGGATCCAGTCAAGGGGGTCCACACTGCGAGCGGTCCGGGCGGTCTGAGCGAAATTGGCGAGCGGCCTGCAGATCAGGACCAGAGGCCCCAGGGCCGCCCGCTCCCGCAGCGGCTCGATGATATCGAGGGGCGTCGCCAGAGGAACCTCGGGCGTTCGGAAGCGCCCGGGGCGAAACACCATGGCCCCCTGAGAGTGCAGGGCGTCAAAGGACTGTAGGCACTCGGGCCAGGAGAAGACCACGGTCTCCGGGGCGCCCGGGCCCACGGTCCATATTGAACAATTCAGGTCCGTCCAAGCGCCGTCGGGCTCCTCCCGCCACCGCCGCATGTTAGCCCAAGCCATGGCCGCGCCGGGGTTCCGCTCAAGGACGGCTACGGCCGTCTGCAAAAACTCCGGGTCCCACCAGTTGTCATCCTCCAGGAGGCTCGCGAAGGGCTCCGGACCGCCCCGGTACATGTGATTGAAGACCCCCACCGCGCCCCAGTTTTCAGGGTGCTGGTTGTAGACGAACCGGGAATCGCCCCGTGCGAGTTCGTCGAGGAGTGCGCGGGGCTGGTCGTCTGAGGGGTCGTCGTTGTGCACCTCGCACACCCATTGGGTGTGGGTCTGCGCCAGCAGGCTTCTCACGGCGCGCCGTAGAAGCGCCGGACGCCGATAGGTCGTGAGGAACACCCTAACTGAGGCCATGGTGGTTTAACATCGTCCGAGCAGGCGAAACAGGCGCTTTGCCGCCCGCCAGCCGATCAGGCTGGCCGCCATCTGGAAGCGCCCTGTGCCGGGCGGTGGCAGGGGAGAGCCCCCGAGGGCGGTGTAGCGGGACTCCGCCTCGTCAGCCACGCGCGGCGCCTGGGGATAGGATTCATAGGCGAGGGTCCTCCAGGCGTTCGCGACCGCCACCCGGGTGCGGGGATCGTCGGACCCCCGGGCGAGGATCCTTCCACAGTTGAGCTCAGTAGAGAGCGCGAGCGAACGGATCGACTTGGCATCCTTCCGGCGGCTCAGGCTTCCGCTCAGCCCGGAGCGGTAGTACACCCGGGCGCCGGGGCAGAAGAGGATGCCGCGGGCTGCGAGGACAACCCGGCAGAAGTACTCGCCGTCGTCGTTTAGCGTCAGGCGCTCATCCCAGGGTCCCGCCTTGTCGAGAAGGGGCCGCGGGCAGAGCCACGCGGCCGGCTGCATCATCCAGCCGTACTCGTAATGGGACAGGAGAAATTCCATGCCGGATAGGTCCCTCCAGACTGGCTCCGGGTTGAACCGGGCCTCAGCCGGGTCGGTGTGGAACCGGGACCACTCGCAGGAGGCGATGAAGCCGCTTTCGGCGCCGTCGAGGCGGGCCATCTGCACGGCGATCTTCTCCGGGCCAAGCAGGTCGTCGGCATCGAGGAACTGAATGAACTCGCCGTGCGCCAGCCGCAGGCCGTGGTTGCGCGCGGCGCTTGCACCCTGGTTCGGCTGGCTCACCACCTTGACCCCACGCTGTGAAAACGAGCCGGCAACCGCGACAGACTCGTCCGTGGAGCCGTCATCGACGACGATGACCTCCACGCGGGGCCAGGTCTGCGCCAGTGCCGAGGACACGGCGGCTCCAAGCCAGGGGGCGGCGTTGTAGCACGGGATGATGATGCTGACCAGGGGCGAGCTCACGATGACACCTCAGCGTTCGTCGGCTCAGCCGCTGGAGGATGGGCCATCAAGGTCATGGCGGGGGCAGCTGTTGCATGATCCGGGCGAAGGCGGCATCATCCAGCGTCCGGCACTTCGAATAGGGACCGTTCTGGAGCAGGCGGAAAAACCCGCCGGCTGCGACCGGACCCGCGGCTCGGGACACCGCTTGAAACAGCGAGCCGCCAAGGGGCCGTGGGTCTCGGCTGCGGTTCAAACCCCGCCAGACGGAAAGCAGTCGCCGGTCAAAATCCCGGGAAAAACCCCGCGGCAGGCGGCGCCAGGAGACGAAGGCCTTCTCCGCGACGCGCTGGCGCGCGGGAGCCTCGGCACTGCCGGCCGGGCACCCCCGCGCAAAGGCCTCCATGACGGCCAACGAGGCCGCCGCAAGGCGCTCCCAGCAGCCGGTGAGGCGTCCGGTCGAGTGGACGCCGATGATGGAGCGGGGGCCCGGAACCTTGATGACCTTTGCAGGACGGGTCGCGGCATTGTGGTAGAACCAGATCTCCGCAACGCAGTTATAATTGGCCGCTGGCGGGAAGAGCGGCTCGGCGACAATCCGCTGCAGGTATTCGGAGCGAAAGACCGGGGAATGGGGCGCGGGCTGGACCTGAATGTAGAATTCTGCCGGATCCTGGGTCGCTGCGGAAGGGGTGTCATTGTCGATCCGCAACGAATCGTAGTCCCCGTCCAGCACGCACCGCGCCGAGTCGGTATAGCTCACATCGGCGTGCTCCCGGTCCATGGCGGCGACCTGGCTGCGCAGCTTGTCCGGGCTGATGAGGTCATCCGAATCGAGGAAGATGACATAGCGGCCATGGATCAGCCGGAGGCCCGCCAGCCGCGCGAAGAGCAGGCCGCTGTTCTGCTGGCGGCAGACTACATCCGGAGCATAGCCCAGTCTCGCGATGTCGTCCATGGCGGGAGGGGTTGATCCGTCATCGACCAGCACAGTCTCAACAGTAAGTCCCTCGGATGCGCGACGGACGCTCTCAAGGGTGTAGCGTATCAGCTCCCCTCGATTGAATACCGGGATTACGACGGAAATGTCAGGTTGGCGGGGCATGGGGCATTTCTTCGGGTGAGGGTGAGCGCCGGGCCGAATCCCGGGCTTTGCGATGGCCTGTCATGAATCCGAGGCAACGGCCTTCGATCGTGCCAGGTTCCAGATATCGCCGCGTCCCTCGAAATTTCCGCAGGCCCCCTGCCAGCGAATCCACTCGGCCGGCCCGCGCCAGGCCCGCATCCGAAGCCAAGCCCGGGCCTGTCTCAGCCAGACCGAGCGAGGCGGGCTGGCAGGCCAAAGGACAATTCCGTGCAGGGCGAGGACGCGGACCCACGACCGGGCGATCGCCCGGTTCAGGGCGCCCAGGTAGTCCCGCTCAATCCTGCGGCGGGGGATCAGGTGGGTGAGCTGGAGGTCCGGCAGGTAGGCCACCTCGTGGCCCGCCTCGAGCGCCACCATGACCAAGTCATTGTCGCCGCCCGATACCAGGGCGCTGCCTGAGCGGTCGAGGCCCTTCCGGTTAGAGTCTGCGTTCACTGCCGAAGCGTAGGAATCGGCTGCGCTCCGCCGGATGGCCATGCCGGCCCCGAGGGGCGCGCAGACGGGGTAGCTTCGGCCCTCCGGGGAGCTCCAGGCAGCCCGCAGGAGTTTCGGGCCCAGATCTCGCAGGGCGAGCAGGCCATCGAACTCCCTCGCCCACGGCGGAGGGCAGGACTCAAACTCAGGAAGGGACCTGCCTCCGATGGCGCCGAGCCGGGGCTCTGCCGAGAAGGCCCGAAGCACGGTTTCCAGGTAGTTTGGGGCGAGGACGTTGTCATCGTCCACGAGCACGCAAACCGGTGCCCGCGATTCGGCGAAGCCGCGGCAACGCGCCGCCGTGAGGCCCACCTTCGGCTCCCGC
Organism: uncultured Opitutaceae bacterium; assembly: GCA_903862935.1. Taxonomy (GTDB): domain Bacteria; phylum Verrucomicrobiota; class Verrucomicrobiia; order Opitutales; family Opitutaceae; genus Palsa-1447. The sequence continues at coordinate 38,420 of CAIOZY010000032.1, forward strand.
ACAATTCTCACAGTGCTGGGACCGATCTGGGCACAGCGGGCCTGTGATGGAAACTGAGCGGACGCATTGTCGACAAGGATCGTCTCCCAAAGGCCGGGGGAAAGGCTCTGGACCCGCAGGGCCGCGAGGGTTCGGCCCAGGCGCCCCTCGTCGGGGTTGTGGGCAGGGATGATTACGGTCAGTTCGGGCATCACAACTTCAGGGTCCCTGAACAAGCCGTGCCGGGCCGGCCGGGCAAAAACTGCAGGGCCGGGCGAACAGGGGTGGTCCCGTTCACGTCTCGGCAGGTAATCCTACGCTTCGAGCTCAGAGTATGGGGTGCGGGAGACAGCGGCTGGGGATATCCGCATTTCCGGGAGGGGTAGGGCGCGTGCGGCTAGATTGGGGAGACGAATCTCCGGCAGCGGGGCGGCACGCCCGCCTGCCGGGAATCATCCCGCCCCCGGAGGGATGGGTTCACTCGTAACCCCGGAATAGACGGTCTTACCCCAATTGTGCTGCCACTGACTGATCGTGCCCGAGGTGCTGCGGGCGGCCAAAACCTCGAACTGGATCGCCTTGGCCACGACATCGTACTCCTTCAAGCCGGTGAGTGGAGTCCCAGTTCCAATCGAAACGTCGCAGTGATAGTGCCCGGGCGCCAGCCGGGGCTGCGGGAGCTGGACCCGGAGGTCAACGGTCTCCCCATTGCGGAGCCGTGCCGTATCCGCGCTAAATCCGCTCCCGACGGGAGCGCCCTCGTTGGAGATTACGGTAAGGCTGGTGCGCAGCTGGGTCAGATCCGCATTGGAGCGCACTCTAACGATGAAGGACAGGGGCTCGTCGGGCCCGAACTGGGGTGTCTTCTTCTCAAAACGCAGCCTCAGAATCCGCGCCGTCTGCCCCATGCTGTGCTCGCGAGGGCGCTCGGAGACGTCGAAACTGGTGCTGGGCATGGACTGGTCGGAAACGAAGTACTCCTCGAGGGCCCGCTCTGTCGGGCCCGCGTACGCGAGCCGGCCCGACTGGAGCAACAGGCAGCGCTCCGTCAGCTGGGACACCGCAGCCAGGTTGTGGCTCACGAAGAACACAGTCCGGCCCTTCTGGTGGGAGACATCCTGGATCTTCCCGATGCACTTGGCCTGGAAGGCCGCGTCTCCGACGGCCAGGACCTCGTCCACGATCAGGATCTCGGGCTCGAGGTGCGCGGCGACGGCAAAGGCCAGGCGGACGTACATGCCGCTGCTGTAGTGCTTAACCGGCGTATCGATGAAGCGCTCGACCTCCGAAAATGCGACGATCTCGTCGAACTTCCTGCGGACCTCGCGCTTGGTCATCCCCAGGATGGCGCCGTTCAGGTAGACATTCTCCCTGCCGCTAAGCTCCGGGTGAAACCCCGTCCCGACCTCAAGCAGCGATGCGACGCGGCCGCGGAGGATGGCCGTTCCGCTTGTGGGCTCGGTGATGCGGGAAAGGATCTTGAGCAGGGTGGACTTTCCGGCTCCGTTTCGCCCGATGATGCCGATGACCTCCCCGGCCTGAACATCGAAGGAAATGTCGCGCAGCGCCCAGAACTCGTTCGGGTTGGCCGCCGGGGCGCCCCTGAGCCGGGAGAGGAGCCGCTGGAACTCCACCCGCAGGGAGGTGGCTCCAATCGCGCCGAGCAGATAGCGCTTCGAAAGGCCTTTAACCTCAATGATGGGCCGGCTCATACGATGTCGACGAAGGTCTTTTCGACCCGCTCGAAGATAAGCAGGCCGGTGAACAGGGCGAAGACCGTGGCGGCGATTGAAACGGCGAACAGGTGGAAACTGATGTAACCGTTGCCGAGGAGCATGACCCGGAAGCACTCGACGGGAACGGTGACAGGATTAATCGCGGCCACCAACCGCCACTGGGACGGCACCTGCGTCAGGGGGTAAATCACCGGGGTCACGTACATCCACAGCTGGATGATGAATCCGGACAGCACCGCGAAGTCTCGGAACTTCGCCGTAAGGGCCGCGAGCCAGAGCCCGACCCCGAGGCTCAGGCAGGCCAGCTGCACCAGCAGCAGCGGCAGCAGGAGGGCGGACCAGCCCAGTCCGCACGTGGCCGCGGGGTGGCCCAGCCGGTAGAGCACCAGGAAGACCAGGAAGGTGACGAACTGGATCAGGAACGAGATGAAGTTCGAGAACACCCCGGCCAGGGGGACCACCAGGCGGGGGAAGTAGACTTTGCCAAACAGGTTGGCATTCGCGACGAGGGCGCTGGAGGTGGATGTGAACGTCTGGGAGAAGTAGTTCCAGGCCAGAAGGCCGCACAGGTAGAAGAGGGTCGGCGGCAAGTCGTTGGTCGAAAGGGCGGCAACGTGGCTGAAGATCACCGTGAAGATGACGGTCGTCACGAGGGGTTGGGCGATATGCCAGATCGGGCCGAGGGCCGTCTGCTTGTAGCGGGCGACGAAGTCCCGCCAGACAAGAAGCCACAGGAGGTCCCGGTACGCGTAGATGTCCCTCCAGGCGACCAGATGGAATCCCCGGGTTGCCTGGATGACAACCTCCGGGGAGGATGGGACTTTGGTGCTCATGGATGCATGCCGGCGGCGGCGGAGAGCGACGCCTGGCGTCGTGTCTGCGAACAGCAATAGCGACCAAGCTTTTTTCTTCCAGTCATTTGTGGCTTGGGGCGGCCCACGGGGTGTTGGCAGACAGGCGGAAAACAGGTGGTCATTGGCCGGGGGGTGGGATCACAGAGGCAGCGCCCGGGCCGCCTCCGGAACGGCCCTGCGCCAGCCGTACCGGAAGTACCACCGCTTCGAATTGTCCACGTAGTGGTGCATGACCGCTTTCGGGAAGAGGACCTCAGCCTCGGCGGGCTTCGTGACGTAGTCGGACCCGGGGAGGACGGCTGCGGCGGGCTCCCGCGCCACCAGCATCGCAACCAAGGCCTGCTCCAGGTAGTAGTTGGTCTTTTCCCGGGCGATCAGCTCTGCGGACCAGGATTCGAGCAGCTCCCAGTCCAAGGCCTCGCTGCGCAGACCGCACAGGCCGACATTCACCAGGCTGGGGATCGGCGCCCCCGCAAGCCGTTCCAACAGCTTGCGGCTGTAGCCGTATGATTCCTGGCAGTCGACGGCGTGGAGCGGCCGGTCCGGCCGGGAGAACCACTCCAGGAGGGCATCGGGTCTCCGGAAAAAGAGCAGGTCGGAATCCAGGACGAGCTTCCAACCCTGGCGCCCCAGATGCACGTCGGTGAGTTTCCGGATGTTGGGATAATTCGTCCACCGCTCGCGCAGGGTCGGAAACCGCGAGGCCGGGAGGAATTGCTCAAGCCGGCTGCGGATCTCCTCCGCGGGAGTGATCCTGACCCCGGGCCCCAGGAGCGATAGGGCCCGGGCGAGCTCCGGGTCGACGGTGCCGTCGTCGTAAAGCTCCGCGTCGACGGTGCGCCGGGCCGCGCGGGACAGGGAGTGCAGGCAGAAGACGGTCTGGTACCAGAAGCGCCTTCCGGTCATGACGTGGACGGTGGCCCGAGCCTGATCGGGGAAAAGGGGAAGGGCGCCAAGTCGGGAGGCAGCCGCCTCCATCTGGCGCCGCTGGACCTCGGTGCGCCACTCGGCGATGGGGCCGCCGTTGCGCAGCGAGTTTCTGCACAGGCCGACCGGCCTGTGGTAGAGGTACAAGAGAAGCTTGCCGGGGGTGATCACGGAGGGGCGCGTCTAGTCTGCCGCGGGTGGGGCCTCAAGTTGCGCTGCAAGGCGGTCCCGGAACGGGCCATAGGAGAAGGCTTGGGGCCGCGCCAGAATCGGCCCCTGCTGCCAGTCCCGCTGGAGCGCTTCAACACAGCCCGCGCTGATTGAGGCGATGTCACCGAACTCGACCAGCATGCCGGTCTCAGGAGTAATCACCTCGGGGATCCCGCCCGCGCGCGCCCCCAGGCAGGGCCGGCCTCGGGCCATGGCTTCCAGAAAGACGATGCCGAAGCCCTCCTTGCTGCTTGGCAGGGCGAAGAGACGGCAGGAGGCGATTTCCTTGGCGAGCTGCGTGTCGCTCACATATCCGAGGAACACGACGCCGCCGCCGAGGAGGCCGGCCTTGCGCGCCAGCGCCTCGAGCCGGGGCAGGTCATCGCCCCGTCCGACCACGCGCAGCTGGGCCCCGGGCACCTTTTCCCGGATCGCTGGCATCGCGGCGATCAGGTCGCTGATGCCCTTGTAGCGCTCGGAGCGCATGAGCCGGGCCGCCGTGAGAATTACCGGCGGGCACTCGGCGGGGGGGACGCCCGCTGAGATCGAGAAACTGGTGTCGATCGCGTTGGGAAGCACGATCGCGCGGCCGGGCGGCAGCGGGCAGCGCCTGAGGAGCTCACGGCGGGTGTACTCGCTCACGCAGAAGATCCGGCTGGCGCCGCGGAGGGCGACGCGCTCGAGCAGGCCCAGGGGGCGCCACACTTCGATCCCGTGCGCCACCACGTAATAACGCAGGCCTGGATTCTGCAGCCGGGCGAGCCACGCGACGGGGCTCTGGGCGACGTGCCCGCAGATGATCCGGTCGGCGTTGTGGCCCATCCGCAGGGCGGCCAGCACAAACCTGAGCTTCCGGCGGTTGCAGACGCACCAACTGTGCAGCGGCGCGCCCGTGTAGTGCCGCACGGCGGTCGAGTCCAGCTCCGGATCAAGCAGCGCAAGAAGGCTGACCCCCTGTCCGTTTCTGGCGCCGATCTCGGTCAGGGCCTTGAGGTAAAGCCTGAGAATTCGCTGGATTCCCCCCGTGTTGGAGAAAATCTCGGGCACCATGAGGAGCGTGTGGCTCCTGCCCCCGCTTGCGACGTGTTGGCTGAGCAACTCAAGCGGCTTCTCATTCGTCTTGTGGGGCGGCGAGGCAGGGGTGCGCCGGTTGATAAAGGCGATGAGCATCGCCAGGCTCCAGACCCGGGACCACTCCCGGGTGTCCTGGGAGCGCAAAAAGCCCTGCCAGGTGGCCTGCACCGCCTCGGGTCGAAAGAACGAGCTCCTCCCGATGCTCGCCTCGGAGAAGGTCTCGTCAAGGAAGGGCCGGAGCTCCCGGCGCATCCAAAGGGCGATGGGCAGGGTGAACCCTTGCTTGCGCCGGTTCTGCAGGGCTGGGGGCAGGATGTCGCGCAACGCGTCGGCAAGCGCCTTCTTGGGCCGGCGGGGGGTGAAGCGGTAGGCCAAAGGCTGGCGCCACAGCCACTCGATCAGCGGCCGGTCAACGAAGGGAACGCGCAGCTCGAGCGAATGCCGCATGCTCATGACGTCGCTGTCCCTCAGCAGCAGATCCGCCATGTATGTGCGCAGCTCCCAGGCGCTGGAGATTTCGGGAAGCCGGGCATGGGAGAGCTCCTTTCTGAGCTCATCCAATTCGGGATGGAACGGGGAGGTGTTGCCGAGCGCCTCGAGGGTCCCCTGGGCCAGCAGCCCCCTCCGAGAGATCTCCGAGAACACCCTGCGGTCCAGCGCCGCGAGCTCGTGGGGGTCGTGGGCGTAATTGAGACTGTCGGCGAGCTTCCTCTCTCTCGTGCTGCCGTGTTCGAGCCGGCGAATGATCGGGTTGCGCACACCCTGGGGGATCAGGCGCCACCACGGCAAGAGAGCGGCCAGCCGAGGCACGTTCTTGAACGAGGGATAACCCCCGAAGATCTCGTCTCCACCCAGACCCGACAGGGCGACCGTAAGGCCGCCCAGCCGGGCGGCGCGGCTCACGTGGTAGGTGTTGAGGCCGTCCCCGGTGGGGTGGTCGCAGGCGGCGATGAAATCCTCCAGCGACCGGGCTACCTCCGCGCCGGTCAGGATCGTGGTGTGGTGCTCGATGCCGTAGTAGCGCGCGACCGCGGCGGCCTCGTCGGCCTCGGAATATCCGGGTTCGTCGAAGCCGATCGCAAACGTCTTCAGGCTGGCGCCCGCAGTCCGGGCCATCAGCCCCACTATGGCGCTGGAGTCGAGGCCGCCGGACAGGAACGCGCCCACGGGCACGTCAGCCACGGCGTAGGCGCCGATCACATCCTCGAGCCTGCGCCGCAGCTCCCACTGGAACTCCTCCTGTGAGGAACAGACGTTGGGCTCGGGTTCGATGCCGGCGAAGCTCCATCTGCGTTGGATGTCGAGCCGCCCGTCGCGGTAGGTTGCGGCCTCGCCCGGCCGCAAGCTGTAGATGCCGCGGTAGATCGTCTTGGGTGCCGGAACGCAGAACCAGGCAAGGAAGTCCCCCACGGAGACCGGGTCGATCTCCGGGCGGATACCCCCGGCCAGCAGCGCATTGAGTTCGGAGGCGAAAACAAGGCGGCTGTGGTCGTGGCGGTAGTACAGGGGCTTGATCCCGAACGGATCCCTGGCGAGGTGCAGGGTCTGCTCGCGACTGTCCCAGACGGCGAACGAGAACATGCCCCGCAGCCGGCCTACGCAGGCGATACCCCACTGGACGAAGGAGGCAAGGAGCACCTCGGTGTCGCAATGGGTGCGAAAGTCCCATCGGCCGGCGAGTTCCTTGCGCAGGTCCGCGTGGTTTACGATCGAGCCGTTGAAGACCAGCGTAAACCGTCCGTCGGGTGTCTGGATAGGCTGGTGCCCGTGAGCCGGATCGTAGATGGCCAGGCGCCGCATCCCGAGCGTGGCTGGGCCTTGGGATTGCGCACCGCTGTCATCGGGCCCCCGGTGCCGCATGGCCTCGCACATGCGCTCCACGCAGTCCAGGCGGACTGCGGCGCTGCTTTGGGGATCAATAACTCCAGCTATGCCACACACTTTGGAAAGCTTCGCCCCGTCGCTTCCCAAGGGGGGGTGCGACCGGGCGGAGAGTCAATCAGCCGGGCCCACGAACGGTCGGGTTGGGGTGTGGGCCCCCTGCTGGGCCCCATTACGAGGGAATTGGCCGCGCGAGGCAATCCCGTTGGCAGTAAGCAGTTTCACGAACAGATCGACCGTGCGATTTCCGCTGCCTTGTCGGGAGAGAACAGGGCGGTGACGACCGCCAGGCCGAAATCGAGCGCTGTGCCGGCCCCTCGGGAGGTGATGAGTCGTCCATCAATGACCACGCGCTCCTCCGAGCGAATGTGGGCAAGTTCCCCGGCAACCGAGAAGTGGGCCGTGTAGCGCTTTCCGGTAAGAAGCCCTGCGTCGTGGAGCACCGCGGGGGCGGCGCAGATCGCCGCAATCCACAGCCCGGCGGCGTGCTGGCGGATAAGCAGGGTCTTGACGGTCGGGTCAGAGCGCAGGTGCTTCACGCCCGGGCCCCCGGGCAGCAGCACGCAGTCGAACGATCTTTCGGCGACGGCGGCCAGAGTCGTGTCGGCATGCACGGTCAGCCCCGTGCGGCCTGTCGCGTGGATTCCCTCGCCGAGGGAGGCAATCGTCACCTCGGCGCCGGCCCGCCGAAGCAGGTCGACCGGGGTCACCATCTCGATCTCTTCAAATTGCTCGGCTAGGATGACAAGAACAGTGGGCATGGCGGGGGAGCCTCGGATCGCTCCTAGAATGGGAGTTTGTAATTTGCCGGCGACACATTAATCCGTTCTCCCAGCACAAACCAAACCAATCCTCTTATGCCTGGCGTCGGCAAACTCCTCAAACAAGCCCAGAAAATGCAGCGCTCGATCGAGACTCTCGAGGCTGAGCTCGAGAAGCGCCAGATCGATGTCGCTGCGGCAGGCGGAGCGGTCCGAGTCAAGGTGGCCGCCAGCGGAACGTTCCTCGGCCTGGAACTTGACGCCGATTTCCTCAAGGAGGAGCCGAAGGTGGTTGCGGGAACCCTCCTGGCCGCGTTTCAGGACGCCGCCAGGCAGGCCAAGGAGTGCCACGACTCCGAGATGAAGAAGATCACAGCGGCCCTTCAGATGCCGGGACTGTTCTGAGACTATGGCCACCGCGTTCGAGGCCCTGCAAAAGCAGCTCAAGCAGCTTCCGGGGCTGGGCTATCGCTCGGCCGAGCGGATCGCCCTCCACCTTGTGGTCGAGAAGCCCGAGTCCATGGCCGGGCTGATCAAAGCCCTGGAGACGGCGGCCAAGGCGGTCAGGCGCTGCGTTCGCTGCGGGAACCTGACCGAGTCCGACTTGTGCGCTATCTGTGCAAACCCGAGGAGGGATTCGCGGGTGATCTGCGTGGTGGAGAATGTCCCCGACTTGGTTTCGATCGAGCGGAGCGGCGCCTGGCGCGGACTCTACCACGTGCTCCACGGGCGCCTGTCGCCCGGCCACGGAGTGGGACCCGCCGACCTCAACCTTGCGCCCCTGATCGAGCGGGTGCGCGGGGGGGAGGTCGATGAACTGATCCTCGCCCTGGCCAATGACGTCGAGGGCGAGGCGACCTGCCACTACCTGATCGGGCAGCTGCCCGCGGAGCGCCCGGTAAAGGTCACCCGCATCGGGTTCGGCCTGCCCAGCGGCGGGGGCGTGCTGTACGCCGACGCGGTCACCCTGAAGAGCGCGCTGGACGGGCGGCGAGACTGCCGCTAACGGTCCCCGGCGGGGAATTTCCCCCCCGGCTAGGCCTGCTTGGGCTCCCGCGGCAGGCCGCCCGTTCCGAGGGCGGCTGCGAGGGCGAGAAACCCCGAGACAAGCAGGGCGACCCGGAAGTCGTTTACGGGCGCCGCCCAGCCGAAGATGATCGACGCGGCTGCCGCGGCGAGCCGGCCGATGTTGTAGGAGAATCCGGCTCCGGTCGTCCGCAGCAGGGTGGGAAAAAGCGGGGGCAGGTACATCGTGAACAGCCCGAATACCCCGGAGAAGAAACCGACCAGGGGGACCCAGAACCAGGCGAGCTGCGAGAAATCGCGCGGCACACAGAAGGCCCCCGTAATAGCGGCGAACATGCCCAGCAGCATCCATTGGATCGCCGTCCGGTTGCCGCACCGCTTGGCCAGCCAGCCGGACGCGAAGTTCCCGGCGATCGCAACGACGTTCACGAGGAAAAAGGCCGCGGAAACGCGGCGGGTGACGTCGGCTGCGGGCAGGCCGGAGGCCATCAGGAGTTTGCGCATGTGCTGGGGGTGCCAGAACAGGAAAAGCCACCACGCCGACAGGCTCAGGGCGCATACCAGCGAGATTCGGAGGGTCAGCGAGGCTAGGGCCCCACGGAAGAGGTCGCGCATCCCGGGTTTCGGCGAGGCCGAAGCGGCTGCCTCCTTCCAGGTGTCCGGCTCCGGCACCTTCCTGCGCACCCAGTACACGAGCAGCGCCGGGGCAACCCCGATCACGAAGACGACTCGGTCGGGGGGCGGGTGGGGCAGGCATGCGAGGAGCCCCACGGAGGTCGCCGCACAGATCACTCCGAGGTTCACTCCCGTCTGCAGGACCGCGGAAAGCCACGGCCTCCATCCGGCGGGCCAGGTCTCGGAAAGCAGTGAGGCGCCGACGGCCCATTCCCCTCCGATGCCCAGCGCCGCCACGAACCGGAGGATCAGCAGCTGCCACCAGGTCTGGGCGAGGGCGCAAAGCCCGGTGCACAGGGCGTAGGTCAGGATCGTCAGGGCCAGCGCCCGGCTGCGGCCGAGGCGATCACCGAGAAGGCCGAAGAAGGCCCCTCCGATGGCCCACCCGGCGAGAAAAGCAGCCTGAATGTAGGCGCTTTTCTGCTGGACGGCCGGATCGGCTGCGCTCGATGCGTGGAGCAGCACCATCACTAGGGGCGTTGCAACCAGGGTGTAAAGGTGGAGTTCGAGCCCGTCAAAAAGCCAGCCCAGCCACGCCGCGGCGCCTGATCTCCATTGCGCAGCCGAGATGTGGCGCAGGCTGGGTGCGGCGTCAGGGGTGGGCACGGTGGAGGCCATAAGACCAACTTGCCGTCCGATGGCAATTCTCGCGTGGTCCTGTGGCTGGATGGACGCGCCCGGCTGCTGCCGGACGCCAGTTTACCGCTTGCTGCCTCACAGCGCACTTTTGCTCCGGGCTACCGGGAGCTCGTGCGCTCCGCTAGCCGCGTTTTAGCCTGCGCTTCAGACCCCGCCACTTCACCCGAACCCACTTCCGAAGCCCGTTGGCCGCGCTCGGGTAGTACGCCGAGCTTCGATAGACCTGTTGAAAGTGGTAGCTGAGGCGAGAGCCTATCTGCAGGGGGTGGTCCCGGGGCTCTGGCAGGAGCAGCCCGAGGGCCAAGCCCCCCAGATCTGATACCGGAACTCCGAGTCGGCCTGCAGGACGCCGGGCACAAATCCAGTTCCACAGAGTGCACGTGGGGGTTTGCGGCCCAGTCCGCGTCGGCGATTCCGCTCCGGCATTCGGGGTTCCACGAGTCGTGCATCAGAATCCACAACGGCACTACGGGCTTATATTGGAGGATAGCATTCAGATCGGCCTTTACGGCCTGATAACGGTGATCCCCGTCCACAAGGGCGAACGTGAGCGGGACACCCGATGCGCGGCATTCGGCGAGAACCGTAGGCACCATGAGCCGGGAGTCCCCTGTGAGGAACCTCACATTCGGCATGCGGGGCTCGAGCTGGCCCTTGACCGCAGGGTCGATGTCGATCGAGTAGGTGGTTCGGGCGTGTTCGCGTATGTGGCTAAGGCTTCCCCCTTGCAGGTGCCGATTTCGAGAGCGGCCTCGCGGCGGCTCGCTCGCAGGACCTGCAGCAGCGCCGCCTTTTCCCCGTCCTCCATTAACCACTCCAGATTGGGAATCTCGGCGGGAAAAAGCAGAGCGTTGAGATCTGAACGGGACGGCTCTTGGCTCTTCATCAAGTGAACTAGGCCCACAACTAGACCCCGCTTCAAGCGTAACAACGGCATTACCGTGGGCTTCCGTTCCTTCCGAAGTTACCGCCGGCGCGTCTTCGCCCAATGCGGTTAACCGCAACTCAATCCTCCCTCCACACCACCCCGGCCCCAAACTTTCCGCTCCAATACCCCTAGTCCCCAATCTTTGGTATAGACCCCATCAATCCAATACCCCCCTCCCCAATCTTTGGGCTCTTGATCAAAGATTGGGGACATGGGGCGTTGGAAGCGCCACCATGTCCCCTATGCACTTACACCTGACTCTTCCCGGATACCGCATCCTCCGGTGGGAGAGCAACTCTTTGATGCGGGTTCATGTCGAGGCGTTG
>CAIOZY010000033.1 GCA_903862935.1 uncultured Opitutaceae bacterium
ATAACAATCTGGAAGCAGGCACCCCGGAATCCTTCAACGTCCTCATCAAGGAAATGCAATCCCTCGGCCTCGACGTCCGGCCCGGCCGCAAGGGCTCCACTCACGGCTCCGGCATGACCGGCGGCCTGGATGATTATTCCCTCGATGATCTCACACTCTGACACTTGCCCCGCGAACCCTTAACCTGACCCCAACCTTTCTAACAAAAATGAGTGTTGACCATAACCTTCGCGAACTCTTTGGCGTGGACGAGCGCCCCGAGGCATTTGACCAAGTTTCCATCACCGTCGCTTCTCCGGAAATCATCCGGTCCTGGTCCAAGGGCGAAGTGAAGAACCCGGAAACCATCAACTACCGGACGTTCAAACCGGAAAAGGGCGGCCTGTTCTGCGAGCGGATCTTCGGACCCACCCGCGACTGGGAATGCGCCTGCGGCAAATACAAACGCATCAAGCACAAGGGCGTCGTCTGCGACCGCTGCGGCGTCGAAGTCACCCTCAGCCGCGTGCGCCGCGAGCGCATGGGCCACATTGAATTGGCCGTGCCGGTTTCCCATATCTGGTTCTACAAGTGCATGCCGTCGCGTATCGGCCTGATGCTGGATATCAGCGCGCGCCATCTGGAACGCGTGATCTATTATGAGGATTTTGTCGTGACCGATCCCGGCAACACCGCTTTGGAACGCGGCCAGCTCCTCACCGAAAAGGAACTCCGTGATGCAGAGGACACTTATGGCGACGGATCGTTCCGCGCCCTGATGGGTGCCGAGGCGTTGCAGGATCTGCTCAAACAGGTGGACCTGGCGGAATTGATCGTGCAACTCGAAGAGGAGCTCTCCACCACCCGATCCAAACAGAACAAGAAGAAACTCTCGAAACGCCTCAAGATTTGCCAGGGATTTTCCGCCTCCAAATCGCGTCCCGAATGGATGGTGCAAACGGTGTTGCCGGTGATCCCGCCGGACCTCCGGCCGCTGGTGCCGCTGGAAGGCGGGCGTTTCGCCACCTCCGATCTCAACGATCTCTATCGGCGCGTCATCAACCGCAACAACCGCCTCAAGAACCTGCTCCTGCTCAAGACGCCGGAAGTTATCATCCGCAACGAAAAGCGCATGCTCCAGGAAGCGGTGGACGCGCTCTTCGACAACGGCCGCCACGGTCGCGCCGTCACCGGTGCCGGCAACCGCCCGCTCAAATCGCTGTCCGACATGCTCAAGGGCAAGGGCGGCCGTTTCCGCCAGAACCTGCTAGGAAAGCGCGTGGACTACTCCGGCCGTTCGGTCATCGTGGTGGGACCCGACCTCAAGCTTGGCCAATGCGGTTTGCCCAAGAAGATGGCGCTCACCTTGTTTGAGCCGTTCATTATCCGTCGTCTCAAGGAACTCGGTTATTGCCACACCGTGCGCTCGGCCAAGAAGATGATCGACCGCAAAACCACCGAGGTTTGGGACATCCTGGCGGAAGTCACCAAGGGCCACCCGATCCTGCTCAACCGCGCGCCCACGCTCCACCGCCTGTCCATCCAAGCCTTCGAGCCGAAACTCATCGAGGGCGAGGCGATCCGAATCCATCCGCTCGTGTGCACGGCCTACAACGCCGACTTCGACGGCGACCAGATGGCCGTCCACGTTCCGCTGTCCCTCGAGGCGATCATGGAGTGCAAGCTGCTGATGATGGCGACCTCGAACATCTTCTCGCCCTCGTCCGGAAAGCCGATCCTCACCCCGTCCCAGGACATCGTCCTGGGCGCCTACTACCTGACGATCGAGCCCCGCAGAAAGGTCGCAAAGGACCAGCGCGTTCCGTTGCTGTCCGGCCTGCAGGAGGTCCTCTTCGCGAAGGCCGACGGCGCCATGCGCTTCCACGACTGGGTCGACATCCCCAACCCCGACTACAAGCGCGACACGATCTACGGCAACAAGGACAAGAAGATCCTGCGCAGCACGGTGGGCCGCGTGATCTTCAACCAGATCTGGCCGGCCGGGCTGGGTTTCGTGAACTTCCCCTGCGCCAAGAGCAAGCTGGGAGACCTGATCCTAAACACCTACAAGGTGTCCGGAAATGCGATCACCGTCGAGACCCTCGACAAGCTGAAGGAGCTCGGCTTCACGACCGCCTTCCAGGCGGGCATCTCCATCGGGATCGATGACATGATCATCCCCGAGACCAAGAAGGAGATCGTGAGCGAGTCGCGCAAGCGGGTCGCCGAGGTCGAGTCCCAGTTCAACAAGGGCATCATCACCCACGGCGAGCGCTACAACAAGGTGGTCGACATCTGGACCAACGCGACCGACCGGATCGCCAAGGAGGTCTTCGCCAAGCTGGAGGCCAACGAGGGCAAGAACGAGATCAACCCCGTCTACATCATGATGGACTCCGGCGCCCGCGGCAACAAGCAGCAGGTGCGCCAGCTGTGCGGGGCCCGCGGTCTGATGGCCAAGCCCTCCGGCGAGATCATCGAGCGGCCCATCCTATCGTCCTTCCGCGAGGGCCTAACGGTGCTCGAGTACTTCATCTCGACCCACGGCGCCCGCAAGGGCCTGGCCGACACCGCCCTCAAGACCGCTGACGCCGGCTATCTCACGCGCAAGCTCTGCGACGTGGCGATGGACGTCATCATCGGTGAAGACGACTGTGGCGCCCGCGACGGCGTCTGGAAGAAGGCCATCATCGAGGGCGACGACGAGATCGTTTCCCTGCGCGAGCGCATCGTCGGACGGTGCTCGAGTGACGACGTTCAGAACCCGCTGACCCCCGGCGAAATCATCGTGGGCTCGGGAGACCTCATCACCGAGGAGATCGCCGCCAAGATCGACGACGTCGGGATCGAGCGGGTGAAGGTCATGTCCCCGCTCACCTCGACGAGCAAGCTCGGCATTGACGCCAAGTCGTACGGAATCAACCCCGCCACGAACAAGACCGCCAAGGTCGGCGACTCGGTCGGCATCATCGCCGCCCAGTCGATCGGCGAGCCCGGCACGCAGCTCACCATGCGTACCTTCCACATCGGCGGCGTCGCCTCGGGCGGCTTCAAGACCCCCGAGATCCGCGTTCGTTCGGCCGGCAAGGTCGAGTACCGCGGCCTGCGCCTGGTGCGCACGGCCGAGGGAGGCAACATCGTCCTCAACAAGACCGGGTCGATCTTCCTGCTGGATGACGAGGGCCGCGAGCTCGAGAACTACAACATCGTGGTCGGCTCCTTCCTGCATGTCGGCGACGGCGAGAAGATCGCCAAGGGCCAGGTCCTCGCCCAGTGGGACCCGTACAACATCCCGGTCCTCTCCGAGAAGGGTGGTCTTCTATCCTTCAAGGACATGATCCCCGGGGTCACCGTGAAGCGGGAGCTCGACGAGAGCTCCGGGCGCATCGCCACCGTCGTCATCGAGCACAAGGAGGACTTGAGCCCCCAGATCGAGGTCCGCGACTCCAAGAACAAGCCGCTGGCCTCCTACTCGATCCCGGTCGGAGCCCAGATCGCCGTCAACGAGGGCGACACGATCGCCCCCGGCGCCCTGCTCGCCAAGACCCCCCGCCAGGCGTCCAAGACCAAGGACATCACGGGCGGCCTTCCGCGCGTCGCCGAGCTGTTCGAAGCCCGGCGCCCGAAGGACGCCGCCGAGATGGCCCGCATCGACGGAATCGTGTCCTTCGAGGGCATGGTCCGCGGCAAGCGCAAGCTTGTGGTCAAGAACGACGAGACCTCCCAGGAGGAGGAGCATCTGATCCCCGCCGGCAAGCACATCATCGTGCAGCCCGGCGACGTCGTCCATAAGGGCCAGCACCTGACCGAGGGCGCGGCCGACCCGCACGAGATCCTCGAGATCCTCGGGCCGGCGGCCCTGTACGAGTTCCTGATCGGCCAGGTCCAGGAGGTTTACCGCCTCCAGGGCGTCACGATCAACGACAAGCACATCGAGATCATCATCCGGCAGATGCTGCGCAAGGTGCGCATCACCGACCCGGGCGATAGCGAGTACTTCTGGGGTGAGCAGGTGGACCGCGCGGCGTTTCTCACCGAGAACCACCGGATCGAAGCTGCCGGCGGCAAGCCCGCCGAGGCCGAGCCGATCCTGCTCGGCATCACGAAGGCCTCGCTTGAGACCGAGAGCTTCATCTCGGCCGCCTCCTTCCAGGAGACGACCCGAGTGCTCACAGACGCCTCGACCCTGGGCAAGATCGACTTGCTCAAGGGCTTCAAGGAGAACGTGATCATGGGCCACCTGATTCCGGCCGGAACCGGGCTGCCCCAGTACAAGAAGCTCAGGATCACGCTGCCGTTCGGCGCCGAGCTGCCGGTGGAGGATGCGAAGCCGGCGGAGGCATCAGCCAGCTGACGGACCCTGTCCTAGACCCGATTCACGACAGCCCCGGCCCGATTTTCGGCGCCGGGGCTTTTTTTGCCCCGGATCGCTCCTCCTATGAATAGGCTTGCAAAAAGGGCACTTCACTTCACGATCATTCTTCCTCCCGCCATAAAACTCCATGTCGAGCCTAGCTCCGTGGGGTTTCACACCCGGCCCTCAAGGCCGGGTGTTTTTTTTCTCACAAGCAGTTTTTGGTTTTTTCTTACGGGCATTTTCTCCTCGCAAGGGGGTAGGGTACAAAGAGCATGCTGTGCCAATGGAACTGCTGTATCTTAGCCGCAGGGACGTGGAGGCCGCAGGGGTAGACATGTCCGAGGTTCTTCCGGCCGTCGACGAGGGGTTTCGCCTCAAGGGCCTCGGCAAGACCGAGATGCCCGCCAAGATCGGGATACACACGAGCCCCGATGCGTTCATCCATGCGATGCCGGCCTACGTGAGGGGCGTCGAGGCCGCCGGGATGAAGTGGGTCTCCGGCTACCCCTCCAACCCCTCCCGGGGCCTGCCTTACATAACCGGGCTCCTCATCCTAAACGACGCCCAGACGGGGCTACCTCTAGCAGTCATGGACTGCTCCTGGATCACAGCTATGCGGACGGGCGCCAGCGCCGGGGTTTCGGCCAAGTACTTGGCCGACCCGAAGAGCCGGATCGTCGGCATCCTCGGTTGCGGGGTCCAGAACCGGGCGGCGCTGCAAGCCCTAGTGAGGGTTCTGCCGGGCCTGGCGGAGGTTCGCTGCCGGGACATCGTGCCGTCCGCGTCCGAACGCTACATCGCCGAGATGAGCCAGCTCTTCCCCAAGCTTTGCTTCCGGACAGTCGGCACCGATCGCGAGATGATCGACGAGGCCGATGTCGTTGTGACTGCGGTCCCCATAGTGCGCAGCCCGCAACCGGCCCTGGACGACGGAATGCTAAAACCCGGCGGCCTTGCGATCGCGCTCGACTACGACTCGGCATGGACCCCGGGGGCGATGCGGCAGTGCCGGTTCTTCTCGGACGATGTGGAGCAACTGCTCGAGACGCGCAAGCACGGGGCCTATTTCGCGGGAATCCCGGACCGGGTCGACGGCGACTTGGGGGAACTCGCGGCCGGCTTAAAGCCCGGGCGGAGTGGATCGGGCGAACGGTACTTCTCCATGAACATGGGAATAGCCGTGGACGACATGGTGACGGCCCCCCTGGTCTACCGGGCGGCCATTGCCAAGGGTATTGGCGTCCGTTTGCCCCTGTAGGGTTCGGCCTCGGCTCTCCTAATTGGGCGAGAGACAAGCCACTTGGGCCGAAGCGGACTCTCGGGAATTCCGGTTTTCCAAGGCCGCGGCCCACGGATTTCTCCTTTGGCGGCAAGGCGATCGGGCTCCGGGCTGGAAGTGAGATAAGGCACCGCTGGGACGGTTCTTGCCTATTTTGCTTGCGCCTAGTGGGGCGGTTGCGATTTGCTCAACCTTTCCCTCTCTTTTTTCGCACGTGTCCGACTTCAAGTCGGATGACGTTTTCCCTTCGCGGGACGGGTGAAAACCCCGAATTTCGCGATACCAGACACTTTTCGCCAAAAAGTTCTTGCCGGGCTTTTGACGGAAGGTACGATTCACCTCTTTTCCCAAATTCTCACTCTCTAATTTCATCCGCATGCCAACCATCAGCCAACTCGTTCGCAAAGGCCGTCGCCAGGTGCGCGCCAAGTCGAAGTCACCGGCTTTGACGGGCAGCCCGTTCCGGAGGGGTGTTTGCGTGCAGGTGATGACCCGAACCCCCAAGAAGCCCAATTCGGCTATCCGCAAGGTCGCCAAGGTCCGCCTGACCAATGGCAATGAGGTGATTTCCTACATTCCCGACGAGGGCCACAACCTGCAGGAGCACTCGATCGTCCTGGTCCGGGGCGGCCGCGTCAAGGACCTGCCCGGCGTGCGCTACCACATCGTCCGGGGGACCCTGGATGCGACCGGCGTCGAGAAGCGCCGCCGCAGCCGCTCGAAGTACGGCGTCAAGCGCCCGAAAGAGGTCAAGAAGACAGCCTGACCCTGCGAAAAGGAACCTGACCCATGTCTCGTCGTCATAGAGCCGTAAAGCGCGAATCAATCCCCGACATCCGCTACCAGAGCCCTCTGGTCGCCCATTTGGTCAATGTCGTGATGAAGCAGGGCAAGAAGAACCTCTCCCAGCGGATCGTCTACGGAGCGTTCGCCAAGGTCTCCGAGAAACTCGAGAAGGGCGATCCGGTGGATCTGCTGCTTGGAGCGCTCGAAAACGCCCGTCCGCGCCTTGAGGTCAAGAGCCGCCGCGTCGGTGGCGCCACCTACCAGGTGCCGGTCGAGATTTCATTTGAGCGCCAGGAGAGCCTAGCCCTGAGATGGATCGTGGCCGCAGCCAGCGCCCGCAAGGGCGTGCCGCTGAAGGACGCCCTCGCCGCCGAGATCGTCGACGCTTACAATAACACGGGGACGGTGGTCAAAAAGAAGGAAGACACCCACAAGATGGCCCAGGCGAACCGCGCCTTCGCCCATTTTCGCTGGTAAGGATCCGCCCGCATGTCCGTCGCCTCCGACAGTCCCCAGCTTACCGTCGTCACCGACAAGGCCAAGATTGCCTCGGTTAATTCGCCGAACCGTCCGTTCCCGCTTGAGTGGACGCGAAACATCGGGATTGCGGCCCACATCGACGCCGGCAAGACGACCACGACTGAGCGCATCCTGTTCTACTCTGGCGCGGTCCATAAGATGGGTGAGGTCCACGATGGAAACACCGTGACCGACTGGATGGAGCAGGAGCGCGAGCGCGGCATCACGATCACGGCCGCCGCCATCTCCTGCGCCTGGAACGCCTCCTGCGGCCCCTGGAAGGGGATCAAGCAGAGGATCAACATCATCGACACCCCCGGGCACGTCGACTTCACCGCCGAGGTCGAGCGCTCCCTGCGGGTCCTCGATGGAGCTATCGCCGTTTTTGACGCCGTCGCCGGCGTCCAGCCCCAGTCTGAGACCGTCTGGCGTCAGGCCAACAAGTACCGGGTGCCGCGGATTGCCTTCATCAACAAGATGGACCGCGTCGGGGCCGACTTTCACCGGGCCGTCGACGACATCCGCACGAAGCTCAAGGGCAACGCCCATCCGCTGTTTCTGCCGATCGGAGCTGAGGAGCACTTCACGGGTCTGATCGACCTGGTCCAGATGGTCGCCTACATCTTCCCGCCGGAGAAGGACGATCCTCTCGGCCTGAATCCGGTGTCGACGCCGATTCCGGATGCCATGCTGTCCGAGGCTAAGGAGTACCGCGAGAAGCTGATCGAGGCGGTGGCGGACTTCGACGATGGGGTCGCCCATAAGTTCCTGAGCGGGGAGGAGATCACGCAGGAGGAGTTCATCCTGGCGATCCGCAAGGCGACCATCTCACTCAACTTCTGCGGCGTCGTCCCCGGCTCTGCCTTCAAGAAGAAGGGCGTCCAGCGGCTTCTCGACTGCGTCGTCAACTACCTGCCCAGCCCGATCGACGTTCCCCCCATGAAGGGCCAGGACAGCGACGGCAAGGAGGTCATGGCGGTGGTCGACGACAAGAAAAAGCTGGCGGGGCTGGCGTTCAAGCTCTGGAGCGACCCCTTTGTCGGCAAGATCGTGTTTTTCCGCGTCTATACCGGCGTGGTCAAACGGGGCATGTCGATGTACAACCCGCGGACGCGCCGCAGCGAGCGCGTATCGCGCCTTGTGCTGATGCGCGCGATCGAGCGCGAGGAAATCGACGTCGCCTACGCCGGGGACATCTGCGCCCTGGTCGGGGTCAAGGACGTGATCACCGGCGACACGCTTTGCGACGAGGATTTTGACATCCGCCTAGAGCCGCCGTCCTTCCCGGAGCCCGTGATCTCGATGTCGATCGAGCCGAACTCCAAGGCCGACCAAGAGAAGATGGGAACGGCCCTCCAGCGCTTGGTTGCGGAGGATCCCACGCTGAAGGTCTCCACCGACCCGGACAGCGGGCAGACGATCCTCTCCGGGATGGGGGAACTCCACCTGGACATCATCCGCGACCGGATGAAGCGCGAATTTAAGGTTGAGGCAACAGCCGGCAAGCCCCAGATCGCCTACCGAGAGACCGTCACGAAGTTGGCCGAGGGCGAGGGCAAGTTCATCCGCCAGTCGGGCGGCAAGGGTCAGTACGGGCACGTCTGTATCACGCTGGAACCCAACGAAAAGGGCAAGGGAGTCGAGGTCCTAGACGAGATCGTCGGCGGCACCATCCCGAAGGAATTCATCAAGCCGTCAATCGCCGGTATCATGGAGGGCTGCAACAACGGCACGATCGCGGGGCACCCGGTTGTCGACGTGAAGGTCAAGATCGTCGATGGCTCCTACCACGAGGTCGATTCCTCAGAGCTCGCATTCAAGATGGCTGGGATCTTCGCCCTCAAAGAGGCGATGAAGAAGGCTGGCCCTATCCTGCTTGAGCCGATCATGGCGGTTGAGGTCACCACGCCCGAGGAGTATCAGGGCGACCTCATCGGCGACATCAACCGCCGCCGGGGCAGCGTCCACGGCATGGAAAACAAGGCCGGAGCGTGCATCATCACTTCTGCGGTGCCGCTCGAGACCCTGTTCGGCTATGTCACCGACATTCGCTCCCTTTCCAAGGGTCGCGCCAGTGCCGCGATCACGCCCTCCCATTTTGAACAAGTGCCCGCATCGCTCCTGACCAAGATCGTCGAGAACACCACCAGGGCTCCGGCCCGCAGCTAACCCCCGTTCTTTTTCGCTCATGAAAGGCCAACGCATCCGCATCAAGCTCCAGGGTTTTGACTACCGAGTCATCGATCAGTCGGCCCAGGACATCGTCGAAACCGCCAAGCGTTCCGGCGCCCGCGTTTCCGGCCCCATCCCGCTTCCGACTCACATCGACAAGCTCTCCGTCAACCGTTCGCCCCACGTGGACAAGAAGTCGATGGAGCAGTTTGAGACGCGTACCCACAAGCGGCTCATCGATATCATCGAGCCCACGGCCCAAACCGTGGATGAACTCAAGAAACTCAACCTCCCCTCCGGCGTCGACATCACCATTAACGTCTAAAGTCCAAAATTAGCAGATGCCCACCCGCATCCGCCCCCTCCGGGGCCGAAGCGGGCCCCCGGGCCTTCTAATGTAGGTCTCAAAACGGAAAACTTTCCACCTACCGCTTAGCCATGATCTCCTCCCTACTCGGCAAAAAAATCGGCATGACCCAGGTCTATGACGCGCAAAACGTCCTAGTCCCGGTCACCGTGGTCGAAGCCGGGCCCTGCGCTGTAGTCCAGGTGAAGACCGAGCAAAACGACGGCTACAACGCCGTCCAGCTCGGCTTCTCCTCAAAAAAGGCTAAGAACGCGAGCAAGGCCGAACAGAGCCACGCGAAGAAAGCCGGTCTTGAGCAGGCCCCCCGGGTCCTCAGCGAGGTTCGCCTCCCCGGGGCCCCTGAACTGAAGGTGGGCGATGTCGTCACCGTCGCGGCCTTCGCAGAGGGCCAGCTCGTGGACGTCATCGGAATCACCAAGGGCAAGGGCTTCCAAGGGGTCGTCAAGCGCTTCAGGGTCGCCGGCGGCCCGGCCGCCCACGGCTCCATGTTCCACCGCCGCATCGGTTCGATCGGCATGCGCCAGACTCCCGGCCGCTCCTGGAAGAACCAGTCGATGCCCGGGCACATGGGCAGCGAACGCCGCACGATGCAGAATCTGCGGGTCGTCAAGGTGATCGCGGACAAGAATCTCCTCCTGGTAAAGGGCGCTATTCCCGGCGCGAACGGGGGCGACGTGATCGTCCGAAGCGCCATCAAGGGCCAGCCTAAGCCGACCGCCTAACCCGAAGAGGATCCACAGCCGCTATGAAACTCAAGATTTTCAACGCCGATGGCACGCAGAGCCGCGAAGAGGAATTCGCGGGCCTCCCGACCTTTGAAGGCGGGAAGGGTCTGCAGGCCGTCAAGGAAGTGATCGTCGCGATCCGGGCCAACATGCGCCAGGGAACGCATTCCACAAAGACCCGCGGAGAAGTCCGCGGCGGCGGCAGGAAGCCGTGGCGCCAGAAGGGTACCGGTCGCGCCCGCGCCGGCTCAAGCCGCTCGCCCCTCTGGGGCGGTGGTGGCGTCGTCTTCGGCCCGAAGCCCAGGGACTATTCGAAGAAGATCAACGACAAGGTTAAGGCCCTCGCGTTCAGCCGAGCGCTCTTCGACCGCGCCGTTGCCGGCGAGATCGCGGTGATCGAGGCCTTCAAGGCCAGCCCCGCCAAGACCAAAGCCGTGAACCTGGTCGTCGGCCGGATCGCCCCCAAGGGCAAGGTCCTGTTGGTCGATGCCCCCTTCGGGGTCGAGACCCGCCGGGCCGCCCGCAACATCGAGCGGGTGATGCTTCAGGAGGCTTCCAAGCTCAACACCCTCGATCTGGCGCAGTACCAGCACATCATCGTCAGCTCGAAGGCACTCGAGACGATCCTTTCCCGGGTCAACGGAGGAACCAACTGATGCATCCCGACCACGTCCTCAAGTCAGTCCGATTGACGGAGAAGGCCAACAAGCTCTCCTCGGAGCTTGGCCAGTACACGTTCGAGGTTTTCTCCGGCGTGACTAAGCACGCCATCGCGCAGGCGGTGGAGGAGGCCTTCAAGGTCACCGTGCGCCGGGTCAACGTGATGAACTACCCGGGCAAGAACAAGCGCGGCCGCAACGGACGCCCGAGCACGACCTCCGAATACAAGAAGGCGGTCGTGACCCTGAAGGCCGGCGACAAGATCGAGCTCATGTGATCGGCCCGTCCCGGAAAACACTACCATGGCCATTAAAATCTTTCGTCCCCTAACGCCCGCCGGGCGCTTCACCGAGCTGAACCACCGCGAGGGACTCAGCCGCAAGCGGCCTGAGCGCGCTCTTCTCGAGTCGTATGGAAAGAGCGGCGGCCGCAACGTCTACGGCCGCGTGACCTCCCGCCACCGCGGCGGCGGCCACAAGCGTCTGTACCGGATTATCGACTTCAAGCGCGACCTGCTCGACCAGACGGCCCGCGTCCAGGCGATCGAATACGATCCGAACCGCACCGCGAACCTAGCCCTGGTGGCCTACACCGGCGGCGAGAAGCGCTATATCCTGGCGCCCGAGGGCCTGAAGGTCGGCTCGACGATCATCGCCTCCGATAAGGCGACGACCAACGACTTCCTGGTCGGCAACAACTTCCCGCTGGAGATCATCCCGCCGTCGACCCGAGTCCACGCGGTTGAGCTGGTCCCGGGCCGTGGCGCCCAGATTGCGCGCTGTGCCGGGGCCTCCCTTGAACTGATCGCGGTCGAAAACGGCCAGGCCCAGCTCAAGATGCCCTCTGGCGAGCTGCGGCTCGTCCACGCGAAGTGCCGTGCCACGATCGGCATCGTCGGCAACGCCGACCACAACAAGCAGTCTCTGGGCAAGGCGGGCCGCAAGCGCTGGCTCGGCAAGCGCCCGCACGTTCGCGGCATGGCGATGAATCCGGTCGACCACCCCAACGGCGGCGGCCAGGGCAAGTCAAAGGGCGGCGGCGGCCGGCAGCAGCTCGTCTCGCCCTGGGGTCAGCTCGCCAAGGGCTTCCCGACCCGGCGCCGGTCGAAGCTGTCGAACCGGTCCATCATCCTCCACCACAACGGTCGCAAGCCGCGCGGCCAGAAGTAACCACTCCCCATGGCACGTTCCATCAAGAAGGGCTTCTTCGTCGACTACCACCTTTCCGAGAAGATCGAGAAGGCGGCGAAAGCCGGCACGAAGAAACCGATACAAACCTGGTCCCGCCGCTCGACCATCACGCCCGACTTCGTCGGCCACACGTTCAATGTGCACAACGGCAAGGCCTTCGTCGCCGTTTACGTCACCGAGAACATGGTCGGTCACAAGCTCGGGGAGTTCGCCCCGACCCGAATCTTCAAGGCGCACGGCGGTATGACCCGCAAGGAAATCTAAACCCGGCCGCACGATCCCATGGAAATCCAAGCACTCACCCGCTACGCGCGCATGTCGCCAAAGAAGATGCGCGAGGTCGCCCGCACGATCCAGGGGCGCAAGGCTCCCGCTGCCGTCGAGTACCTCATGCTCGTGCCGCGCAAGTCCGCCCGGCTCATCGCAAAGACAGTTAAGAGCGCGATCGCCAATGCCGAGAACAACGCCAACTTGTCCGCCGACTCCCTCACGGTGAAAAGCGCCGTAATCGAGAACGGACCGGTCATCAAACGCTTCAAGGCCGGTGCCCGCGGCACGGCGAAGCCTCGCGTCAAGAAGATGTCCCACATCCGCATCGTCCTGTCGGACGGAGCCGCCAACTAATCCGAACACCATGGGCCAAAAGACCAATCCGATCGGTTTCCGCCTCGCCGTCCGCAGAGACTGGCAGTCGCGCTGGTTCGCCAGCAAGAAGGACTTCCCTAAGCTCCTGAAGGAGGACCAGGTCATCCGCACGATGCTGATGGAGAAGCTGAAGCAGGCCTCCGTGCCCCGCATCTTCATCGAGCGGGCGTCCAACCGGGTCCGCGTTAAGATCTACACCGCCCGGCCGGGCATCGTCATCGGCCGCAAGGGCCAGGAGGTGGAGAACATCAAGGCTGCGCTGGCGAAACTGACCGACCGCGAGGTGCTCCTGGACATCCAGGAGGTCAAGAAGCCCGAGATCGAGGCCCAACTCGTGGCCGAGAACGTCGCCCTGCAGCTGGAGCGTCGCATCGCGTTCCGCCGTGCCATGAAGAAGGCCGTCGAGATGGCCATGGCCCTTGGTGCCGATGGGATCAGGATCCAGTGCTCGGGCCGCCTCGGCGGTGCCGACATCGCACGCCGGGAGTGGCAGCGCAAGGGGCGTGTACCCCTGCACACGCTGCGGGAGAACATTGACTACGGATTTTCCGAGGCCCGTACCCTGTACGGCAAGATCGGTGTCAAGTGCTGGATTTGTAAGAAGGAAGCCGACGCCGCCTAAACGAGGTAATTCACCATGGCTCTCGCCCCCGCATTCACCAAATACCGCAAGTCGCAGAAGGGCTCCCGCGCAGGCAACGCCAAGCGGGGCAACACGCTCGCCTTCGGCGAATACGGCCTGCAGTCGCTCAGCCGCGGCCCGATGACGGGCCAGCAGATTGAGGCCGCCCGCGTGACGATCTCCCGGCACCTTAAGCGTAAGGGCAAGCTGTGGATTCGCATCTTCCCGCACAAGCCGATCACCAAGAAGCCGGCCGAGGTCCGCATGGGCCAGGGCAAGGGCCCCGTCGAGTACTATGTCGCCGTCATCAAGCCCGGCGCGGTCCTCTTTGAGCTCGGCGGCATCCCTGTCGCCATCGCGAAGGAGGCGTTCCGCCTAGCCGACGCTAAGCTTCCGTTCCGGTGCCGCTTCATAGTGCGCGAGGGAGCCGAACAGTAGACCGTAACATCGACCGCCAACCCGCCATGACTGCAAAAGAAATCCGCGAACTTTCCGCCGAGGAGATCGTCACGAGACTGCGTACCTGCCGGGAGCAGCTCGTCCAACTCCACCTGCGCAAGCAGACGGGCCAGGTCGAAAAGACCCACGAACTGCGTGATCTCCGCAAGGACATCGCCCGGCTCGAGACCGTCCGCAAACAGAAACAAAGCCCGGCCGCCGCCGCCTAAACGCCCGCCACCATGTCTTCCGCAACACCCACGCCCTCGCGCAACCCGCGCAAAAAGCTCCTCGGCTTCGTCACCAGCCGGTCGGGCGACAAGTCCGTCAAGGTCACTATCCCTTTCAAGAGGCCGCACCCGCAGTACCACAAGGTCATCAATCGCAAGACCGTCGTTCACGTGCATGACGAGAAGAACGAGGCCAAGATTGGAGACCGCGTGGAGATCATGGAAACCCGCCCCCTGAGCCGCCTAAAGCGCTGGCGCATCCTGAGCATCGTTGAACGCGCCGTCCGCGCCTCAGGCGAGGCCATCTCCGAAACCGATGTCGCCGCCCAGGTACCCACCAAGACCGCGAAGCCTTCCGCCGAACAGCCGGCCTCACAGCCCGCTTCCAACCCCTAACCCTCCTCCGCGATGATCCAACTGCGTTCCATTCTCGAGGTCGCCGACAACACCGGCGCCCGCCGGGCGGCCATGATCAGCCGCAAGGGCCAGAATACCGATGTCGCGCATGTCGGCGACATCGTCACGGTCCACATCAAGGAGAGCACGACCGACGCCACCGTTAAGAAGGGCGAGGTCGCCAAGGCCGTGGTCGTCCGGAGCAAGGCGGCCGTGCGCCGCAACGACGGGAGCTACCTGCGCTTCGACAGCAACGCCATCGTCATCATCGACGCGGACGGAAACCCGAAGGGGACCCGCATCTTCGGGCCTGTGGCCCGCGAGCTGCGCGCCAAGAACTTCATGAAGATCATTTCGCTCGCACCGGAGGTTCTCTGACCATGCCAAACTTCCACGTTAAGAGGGGCGACGTCGTCGTCGTCATCGCCGGCTCCCACAAGGGCAAAGAGGGGAAGATCCTCGAGGTTCTGGCCGGCAGCGGCCGTGCCCGGGTTGAGGGCGTCGCGATGGTCAAGCGCCACCTGAAGAAGTCCCAGGAGCACCCGCAGGGCACGATCGCCGAGCGGGAGGGTTCTGTGCACCTTTCCAATCTGATGCTCAAGACCAACCACGAGAAGCGCGCTGCCAAGAGAGCTCCGGCGCCCGCTAAGGTCTGAGCACCCGAGAATCCATCGCCGAAATACCGGTAACCCTTAATCGCTTGCGCCAGAAAATCCGCCGTCCATGAGCACCACGCCAACACTGAGAAAACTGTACATCGAGCAGGTCGTGCCTGAGCTCGTGCGCACCCGCGGGTACAAGAACAAGCACGAGGTGCCGAAGCTGACGAAGATCGTGCTTAACAGCGGGATCGATGCGGACGCCGACAAGAACCAGATCGCCGACATCCAGCGCGACCTGGGACTGGTTGCCGGCCAGAAGCCCGTGATCGCCAAGGCGAAGAAGGCCATCTCCAACTTCAAGCTCAAGCAGGGCCAGGTCGTGGGCTGCCACGTCACCCTGCGCGGGCCCTCGATGTGGGAGTTCCTCTACCGCCTGATCGCTGTCGCTTTGCCGACCATCCGCGACTTCCGCGGAGTCTCGCCCAAGCTCGACGGCCAGGGAAACTACACGATCGGAATCACCGACCTGACCATCTTCCCCGAGATCACGATGGAGCATGCCAAGAAGGCCGCGGGATTGGATATCTCGATCGTCACCTCCGCGGAGACCGACGACGAGGGCCGAGAGCTGCTCCGTCTCCTCGGAATGCCCTTCCGCCGCAGCGACGCCACAGCAGCCCCGAAACCCCACGCCGCCTAGCTACGAGCCCATCCACCACCTAACATGCCGAAAACCTCCGCCATAGAACGCAACAAGAAGCGCATCCGGCTGGTCGCGAAATTCGCGAAGCAGCGGGCCGAGCTGAAGGCCATTCTCAAGAACCCGGCCACGACCGACGAGGCGTTTTTCGCCGCGCAGAAGAAGCTGCAGAAACTGCCCAAGAACGCCCTGCCGGTCCGAATCCGCAACCGGTGCTCGATGAGCGGCCGGCCGCGCGGCTACCGCCGCAAGTTCGGCGTCTCCCGCATCCAGTTCCGCGAACTCGCGCTAGCCGGAAAGATTCCGGGCGTGATCAAATCCTCCTGGTAAGGCCAAGCTATGACTGATCCGATCAGCGACTTTCTAACCCGTCTGCGCAATGCCAGCAAGGCGTCGCGTGACGACTGCACGTCCCCTCATTCCCGGCTCAAGGAGAGCATTGCCGCCATCCTCAAGGCCGAGGGCTACATCGCCGACTACTCCAATGGGGTCGACGCCGATGGCCACAAGACTCTCATCGTGAAGATGAAGTACCTCGCCGGGACGCCCGCCATCACGGGTCTGGACCGCGTCTCGACGCCGGGCCGGCGCCTTTACTTCCGATACACCGAGATCCCCCGGGTTCTCAACGGGCTCGGCATCGCGATCGTCTCGACGCCCCGCGGCCTGATGAAGGACACCGACTGCCGCCGCGAGAAGGCGGGGGGCGAACTGATCTGCAACGTCTGGTAAGGAGCCCCGCACCATGAGCCGCATCGGCAAACAACCCGTTCTCATCCCCGACAAGGTCAAGGTCGACATCAAGCAGACGACCGTCCGCGTCGAGGGCCCCAAGGGCAAGGTCGAGAAGACCTTCGCCCCCGTCGTCTCGATCGAGGTCGTCGACAAGAAGGTGATCGTCAAGCCCATCGAGACCACCCGCTTTGCGAACGCCATGTACGGCACCGCCCGCTCGATTATCGCCGGGATGGTCAAGGGAGTCACGGCCGGCTACGCCAAGGATCTCGAGATCCAGGGGGTCGGCTTCAAGGCCAACCTCAAGGGCAAGCAACTCGACCTGGCGCTCGGTTACTCTCACCCGATCCTGATGGACGTCCCGGACGGCATCAAGATCACCGTGACTGACGGGACCAAGCTCAAGGTCGAGGGCTGCGACAAGCAGCTCGTCGGCGCTGTCACCGCCGAGATCCGCGGCTACTATCCCCCCGAGCCCTACAAGGGCAAGGGTGTGCGCATCGTTGGGGAGCGCGTCCGCCGCAAGGAAGGCAAGACCGTGGCATAAACCGCCGGGGAAAACATATGAACACTGTCCACAAGGCCAAGCTGCTGCAAAAGCGCCGTTGGCGAATCCGCAAGAAGGTCAAAGGCACCGCCGCCCGCCCGCGCTTGAGCGTCAAGTTCAGCTCGAAGCACATCTACGCCCAGGCGGTCAACGACGACACCGCGACGACCGTGCTGTTCCTGTCCAGCCTCGATCCCGAGCTGCGCCAGAAGAAGCTCCACGCCAATCTGGCCGGAGCAAAGATCCTAGCCGGGGCATTTGCCGCCAAGGCGAAGGCCGCAGGCGTCGTCTCTGTGGTCTTTGACCGCAGCGGCGCGCGCTACCATGGCAAGGTGAAGGCCTTCGCCGACGCCGCCCGCGAGGGTGGGCTAAAATTTTGACCGCACATGAGTACTGATACAACCGCCCCCGAGCCCGCTGCCGCGCCTGCCACTCCTCCTCCCGAGACGACACGCCCGGCCGAGACGACACGCCCGGCCTCACGACCCTATTCGCCCGGACGGAGGGAGCCCCGCCGCGATTTTCGCCGCGACGACCGCAATGCGTCCCAATCGGACGGTCCTTCGATGGTCGAGAAGGTCGTCTTCGTGAACCGCGTCGCCAAGGTCGTCAAGGGCGGCCGCCGCTTCAGCTTCGCCGCGCTTGTCGTCGTCGGAGACCAGAAGGGCAACATCGGCGTCGGCTACGGCAAGGCCAATGAGGTTCCCGACGCCATCAAGAAGAGCACCGAGCACGCCAAGAAGCATCTGGTCCACGTGAAGCTCAAGGGCGACACGATCCCCCACGACGTCTTCGGTCAGTACGACGGTGGCAAGGTGCTTCTCAAACCCGCCTCTCCCGGTACCGGACTGATCGCCGGCGGCGGCGTCCGCGCCGTTCTCGAGGCGGCCGGAATCAAGAATGTCCTTACCAAGTCGATGGGCTCCAACAACCACATCGCGGTTGTGAACGCCACCTTGGATGCCTTGCTCCAGCTGCGGCTCGCCGCGGACATCACCAAGCTGCGCCAATCCTGACATGAAACTCCACGAACTCACAAACGTTCCCGGTGCCGTGCACCGCCACAAGCGCGTAGGCTGCGGCGAGGGCGGCGGACACGGCAAGACGTCCGGCCGCGGAGGCAAGGGCCAGACCGCCCGCTCGGGCGGAAGCATCCGCCCCGGCTTCGAGGGTGGCCAGATGCCGCTCTACCGGAAACTCCCCCACCGCGGCTTCAACCAGGCTTCCTTCCGGGTTGAGATTGCTGTTGTCAACGTTGGGGACCTTTCCTCGCTCGACGCCGGCTTGACCGAGGTCGACGCGAAAGCGCTCGTCACGGCCGGGCTAATCCGCCCCGGCGAGCTCAAGGTCAAGGTTCTGGGCGACGGCGAAATCAGCCGCCCGCTCAAGGTTACCGCCGCCAAGTTCTCCGAGTCCGCAAAAAAGAAAATCGAGAAAGCCGGAGGCCAGGCGATCGTCGCCTGATTCCGTTCCTTTTTCCCCCCTCCCTTGTTCTCCGCCTTCGCCAACTCCCTGAAGATCCCGGAACTGCGTTCGCGGATCTTCTACACCCTGGCGCTCTTGTTCGTTGCCCGCGTCGGCGCCCACATCCCGCTGCCTGGCATCGACTCGCACCCGCTTCAGGAATTCGCGCGTCAGCAGGGTAGCGGCGCCGGCGGAGCACTGCTCGGCCTGTACAACATGTTTACCGGCGGCGCGCTGACCCGCGGCGCCGTGTGCGCCTTGGGGATTATGCCCTACATCAGCGCGCAGATCATCTTCCAGCTGATGACGGCGGTTGTCCCCTCCCTGAGCCGCCTCCAGCAGGAAGGCGACGTCGGACGCCAGAAGCTCACCCAGTACACCCGCTACGCAACGCTGCTGATCTGCGTTGTCCAGGGCGGCCTGCTGATCCTGGCGCTGGAAACCCATCCCGGAACGCTGATTCCCGGCTACGACGCTAACACCTTCGGCTCAATCGTGGTAGTCAGCAAGGCCAGCTTTCTTGTGACGGGTGTGATCTTCATGACCGCCGGCACCATGTTGCTCATGTGGCTCGGCGAGCAGATCACCCAGCGCGGAATTGGAAACGGCGTGTCCCTGCTGATCACGGTCGGCATCCTCGCCCAGATCCCCGGTACGATCGCGGCCGTCTACCGTATGTTTGTTAAGCCCATCGGCACCGGTCCCAGCCTCGGGCTGCCCATGGCGATGATGATGATAATCCTGTTCGTCGCCGTGACCATGGGGATCATTCTGGTGGTCCAGGGACAAAGGAAGATCCCGGTCCAATATGCCAAGCGGATCGTCGGCAACAAGGTCATGGGCGGCCAGAGTTCGTTCCTGCCGCTGAAGGTCAACTACTCCGGGGTTATGCCGGTCATCTTTGCCGCGGCCATTCTCCTTTTCCCGGCGCAGATCTTCTCCCAGATTGGCGCTGCCTTCAACCTGAAGTTCCTGACCGAATTCTCCCAGAACCTGATGAGGGGCCACTGGGTTTACTACACGGGCTACTCCCTGCTGATCCTGTTCTTCAGCTACTTCTGGGTGTCGGTCATGTTCAAGCCGATCCAGATCGCCGACGACCTGAAGAAGTACGGCGGCTATGTCCCCGGCGTCCGGCCGGGCGAGCCCACAGCCCAGTTCCTGGACTTCATCATGACCCGCCTCACCCTGGCGGGGGCGATCTTCCTGACGATCATCGCCATTATCCCCGACGTCCTTTACTGGCAGCTCAACGTCGACTACCGGATCGCCTACTTCTTCGGAGGCACGGGGATGTTGATCACCGTGGGCGTCATCCTGGACACCATGCGCCAGATCGAAACTTTTCTCCTGCAACGCCATTATGACGGTTTCCTCCGCAAGGGAAGGCTCCGGGCCCGCAGCGCCAACCCGCAGCAGGCCATGGTGGGCGACGCCCTTGCGACAGAGGCCGTGATGAGGATCGTATGGCCGGTCTTGGGGATGTTCTCCCTGGGGCTCGCCGTATGGCTTTACCGCCTGCTGGGCAAATAGTTCTTTACTCCGGTGGCGCTTTTTGCCATCAATCGACCCTTTTCCCCCTTGGGCGAGAGCTCCAAGGCGAAACTCCTACTGCTCGGTTCCTCTGATCCGCACTCGGATCTCATGAACCGGGCGCGTTCTTTGCACATTGAGCACGTCTCTCCGGCCCGACTTAAGGACCGCGAGATTTCGCGCCCCGCCCCATTGGCAGGCTCATCGCCTGCCGACGAGGCGACCACGCTAGCGCTGATGCGCCGGTGGTATTTCGCGCGCAAACCCGATGCGGGATTTATCCTTACGGACTTCCCGGCTACGCTGCTCCAAGCCAAGGTGTTCGACGAATGGATTGAGGCCAGGGACGAGGCTATTGACGCTGTCGTTGCCGGTCCCGGCGCCCCGGATCCCGTTGTTGGACACTACCGCCTGCTAGGCCTGATGGCCTCGGGGGCGCCCGCCCGATGATCCCCATCAAGAGTCAAGAGGGGATCGCCCGTATGCGCAAATCGTGCGCTATTGCGGCGGCGGTCTTGGCGAAGCTGAAAGAGCACGTTCGCCCGGGGATTACCACCTACGACTTGGACCAGATCGGTCGCGAGCTGATCGCCAAACTTGGTGCACGCAGCGCCGACTATGGATACCAGCACAACTCGCGACGCTTTCCCGCCTACACCTGTGTGTCGGTCAACGAGGAAGTCGTCCACGGCATAGGTTCGGTCAAGCGGGTCCTGCGAGACGGAGACATCGTCTCGCTCGACGTCACGGTCGAGTACAAGGGCTACATCGGCGACAACGCGATCACTGTCCCGGTTGGGCAGATTGCACCGAGCCTCGAGAAGTTGCTCCGGGTGACCGAACAGGCCCTCCAGATCGGCATCCGCAAGGCTCAGGTCGGCGGGCGAATCGGCGACATCTCCTCGGCAATCCAAACGTACGTCGAGGGGCACGGCTTCAGCGTCGTGCGAGACTTGGTCGGGCACGGCGTCGGCGTTTCGATGCACGAGCCCCCCGAGATCCCGAACTTCGGAAGACCGGGGACCGGGGATCGGATCAAGCCGGGAATGACGCTTGCCATCGAGCCGATGGTCAACCTCGGCGGTTACCAGACCCGGACACTTGCGGACGGCTGGACGGTCGTCACCATCGACGGCCTGCCCTCGGCCCACTTTGAACACACCGTGCTCACGACCCAGAAAGGTCCAGAAATTCTCACTTTGACCCAATCCACCTCACTTTAACCTAACAACTCTCCCACTCAATCCACATGCCACGCCTCCTTGGTGTAGAAATCCCAGCAAAAAAGAAAGTCGCCTACTCCCTGTGCTACATCTACGGGATCGGGCCCACCCGCGCCGACGTCGTCGTGAAAGAGGCCGGTCTCAACCCCGACATGCGCGCCCAGGACCTGTCGGAGGAACAGCTCAATAAGATCCTCCACGTCATCACTGAGCACAAGTGGGTCGTCGAGGGCGACCTCCGCCGCGAGATCGCCGGAAACCTGAAGCGTCTCCAGGCGATCAACTGCTACCGCGGGGTTCGCCACCGCCGGGGACTCCCCGTCCGCGGCCAGCGTACCAGCACAAACGCACGTACCCGCAAGGGACCGCGCAAGACCGTCGGCGTCACCAAAGCAAAAGAAGTCTAATTTACGAACATGGCCGAAGAAACTAACGCGCCCAAGCACGACAAACCCGCCTCCTCGGAGAAAAAGCCCGGCAAAACCGCGGTTGCCGCGAAGGACCAGGCGGCCCCCGAGGCCCCCCAGCGCGCTCCCAAGGAAGGCAAGCCCGGCAAGGGGCCCAAGACTGAGGGAGCTCCTGCGGCCGCCAAGGGTGCGCCCGCCGAGGCAGGTCATAAAGAGGCCAAGGCTCCGGTCGCCGGTGAGGCAGCTGCTCCTGCGAAGCCTGTCGAACTGATCGGCGGCGTCGCCAAGCAGCCCACCGCAGAGGACCTCCTCAAGGAAGAGCTGGGCACCATCAAGGTCCGCAAGGCGAAGGGATCGAAGAATGTCGTATCCGGCGTCGCAAACGTCCTGGCGTCCTTCAACAACACCATCGTCTCAATCACCGACCTCAAAGGCCAGGTGATCGCCTGGTCGAGCGCTGGAAAGTGCAACTTCCGCGGCTCCCGCAAGTCCACGGCCTATGCGGCCACGATCATCGCCCAGGACGCGGCCCGCAACGCCATGTCCCACGGTTTGAAGGACATCGTCATCCGGGTCTCCGGACCTGGCCTCGGGCGTGACAGCGCGATCCGCGCTCTGCAGGCGATCGGCCTAGAGGTCACCTCGATCGTCGACGTAACGCCGATCCCCCATAACGGCTGCCGCCCCCGGAAGCGTCGCCGCGTCTGAACCGAGCTCCTCCTCACCACTTCCTTCACCCGTCACCTTTCACACTCATGGCTCGTTATCTTGGTCCTAAAACCCGCGTCAGCCGCCGCTTTGGCCATTACATCCTCGGCTCCGGCAAGGCGCTCGAACGCCGCAACTTCCCGCCCGGCCAGCACGGCCCGAAGAGCCGCCGCAAGTTCACCGAGTACGCCGTCGGCCTGAACGAGAAACAGAAGCTCCGGTACATCTACGGTCTCCTGGAGAGGCAGTTCCGGCGCGTCTTTGAAATTGCCAAGGCCGAGCGCGGCGTCACCGGCGAGCGCTTCCTTCAGCTGCTCGAGACCCGGCTGGACAGCGTGATCTACCTGCTGGGCATGGCCAAGACCCGGGCCTCGGCCCGCCAGTTCGTCAACCACGGCCATGTCCGGGTTAACGGGCACAAGGTCGACATCGCCAGCTACAACGTCCAGCCCGGCGACGAGATTGAGGTGAAGAACACCCCGGCCTCCCGCCAGATGGCCACACGCAACCTCGAGGAGAACCGCATCCGCAACGTTCCGGGCTGGCTGGCTCTCGACGCGGAGCAATTTAAGGCCAAGGCCGTCCGCCTCCCCACCCGCGAGGAGATGGACCAGAACGTCAACGAGCAGATCATCGTCGAATTCTACAGCCGGTTCTAACGGACCGCTTTCCTTCCCACACTCACTCAACTGTTACGTCCGCTCTCACTGCCATGCCCAAACGCCTCGGAAAGTTCGAACTTCCCAATAAGCTCACTAAGGTCGAGGAAGGTGCAACGCCGACCTACGCCAAGTTCATCGCTGAGCCCTTTGAAGCCGGCTACGGTCACACCGTTGGCAATTCCCTGCGGCGTGTCCTCCTCAGCTCGATCGAGGGCGCGGCCATTTCCTCGATCAAGATCGACGGGGTGAACCACGAATTCCAGAGCATCGACGGCGTCGTCGAGGATGTCACCGACATCGTGCTCAATCTGAAGAAGGTCCTGATCGTCTCGAAGAAGCGCGATCCGATCTCCTTGCTGATCAAGGCCAACAAGGCGGGCCCGGTGACGGCCGCCGACATCCAGGCGGATCCGAACATCGAGATCATCAACCCCGACCAGGTCATTTGCACCCTCGACTCCAAGCGCTCATTCGAGGCGGAGGTCGAGATCAAGACCGGCCGCGGCTACTATCCCGGCGAGCAAAACAAGAAGGAAGAGCAGGCGATCGGGGTGATCCCGATTGACACCCTCTTCTCCCCCGTGCGCCTGGTGAAGTATGCGGTGGAAAATACCCGCGTGGGTCAGATCACTGACTACGACAAGCTGATCTTGGAGGTCTGGACGGACGGTCGCATCACGCCCGACGACGCCCTCAAACAGGCTTCCTCCATCCTCAAGCACCACCTCGACGTGTTCGACCGCGTGAGCGCCGAGCAGTTCGAGTTCGAGAGCCAGCAGAGCGAGGTCAGCGAAGAGCAGAACAAGCTCCGGAAGCTCCTCAACATGTCGGTAAACGAGATCGAGCTGTCGGTCCGCGCTGCCAACTGCCTGAACAACGCCAACATCACGACCGTGGGCGAGCTGGCGATGAAGACTGAGCAGGAGATGCTCAAGTACCGCAACTTCGGCAAGAAGTCGCTCAACGAGATCAAGGAAAAGCTTGAGGCCCTCGGGCTGTCTCTCGGTATGAAGTTTGACGAGCGTCTCCTCGACGCGAAGAAGGAAGCTTAAGACCAGATTTTAATCCCGGCCCTCGCGCCGTCCGCTGCCGCCCAACGCTGCGACCGGATTGCCGATCGGGGACCGACTAAACACAACCCTCAATGCGTCACAATAAACATCATGCCTCCCTGGGCGTGACCCGCGAGCATCGCGCTGCGATGCTCTCCAACCTTGCCGCTTCGCTGATCACGCGCGGCCGCATCCAGACGACCCTGTCGAAGGCTCGGGCCCTGCGCCCCTTCATCGAGAAGGTCATCACCAAGGCCAAGCACGCCGCCGCCAAGACAAACAAGGCCGATGCCCTCCATCTGAGACGCCTCGCCCTGAGCGACGTGCGGGACGAGGACGCGGTCACGCTGCTGTTCAACGAAAAGTACAAGGATTTCGCGAACCGCAACGGCGGCTACACCCGCATCTACAAGCTCGCCCCGCGCCGCATCAGCGACGCGGCCGAGATGGCCCTGATCGAATTCGTCAAGGCCGAGGACGTGGGCTACAAGAAGGGCAAGGGACGCAAGGCCCTCAAGGCCAAGAAGGCTCCCGCGGCCCCTGCTTCCGCCAGCCCAGCTCCTGAGGCCCCCAAGGCTGCCGAGGAGAAGGCCCCTGCCGCTCCCGAGGCCCCGGCGGCCCCCGAAGCCAAGCCCTGATGGCCCTTCCCGGGACCTCGCTCGGCTGAGAGTGAACACGCGTCGAAGCAACCCTTCGGCGCGTTTTGCTTTCGGTGCCCGCAGTGACCGAACATGTTCCCGCTCCCCATCGCCGCCGCTGTCTACTGCGCCCTGGTGGGGATCATTGTGCTTGCGCTGTGGCTGTACTACGACCGGCGCGACCACGAGAGGTTTGAGCGGGAAAGGCGAAAGACGACCTTCCACTGCATCCGCTGCGACAGGCTTTACACGGCCTCCGTCGGCACCGAGCTTTGCCGGTGCCCGCGCTGCAACCACGAAAATTCCCGACTGCGCTTTTGACTATGCCTGAAACGATCGCCGTCCTCGACTTTGGCTCTCAGTACACCCAGGTGATCGCCCGGCGCGTTCGGGAGTGCCGAGTTTACTCTAAGATCTACCACTACTCAACGCCGGCCTCGGTGCTGCGCAGCGAGAATGTGATTGGCATCATTCTCTCGGGGGGGCCGAGTTCGGTCTTCGCCCGCAAGGCACCCATGCCCGACCGGGGCATCTTCGAACTCGGGGTCCCTGTGCTTGGGATCTGCTACGGCCTCCAGCTGATGGGCCGCCTGCTCGGCGGCACGGTAGCGCGCAGCAGCCACCGCGAGTACGGCCACGGCGTCCTCAAGATCCGAAGGGCGGGGCGGCTCTTTGCGGGGCTTCCCCGCAAGCTGCGCGTCTGGAATTCTCACGGCGACAAAGTGATCCGGCTGCCCAAGGGATTCTCCGCAATCGGCGCGACCGAGAACTCGCCCTACGCGGTCTTCGAGGATCGGACCCGGCACTTTTACGCTATCCAGTTCCATCCCGAAGTGTTCCACACCGAGCGCGGCACGGAAGTGTTGCGCAACTTCCTGGTGGGCATCTGCGACGCCCGGCAGGACTGGAGCATGAAGGACTTCATCGCCCAAGCCACACAGAACATCCGCTCCACGGTGGGAGATTCGAGGGTCATCCTCGGCCTGTCGGGCGGGGTCGACTCCTCGGTCGCGGCTGCCCTCATCCACCGGGCAATCGGGCGGCAGCTCACCTGCGTATTCGTCGACAACGGCCTCCTGCGGCAGGACGAGCGAAAGACCGTCGAGGAACTCTACCGGCGCCATTTCCACATCGACCTGCGGGTTGTCGACGCGTCCCGCATTTTCTTATCCCGTCTGCGCGGGGTCGCTGACCCGGAGCGCAAGCGCAAGATCATCGGGCGCACCTTCATCGAGGTCTTCGAGAAGTCGCTCCGGTCCATAGGGCACGCCGACTTTTTGGCTCAGGGGACCCTTTATCCGGATG
This sequence comes from uncultured Opitutaceae bacterium, assembly GCA_903862935.1. GTDB lineage: Bacteria > Verrucomicrobiota > Verrucomicrobiia > Opitutales > Opitutaceae > Palsa-1447. The sequence continues at coordinate 25,942 of CAIOZY010000033.1, forward strand.
TCATCGAGAGCGTGGCGATCGGAGACAATCCGGCTGCCCTGATCAAGTCGCACCACAATGTCGGGGGCCTTCCCGCCCGCATGAAGCTAAAGCTTTTGGAACCCCTGAGGGAACTGTTCAAAGACGAGGTCCGGCGGGTCGGCCTCGCCCTGGGGCTGCCCAAGGAGGTCGTCTGGCGCCAGCCGTTTCCCGGCCCCGGCTTGGGGGTAAGGGTCCTGGGCGAAGTGTCCCAAGATAAGCTTGAGATTCTGAAGCGCGCCGACGCGATCCTGCAGGAGGAGATGCTTGCAAGCGGATGGTACTGGCGAGTTTGGCAGTCGTTCTGCGTCTTCCTTCCGGTCAAGTCGGTCGGAGTCGTTGGGGATGAGCGCAACTACTCGTACGTCATAGCCTTACGAATCGTCGAGAGCATCGATGCGATGACCGCCGACTGGACCCGTCTTCCCTACGCCCTGCTCCAGAAGATCTCCAGCCGCATTACCAACGAGGTGCGTGGCGTGTCCCGCATCGTCGTGGATGTGAGTTCCAAGCCGCCGGCTACGATCGAGTGGGAGTAATAAGCTCTTGGAACCTCGTATCGATCGGACTTGACTCATCCTTCTCTCGCGTAGCCATGAAATTTCGACTCATCGCCCTCCTAGCCTCCGCCTTAGTGCCTGCCCTTTGTGCCGAGGAGCCAGAGATCGTCGTCAAGGCCCGCTCCTACCTGGGAACGGAGGACGCCCTGAATTCGGTGAGAACGATCCACCTGGTCGGCACCGTCATGAAGACGGTCTCGGGCAACTCAAAGACCGATGTTACGGCGAACGTGGACATCTTCTTCGAGGAGCCCTTCCGGGAAAGCGTCGTGCTTCTGGCCGCGGACCGCATCAGCCACACCGCGCTGGACAACTTTGAGGCCTGGCAGCAGGTCCAGACTCCCCGCGCCCCGGGCCAGGCTGCTATTGATCCCTCGCGCGCTTCCCAACTGACCCTGCTTGGCAGCGACCAGACCTGGGCTTTGCGGGCCGACACCTTGGAGAACCTGGGCTTCTACCGCGGAGTGCTCCGGACGGGTGGAGCGATCAAGGACCTAGGGCAGGAGTTGGTGGACGGGATTTCCTGCGAGAAGGTGTTCTTCACGTACTCGCCGTCGATCAACTACGTGCGTTACTTTGACCTGCGGACTGGGCGCCTTGTCATGTCCGAGACTCTCGGGGGGGCCCACATCCGCGAGAGCGGCGAAATCCTCGCCGGGGGGGTCCGTTTTCCCAAGATGATCGCCACAGTCGAAACCGACCCCGCCTCGAAGGGTTCAACCACCACCTACACGTTCGAGAAGATTACGATCAATGAGCGCGCTCCGGATGGGCTGTTCACCGTGCCTATGCTCCAGCCGGTGCCCCAGATACCGGGAACCGCCGCCCCGGCGCCGACCAAATAGGGACCGGCAATGCTCAGACTGAGGTCCAGCCAGAGGGGCTTCTCCAAGAGGCTCGCTGCCCTATGCCGCGGCGCGCAGGTTCCGGAACGGATCTCCAGGGTAGTCGCGTCAGTGCTGGATGGGGTTCGTGCGGGCGGCGACGCCGCCGTCGCCCGCTACGCGGCCCGGTTTGACGGGGTCCGGCTTTCCCCGCACCAGTTCCGGATATCGCCCGGGCGGATCGCCGCCGCGGCGCGGAGCCTTGCGGCCTCCGACATGCGGGCCCTGCGGGAGGCCCGGGCCAACGTTGCCGCCTTCAACCGAAGGGGTCTGCCCTCGGACTGGAAGGCGCGCAACCGGCACGGGGGAACGGTGGGCGAGAAGTTTGACCCCATCCGGCGGGTGGGCCTTTACGTTCCGGGCGGCGAGGTTCCTCTGGTCTCTACGGTCCTGATGACCGCCACGCTGGCCAAGGTTGCCGGGTGCCCAGAAATAGCGGTGTTCACGCCGGCAAAGGGCAGGCCCGGCTCCGCAGGCGACGTCGCTCCGGCGCTCCTGGCCGCCCTGCACCTTGTCGGGGTCGACGAGGTGTACCGCATAGGGGGAGCCCAGGCGGTCGCTGCCATGGCCTACGGCACCCAGACAATCCGGCCCGTGGACAAGATCTTCGGTCCCGGAAACGCCTACGTGTGCGAGGCCAAGCGCCAGGTCTTCGGCACCGTCGGGGTGGACTCGCTGCCGGGCCCAAGCGAATTGATGGTGATCGCCGATGGCACCGCCCGGGCGGACTTCGCGGCGGCCGACCTTCTCGCGCAAGCCGAGCACGGCTCGGGCCGTGAGAGGATCTACCTGGTGGCGCTTTCGGCCCGCGTGGCTGACGCGATCCTTGCCCAGGTCCGGGCCCAGGTGGGCTCTCTGCCGCGCTCCGACAAGGTGAGCCGGGTGATCGACGAGGGGTTTGTGGTCGTCGAGGCCGCGGGCCTCGAGGCCGCTGCGCAGATTGCCAATGCCATCGCTCCCGAGCACCTCGAGTTGCTCGTGGGGCGCCGTTCCACGGGGCTTCTCCTGCGCGGTATCACGACAGCCGGTGCGATCATGGTCGGCAACGATACGCCGACCGCCTTGGGGGACTTCTCCGCCGGCCCGAGCCACGTGCTCCCGACGGGAACCACCGGCCGGTTTTCGAGCGGACTGAGGGTCAGCGACTTTATCCGCAGGACAAGCCTGGTTTCCTATGGCCGCGCGAGCCTGCGCCGGGCCGAGCCGGGGATCTCGGCCTTTGCGGCCATGGAGCGGCTCGAGGCTCACGGGCGTTCCGCGAGGATCCGGGTGGCTTGATTTGGCCAGCCGGGTCGCGCAGCATGCCCCCGGCTCTTGAATTGATGCGTCCGCTCGCCCACATCTCCCGCCTCAGTCCCTACACGCCGGGCATCCAGCCCTCCGGCCCTGGGTGGGTGAAGCTCAACACAAACGAGCTTCCCTATCCGCCGAGCCCCCGAGTCGCAGAGGCGCTGAAACGGGAGGTCGGAGCCGACGGCGCGTCGCTGCGTCTGTACCCCAACCCGACGAGCGCCCCGCTGAGGACCGCCCTCGCGGCCCACCATGGGGTGAGGGAGGAGAACGTCTGCGTGGGCAACGGATCCGACGACATCTTAAACCTGCTCGTCCGCTGCCTGTCGGGAAAATCCGCTGCGGCGGGCTTCACCTGGCCGAGTTACTCGCTGTACCCGGTTTTGGTTGCGATAGAGGATGGGGTGGCCGAGACGGTCGAGTTCGACCGCTCAATGCAACTGCAGGTGGAGCGCATCGCGGGCTCCCGTGCGAGCGGTTTTTTCCTGACTTCCCCAAACGCCCCGACGGGCGTCGGATTCGGCAGGGCTGAGATCGAGGCGATCCTGGAGCGGTTCGAAGGGGTGCTGGTGGTTGACGAGGCCTACGCCGCCTTTGCTTGCGAGGACGCCGTTCCGCTCCTGTCACGGCACCGCAATCTCGTGGTAGTCCGCACCTTCTCCAAGGCCTACGGTCTCGCCGGGATGCGCATCGGGTACGCGCTGGCCGATCCCGAGGTGATCGGTTGGCTCGACCGCGTCCGCGACAGTTACAACGTCAACCGGCTCTCCCAGGCGGCCGCCCTGGCGGCCCTGTCCGACCAGGCCTACTACGCCCCGGTGATCGCCCGGGTGAAGTCGACACGCGACCGCCTGGTCTCTGACTGCACCGGGCGGCGCGGCTGGTTCACGTACCCCTCCCAGGCCAACTTTGTCTTCACCGAGCCGAAAAACGGGGCCGGGCAGGCCGGGAGCGCGGTTGCGAAATCCCTCTATGAGTTTCTCTTCTCCCGCAAGATCCTCGTGCGCTACTTTCCGAGCCACGCCTTGACCGCGCCGTTTCTGCGCGTCAGCGTCGGCACGGACGACGAGATGCGCGTCCTCAACGAATCCCTCGACGCATGGCAAAAGCTAAAGCCAATCCCCAACGCGTAGCGAAGGTCTCCCGCAAGACGGCCGAGACCGACATCGTGCTTACCCTGGCCCTTGACGGCCGGGGTCAGGCCGCGATCGACACCGGAGTGCCGTTCTTCGACCACATGCTGACGCTCTTCGCCAAGCACGGGCTCTTCGACCTTTCCATTAAGGCCAAGGGCGACGTCGACGTCGATTACCACCACACCGTGGAGGACGTCGGACTGGTCTTGGGCACCGCCTTCAAGCAGGCCCTCGGCGACAAGACGGGGATCCGCCGCTACGGGTTCTTCATCCTGCCGATGGACGAGTCGCTGGCGCGCGTTGTCGTCGATCTGGGCGGCCGGCCCCACCTGGTCTACCGGGTCGAGGCCCCCTCCATGTTCGTGAGGGACTTCAACCTGGTGCTCGTCAAAGAATTCTGCAGGGCGCTCTCAAACTCGCTCGGGGCCAACCTCCACGTCCAGCTGGTGTACGGAGAGGAGCCGCACCATGTGGCCGAGGCGATCTTCAAGGGCCTGGCCCGCGCCCTGGATGTCGCTACCCAGATCGAGCCGCGCGCGGCTGACCAATTGCCGAGCACGAAGGGGGAGCTTTGACGCCTGCGGTCGCCGTAATCGACAACGGGATCTGCAACCTGCGCAGCGTCACCAAGGCCCTTGAGGCTGCGGGCGCGTCGCCGATCGTGGTGCGGAACCCCTCCGAACTCGCCTCCAGCGGGGCCCGGGGCCTTGTGTTTCCCGGCGTGGGAGCGCTCAGGGACTGTGTGGCCGCCCTGAGAGCGTCCCGCCTGGACGACTCGGTCCGGGAGTGGATCCGGAGCGACCGGCCGTTTCTGGGGGTCTGCCTGGGGATGCAGGCGCTGTTCGAGGGTTCGGAGGAGGGTGGGGTCGAGGGACTTGGGGTGTTCCCGGGCCGGGTCGTCCGGTTTCGCCGGCCCCCGCAGTTCAAGATCCCCCACATGGGCTGGAACACCATCCGGTTTCTCCACAGCGAATCCCCCTTGGCGGCTGGCCTAGCCCAGGGTGAGGCGTTCTATTTTGTGCACAGCTACTACTGCGAGCCCTCCGATCCCGCCCTGGTGCTGGCCCAATGCAACTACGGGGGCCCCTTTGCCGCCGCGATAGGCCGCGGGCGGGTGTTCGGCACCCAGTTCCACCCTGAAAAGAGCCAGTCCAAGGGGCTTCAGGTATACCGGAACTTCTCACGCCTGGCTGCGGAGTTCCCCGCCTGAGGCGGCTGAAATCGGCCAGCGCAGATTTCTGACACTCTTTTCTTTGCAACAGGCACGGAATCCGTTTCGCTAGCGCTCCATATGGCCCACGCAGCTTCGCTTCGACTTGACGACAAAGATTATCCCCTTCCAGTCATGGTCGGGACCGAAGGTGAAAAGGCCGTGGACATACGCAGGTTGCGTGTCGATACCGGCTACGTCGCCTACGACCAAGGCTACGGGGATACCGCCTCCTGCGAAAGCGCGATCACCTATTTGGACGGCGACAACGGGATCCTGCGCTGCCGCGGATATCCGATCGAACAGCTCGCGCAGCACAGCAACTTCATCGAGACGGCCTACCTGGTCATTTACGGCGAGCTTCCGAACGCGGCCCGCCGTAAGGACTTCGGGATGCTTCTCCGCCAGAACGCCGCTATCGAGACCCAGATGCAGCGCATCTTCGAGGGCTTCCCTAAGGACGCCCCGCCGATGGCAATGCTCTCCTCGATCTTCGCCTCGCTCGCCGCCTACTATCCCCACCTCGCGACGAACGACTTTGCGAAGGATCTGGCGAGCTTCGACATGGCCGCGGCGATGGCGATCTCCAAGGTCAGGACGATCGGGGCTATGCTCTACCGCTACCAGAGCGGCCTGCCCTACGTTTTCCCCAAGCAGGACCTGCCCTTCTGCGAGAATTTCCTGCACATGATGTTCTCCGAGCCCTACAAGGAGTACGTCGCCGTGCCGGAGGTCTCGCGGGCGCTGAATCTGCTCCTGCTGCTCCACGCCGACCACGAGCAGAACTGCTCTACGTCGACGGTGCGCATGGTCGGCTCGAGCGCGGCGAACCTTTTCACCAGCATCTCGGCGGGCATCTGCGCCCTGTCCGGCCCGCTCCACGGCGGGGCGAACAGCGCGGTCGTGCAGATGCTCCAGGCGATCCACGACGACGGCGACGACGGCTCCCGCTTCATCCAGGCCGCGAAGTCCGGCAACAAGAGCAACCGGCTGATGGGCTTCGGCCACGCCGTCTACAAGAACTTTGACCCCAGGGCTAAGATCATCGGGAAGGCCTGCGACGACCTGCTGAAGAAGCTCGGCGTCAACGACCCGCTCCTCGACATCGCCAAGCGGCTCGACGAAACCGCCCTGAAGGACGATTACTTCATCTCGCGCAAGCTCTACCCCAACGTGGATTTCTACAGCGGGATCATCATGCGGGCCCTGGGCATTCCGGTGAGCCTGTTCACCGTGGTCTTTGCCATTGGCCGCACGCCGGGATGGATCGCCAACTGGCACGAGGTCGCCTCGACCCCCAAGGGGCGCATCTACCGGCCCCGCCAGATCTACATCGGCCCGAAGAGGCGCGAGTACGTCCAGATGGCCGAGAGGCCCTGAAGGCCCGCCCGATGATCTCCCGCGTTCTGGTGACCGGTGCAGCCGGTTTTCTCGGGCGCGCGATCTCGGTGCGCCTCGCCGGGGAGTACCGGGTGAGGCTGTTCGATGTGGAGCCGGGCCCGTGCCCGGCCGGGGCGGAATGGTTTGCGGGCGACGTGAGCAGCCCGGAGGCGGTGCGCCGGGCCTGCGCCGGAGTCGACGCGGTGGTGATTGCGCACATGGCGCCGAACCGCCCGGGCGTCTACGATAGCCCCCCGGTCCCGTTCTCGGTCAATGTGACGGGCACTGCGCTGGTCTTTGCCGAGGCGGCCGCCGCCGGCGCGAAGCGCGTGGTCCTCATATCGACCGCTGGCGTGGTCCATGCCGCCCTAAAGGCCGGCACATTCCTGACACCCGAACTGCCCCCTTCGCCGCTCATCCTGTACGGGCTGACCAAGGCCCTGCAGGAGCAGGTCGCCTCCTATTACTCCCGCACGGCGGGCCTGCCGGTGGCCGTTCTCAGGCCCTCGGCGATCATCGACGAGGAGACCCTCACCGACAAGTACGGCAAGCGCTGGCCCGCGGCCAACTGGCAGATGATCGACCCGCGAGACATCGCCACGGCCGCTTCCGCCGCCCTCAGACTGCCGGATCTCGGGTTCGAGGTCTTTCACCTCTTCGGCCACCCCTCCGCCGATTCCCACGCCGACGCGGCCCGCGCCCGAGAGCGCCTCGGCTGGAAGCCGCGCCACGACTTCTCCCGCTGGCCCCAGGAGCCCTAGCCGGCCCCACTTGCCACTTGTCTCCGGAGCCCGGGCGCTATTGGTTAACCACCCCGAACTATGATCCTTCTGGGCGTAAACATCGACCACTGCGCCACGCTGCGCCAGGCCCGGTACCGCCAAGCCGAGGAAACGGCCGGCGGCCCGGTCGAGCCCGATCCGGTCCCGCTGGCCCTTGCCGCCGAGCGGGCGGGCGCCGACGGGATCACGGTGCACCTGCGGGAGGACAGGCGACACATCCAGGAGCGGGATGTGTGGCGGCTGCGCGAGGCGATCGGCACCCGCCTGAACCTCGAGATGGCCTGCACGCCGGCGATGGTTGAGTTCGCCCTGAAGCTCAGGCCGGATTCCGTGTGCCTGGTCCCCGAGAACCGCCAGGAGGTCACAACCGAGGGCGGCCTCGATGTGGCGGGCCGCCGCGATGCGGTCCAGGCCTGCTCCGACACCATGGCCTCGGCCGGGATCAAGGTGAGCCTGTTCATCGACCCGGATGACGCCGCGATCGAGCTTGCCGCCCGGATCCGCGCCCCCTGGGTCGAACTCCACACCGGCGCCTACGCCAACGCCTTCCACGGGCCGCGCCGCGCGGCGGAGTTCCAGAGGCTGCGCCTGGGGGCCGTCCGGGCGCACGAGCTCGGCCTCACGGTGAACGCCGGCCACGGCATCAACTACGTCAACATAGCCGAGGTGCGGACGATCCCGCACCTGCACGAGTTGAACATAGGCCACACGATCATCAGCCGGGCGGTCTTCACGGGCATAGACGAGGCGGTCCGCGAGATGAGGCGGCGCATGGGCTGACCCGACAGGGCGCTTCCCCTCCATGAACCTCGACCTTCCCCCGGGCGGCACCGTCCTCGGCCTGGGCTGCGACGTGATCGAGGTCGCCCGGATTGGGCGCGTTCTCGAGCGCCAGGGCGAGCGCTTCCTCGACCGGGTTTTCACCGCGGAGGAACGGGCCTACTGCCTCGCCAAGCCCCACCCCGAAAAGCACCTGGCGGCGCGCTTCGCGGCCAAGGAGGCGGTTTCCAAGTGCTTTACGACCGGGATCGGGGCGCACCTGGGCTGGAAGTCGGCGTCCATCTACCACGGCGAGCGCCAGCAGCCTCTGGTCAGGCTGGACGAGAAGGGTCTGGAGCTTTTGCGCAGCACGGGGGCCACCCACGTGATCGTGTCGCTTTCGCACACCGAGACGGTCGCCATGGCCGTCGCGGCCCTGGTCCGCAGCTAGCCCGCCAGGGGGGCGCGGACCCCACACGGGCTTTGCCTTTCGGCCGGTTTTTCGATTTTATATGGGCCACACATGGACGAGGAACCTGCCGCGCCGCCGCCGTCCGCGAAACCCTCGAAGATCCCTTCTTGGGCGATGCTCGGCTTTGTCCTCGGGGTGCTCTTCGTCCTGGCGCTGCCGAGCCGGCATCCGGAGCCGCCCCCGGCTCCGGCGGCCCCTCCCGTCAGGGCGCCGGTCCCGGCCGCGCCACCGAGGTTGACGACCGTCGAGGCCGTCTTTGTGGAATGGGCCCGCTACGCGGTCTGGGAGAACGACCGAACCGAGGTGGCCCTCTGGAACGCCCAGACCCAGGACTATTCCGACTGCTTCGAGGTCCTCCGCTCCGGGGCCGGGTACTACTTCCGCTCCATCTCCCGGCTGACCCGGCCGGTTCTGACCCACGGAGTGAGGTCGGACTCCCCGATGCGCTTCACCGAGACCGAAGATCAGCGCCAGGAGTGGCTGGGCCAGAAAAGGCAGGAGGACTGGCAGGCCCTCGGGGAGGCCATGCGGCCCGACTCCAAGCCGAAAAACTGAACGACCATGGCCACGGTCTCCGATCCCATTCTATCCTGCGCCGATGCGGCCGACTTTGAGCGCCGGCTTTTTGGCGAGGATGAGGAGGCCGCCTGGGCCGCCATGCGGCGGGCCGGCCTTGGAGTAGCTGCGGCTGTCCTGTGCGACATCGAGGAGATCGGCGGCCTTCCGGGCCGGGCGCGGGTTCTCGTCCTTGCGGGGAAGGGACACAACTGCGGCGACGCGCTGATTGCCGCAGGTTCCATTCTCGAAGGCTTTCCCGGGGCGGCTGCCGACGTGGTCTTCGCGTTCGGTGAACGGGCGCTGCGCCCGCTCGCCAAACGCGCCTGGCGCGAATTTGCGGACGCTTTCGGAGACCGGGTCCGCGTGGTCCCGAGGGAGCAAGCCGGCGGGGAGGCCTCGGCGGGTCCCACCGCCTACGACCTGAGCCTGGACGGAGTCTTCGGCTACCAGTTCAGGCCGCCGGTTGATCCGCAGGCGGGCGCGGTCCTCGGCTGGGCGAACCGGATCCCGGTCCGGCTCCGGGCGGCGGTCGACCTGCCCAGCGGCCCAGGGGACCCCAGCGGGTTCCTGGCGGATTTCACCTACGCGACCGGGATCGTGAAGGCGCCGCTTCTGGCCTGCGGGAACGCGGGCCGCCTGCGGTACGTCGACCTCGGATTTTTCGCGAAGGCCGTGCCGGAGCTTGGAGCGGCGGAGGAGCGGGTGCTCAAGCCCTCGGTCATGGGTCCGCTGTGCGTCCTGCGCCAGCCGCGTACTGATAAGCGGGACTACGGGCACCTTCTGGTTGTCGGCGGATCCCGCGGGTATCCGGGCGCGGTCCTGATGAGCGTCCTTGCGGCGCTTCGCAGCGGAGTGGGGCTGGTGACGGCCCTCGTCCCCGAGTCGCTCGCCGCGGCCTACGCCGCGCGAGCCCCCGAGGCCATGTGGGTTGCTTGGCCCGAGACCCCGGGCGGAGGGCTGGCGCTTGAGGGCCTGTCCCAGTTTCGGTCCCGCCTCGGCAGGGCTACCGCTGTGGTCATGGGCCCGGGTCTGGGAACCGATCCGGAGACCCTCGCCCTGGCCGTGGAGATCGCGGGGCTTTGCCCAGTTCCGGTCGTCCTGGACGCGGACGCCCTCCAGGAAAAGGTCCTCGGGGCGGTAAAGGCCCCGCGGATCCTGACCCCGCATGCCGGCGAGTTTGCCCGGATATCCCGAGGGGCCGACTTGCGCGGGTTCTGCGGCAAGACTGGAGCAACCGTCATCCTCAAGGGACCGGTGACCCGGATCGCCTCCGGATCCGGCCCCGTGCACCACAGCTTTTTCGGGGGCCCGGTCCTCGCCCGGGGGGGCAGCGGCGACCTCTTGGCGGGCCTGGCGGGGGGCCTGCTGGCGCAGTCGCCCTCGGAGCCTATGCTCGCCGCGTGCCGGGCCGCAGTGTGGCACGGGCTTTCGGCAGACCTGCTCGCCCGGGCCCGCGGTCAGACCGCCGTGTCCGTCACGCAGCTGCTCGACTTCCTTCCACAGGCGCTTCGCCAGGGAGCGGAGTAGGGGCTCTTCCGTCCGCGCGGACGCCTCAGCCGGGGGGCCACCCCATCTGGCGCTGGGCCAGCAGGTGCACGTGCAGGTGCGGGACGCTCTCGCTGGCGTCGGGCCCGTTGTTGATGACCAGCCGGTAGCCTCCGGTCAGTTTCAATTTCTTGGCGACCGTTGCGGCCGTGAGCAGCAGGTGCCCGAGGAGCGCGGCGTCGCCGGGCTCCGCCCCGTCGACTCGTGCGACGAGCTTCTTCGGGACGATCAGCAGGTGCACAGGCGCCTGGGGCTGGATGTCGTGGATGACGATGCAGCGCTCGTCCTCGTGCTCGATCCGAGCCGGGATTTCCCGGTCGATGATGCGCTGGAAAATGGTCTTTGCCATGGGGCAGCGATGAAAGGCGATCCCGCAGCGGTTGGCAAACCGCTTGCGGTCGGTACCCGCCGTCTGCTATCCAGCGTGCCTCCATGAAACCCGCCACAGCGGCCGCCCAGGCGGGTGGCTCCTCCGACCCGACAACCGGGGCGATCATTCCGCCCATCCAACCCGCCACAACCTACGAGCGGGACGAGAAAAACCGCGTCCTGGGCGGTCGCGTGTACTCCCGGGCGGACAACCCGGGATACGACGCGGTGGAGAGCGTGCTCGCGCAGCTCGAACACGGATCCTGTGCGGCGGTCTTCGGTTCCGGCATGGCTGCAGCTACGGCGGTTTTCCAGGCCTTGAAGCCCGGGGACCACGTTCTGGTCCCCCATATTACCTATTGGGGGCTGCGGTCCTGGCTTCTGGGGTGGGCCAGCGACTGGGGCCTTAAAGTCGAGACGGTAGACATGACAGATCCGGCCCGCGTCGCTGCGTCGGTCTGCCCCGGGAAGACGAAGCTGCTCTGGGTCGAGACCCCGGACAACCCGATGATGGGAATTAGCGACATCGCGGCCCTGGTCGAGGTGGCCCACAGGGCCGGCGCGAGGCTCGCGGTCGACTCCACCTTCGCCACCCCGGTCCTGACCCAGCCGCTTTCCTTGGGGGCCGACATAGTGATGCACTCGGCCACCAAGTACCTCAACGGGCATTCCGACGTCGTGGCCGGGGCCCTTGTGGCCCGGCAGGCCGACGAGTTCTGGGAGGGGATCAAGCGGGTGCGCGTGCAGATGGGGGCCGTTCTCGGGCCGTTCGAGGCGTGGCTGCTGCTGCGGGGAATGCGGACCCTATTCGTGAGGGTGCCGGCCCAGTGCCGGAGCGCCCAGAAGATCGCCGAGCACTTCTTGGCCCACCCGGCAATCGGCGCTGTCCTCTATCCGGGGCTCCCGGGATTTCCGGGCCATGCGATCGCAGTCCGCCAGATGCGCGGCGGCTTCGGGGGCATGCTCTCCGTGCGGGTCAAAGGGGGCGGAACCGCTGCCCTGGCGGTCGCGGGCCGCCTGCGGCTCTGGAAGCGGGCGACCTCCCTGGGAGGGGTCGAGAGCCTGGTCGAACACCGGGCCAGCGCCGAGGGTCCCCAAACGACCACGCCCGCGGACCTGCTAAGGCTTTCGGTGGGGCTTGAGGACTGCGATGAACTGATCGCCGACCTGGAAGCCGCGCTGGCCGGCTAGAGGAAAAGGATCTGCATCCGCGCGTGCCGGGTGGTTCTCGCTGCGGCGAGTTCGCGCACGAAGGCGAGGATTTCGTCGTATTCACGCTGGCGGCGCGGCGTGGCGCGGCGGTCTGGGGGCAGGAGGGCCGGCCTGAGGTTCGTGACCAGTAGGGTGGACTCTCGGAAGGGAGCGAGCTGCTTCAAGCCGGCCATGAGCTCGGCCCGCGCGAACAGCGGGGTTGCGGAGTGGAGCGTGCGCGCGGCGTCCCAGTGGAAGAAGCCGTGCGGGGGCCCCTGGGAATAGAAACGCTCCAGCAGCCGGGCCGCCGCCGCGGTGAACGCTGCGTCGAAGCGGGCCGCGGCCTCGGGGTTGCCGGCCGCCTGCTGCTCCAGTTCGGCCAGGCTGAAGGCGATCGCCGCCTTGATCTGGTGGGCCAGGTACAGGTCGTGCCCCGTCACGTGCGCGAACAGGGTGTTGATGAAATGGAGCCGGCGGAGGTCGTCGGGGGAGGGGGGCACGGAGGTTACCGTTGCTTGCCCGGCATGCAGCGCATGAGCCGGTCAGTTGAGCTCGAGGAAGTTCGTGAGGATCCGGATCCCGCCCTCGGTCGCGATCGACTCGGGATGAAATTGGACCCCCCAGATCGGGAGGCTGCGGTGGCGCAGGCCCATGACCTCGCCTTCGGCCGTCTCCGCGGTGATCTCCAGGACCTCGGGGAAGCTCGAGCGCTCCACGAGCAGGGAGTGGTATCGGGTGGCCGGAAATCCGTTGGGGAGTCCCTGGAACAGGTCGGTGCCCCGGTGCAGGATCGGCGAGACCTTGCCGTGCATGAGCCGGCCGGCCCTGACCACCCGGCCCCCGTAAAAGTGCCCGATCGCCTGGTGCCCCAGGCAGACGCCGAGAATGGGCTTGCGGCCCGCAAAAGCCCCGATGATGCCGAGGCTCACCCCCGCCTCCCGGGGCGAGCAGGGGCCCGGCGAGATCATCACCCGGTCCGGGTTCAGGGCCAGAGCCTGCTCGGGGGTTATCTGGTCATTCCGAAATACCCGCTGTTCCACCCCCAGCTGCCCGAAGTACTGGACGAGGTTGTAGGTGAACGAGTCGTAGTTGTCTATGACGAGGAGCACGGGCTGGAAAAGGCGGAAGGTTAAGCGGGGCAACTTAATGCGTTGCCGGATGCGATGACAAGGCTTTGTCTGGCTTGAATCCATGTTCGAGCTGCTAAAGACCGACTCCGAGACCGCGGCGCGCCGCGGACGGCTGCGCACCCGGCACGGGCTCGTCGAGACTCCGATCTTCATGCCGGTCGGCACCCAGGGCACGGTCAAGGCGCTGACGCCTGCCCACTTGCGCGAGATCGGGGCCCAGATCATCCTCGGCAACACCTACCACCTGAGCCTCAGGCCCGGAAGCGAGGTGGTCCGGCAGCTGGGCGGGCTGCACCAGTTCATGGGCTGGGACGGCCCGATCCTCACCGATAGCGGCGGCTTCCAGGTCTTCAGCCTGGCGAAGCTGCGCGAGATCCGCGACGACGGGGTGGCCTTTTCCTCCCACCTGGACGGCTCCAAGCTCTTTCTCGGTCCCCGGGAGGTGATGGCGATCCAGGAGAACCTTGGCTCGGACATAGCCATGGTGCTCGACGAGTGCCCGCCCTGGCCGTGCGCCCGAGAGGACTGTGCCCGGGCGGTCGGGCGCAGCCGGCGGTGGGCCGAGGAGTGCCTGCGAATCGCCTCGGGAAGCGGGTTTCTCGCCTCGGGCAGCCTCGTTTTTGCGATCGCCCAGGGTTCGACCTTTGACGACCTGCGCCGGGAGGCGGCCGAGTCCCTCGGGGCCCTGGACTTCAGCGGGTACGCGGTGGGGGGCGTGAGCGTCGGGGAGCCCGAGCCGGAGATGCTCAAGCAGGTGGCTGCGACGACCCCGTTTCTGCCCGCCGGAAAGCCTCGGTACACCATGGGGCTGGGCACTCCGCCCCAGCTCCTGAAGATGGTCGCCCTGGGTGTCGACATGTTCGACTGCGTGATGCCGACGCGGGTTGCGCGAAACGGCCTCGCCTTCACGCCCGAGGGTACCATCAACCTGCGCAACGAGCGGTTCCGCACCGACCCGAGGCCGCTCGTCGAGGGCCTGGACAACTACACGTGCCGGAACTTCTCCCGGGCCTATCTGCGCCACCTGGCGCTCGCCGGGGAGATGCTCAGCGGGACCCTCCTGACGATCCACAACCTGCACTTCTTCCTGGACCTCATGGGCCAGGCCCGAGCCCACATCGAGGCCGGCGACTACGGCCGGTGGCACCGGGACTGGATAGATCGGTACGAGGCGGGCGGCGCCTAACAACCCAGACTCGCCAACGCGGCCGGATTCGCTTTTGCTCTGCCGATCATGCGCATTCTCGTAACCGGAGGGGCCGGATTCCTCGGCTCGCACCTGTGCGACCGTCTGCTCAAGGACGGACACGAGGTCGTCTGCCTCGACAACCTCTTCACCGGCCGCAAGCAGAACATCGCGCACCTGCTGTCCAACACCCAGTTCGAGTTCGTCCGGCACGATGTGATCGACCCGTTCAAGGTGGAGGTCGACCAGATCTACAACCTGGCCTGCCCGGCCTCGCCCCCGCACTACCAGTACAACCCGATCAAGACGGTGAAGACGTCGGTCATGGGCGCCATCAACTGCCTGGGTCTGGCAAAGCGGCTTAGGGCCCGGGTGCTGCAGGCGAGCACGAGCGAGGTTTACGGCGACCCCCAGGTCAACCCCCAGCCCGAGAGCTACTGGGGCAACGTGAACCCGGTGGGGAAGCGCTCCTGCTACGACGAGGGCAAGCGGTGCGCGGAGACCCTCTTCTTCGATTACCACCGGGAGAATAAGGTCGATATCCGGGTCGTGCGCATCTTCAACACGTACGGGCCCCGTATGCACGAGGCCGACGGCAGGGTCGTTTCTAACTTCGTCGTCCAGGCGCTCAAGGGGGAGGACCTGACGGTCTACGGCGACGGCCAGCAGACGCGGTCCTTCTGCTACGTGGACGACCTGATCGAGGGGTTCGTGCGGTTCATGGGGCAGACCCACTCCGTTGGTCCGCTCAACTTGGGCAACCCGGGCGAGTTCACAATGATGGAGCTAGCAGAACTCACGCTCAAACTGACCGGTGGCAAGTCGAAGATCGTCCACAAGCCCCTTCCCTCCGACGACCCCAAGCAGCGCCAGCCCGACATTGCCTTGGCCCGGCGGCTGCTGAAATGGGAGCCGGCGGTGCCGCTTGAGGAGGGGCTCAAGCGCACGATTGCGTACTTCCGGGGCAAGATCTGAGGGCGGGCTCCGGGGCCGCCCCGCCCGGTCCGCGGCCTGCCTCCTTCTTTGATTTGCCAAGGCAGACCCCCCGGTCTATTCTCTTGACCTTTAATGCTGTCGATTTTCTTCAAACGCTTCGCGGGCAGGCACTACCGAAAGTACCTGGAGTCGTGCCGTCCTATCGTAGCCCGCATCAATGAGATCGAACTGTCCTATCAGGCGCTGACGGACGAGCAGTTGCGCGCCAAGACAGACGAGTTCCGAGCACGCTTTAAGGCGGGGGAGATCCTCGAACAGCTGCTTCCGGAGGCCTTCGCGGCGGTCAAGAACGCCGCCCGGAGGCTCGTCGGAAAGACGATCCTGGTCTGCGAGCACGAGCTGACCTGGGACATGGTGCACTTCGACGTGCAGCTGATCGGCGGAATGGCCCTTCACAGCGGCAAGATTGCGGAAATGGCCACCGGCGAGGGCAAGACCCTGGTCGCCACCCTCCCGCTCTACCTGAACTCGCTGACCGGCCGCAATGCGCAGCTGGTGACCGTCAACGACTACTTGGCCCGCCGCGACTCTGAGTGGATGGGCTTCCTGTACGGGTTTCTCGGTGTCAGCGTGGGATGCATCCAGCAGCAGATGGCCCCGGCCCTGCGGCGCGAAATGTACGGCCGCGACATCACCTACGGAACCGCGAGCGAATTCGGGTTCGACTACCTCCGGGACAACGGCATGGCCACCCGCCGCGAGGACCAGGTCCAGCGGGACTACTGGTACTGCATCGTGGACGAGGTGGACTCGATCCTGATCGACGAGGCCCGTACGCCCCTGATCATCTCCGGACCGGCGCCGATCGAGCGCGAGCAGCCCTTCATGCGCCTGAAGCCGGGGGTCGACCAGCTGGTCGGCGAGCAGATCCGGCTGTGCAACCGCAAGGCGGCCGAGGCCCGCGACATGCTGGAGAAGCCCGGGATCGAGGCCGAGGACAAGAACCGGGCGATGCGGCTGCTCCTTCAGGTCAAGATGGGGCATCCCAAGAACAAGCAGCTCATGCGGCTGATGGAGACCGCGGAGTGGCGCAAGCTCCTGGACAAGGTCGAGACGGAGATGAACTCCGATCTGAACAAGGACGAGCTGTACCACCTGAAGGAGGAGCTGTTCTTCGTGATCGACGAGCGCCAGCACCAGGCCGACCTGACCGAGATCGGCCGGACCAAGCTGCGGCCCGAGAATCCCGACGCGTTCATGCTGCCGGACCTGGCGACCGAGTTCTCGGACCTGGACAAGGACGCGGCCTTCTCCCCCGAGCAGCGGGAGTCCAAGAAGCTCGCCGCGCAGCAGCGCTTCGCCGAGGTGTCCGAGGACATCCATGCGATTTCACAGTTGCTGCGCGCGTACACCCTCTACGATCGCGACGTCGAGTACGTCGTCACGCCCGCCCCGGAGAGCAAGGTTCTGATCGTCGACGAGAACACGGGCCGCGTCATGCCGGGCCGCCGCTGGTCGGACGGCCTGCACCAGGCCGTTGAGGCCAAGGAGGGGGTCGCTATCGAGCGCGAGACCCGCACCTACGCCACGATCACGATCCAGAACTATTTCCGCATGTACCAAAAACTTGCGGGAATGACCGGAACGGCCGAGACGGAGGCAATCGAGTTCAACGAGATCTACCGGCTCGCCGTGCAGGTGATCCCGACGAACCAGCCGTGCATCCGGGTCGACCGCAACGATTCGATCTTCAAGACGCGGCGGGACAAGTACAACGCGGTCGTCAGGGAGATCGAGGGGGCGAACAAGCGCGGGCAGCCGGTCCTCGTCGGAACGACGAGCGTCGAGTCCTCCGAGGTCCTCTCCCGGATGCTCAGGCGGGCGAACATCATCCACACTGTCCTCAACGCGAAGTTCCACCAACAGGAGGCGGAGATCGTCTCCCGCGCGGGCCTGCGCGGGGCGGTGACGATCGCCACGAACATGGCCGGCCGCGGCACCGACATTAAGCTCGGCGAGGGGGTGCGCGATCTCGGGGGGCTCTTTGTCATCGGCACCGAACGGCACGAATCCCGCCGGATCGATCGCCAGCTGCGCGGGCGGTGCTCGCGTCAGGGCGACCCCGGCCTGACGAAGTTCTTCCTCTCGCTCGAGGACGACCTGATGCGCCGGTTCCTGCAGGGCAACCTCGCCTCTCGGCTCATGGAGGGCTCGATGCAAGAGGGCGAGGAGCTCGAGCACCCGTGGCTGAACCGCTCCATCGAGTCGGCCCAGAAGAAGGTCGAGCAGCAAAACTTCTCCATCCGAAAGAGGCTTCTGCAGTACGACGATGTCCTGAACCAGCAGCGGGAGGTTATCTACGGGGTCCGCAACGGTGCGATCCTGGGCGAGCGGCCCAAGGAGATCATTTTCGACCAGGTGCAGGAGGAGGTGCTGATCCGCCTTGAGATCGCCGGCTTTGGCCAGAAGGGCGACCCCAACCCGTCGGCGGTCGAAAGCCTGGTCGGCTGGGTGAACACCCATTTCCCAATCACCCTGAAGCTGGACGAGCTCCAGGGGAACGACCCCGAGGTCCTCGCCAAGACGATCATCGAGCGGATCCGCCAGGCCTATGCGGTCAAGGAATCGGTCGAGGTGCCCGAGGCCCTCGCGGCGGTCGAGCGATACGTCGTCATCAACGCGATCGACCACCACTGGCAAGAGCATCTCACCGAGATGGAGGAGCTCCGGCGAGCCATCGGACTTCGCAGCTACGGCCAGAAGGACCCGCTGGTTGAGTACAAGGGGGAGGCCTACCACTATTTCGAGGAGCTGATGAACAACGTCAGGCTCCAGATCTGCACGGGGCTGTTCCGGAGCGCCTCGAATCTCGAGTCGTTTGAGAACATGCTCTCGATCCTGGCCCGCAGCGTGCGCACCCAGGGACCCGAGGACGCCCCGGCCGAGGCCCCCGTCCCGGCAGCGGTCGCAGCCGGCGGCGGCGACGGCCCCGGAGGCGCCGATATGGCCGGTCCCGGTCCCGAGCTCCAGCTGCCGAAGGTCACCGTGAGGCGCACCGTGCCCAAGGTCGGGCGCAACGACCCCTGTCCCTGCGGGAGCGGCAAGAAGTACAAGCACTGCCACGGGGCCTGAGGCGCCCGCTCGACGCTCTCCCATGACGTCCTCCCCGGACCCGTACGACACCCCGCCGTCCTTCTGGTCGCGCCATCCCGACGAGCTCCTGGCCGCCGGCGTCTTTGTGCTGACGGCCGCCCTGACGGTGCTGTCCTTCCCGCCGTTCGACACCCCGGAGTTTGCCTACGCCTTTGCGGCGCCGGCGATCTATTGGGCCTACCGCCGGCCGTCCCTGAGGCTGTACGCGGGCACGCTCTTCGCCGCGCAGGCGGTGGCCTGGACCGTCCTGCTGAGTTGGCTGCACCCGGTGACTTGGGTGGGGCTGTTTCTTTTGGGGCCGTTCGTGGGCGCCTGGGTCGGCGTCTGGTATCTGGCCGTGTGGTGGGCCATGCCACGGATTGTCGGTCGGCCCGTGTCGGTGCGGCTGGCCTCCCAGCTCGGGCTTGCCGGGCTGTGGGTCGTCATCGAATGGTCTCGAACCTGGCTATTGGGGGGATTTCCCTGGCTTCCGCTGGCCGCGAGCCAGTGGCAGCGCACGAGCGTCCTGCAGATCGCAGCCTACACCGGAGCCGGCGGAGTGTCCTTTGTCCTGATTGCCGTCAACATCGGCTTTGCCGCTTACGCCCACCGCCTGATGCACGAGGGCCGCATCGGGTTTGCCAAGCGCAGCCAGGAGTTCCTGCTCGCGCTCTTCCTTCTGCTGGTCTGCCTGAGCGTCCTCGTTCAGGAGACCATCAACCGCCGCTTCTACAGCCAGCCGCTCGGGCGGATCGCCTTCGTCCAGCCGGACATCCCGCAGGCAGTCAAGTGGGACCCGGCCAAGGGCCCCGGCATCGTTGCGGTCCTGCAGAAGCTGACCCTGAGGGCCTCCGTTTCCCGCCCCGACCTTATCCTGTGGCCGGAGGCGGTCACCCCATGGGCGGTCAAAGGCGACCCCGGGACACGTTCTTTCGTCGAGGAGCTCTCCGCCCGAGCCCAGGCTCCGCTTCTTCTCGGCTCGATCGCGATTGAGGGGGAAGCGGCCCGGCAGAACTGGTTTAACGCTGCGTTTGTTGCCACGCCCGACCTCGGGGTCCAGACCGCCTACTATGCCAAGCGCCACCTGGTGCCCTTTGGCGAGTACGTGCCGCTCAGGCCGGTCCTGGGGTGGTTGTCGAAGTTCGTGCCGATCGGGGACGACTTCACGCCCGGGACCGACTCGACCCCGCTCATCGTGAGTATGGGGGGCGGGCCGAGGGACTTCGGCATCCTCATCTGCTATGAGGACATCTTCCCGCAGCTGGCCCGGCAGAATGTCCTCGCCGGGGCGGACGCCCTGGCGGTCCTGACGAACAACGCCTGGTACGGCCAAGGTGCGGCCGCCTACCAGCATGCGGCCCACTCGGTTCTGCGGGCGGTCGAGACCCGCCGGCCGGTCCTGCGCTGCGGCAACGCAGGTTGGAGCGGCTGGATCGACGAGTTCGGGGCCATCCGATGCGTCCTGTCCAACGACCAGGGAAGCGTCTACTTTAGGGGCTGCCAGACGGCGGACGTGACGCGCGATTCGCGCTGGGTCGGCAAGAACAGCTTCTATGTCGAGCATGGCGACTGGTTCGCGGTCGTCTGCGCCCTCCTGGCGGTCTTTGGCTGGGCCGCGATAGCGAGCGGCAAGGTCCGCCTCGCCGAGGCCTGAGCGCCGTCCGGGGCGGGCTCGGCCCGCACCGCTCAGCGCCGTTCTGCTTCCGGACCCGGGAGGCCGGCAATAAGGCGTTCCACCGTTTTGAGCTCGTTTGCAGACCCAGCGATCATCGAAGGGAATAGGACCGCCGCCGCTGCAACGACCTGCGCGTCGGCCGTCTTCCGGCCGTACTGCAGAGCGTACCTGAGGACCCCGGGGGGCACCCGAGGCGCGCGGGATAATTGACCGAGTGCGCTCAAGATGCGGGGGCGATCGCCGGCCGCGGAAAGGACCGCGATCCAGGCCGTCGCGGAGGCCCCGAGGACGGGCTGCGTTAGGTCCGCGCCCGCGTAGAAGACCGGATTTGGCGCTATCGCGACCGAAGCCAGCTGTGAGTCGACGAAGAACGCCCGGTAGGAATCGGCGTAAGCAAGGCGCCAGCCGTGGTCGCGGAGAAGGGAGGCGACCAAGGCAGGGCTCTCAACGACCTTAACGAGTACGGCGTCGAAGGGCTGGCGGGCGCGCAGCGCCCGAAGCTTCTCCGGGTCCCGCAGCGCCCCGAAGTAGGTGGCAACCGGACCTGCATCGACAAAGCGCGTGTCGGCGTAGAGGCGGAGGCCTGGCGTGTGAAACTCGAGGTACCCTCCATCCCCCGGGTTGTTGAAGATGGACCCATGGAAGCCCGAGGCCGCGAGATACCGCGAGAAGTCGACCGGGCATCCGAAGGGGGAGGGCCCCAGGCCGAAGCCCGGCATCCCGCCGAGCGAGCGGTAGAATCCGTTGGAGGCGACCCAGATGGCAAGGCCGGCCGCCAGGGCGGCCGGTGCCCCATACCAGACCCCGCTCCCGGCGCGCCCGCGGCCGGCCAGGGCGGAGCCCACAAGCGGTCCGGAGAGGAGGACCAGAAGGGGGATGTTCCGGTAGGACACCGCGCTTCCGACGAGGCCGGCGGCGGCAAGAAGGATCGCGAACGCCCGCTCGCGCGGACGGGTGGCCGCAGCATGAAACGCGGCCGTGAGCAGCCCGGCCCAGCAGGCCTCAAACAGGGTGATCGTCCACAGGTGCCCCGGGACCCGGGTCGGCGGGAGCAACTCCTGGACCGAATAGTGCATGTGCCGCAGAAAGTTCGCCTGGACCAGAAACTCCCGCCAGCTGCCCGCCCCGAAGGGTGTCGCGAACGTGGCCGCAAGCGCCGTGCCCAGCAGCAACCACCATCCGCGCCACCGGCCCCCCCGTTCAGGCGCCCCCCGCGGGCGGACGAGAAAGCTCGCCAGGCGTAGGGCGATCAGGGCCGGGCCCAGCGCGAAGTAACCGTGGCAGTTTGCCCAGGCGGCCTGCATCAGGCCGAAGCCGAGCAGGGCCGACGGGGACGGGGAGTCGGCGAAATCCCGGCCTGCCAGCCAGCAGGCAAAGACTGCGGCGAACGCAAAGGAGAAGACCTCGGGCCGCTCCTCGAACCGGGTCTGGCACAACAGCAGCGCCGCGAGGGCGATCCCGGCTCCGAGGGCGCCCGCCCGCCCCGCGCCCGAGGTCCGCACCCAGCAGCCGAGCGCGACCGCCCACGCAGCCCCAAACAGGACGTCGACGGCGGGGATCCCGCCTGCTGCGTAGCAGCCCCTCACCGCCAGCTGGAACAGCCAGTACAGGTTTACGAAGCCGGGCTGCTGCAATATGAGTCCGTCGGAAGGCTGGGCGGCATGGGTCTCGACGATCCGCTGGCCCAGGTACAGGTGGTACCAGATGTCGGGACTGGACCACTGGTGGCACAGGAGCAGCACGGCCAGCGCGGTGATCGCAGCCCAAGCGAGCACCTTGAGGGGGTGCCGGTCCATGGGCCGGATTATTCCCGACTCCCCCGGGCGCACAAGAGCAACGTGGTGCGGGGCCGATTAGAAGGGACTTTGGGCCCCGACGGTGCTAGGAACGGCCCTTCGAACTACCATGAAGGCTTGCGCGCTTATTCGCCTTCTCGCCCCGGTCTTGGGGCTCGTCTGCCCGCCGGCTCCCGCTGAGCCACCCGCCCAGGCTGCGGAAAATTCCGACTGCAAGGTGATCCAAACCGCCGCGGCCGTATTTCCCGAACGGCTCCAGAACGCTGGGGTCACTCACGGGGAGGCCCGGGTGATGCTGCAGGTCGACACGGCCGGCCGCCTGACCGACACCCTTGTCATCGCTTACACCCACGAGGCCTTTGCCCGCGAGGCTGAGAGGGTCCTGCGGCTGTGGAGGTTCGAGCCGGGGCGGGTCGGCGGGGAGCCTGTGGGCAGCGTCTTCGAGATGGCGTTCTATTTCCGGATCGACGGCATGTCGGTCCGAGTCAGGCACGGGGGCGGCCAGGCCGAGCAGGATCTGCCGGCCGGGCAGTATGCCTTCCAAGCCAGCCTGCTTGGGCAACTCGACCGGGCCCCGATGCCGATCAGTGCGAGCGCCCCCAGGTATCCCGGGGCTTGGGCCCATCGGGGCGTCCGGGGCCGTGTCACGGTGGAGTTCTACATCGACCAGGAGGGCAGGGTGCGGATGCCCGCTGTGGTCGCCGGCGGCAGCCGGCTCCTCGGGGGGGACGCGGTCGCCACCGTCGAGAAGTGGCGTTTTTCACCCCCGACCCGGGCCGGCGTTCCGACGCTGGTGCTCGCGCAGCAGGAATTCGTGTTTGGCTCCGAACGGGCCCTTCCCCCGGTCAGACCCCAGGCTCCCGGCAGGCCCTGAAGGGGCCGGGACCGTTCCGGTCAGGCCTCTCAGGGCTCGTAGTCGAGGTAGGGACCGAGCCACTTCTCGGCCTGCGCGGCCGGCCACCCCTTCCTGCGGGCGTAGTCTTCGACCTGGTCGCGGCCGACCTTTCCCACGGCAAAGTACTTCGCCTCGGGGTGGTTGAAGTACCAGCCGCTGACGCTTGGACCGGGATGCATGGCACAGCTCTCCGTCAGCGTGATGCCGGTCGCCGCCTCCGCGCCCAGAAGCCCGAAAAGCACCGGCTTGGCGGTGTGGTCCGGGCAAGCGGGGTAGCCCGGAGCCGGCCGGATGCCGCGGTACCGCTCGCGAATCAGGTCCTGGTGGCTGAGGTTCTCATCTCTGCCGAATCCACAAAGCTCTCGGGCGCGCTTGTGGAACATCTCGGCCATCGCCTCGGCCAGCCTGTCGGCGAGGGCCTGGAGCATGATCGCGGAGTAATCGTCGTGCCGGGCGCGAAACTCTGCTGCCAAAGCATCCACCTCGCGACCGGCCGTGACGGCGAATCCGCCCAGGTAATCGAGCCGGCCGCACTCCTTGGGCGCGATGTAGTCGGCCAGGCAGTGATTGTGCTGGTCTGCGGGCTTCTCGAGTTGCTGGCGGAGCTGCGGGAAGACCGCTGCTACACGGCTCCGGCCTTCGTCTGTGTAGACCTCGATGTCGTCCCCCACGGCGTTGCACGGCCAGAAGCCCACCACGGTCCGCGCGGTGAGCTGCCTTTCCGTTATGACCCGGGCGAGCATCTGCTGGGCGTCCTCGTAGAGCTTGGAGGCCTCGGTGCCGACCGCCGGGTCCTTGAGTAAGTCCGGGAATCGCCCGTGGATCTCCCAGGCGCTGAAGAAGGGCCCCCAATCGATGAACGGGGCTATCTCCCCGAGGGGAACGGGATCGTAGGCGCGCACCCCGAGGAACTCCGGGCGCGGGATGTCCACGGCCGCCCAATCGAACTGGGGCCGGCGCTCGCGTGCCGTCGCGAGGGAGAGGAGCGGGCGCCTGCTGCGCTTCTCCGCGAAATCCTCCCGTTGGTTTTGCTGCTTCACCCCGACATCAGCGAGAAAGGCCTGCTTTTGGTCCGGCGAAAAAAGCGAGCTGACGACGTTCACGACACGCGAGGCGTCCAGGACGTGGACAACGCCCGCCGGGTACTCCGGGGCGATCCGCACGGCGGTGTGGGCGGCGCTGGTCGTGGCTCCGCCGATCAGAATCGGGATCTGCATTCCGGCCTGTCTCATTTCCCGGGCGACGTGGACCATCTCGTCCAGGGAGGGGGTGATCAGCCCGCTCAGGCCCACTGCGTCGGCCTGCTTCTCGCGGGCGGCGGCGATGATCTTGTCGGCTGGCGTCATGACACCCAGGTCGAAGACCTCGTAGTTGTTGCAGGCGAGCACGACGCCGACGATGTTCTTGCCGATGTCGTGGACGTCCCCCTTGACGGTCGCCATCACGATCCTGCCGCTGGAGCGCGCCTGGCCGCCGGCCGCGATGTGGCGCCGCTTTTCCTCCTCCATGAACGGGGTGAGGTAGGCCACGGATCGCTTCATCACGCGGGCCGACTTCACCACCTGCGGCAGGAACATCTTCCCGGCCCCAAACAGGTCCCCCACGACCCTCATCCCGTCCATCAGGGGCCCTTCGATGATGTCCAGGGGGCGGGGGTACCGGGTGGAATCCTTCCGGGCCTCCTCGGTGTCCGCCTCGACAAAGGTGTCTATGCCTTTGACCAGGGCATGCTTGAGCCGCTCCGCCGCGCTCAGGCTCCTCCAGGCGCTTCCGGCGTCGACCGCCGGCGCCGCTCCGGCCTTCACTGGGGCCTCGCGGGCCTTGAGCTCTTCGGCGAACCGAACCAGGCGCTCGGTCGCGTCGGGCCTGCGGTTGAGCAGCACATCCTCGACGTGGCCCAGGAGGTCCCGGGGAATCTCGTCGTAGACCCCGAGCATCCCGGCGTTGACGATCGCCATGTCCAGGCCAGCCTCGATCGCATGATAGAGGAAGGCCGAGTGCATCGCCTCGCGCACGGGATTATTGCCCCGGAAGGAAAACGAGACGTTGCTCACCCCGCCCGAGACCTTCGCGCGGGGCAGGGTCTGCTTGATGATCCGGGTGGCCTCGAAGAAATCGACCGCGTAGTTGTTGTGCTCCTCGATCCCGGTGGCGACCGTGAGGATGTTCGGGTCGAAGATGATGTCCTCGGCGGGGAATGAGGCTTTCCCCGTGAGCAGCTCATAGGCCCGGGTGCAAATCCTGACCTTGGCGCCGCGGTCGGCGGCCTGTCCGTGCTCGTCGAAGGCCATCACGACTGCGGCGGCCCCGTAGCGGCGGATCAGGCCGGCCCGGCGGAGGAACTCCGCCTCGCCGTCTTTCAGCGAGATTGAGTTCACGATCCCCTTGCCCTGCAGGCAGCGCAGGCCCGCCTCCAGCACGCTCCACTTCGACGAGTCGATCATCACCGGCACCCGCGAAATCTCGGGCTCGGAGGCGATCAGCTGCAGGAACTTGGTCATCGTGGCTTCGCCGTCGACCAGCGCCTCGTCCACGTTGATGTCGATCGCGTTCGCGCCGTTTTCGACCTGCTGGCGGGCGATCGCCACCGCGGCGTCCCAGTCGCCTGCCTTGATGGCCTTCGCGAACTTTGGAGACCCGGTGATGTTCGTGCGCTCACCGACCATCATGAACTGTGCGGCGGAGTTCTTCATGCGAGAACCAGCGCCTCCAGGCCGCTCAGGCGCATGACGGGCGGAATGCTCGGGACAGGCCGCGGAAGAAACCCGCGCACGGCCGCCGCGATCGCGGCGATATGCTCGGGCGTCGAGCCGCAGCAGCCTCCGACCATGTTGACCCAGCCGCTTTCCGCAAAGTGCCGAAGGACGGCGGCCATGTCGGCCGGGGTCTCGTCATATCCACCGAAGGCGTTGGGAAGGCCCGCGTTAGGATAGCAGGTCGTGTAGGTGCCGGCGATCCCTGACAGCTCCTCGACGTAGGGGCGCATCGCCCGGCCACCGAGGGCGCAGTTGATCCCCACGCTGAAGGGCCGCGCGTGGGCGATACTCGCGTAGAAGGCCTCGACGGTCTGGCCCGACAGGGTGCGCCCTGAGGCGTCCGTTATCGTGACCGAGATCATGATCGGGAGCTGGATGCCGAGTTCCTCGAAGACCCCCGAGATCGCGAACAGGGCGGCCTTTGCGTTCAAGGTGTCGAAGATTGTCTCGATCAGCAGAGCGTCCACGCCCGCAGCGATCAGGGTCCTGGCCTGTTCGGCGTAGGCCGTGACAACTTGATCCCAGGTAACCGCCCGGTATTCGGGCCGGTTAACGTCCGGGGATAATGAAAGCGTCCGGTTGAGCGGGCCGATCGCCCCGGCAACAAAGCAGCGGCGCCCTGGCGAGACGGACTCCGCCTTCCGCGCCGCCCGCAGGGCGAGCGCCGCCGCCGCCGCGTTGATCTCGGAGGCGAGCGCTTCGGTGCCGTAGTCGGCCTGCGAGATCGACGTAGAGTTGAAGGTGTTCGTCTCCACCATGTCCGCCCCTGCGGAGAAATAAGCGCTGTGGATCCCCTCGATCACGTCGGGCCGTGTGAGGCCGAGCAGGTCGTTGTTTCCCTTCAGGTCGCGGGGGTGCCCGCGGAAGCGATCGCCCCGAAAATCAGCCTCCGTGAGCCCGAAAGTCTGAATCATAGAGCCCATGGCTCCGTCCAGAATGGCGATCCGGGCGCCGAACAGGGCGCGCAGCGGGCCGAAGGAGGGGGCTTCCGGCGGTTTGGGATTCACGGGTGCGGCTTGCATGATGGGAGGGCTTGCGAACCCCTGTTGCAACACGATCGACTGGTCTTGGCAAGCAACATATCTATAAATCGTGATTTGATGATATGTTTAATTTCTTTGGCGCCCGGCTCCGCGAGACCGAACTGGCCGCGCACGGGGTTCGTTCCAATTTCGGGAATCAGGGAAGGGGGTGAGAATCGGCCACAGTTGTGCTGCTGTAACGCATCACCGCTCCCTACCGGGTAACCAACCTAAGAGATGGCCTACTTTCAGACCTCCGGACATAGGCGGGGTCGTTTTTCGTGATTCTCGGAGGGCGGAGCCCATTTGAGCGAGGGACAAGGGGTGCGGACCAAACCTGTCCGCTTTTTTGATCGGACGACGGTATACGGGGATCCATGCCGGACC
>CAIOZY010000034.1 GCA_903862935.1 uncultured Opitutaceae bacterium
CAGCACACAATGGTAACTTTCACGGGAAAGGTGTTCCAGCAACCCGGCGATCACCGCCATGCGAACCTGTGGATTCGCGCCCGACTCATGGGTGAGAAGGACAGCTCCCGGCCGGACGGTCCGCACAAGACGGAGCAATGGGCGCCTGAAATCCGTCCAGCCCCCTGTTTCACGCCCACGGCCGTTCCAGCCGAGGAAAGTCAATCCGCGTGACTCAAGGACCGGGAAAAGGAATGGGTTTTTAATCCTAAATTCCGCAGTTGAAGGATCGGTTTCCAACGACTTACGCGGGTGAAGCGGCCCTGTTTGCGAGGTCGTAATCGTTGGCCGACATTTGATATTTCAACTGCGGCGCAGTTGTCCGGATCCATTCGGTTATTCGTGCGTATCCTGTTCGCAACTGGTCGGCCCATCCGCCTCTTATAGAGACTTGCAGCTCCTTCTGTCGGCCCGATTCGACGAGTCTTGCTGCGATCAGCAGAAACCATCGTCGGCCTCTCTTGGCCTCAGTATGCTTTTGCGGGACGATGAAGCGCACAAAGAGCGTCCAGAGGTTGTAGACCAGCAGCAGGAGCCGGGCGGCCAGCTCAGTGATCGCCCTCGACTTGGCGCAAAATCCGCTGAAGCCCCACTGGTTCTTCAGTTCGTCGAACACGTTCTCGGTGTCCGCCCGCTTGCGGTACAGCTCCTGGATCTGCCAGGAATTGACGCTCTGCGGCAGGTTGGTCACGTAGACCGCGAACTCGTGTTTGTTGCGGTCCCAGAACTCGGTGTTGCTCGCGGCCCGTATCACGCCCAGGAGGGTCCGAGCGAAGATCACCCGGCGGGGGCTCTTCCAGCCGGTGAGCTGGATGAGGCCCTCGGCCATTTGGCATGATCCGTAGCTGGCCGATCCCTGCCAGTCGTCCTCACGCACCCGGCATAGGGCCGAGCGCACCAGGTTCGTCAGCTTCAGCTTGAACAGGTACTTCGGTCTGTCGGGGGCCTCCTCGTGCCAGCTCATGATCGCGTCATGACCGAGGCCCAGGTCGCCGCGGTTGAGCCAGACCTTGCGCTCACCGAGCCAGCGCTGGGCGTCATGCATCGCCTCGTGCCACTCCGTGGCCGTTACCGTATCGCCGGCACGAAACCGGTAGGCCGGGCAAAGGCGCGTGTTGGCGATGACGCCCAGCAGAGGATGGAAGCTGCGCCGACCGGGCTTGCCGGGGTTGTACCCGATCTCGGCTCCCTCCTGGTGCCCGTACTTCGGCTGCACCGTGGAGTCCCAATCCATGATGATCGGATCCGGAAGGGCGCGCCACATCGGCTGGACATTGCGGGCGATCCACTCGGCCCCGAGGGAGGGATCCACCGACTTGAAGAACCGCCTCACCGTGTCGTCCCCGACCACCGACTCCATCCCGAATATCTCCGGGATCGTCGGATCCTCCCGCAAACGCTCGATATGGGAGAACCGGCGCCCTTCCGTGAGCGCCGTCAGAACGAACGACTGGATCACGTCGTAGACCGGAGCCGCGTTGGGGCTCGTCCTCTCCACCGGACAATCCGCAGCGAGCTTATCTATAATCCCGATATGCTTGGTATAGGCGGCCCAGGGCACCAGCCCTCCGAACGGCGTCAAACTGTCATTGGTCACAGAAAGTCGCACCCGTCCACCCGGTGTCGGGAATGCGAACTCTCCTTCACCCAGCGGGTGAATGGCCTCCGTCTGGCTTTGGGTCTCCATGGCGATCCTTTGCAGCATCTTCCATACTCAGGCTACTGCCTCAACTGCGGATTTTAGGATTATAAAACGTCTGCTTGTTCAGCCCGTGTTCCCGGCAGAACGCCACCGCGGATAGGCCACTCTTCTCGAACCGCGCAAGATAGTCGCTCCGCTCCCCGGCGCTCCGGTGGGGGCGCACTGCTTGCGCCCGTGTCGCTGCTTCACTCCTCCACGTGCTGGTCGTCGGCTTCATGCCGACCAGATTATCAGATCAGGTCAACGGCGTCACCCTGTGGAAGTTGAACGGATACTCCGCAAAGAGCCGGCCCTGGTCCTTGTCCGCGCCCCGGCTCCGCTCCGACTTCGGGCTCCACAGCTGCCGCTCGAGCTTCTCGACCTTCAACTGCAACAGCCGGTTCACCTCCTTTAG
>CAIOZY010000035.1 GCA_903862935.1 uncultured Opitutaceae bacterium
AACGCCTCGACATGAACCCGCATCAAAGAGTTGCTCTCCCACCGGAGGATGCGGTATCCGGGAAGAGTCAGGTGTAAGTGCATAGGGGACATGGTGGCGCTTCCAACGCCCCATGTCCCCAATCTTTGATCAAGAGCCGCCACTTTAAGATCCCGCAACCTAACCGGTTGCGGGATTTTTTATGGGTGGAACCCGAGGCCAGGTTCCCAGGAACCGATCTAGGGCGGGCAAGTCCTGCGGGCTTCTCGCTTTCGCTGCTCACAGAGGCTGGCTCAGATTGACCGCCCGGGCTGAGTTGTGTCCGTCAAGTTCAGCAAGCGGCTTTGGCGAGTGGGACCAACGGTCTGCCTGATACCCTTCGCTTGGCTGGCCGGTTCGGCGGGCGCCCGGCAGTCATTCCAAAGGATCCCGGGGCCGATAGACGGTTCCTGTCTTGACGCGAAAAGACATCATTTTTCACGTCAGAAACACCATGTCGATTAAACCATAATCCATTGAATCGCATGTCCGTTGAAGAATATACGGCCACGGGAGGGGTTGGGTCTTCACCCGAAGGAATTTTCAAGACATCGGCAGCACCGCTGCTATTGAATCCGCCCTGCGACGGCTCTGGCAAGAAGGGGTCATCCGCCATCTCGCCCAGGGCTCTACGGCTACCGGATGCAGCATGGGGTTTTAGCCGCGCACCAGCCACTCCTACGTTGACGCCAGCGCGCGGGGCAAACGTTTTTCGAGGAACGATTTCACCTTCGGAGAACCGTCCGCCACGAGGCTGGAGAACAGGGTCATCGGGTCGATTTTCAGTTCGCTCCATGCCTTGCGGCCGGTTGCCGAAACCACCACCGAAAGAAGCTGTTCAAGAAAATCGATGAACTTGCGCTCGGTCATCCGCCCTGCACGGGCCGAGCTCTGCAGGTCTCCGAGATACGCGGGCAGGATCCGGGCGAGGATGAGGACGTGACGGCCGTCTTGGCGACCGGTCTGATTGATGGCCGCAAAGTTTGCGACCTTTGCCCGAAGAAGGGCGATGGGTCCGGGCGCCCGCACGCGGGCTCCGTCTTCCCCAAGGCCGAACAGATACGCTGGCGCATGCAGTTCCTCATTGCTTGCGCCTTTCACATAGCGCAGCACCTCGACCAGCAAGGGAGCGCCGGCGCCGTCTTTGGCGATGACAACGCCTATCTCGTTGCTCGGCGGCTTGAGCGGGAAGAATTGCGGTCTCACGCCGGCCAGCTTGCCGAGCGCTTCCAGCGTTTCGCGGTCGCCGAGGACGTCGGCGTCGCGGGAGACAAACGGAGCCAGATCGCGAGTCCGGTCCCCGTAATAAAGCGCCCACAGGTTGACCGCTTGACCGCCGACCAGGAGCAGGGGCTCGGCCGTGGCGAGGGCGCTGGCGAAGTCTCCGGGCGGCCGAGGCGCGGCGTCAGACGGATGAGGCATGGGCTTGATCGAAGTTGATCAGTCGGACCCGCTGATGCGCGGGCACGACCGAATTGCGAGCCTGCACCTCTTGCGGAGTGGCGAGCGCGAGGTCGAGAACCACCTGGTCAAAGTCCCGCTGGGAGCGTTTGAACCGCGCCAGTTGTGAGGCCGTCTTGAATCGAGGCGGCATCCGAGGCGCCAACGGCGCGATCACGGCGCGCAGCTCGGCTGCGTTCGCCAGCTGGGCGACCCGCTTTCGCACGGCGTCGCGAGCGGCTTCGCGCAACAGAGCCATGACCGTCGTGCGCTCCCGGCGGGCGATGGCAGAAAGCGCCGCCAACACCACGGCATGCTCCGCCAGGCTCGTTCGGCGTTTTGACTGGGCGAGCTGATTTGGCATAAAAGGTTGAATCAACCTTTATTCCTGCCGCAGGCAAACTCAAGTCCGATCTCTCCATTCTGCCCCCCCATCTCCTGCGCCCCGCCTCCCGGACGAAAACGATGGGCGTAAGCCGACCGCCTTCGTCTAGGGCTTCTGCGCGGCATCATTGAGTGATAATAGCGGCACAATCACCCGCTTACCCGGTCGCGGTCCTTGATGCAGAGGTCGGCCTGTCGGGGCCCAAAGGAGCGGAGCTTACCCCACCCATGGGTGACTGCGCAGGAACAAAGGCCTGAGGTTTGCCGTGCCTGGAGTCGGGCCTTCTCAGAGGAGACTGCACGGGGACACACGCCCCCCCTGTTGGACTACACGCCCTCCGACCCGCCTCGTGCGGAACCCGGCGATTCGACTTTTTCAGGGTCTTTCGCCACCGCTCGGGGGCCTGAACGGCCTGGTGTTGCCTCTGGGGAGGATAACCCAGTCCAGGCCGCTCTCGTTTGGAGATCGCACTTGACCGGCACCCAGAAAACGGCCTCGGAGAGTGCTCATGATGAGAGGCGCTGCAACTCCAAGGGATCCGTCTCCAAGAGTCGCGACCCCAACGCAGCTGGTGCCCGAGCCTGAGATCTTGGCATCTGGCGGGCAATTTGATCTCAGGCTGTCGAGGGGCGCATGTGCATTCTCGGGGTTGGGGACCTGGGGCCTGCCTCAGCAGTCGAGATGAGTAGCCCGGGACACATTTTCTCATCGAGGTTCGGGGGGCCCGGGCGGGGCATGCCCCCCATCCTGCGGATGCCGGGATCCTCCTCCCCTCCGAGGACCTGGGCGGCGGGCGAACCGATCTCGGAGCTGTCCGTGGGGCCTGTCGGAGCAATGCCCCAAAGCCGGTCGAGACTCGGCGGCAGGCCGCGAGACGCTCTGTGCGCCCGCGGTCATCGGCCGACAAGCCCGGGGGCGATGCCTGGGCTATTCCGCGCCGGGATTGTCCTGTTGGCGCTTTTCGGAGGTCTGCGGCCCTGCGCTTCGGCCCAGCCCGACGCAGCGCGATGGGAGGAACTGAACCCCGGCTACCTCATCGACCGGTTCACGGTGGCCGACGGTCTGCCGAGCAACGTCATCCATACCCTCATCCCCGCTCCAGACGGGTCGCTCTGGCTCTGCACCGAGCGCGGCTTGGGCCGGATCGCCGGCGACTCCATAAGCCCGCGGGCCCTGGATCCCAATGGGCCCGGTCGCGTGCATCAGGTCGTCTTCGACGGGCGGGGAACCCCCTGGCTCTCCCACCAGGGTGGGGTCGACCCACCCCGGGGCGGGGGCCTCTCCACCCCGCGCATCCCCAAGGAGGACGTGCTTGGGCTCTGCGGCACGGAGAATTCCGAGGTGTGGCTCTTCCGCAGGCAGGGTCTGGCGCGACTCGATGGGGAGGCGCCCAGGCTGATCGCCTACCCCGCGGAGGATGGGGGGCCCGCCCACAGAGCCTCGCTATGCGCGGGGAGCGATGGCGTCCTAGTCTGGGCCGACGGCACTCAGCGGCTTTGGCGCTTCGATGGCTCGGGCATCGATCTGCTCACACGATTTCCCAACCCCTCGATGGGCCTGGCTTCCTGTCTTGCATTCGACGGGTTAGGCAATCTCTGGACCGCATGCACTGACGGGAACCTCTACTGTTGGAGTCCGCAGGGCGGCTGGAGCAGCCTGGGCCGGCTGGATGTGGGCTGCCTTCGTCCGGTCCCGGGAGGACCCCTTCTGGCTGGCACCAGCCATGGGAAGGTCCTTGAAATCCGCCCCGGCGGAGGTCCGCGCGAGCTCCTGTCCCTGGAGGGGTGGGACATCAAGGACCTCTGGAAGGACCGGGCTGGCCGACTGTGGATCTCCATAGCCGGCGGGGGCCTGCTGCGGGCCGTCGATCGGTGCGGTCGCAGCCTGGAAAGTCCGCTGGCGGTGCGCTCGGTTGCAAAAGGAGCCCACGGTTCGATCCTTGTCGGGACCAAAGGCTCGGGAGTCCTCGAGGAGAGCGGCGGGCACCTGGGGCCCGTCGCGAGCTTGCAGGGTGAGGCCAGGCAGATCGCCCAGGAGAGGTATGCCGGCCAGGTTTTCGATCGGGAGGGTGTCCTGTGGGTGGGAGGGGAGGACGGTTTGTCCCGCCTGGCCGGTGCCCGCCCGGTCAAGGCCTGGAAACCGGATGTCGGTGATGCCGTGTCGCAGGTGACTTCGAGTTCGGGGGGGGGCGTATGGATGGGCTCTAACCTGCGCTTCCTTGCCGAGTTCGGCCCCGAGGGGCGCCTGCGGGGCAAGCTCCATCGCTCCCCGGCCATCCTCAACCAGCTCCTGGAGCAAAAGAACATCCTGTGGATTGCGACCGAACACGGGCTTTACTTCCTGCAGGACGGCGAGATCCGACCCTCCCCCCAGGACATCGCCCTGGATTGTCCGGTCCGCTCCCTCGCCACGGACCGCCGCGGCCGGCTCTGGGCGGCCTTGAGCGGCAAGGGGCTTCTCGTTCATGGCCCGGCCGACCCACCCCCGCTGCTCCCGGCCATCGGGGGAGCCGACGTGACCCAGGCATCAGCGCTGCTGGTGGACTCGGAGGGGGACCTGTGGATCGGGACGCCCAAGGGCCTCCTGAGGGTCCGTGGAGACGCCCTGGACTCCGCAGTCGCGGGCGGAGCGGAGGAGTGCAGGATCGAGGTGTTCGATCGGATGCGCGGCCTGCCGCTGCCCCGGCGAGCCGTGTATTCGGCAGCCCGGCAGCTCGATGCCTTCACCCTGGCCTTCGGCCACCAATCGGGGCTTCTTGTGTTCGATCGGAGGATCGCCCCCCATCCTTCGGATCGCCCGCAGGGCAGGATCTACTGGGTGGACCACTCCCGGGAGAACCGGCCCTTATTGGTCGCGCGGGGAACCTCGGGACTCGGCTCGATGGCGGTGTCCCTGCCTCCGCTAACCCGATCGGTTGAACTCGAGTTCGAATGCACCTCGGTGGAGC
Source organism: uncultured Opitutaceae bacterium (assembly GCA_903862935.1). Taxonomy (GTDB): domain Bacteria; phylum Verrucomicrobiota; class Verrucomicrobiia; order Opitutales; family Opitutaceae; genus Palsa-1447. The sequence continues at coordinate 4,791 of CAIOZY010000035.1, forward strand.
AGGCCCAGAACATGGCGCTCCGCTACCGCATTTCCTCTATGGGCCCGGGCTGGCTCTACGGCGCGACCGCACTGGTCACGGGCCTGAGGCCCGGTGCTCATCGGATCGACCTCGAGGTCCGCGACTCGAGCAGCGCCTGGTGGCCCGCCGACCAGATGATCCTCAATATCCCGGCGGTCTGGTGGCAGACGACCGCCTTCCGCGTGGCGCTCGTTCTGGCGGGTGTCGGGATGGTGGTGCTCGCTCTCTATTTCCAGGCCCGCATACGTCTGCGGATCTTGCAGGCCGTGATGCGGGAGCGCGAACGGGTGGCGCGCGACGTCCACGACGACCTGGGAAACCGCCTGAGCGAGATCCAGCTGCTGATGCACCGCGCCGCCGCGGGCCCGGCGCCGGATCCGGGCGGTCAGGCGCGCCGGGTCAGCGACCTGGTGGCCTCCGCCGTGGAGTCGCTGAACCGACTGATCTGGATGCTGGAAACGAGCAGCCAGACCTGGCGGAAGCTGCTCAAGGAGCTCCGCTCGGGATCGCAGCGGTACCTGGACACGGCCCACGTGAGGTTCGAGTTTAAGGCGGAGCTCGATGCCGAGACCCTGGAGGAAGGCGTCGCGCCCTCGATCTCCAACGGGGTCCTTCTGGTCGCCCGAGAGCTGCTGCACAACGCCGTGCGCCACGCGAGACCGACCACGGTGTCGATGGCGCTGGCGCGCACTGGGGGGTTCGTGCGGCTCACCGTCGCCAGCGACGGCGAGAAGCTCCACGCGGAGCAGGCCCTGCACAAGGGGCGGGGGCTCTACCGAATGCAGAAGCGCGCCCGCTCCCTGGGAGGGGACCTGTACCTGGGGGCCCGGCCCCAGGGGGGCGAGGCGGCGGTCACCTTTCCCATCCGCAGGAAAGCCTGAACACCCGGCTGCGACTATGAATCCGTCCCCAAACGCTGCCCCCGCTCCCATCCGGCTGGCGCTAATCGAAGACTCTGTGGCCTACGCCGCCGAGCTCACCACCTTTCTCAACCAACTGCCCGACATGGGGGTTCTCGGCGCCTACACCGAGGCCAAAGCGGCCCTTGCGGGGCTCGCCAAGCTCACCGTTGATGTGGTGATCTCCGACATCGGCCTGCCCGATTGCAGCGGCATCGAGCTCATTCCCAAGATCCGCGCCTTGCAGCCCCAGGCGGAGGTGATGATGCTGACCGTCTTCGAGAACGACGAGGTTATCAACCAGGCCCTGGAGATGGGAGCCTCCGGTTTCCTGCTCAAACGCAGCAGCCCCGAGGAAATCGCAGCCTCCCTCAGGCGCGTCCACCAGGGCGGGGTCGCCTTCTCCGACACGATCGCCCAGCGCATCCTGACCTTTTTCCGCGAGAGGGGGGAGCGCAGGCCCTATCTACCGGCCCTTACGCCTCAGGAAAACCGGCTGCTCGGGGCCCTGAGCGATGGCGTGTCCCTAAAGGTCGCCGCAGGCCAGATTGGGGTCACCTACGAGTCGGCACGGACCTACACGCGCTCCATCTACCGGAAGATGGCGGTCAACAGCATGGTTCAGGCCGTCCGTCTCTACCTGCAGCACCGCCCCGACTGAGGCTGCGCTGTGCTGCGAGACGGCAGGTGCGGCTGGGAGTGCAGCCCGAGGAAGGGCTCAAGAGGGGCGGCCGGGTCACTCGGCTTGCTGTCGCGGGCGTAGGCCAAATCGCCGCGGCCTCCTGAGTTTCCGACTGGGGGCATGAAGCCGAATGCCCGCGGGCAGCACCCCGTTGCGCGGCCTCACGATCTGGACCCGCCCGGCGTGCCGCCTCCTCCGTCGGAGCGCGCCAGGCGCGGATCGCGACGGTCGCTGGGCTTATGGGGGGGATGGGGGCAAGTCAGCGAGCCCCTACAGGTCCTCGAAGGGGAGGATCTCCGGCGTCCTGACGCCCGGAAACCGCCTCAGGGACGGTCCCCATTTGTGGAGATGGGCAGCGGATCGGTTCTCTGGCATTCTAGTCGGCCACGATGCACGACGACAACAGAATGCAGGGAGCGCAACCCAAGGAAAGACTTAAGGCGGGTGATCTGGTCACTCTCCTTGTTATCGTGGGCCTAGGCCTGATCGCCGCGAGCCTGCTGTTCACCGACTGAGGGCATGAAGCCGAATGCCCGCAGCCCGTCCTTCGTTGTCTGCTCCCACGACCTGGAGCCGCCCCCGACCCGGCACCGGCCTAATTCGCCCTTTGAGGGGCTCCGAGATGCCGAGGCGCCGATAAAATTTCTCCGAATCTGCTGCGCCCTGCTGCTCGGGCTTGCCCTGCCCCTGTTCTGCGCGGCGACGACCTACACCTGGAACCCCACCTCGGGCACCACGGACAACTGGAGCGCCAACGCCAGCTGGTCGGGCGGCGCGGCGCCCGCGACGGGCAGCGGCTCAAACACGTTCATCTTTGGCACGGGCTCCTACGGCTCGACCGCCAATATGGACAAAGGCTATACGCTCGGACAGCTCACGTTCTCCGGGGGGACCATGGGCTATTCCATAACCGGGACCAACGTCCTGACCCTCAACTCCGGCATCACCCAGTCCTCGGCCTATGACGACTCGATAGCCACCCCCATCACGCTCGGGGGAAACAACACCTGGCAAACGACGAGCGGCACGCTGACCCTGACCGGGGCGACGAACTTAAACAACAAGACCCTCACGATCAGCAACGGCCTGGTGACCACCGGGGCGTTCTCGGGGCCGGGGACGATGAACATCAGCAGCGGGGCATCCGTCAGCTGGGGCACATCCTTCAGTGACAACAAACTGACTCTAGCCCTGAACGGCGGCTCGCTCCTGCTCAATAACACCTCCTACACAATCGGAAACCTCAACGTCACCTCAAACAGCGTGATCGATTTTGGATCCGGGGGTTCCACGCTGAACGTCGCCATCCTGACGATCAGCGCTGGGGTGACCCTGACGATCAACAACTACGTGTCAGGCAGCGACTCATGGAATGCCACCACCTTCACCGGGTCCACCAAAGGCACAACCGGGACAGGGACGGAAACGCAGATTGCCTGGGCCCAGTGGTCCTCGGGGACCACGGAGTGGGACTCTTCCGGCAATATTTACCCGGTGCCGGAGGTCCCCGGATATGGGTTCATCTTTTCGGCGCTTTCGCTCGTCTTCTGCGGATTCCGGTATCCCGGGGCGCGCCGCCTCGTCCGGGACTCCTGGCGTCGCGCCGTGCGGGCCATCACCGGTTCCGCCGGCGCAAGGCCGGAGGGGCGGGCTCTCCGCTCCGCAGGGACAAGCGGCCCCGTTCGCCGCGAGGCGGGGTTAAGGGGGATCCTGCGGGGCGCGTCCGCGCTGAACGGGATCGCCACACGGGGCCGGGTTCCGCTGCGGCGCACCCCTCCCGGGTCCTTCAAAGGCGCCGCGATCAGGCGCGCCGGCACAGCCGAGTCCGGCTCGCGATCGGAGGCCCAGCGGCCCCGCCGCCCCCAAGCCGCCCGGGGGTGGTCCCCATTCGTGGAGATGGGGAGCAGGCCGGTTTGCTGACAGCCTGCGGGCGGCCTGCAATGCTGGAACCCTTCACCTACCTCAGGCCCTCCGACACGCTGGTGCTCACCTTCCCGGGCGCCCTGCACAAAAGGCACCTCACCCGGGCAGGCCTGGCGCTCAAGGTCGTGTCGGCAGCCTGCCCGAAAGCCCGCATCCTCCACGACTACTCCCACATTCAGGGAAGGAGGATTGGGCGCGAGGACCTGTATCTGGAGATCGAGCGCCACGTTGAGTCCGCCCCGAAGGGGCGGCAGGCGTTCGTCGTTTCGTGGCCGACCCTGGAGGGGTTGATCCTCTTTCTGCTTACCCGGAATCGACGCCACCTCAGGATCTTCACGGAGAGGTCGGCGGCGCTGGCCTGGTTGAATGAAGGCGTCGCCCCCGGGAAGCGGATCCGCTGACCGGCGCCTTCCCCTCCGCGCCAGACCCGAGCCCGACGTGAAATCCCCAGACGGGCCCCGCCGCATCCTCGTACTTGAGCACGACCCGAGGAGGCTCGGCTTTGTCACCGAGTGGCTGGATCGGGCGGGCTATGTCACGGCAACGGGCCTTGAGGGACTGGAAGGTTCCGACGGGCCTGCTCGGGCCCGGCCGGAACTGATCATCATGGACTTCGCTATGCCCCACGGCGAGAGCCTTGAGATGATCGAATTGCTCCGGGATGACGGCCGCTTTCGTGAGGCGCCGATCATCGTTCTTTCCTACTTCGACGACCCCAGTCACCGGGAGCGCGGGAAGACGCTGGGCGTGGCTGCATGCCTGAGGAAGCCGTGCAGCTTCCGGGAAATCCGGGATGCGATAAGCAGGCTTCAGTCGGGGCCCCCTCACGAGGTGACCAGCTGCACCTGAGGGGCCCCTCAGGGTTAACAGGTAATGCGGTTGGTCAGAGGCATGAGCCGCTGATAGGATCGAGGTTATGCTACACCGGTATCGCTCTGCATAGCAGATACTCCGTGGCGTGCACGAGGGACGCCTCTGGCGGAATCGTTAAGGAAGTCCGCATCGACAGCGCTCCCGAAGCTTATCCGGGGTACTTTGGAGCGCTTTCCGAAACGAGCCGGGGGGGTATGGAAGGGCCCTGGGGCTGGCTCCTCGATGTGCCCCAGGAGCTCGAGCGATTGGGCGAGGTCGTCTTGACCGGCCCCGGCAGGACCCGCATCAGTGCCGACCCTCAGATCTCGACCGACAAGCTCGATCGCGGTGCTCGCTGCCGCGCGGGCAGCTTGTCGCACGAGACAGCGCACTCAGCGACAACCAAGCCGTACCGACACTCGGGCAAGCCGGGTGGTTCTGATAACGTCGGCCCCGAGTTCAATCGGTGCAAAGCCATCAGCGCGGCGACCGCGGCACTCCGCGGCGCCGTCCTTCTGGGACACAGGAGTGGAGGGCGAACTCCGGTTCATATCTCCATTACCGTAATTAATGAGATGTATAAATACTTATATCTGAGAATAAGTACTTATAAAGGCTCATTCGCAAGAGAACGACCCATAGCGACAACTACCTAATTCTTGCGAAAAACAGTCACCCGAAGGCCTTGCGCATTGCTACGCCACGCAGGACATACCTGCAGCGTTCCAAACATCGAATTCGCATGAATCCCATCGCCTCCAGTCCAGGCACCTGCACCGGCCCTTTCCAGGCGCCCGTGGCTTTGCAGCGCGGTACCGCGGGGTCCCCCGCTGCCTGCGCCGACCATCTGCATCCCCAATGCTGTGAGGACAGCTTGCCGGGTGGACGCTCGAAAGGAGGCGTCCTGCTGAGCCATGCGTGTCGCAGCCGCTCTATCCCCATGACGCCCCTAATCCGGAGATTCTTCGCAGGGTTCGCCGCGTGCAGTCTCCTTGCAACAGCGCTGCTCGGGCAGTCGATCGCGCTGTCGGGGGGCGGCCTTTCGTCAATAACCGCCGGAGCCTCGGCCACGGTCGTTGACTCGCAACTTACCGTGAACTCGTCGAGCACGATCCCGGGCGCCACGGTCAACATCGCCTCGGGATTCAACTCCGGCGATGTGCTGGCCGTGAACGTGGGCAGCTCGTCGATGACAGCCAGCTATGACTCGACCAAAGGGACCCTGACGCTGACGGGTTCGGTGACCAGTGCCGTACTCCAGACGGTGCTTCGCACCGTGACGTTCAAGCCGTCCGCCGCCACGGGAATCCGGACTATCACCTTCGCGCTGGGATCGGCCGTCGCCTATGCCGGCACGGGGCACTTTTATCAGTACATAAGTTATTCGGGCACGTGGGACCAGGCGAAGGCCGATGCGGCCTCGCGATCCTACCTGGGCGTGCAGGGCTATCTTGCGACCATAACATCGAAGGCGGAGAACGACTTTATCACGGCCAAGCTCTCAGGGGACGGCTGGATCGGCTGCCGGGCCAACACCGTCACCGACTGGAGCACCCGGTATTGGTACTGGGACACGGGCCCCGAGGCGGGCACCAAATTCTGCACCAACACCGCAGCCGCATATACCGTCCCAGTCAACGGTGGGTACACCAATTGGGCCTCCGGGGAGCCGAACGACTACAACAACACCGAGTATCTCGGGGAGATCTATTTCGCCGACGGCGGCACCTGGAACGACCTGCCCAACACCAGGAGCCTGAGCGGCTATGTCATCGAATACGGCGGGATGAGTTCCAACGACACCGCGGCCCTGAGCTCGAGCCAGAGCGTGACGGTCGGAGTGAACCTGCCCGTCATCACCTCCCCGAGCGCGACCAACCTCGCCAGCACCTCAGCGACCCTGGGCGGCACCATCACCTCGGATGGCGGATACTCGATCACAGGCAGGGGGGTTGTCTATGCCCTCTCGACGGTCAATGCGAACCCGCAGATCGGGGGCGCCGGAGTCACCCAGAAGGCGGACGCTTCGGCCTCGGCGGGGGTCTTCAACGAGTCGGTGACGGGGCTGACCCCGGGCGCAACCTACTCCTTTGCCGCCTACGCGACGAACGCCGGAGGGACGGTCTACACGGGCAGCTCCATGTTCACGTGCCCCACGGCGCCGACCGTGACGACGCCGACAAACTCGGGCGTGTCCTCCACCAGCGCCACTCTGGGCGGCACGGTGACGAGCGACGGGGGCGCGGCCGTGACGGCGCGGGGCGTGGTCTATGCGCCGACGGCAACCAACACTAACCCGAAGGTCGGCGGCACGGGCGTGACCGCGGTCACCGGCACGGGCACGACGGGTGTCTTCACGGTGAGCGCGAGCGGGCTGGCCGCCGGCACGTCCTACACCTATGCAGCCTACGCGACGAACAGCGTCGGCACCGCCTACTCGGCTACCGGCACTTTTACGACGACGAACCCTCCGGTGGTGAGTTCGGTGGGCGTGCCGTCGGGCGCCACCTATATCGCGGGCCAGACCCTCGACTTTACCGTCACCTGGAGTAAGAGCGTCACTGTCACGGGTTCCCCGCAGCTGGCGCTGACGGTCGGGGCGGCTACGGTGTACGCCACCTACCTGTCCGGAAGCGGCACCACCTCCCTGGTGTTCCGCTACACTGTTCAGGCGGGCGATGCCGACGCGGACGGGATCGCGGTCGGCGCCCTCAGTCTGAACGGAGGAACCGTGAACGATGGGTCGGGCAACGCCGCGACCCTCACCCTCAACAGCGTCGGGTCAACGGCGGGAGTCCTCGTCGATGCGGTCGCGCCGACCGTGGCCTCGGTGGGGGTCCCGTCCAGCGGGACCTATATCGCCGGCCAGAATCTGGACTTCACGGTCAACTGGAGCAAGGGCGTCACTGTGACCGGCGCACCGCAGCTGGCGCTGACGATCGGCAGTGCGACAGTTTACGCCGCCTATGTGTCCGGCAGCGGGACGACCGCCCTGGTGTTCCGCTACACCGTGGCCCCGGGCGATCGCGACGCTGACGGGATCGCCGTCGGCTCCCTCGGCCTGAACGGCGGAACGATCAAGGACAGTCCCGGCAACGCCGCGACCCTCACCCTCAACAGCGTCGGGTCAACGACGGGAGTCCTCGTCGATGCGGTCGTGCCGACCGTGACCTCGGTGGGTGTGCCCACCAACGGCACCTATATCGCCGCCCAGAACCTCGACTTCACGCTCGCCTGGAGCAAGGCGGTCGTCGTGACCGGGTCGCCCCGGGTGGCGCTGACGGTCGGGGCGGCGACCGTGTACGCCACCTACCGGTCCGGAAGCGGCACCACTTCCCTGGTGTTCCGCTACACCGTGGCGGCGGGCGATGCCGATGCGGACGGGATCGCGGTCGGCGCCCTCGGGCTGAACGGCGGCTCAATCAAGGACAACCCCGGCAACGCCGCGACCCTCACCCTTAACAGCGTCGGGTCAACGGCCGGAGTCCTCGTCGATGCGGTCGCGCCGACCGTGGCCTCGGTGGGCGTGCCGGCCGGGGGCAGCTACACCGCGGGCCAGGCTCTGGACTTCACCGTCCACTGGACGAAGAATGTGACCGTCACCGGAACGCCGCAGCTGGCGCTGACGGTCGGGGCGGCGACGGTGTACGCCACCTACCTGTCGGGCAGCGGCACCACTTCCCTGGTGTTCCGCTACACCGTGGCGGCCGGCGACACGGCGGCGAGCGGCATCACCGTGGCCTCGCCCCTCGATCTGAACGGCGGCACGATCGCCGATGGGGCGACCAATGCCGCGGCGCTCACGTTCACCCCGCCCTCGGCCTCGGGCGTCCAGGTCGACACGACCGCCCCGGCCGTCTCCTCGATATCCCGGCAGAACCCGGTCGAGGCGGCAACGGGCGCCTTCTCGGTCACCTACCGGGTGACCTTCAGCGAGGCGGTCGCCGGCGTCTCCTCGGGGGCCTTTTCCACACGGATCGCCCTCGGCGCGGCTCCTGTCAGTGCGGTGAGCGCCGTCTCCTCTTCGGTCTACGATGTGACCGTCGACACACGGAATGCCTCCGGCACCCTGCGGCTCGACCTCAAGGGCAGCGGAACCGGCATCACGGACCTGGCGGGCAATGCGGTCGCCGGCGGCTACACGGGCGGCGACGCCTACACGATCAACACGGCCTTCTCCTACACGCAGAACTTCGACGGGAAGAGCACCGCCGACCTTGTGGCTGACAGTTGGCTCATAGCGGGTAACGCCACCGTCACCAGCGACCATCTCCGGCTCACGACCGCCACGAACGCGCAGATGGGGTCGGCCATCTACAACCTCGCGTTTCGGGCCGCCTTCGGGGTGAACGTCCAGTTCGACTACTACATGGGCGGCGGCACCGGGGCCGACGGGCTGAGCTTCTTCCTGCTCGACGGCGCGCAGGCCTCGCCCACGGCCGGGGCGCCTGGCGGTGCGCTCGGCTACGCCTACACCGGCTCCGGCACCCCCGGCGCCTCCCAGGCCTACCTCGGGATCGGCTTCGACCGCTTTGGCAACTTCACCAGCACCTGGGGCGGATCGAGCGGCGGGCTGTTCAATGGCGCAACCCCCAACACAATCGCCGTCCGCGGCCCGGCCACGGCGGTTGGCAGCATCCAGACCAACGCCGAGTACAAGTTCGTGACCGGCAGCAACGTCTCCTATGCGGTGAGCGGCAACCGGAAGGTGAACCTGACGATCATGCCCGACGGCAAGCTCACCCTGCGCATCAGCGCCGACGGGGGGGCGACCTGGCGCACGGTCTACAGCGCCTTCGACCTCGCGGCCTCGGGGGCCTTCTCCGGCTACACGCAGCCGGCGCTCTTCAAGCTCGGCTTCGCCGCCTCGACCGGGGGTTCGAACAACGAGCACGACATCGACAACCTGGCGATCCGGCAGCCCATAGACCTGGGCATCGCCTTCACCACCGTCCCCTCCGGCACCCAGAAAGTCGGTGACCCGGTGACCTACGGGCTCACCGTCACCAACTCCGGTCCCAACCTGGACCCGGCGGCTGCGGTCTCCTACGCGGTCCCCCCGCAGATCACGGGGGTCACCTGGACGGCCTCGGTCGGGGACACCCCGGTCGCCTCCGGCTCGGGAAACACCGTGAACCCGACCCTCAACCTGGCGAGCGGCGCGACGGCGACGATCACGGTCTCGGGCACCGTCGGCCCCTCTTCAGCCGGCCTCACGCTCGCCCACACGGCCACCGTCACGCCGAGCGCGACCTTTGGCGACACGAACCCGGCCGACAACACCGGCACGGCCTCAACCCCGGTCTACGACAAGCCCGCGGTCACGAGCGCCCTGACCGCCGGGGGCGCCTACGGGAGCGCGTTTTCCTACACGGTCACGGCGAGCAACCTGCCGACGGGTTTCGGCGCCTCGGGGCTGCCCTCGGGGCTCTCGCTCGACCCCGCAACCGGCGTCATCAGCGGCAGGCCCGCCCAGAGCGGCACGTTCAACGTGGCCCTGACCGGTGCGAACAGCGCCGGCACCGGGGCCGCCTCCACCCTGGTCCTCACCGTCGCCCCGGTGGCCCTGACGGTCGCCGCCGACCCCCGGACCAAGGTGTACGGCACGGCCGACCCGGCCCTCACCTACAGCGTGACCTCCGGCAGCCTGGTCGCCGGCGACAGCTTCTCGGGCGGGCTGGACCGCGCCGCAGGGGAGACTGTCGGCACCTATGCAATCACCCGGGGCAGCCTGAGCGCCGGGGCGAACTACGCCCTAACCTTCACCGGGGCGAACCTGGCGATCACCCCGGCCACGCCGACCATCCTCACCGCGCCGAGCGCGAGCGCGATCACGTACCTGCAGACCCTCGGCTCCTCGGCCCTCACCGGCGGGGTCGCGAGTGTCCCGGGCTCGTTCGCCTTCACGACGCCCGCCGCGATGCCCGTCGCTGGGACCGCCTCGCACGGGGTGATCTTCACCCCGGCGGACACGACCGACTACACGACGGCAACGACCGCAGTGAGCGTGACCGTCGTCAAGGTGATCCCCACGATCAGCGTCGCGCCCAGTGCGAGCGCGATCACCTATCTGCAGACGCTCGCCTCGTCGAAGCTTACGGGAGGCACGGCGAACGTCCCCGGCACCTTCGCCTTCACGAGCCCGGCGACGGCGCCCGGCGCCGGAACGGCCTCCCAGGGGGTGACCTTCACCCCGACGGACCTGGCCGACTGCACCCCTGCGACGACGACCGTCCCGGTAACGGTCAACAAGGCGACGCCGACCGTCAGCGCGGCGCCGAGCGCAAGCGCGATCACCTTCGGGCAGACCCTCGCCTCCTCGGCCTTGAGCGGGGGGGCGGCCAGCACGGCGGGAACGTTCGCCTTCACGGCGCCCGCGACGGCGCCGTCTGCGGGAACGGCCTCCCAGGGGGTCACCTTCACCCCGGACGACGGGACCGACTACACCACCGCAGCCGCCACGACCCCTGTCACGGTCAACAAGGCGACGCCGACCGTCAGTGTCCCGCCGAGCGCGAGCGCGATCACCTACGGACAGACGCTAGCCGCCTCGACTTTAAGCGGGGGATCGGCCAGCACGGCGGGAACGTTCGCTTTCACGGCGCCTGCGACGGCGCCGGTTGCGGGGACCGCCTCCCAGGCGGTGACCTTCACGCCGGCCGACGGGGCCGATTTTAACCCCGCGGCCACGACCGCGGTGGTAAAAGTCAACCGGGCGACCCCGGCGATCATCTGGGCCGCCCCCGCGGCGATAACCTATGGCACGGCCCTCTCGGCCGCGCAGTTGAAGGCGGCCTCGACTGTCGCCGGGACCTTCACCTACGCCCCCGCAGGCGGGACGATCCTGGACGCGGGGGCGCAGACTCTGGAGGTGAATTTTACCCCCTCGGACCCGGCCAACTACACGACGGCAAGCGCCTCGGTTTCCCTGGAGGTTGCGAAGGCCGCGGCGACCCTGACTTTTGGGGGGCTCACGCAGACCTACGATGGCGCGGCCAAGGCCGTGTCGGTCGGGACGACCCCCGCGGGGCTGAGCGTGAACGTGATCTATGTCGGGGTTTCGGGGGCGCCGGTCAAACCGGGCCAGTACACGGTCAGGGCGAGTGTCCAGGATTCAAACTACTGGGGGGCGGCAACGGCGACGATGACCATCACTGCGGCCGGCCAGTCGATCTCGTTCCCCGCGGTGGGGGCGCTCATCGGGGTTCCGGTGGGCCTGGTGGCTACGGCCACCTCCGGGCTTCCGGTGAGCTTCACCCTGGTGAGCGGCAACGCGGCGCTGTCGGGGGCCACACTGACGATCAAAGACGGCAATCCTGTGGTCGTCCGGGCAGACCAGCCGGGAGACGCGGAGGTCAGCGCTGCGGCGAGCGTGGCGCAGACAATCACGGCCTTCCCAAGCAAGCAGTCCCAGGCGATCACGTTCACGCCCCCCGCGGACCATAAGGCCGACTCCCCGCCCTTCGGGCTTCTGGCGAGCGCAAGCTCCGGGCTTCCGGTCTCCTTCACAATCCTGGGCGGGCCGGCGATGCTCGCCGGATCGACCGTGACTCTGACCGGGGCTGCGGGGACCGTGACCGTCAAGGCAAGCCAGGCGGGCAACGCCGCCTACCAGGCCGCGCCCGATGTGACGGTGAATTTCAAGGTCGCGGCGGCCGGGCCGAGGGCGTTTTTTGGAACGGTGGGAACGGGCGCGAGCGGGGCCTCAGCCGCGGACACCCTGCGGGCCGAGGCGACGGCGAGCGGGACGAACCTCGCGGCGTACGTGGCCGCCGACAATAGCGGCGGCACGATCATCGGCTACCTTCCCGCGCAGGCGGAGGGCTTTGTCGTGAGCTTCACAACGGACGCCTCCGGCGCCTTCACGGCCGCGACGACGGCGCTTCTGGGCACGGGGGCTGCCGGGCCGGCGCTGACCTTCACCGGACGCTCCTCGGGGAACAGGATCAGCGGGACGATCCTCGAACTGGGGCAGCCTTTCTCGGCGACCCTGGATCCCCCGGACGGCCCGACGGCGGCCATTGCCGGATTCTACCAGGGGACCTCGCTCAACTCCTCGACCGGGAGCACCTACTCGGTTGTCGGCTCGCAGGGCGAGGTTTACGTCCTGGCGGTCGCGCCGACCGTGGTCACCGCGGGCAGCGGGGCGGTCGATCCCTACAATTGCTTCTCAATCAGCGCGTCCCAGTCGGCGACCGTGACGGGGGCCATCGATCCGGTCTCGACGACGGTGACGGGATCGATCACGACAGGCGCGGGCGCAACGACGAGCTACAGCGGGCTTGCCGCGACGACGACCCGGACCGACCGGCTGATCAACCTGTCCTCCCGGGGCTTTGTCGGCACGGGGGGGAACATCTTGGTCGCCGGGTTCGTGATCGGCGGGACGAACCCGAAGCCGGTGCTCTTGCGGGCGGCGGGGCCGTCCCTGGCCTCGTTCGGGATCCAAGGGGTCCTGGCGAAGCCGGTCCTGACCGTATATGACAGCGCCGGAAATCCGGTTCTGGTTAACCAGGGGTGGGCCGGCAACGCGGCGGTCGGAACGGCGATGAGCCGGGTGGGGGCCTTTGCATACGCGGCAAACAGCGCGGACTCGGCGGCCCTGGCGACCCTGCCTCCGGGGTCCTACACGATGCAGGTGAGCGGCGCCTCGGGCACCTCGGGGATCGCGCTCGCGGAGGTGTACGACGCGAGCGCGAACCCGCAGTCGGAGTACCAGAGGCTGATCAACATCTCCTCCCGGGGGCTCGCGGGGCCGGGAGCGGGTTCCCTGGTCGACGGGTTTGTGGTCACGGGCAACTCGCCGAAGAAGATCTTGATCCGCGCGGTGGGTCCGGAGCTGCAGAGCCGGTTCGGCCTGTCCGGAACGCTCGACGACCCGCAGATCGACCTCTACGACTCGGGTGGGCGGCTGATCGCCCACAACGACAACTGGGGGACCCCGGTGACGGTGCTGCCCGCCCAGGTGGCGGCGAGCGCCTCTGATATCGCCGCGGCGGCTAGGGCGGTCTGGGCCTTCCCTTTGTCGGGCGGCAGCAGGGACGCGAGCGTGATCGTGACCCTGGCCCCGGGCTCCTACACCGCGCAGGCCTCGAGCGCCAGCGGCTCGCAGGGGATCACCCTGGTCGAAGTCTACGAGATCGCGCAGTAGGCCTCCGGGGAACCCCGGAGACCTCGGTCCCGCCTGCGCCCCGGGGCGCAGGCGGCGGGGCCGGGGAGCCTCCCCCATGGGGGACTCTAGCCCTGTGGTTTGCAGCAACCGGATAACTGTGTATGGGTACTTCCAGGAGTTCCCAGGCGTCTCTCCTTGTGCCGCCCGGTTCCCTGAAAATAAGCCCCGAATCGTTCGCCAGGCTCGCAACTTGGGCTGCCCGGCTGGCGCAAAGTCAAACCCGATCCATGCGCGCCCTGCGACCCGTCGATCCCGTCGGCCGGGGCCGCGCACCCCGGAAGCCTCGGGTCTGCGCAGGCCGGGCCGGGAGGGGAGCCCGATGAGCGTATTGGGAAAGCTGTCGGTTCAGGCGAAGATGAGCCTCGTTTTGGGGGTTGTGGTGGGGGCCTTGGTCGCCCTGGTCGTGACGGCGTACCTGGGGCTTGCGTCCGTCGCGGACTCCGAGCGGATCCTGTTGCGGGAGAATTTCGGAAACGCGCACGATCTGGCGAGCTTCCGCTCCCACCAAAACGGCGAGAGAATGGATGAATTCGTCCTGGTGGAGACCCCGTCGGGCGAATGGGGGCCCTGGACAAAGGACATTGGGGAGAGAGAACGGGAGGTCCGAACGATCCTCAACCGGCTGGAGCGCAGGACTACTCACAATCCCCTGGAATTGGCGAAACTCCGCGAACTGGAGGGGCTCCGGGATGAGTTCCTGAAGACCCGCCAGTCCGAGATCCTGCCGCGGCTGCGCGCCGGAAAGCTCGACGAGGCCAGGCAGCTGATCCTGGGCATCCAGATGAGCCAGCACCTGCGGATCCGGGCCCTTGCCCGCGAACTTGAGGCGAGCGAGGCCCAGGAAGCGAAGGACCGGGTGGCCGCAGCCCACACGACGGTCGTCGCGCTCATGGTCGTTTTCTCGGTTGTTGGAGGGGGAGCGATTGTCGGCGCGGGCCTGCTCGAGATCTACCTGTACCGGGCGGTGCGGACGCTGCCGCGATTCTCGAGGCCCGCTCTTCCGTGATAGCGCTCGTGATCGCCGACCTTGAGATGCCGGTCTTGGACGGAGCCCAGCTCACCCGCCAGATCCGCTCCCTTTACCGCGGGGTCAGGGTCCTGCAGGTTAGCGGCACCGCCGGACTGGGTCCGGGAGGGGGCCGGGATCCCGACGAGCAGCGGGAGGGGTTTCTCTCAAAACCGTTCACGGCGGAGGCGCTGCTCGCCGCGGTCGACCGGATCCTGAGAAAGTCGGCCGGCCCGGCCTAAGGCGCCCCCGCCTCGAGGGAACGTGCCCGCCGGGCCAGGGACGGTGCGAGGAGGCCCTGGGCTCATCCTCGGATTCTCCTGGCGGGGCGGGCGGACGGCCCCGATCTTCAAGACCGCCTCAGCGGCGTCCGCTTACAGGCCACGACGTAATTTCTCAAAAGGGGTATGTACTTGACGTAAGCTGAGGGGTGGAAGTCAGAGCCTACCATAGAAATCTCCGGGCTGTTGCCATAATGCCATGGGGTGATTTTGATAGCTAAAGACAGATTCTCAGCAATTATGCATCATTAAATACTAATTCTCAGCGATTTCTTGGACTTTGCCCTCTTTAGACTCACATTTTCATGGCACTCCACTTTACATCTCCCGACCCCGCAAAGTCGGTTGCCCTAGCCGGGATGATCCGGAAAAAGGCCGTCCGCAAGCTCGCTTCCCGCATCTACACCACTGACTTCGAGGGTTCGCCGGAGGATATAATCCGCGGGGATCTGCTGGCCGTCATCCGCCACTTCTACCCTGGTGCTGTCATCGGTTACCGGACGGCTATCGAGGCAAAGGTTTCGCCGGCCGGCCTCTACCATATCACGTCCGGCCGTCGGGCGCACATCCATGAGCTTCCGGGCGTCACCCTGCGCGTCTGGCCAGGCCCACCGGCGCAAGAAGGCGACACCCAATTGGGCGCCGACCTCTCCATGGCGTCGCGTCCGCGGGCGTTGCTGGAGAATCTCACGGACAGCCGATCGCGCAAGGCGCCCGAACGCAAGACCTTGGATCGTGAAGCCATCGAGGCATGGCTGGATCGGCTGTGCCGGATACACGGACCCGATGAGTTGCGCCGTCTGCAGGCGTCGGCCGAGGGACTGGCCCCGCAGCTTTCTCTGGAAGTGGAGGCAACCCGCGCACGCCGACTTATCAATGCGATCCTGGATGGCGACCTGTCTGAACTGGTGTCGCCGCTGGCCCGTGCCCGTGCCCTCCGCGAGCCTTACGACCCGGATCGCCTGGCCGTTTTCACCCGCCTGGCCACAGTCCTAGCCACCGAGACCTTTCCATCGCTGTCGGAGCGGCCGCCGGACGAACGCCGGTTGCATGCCTTCTGGGAATCCTACTTCTCCAATTACATTGAGGGGACCGTGTTCACGGTCCAGGAGGCCCGGGAAATCGTGTTCGATCACAAGCTGCCGCCCGCCCGCCCGAAAGATGCCCACGACATTCTCTCGACCTTTCACCTTTCAACCGACGGGCACAACCGGCGGGAGGCGCCCAAGGATGCGGCTGATTTCCTGCGACTGCTAGAGGTGCGACACGCTCGTCTGATGCACGACCGCCTTGATGTTGAACCGGGCCGCTTCAAGGAGACCGCCAATCGGGTCGGCACGCGGGAATTTGTCAGTCCGGAATTGGTGCGAGGCACCCTGCGTCAGGCATTTGCCATCGGCCAGCACCTCGCCCATCCAGTCGCACGCGGCGCGTTTTTCATGTTCGTGGTGGCGGAAGTTCACCCTTTCCTCGACGGCAACGGTCGGCTGGCCCGGCTTTTCCTCAACGCGGAAATGACGGCGGCCGGCATGGGCCGGCTGATCGTGCCCACGTCCCTGCGGACCGACTATCTCACCTGTCTCGAAGCGCTGACGACGGGCGGAAACCCCGAGCCCTACACGAAACTGCTGCTGCGGCTGATTCAATTCTCGGCCGCGCTGCCGTGTGATTCATGGGAGAGCAGCGCTTCCGCACTGGAGAAATCCGGGGCGCTCAGGGATGCGCCGGGGCTATCGTTTGGCCTCGCGAGCGCCATGCTCTGAGAGGTGCCTTTCTGCCTTCGCCGCCATTCAGGTTGGCGAAGCGGCGGGATGCCCGCCTACGTGAGGTGCATACCCCAATTTCTCAAACTTGGGGAAGCTATTGAGGAGGGCAGCATTTCAAAGACTGCGTCCGGATCATATCCATCAGCATCGTGTTAAGGTCCTGCTGAGAGCTTGAATCCCTTCAAGTCGCGATGGTGCGGGTTGCTGTGGCCTGGGCGCTCACTCTTGAGGCAGGTAGCGGGGTGGGGGGCGTCTTGACTCTGGATCCGGGCTCCTACACAGCGCGGCCTCCAGCGAGAAACTGGGTCTATTTGAAAGTCGTCACGGATGGCGAAATAAATGGAAAATTAATAATTAATCGTCTGAAAAGACGAGTAATAATTTAATCGCCATTAAAGACGAATAATATTGAATTAAATGTTTAATTCGCCATAAATGGCCTATTATGAAGATAGAATCTCAGCTCACCGACGACAGCATCCTCAAAGAGCTGGGTGCACGTCTTACCGGTGCCAGGTTGGGGTGCAACCTGACCCAGGCGGCTCTGGCCGAGCAAGCCGGCGTCTCGAAGCGAACGGTGGAGCGGCTGGAGTCGGGCGAAGTGGCGACGCACCTCTCGGGCTTTCTGAGGGTGTGTCGGGTCTTGGGCCTGTTGGAGGGCCTCGAGGCGCTCGTGCCGGTTCCGACCGCGAGCCCGATGGAGCAACTGAAGCTCCACGGCCGCAAACGCCAGCGGGCCTCGGGCCGCAGAAGCGCGGCGGGCGGGGAGCCGGAGAAATGGACCTGGGGTGACCGGGTATGATCGCCCGGGTGCAGCTTTGGGGCCGGACGATCGGCGCCGTGTCGCTCGAGGAAGGGCGCGACGGGGCGGCGTTTCAATACGATGCCGAGTTTGCGCGCAGCGGGATCGAGCTGTCTCCGCTGGTGATGCCGTTGAGCGGGCGGGTGTATGAATTCCCCGCGCTGCCGCGTGACACGTTCCACGGGTTGCCGGGGCTGTTGGCCGACTCCCTGCCGGACAAGTTCGGGAACGCGCTGATCAACGCCTGGCTGGCGACCCAGGGGCGCACCCCGGAGAGTTTTAGCGCCGTGGAGCGCCTGTGCTACACGGGGACGCGCGGCATGGGCGCGCTGGAGTTCGCGCCGGTGATGGGGCCGAGACCCCACGCGGCCAGGAAGATCGAGATCGATGCCCTGGTGCGGCTGGCGGGCGAGGTGCTCACCCATCGCGGCGATGTGCAGGGGCATTTTCACGAGTTCGGGAAGGAGCGGGCTCTGCGCGATATCCTCCGCGTGGGCACGTCGGCCGGCGGCGCGCGGGCGAAGGCCGTGATCGCGTGGAATCGCGCGACGAACGAGGTGCGCTCCGGCCAGATCGTGGCGGGCGAGGGGTTCGAGTACTGGCTGCTGAAATTTGACGGCGTGGCGGGCAACAAGGACAGGGAGCTGGAGGACCCGAAGGGCTACGGAGCGATCGAATACGCCTATCACCTGATGGCGAAGGAGGCGGGCATCACGATGAGCGAGTGCCGCCTGCTGGAGGAAAACGGGCGGCGGCATTTCATGACGCGGCGCTTTGACCGCCTGGAGGGTGGCGCGAAGCTGCACATGCAGTCGCTGGGCGCGCTGGCGCACTTCGACTTCAACCAGGCCGGCGCCTACGCCTACGAGCAGGCGCTGCTGACGATCCGCCAGCTCAAGCTGCCGATGGCGGCCGTGGAGGAGCAATTCAGGCGGATGGTATTCAATATCGTCGCGAGGAACCAGGACGACCATGTGAAGAACATCGCCTTCCTGATGAACCGGCAGGGCGAGTGGTCGCTTGCGCCGGCTTTTGACGTGATCTACAGCTACAATCCGTCCGGTTCCTGGACTGCCACGCACCAGATGACGCTGAACGGGAGACGGGATGGCTTCACCCTTGAGGATTTCGAGGCGTGCGCGAAGTCGGCCCTGATGAAGCGGGGGCGGGCCGCGGCGATCATCGGGGAAGTGCAGGCGGCAGTGCGGCGCTGGTCGGAGTTTGCCGCCGAGGCGAGGCTCTCAGAAGAATGGCGCGACCAAATCCAGGGGGCCCACCGCCTGTCGTTCCCGGAAAAATGAGCCCCAGCCGTCCACGGCAGGACCGGAGGCGGTGCGCGCACTCCGTCAAAGGCTGCGGTTCAGGACTTGCCAGGAGAGGCTTTCTTGAGCGACTTCCCCTCGATCCAGCGGCCTTCGATCATCTCAATTCGGGGGCTTGAGGAGATCCCGAAGTCCCGGTTGGCGATTCGGGCCACCAACAGTTCCACGGCGCGCCTCCCCATCGTCAGCTGGTCTTCCTGCATCCCGGAGAAGCCGCTACCCTCGATCACGGGGCAGATGAGCCCGACCCCGAGATCATCGGGCACCCGATGGCCGATGCCGCGGACCGCCTCGCTGATTTCCTCCAGGGCTGAGGAGACATGAACCACGAGGATGGCGTCGGGACGCTGCCGCTTGTACCACTTAACAAAAAGCTCGGGCTCGACCTCGTTCATCCGGAGGATCGGCAGATCGTGGCCGCGCCCCAGGATTCGCTCGCACCAGCCGAGATACGCCGCGGAGTGAGCGTGCGCGCTGCGCAGATCCTCGTACCAGCCGAGGACCAAGCCGGGACGCCGGTAGCCGCGCTGATGCAGATTGACGAGGGCCTCGACCGTGTCGTGGTAGGCGTGATTGATGATCCGGTGCAGGGGGGTGCGAATGCTCAGGCCCTGCGTGACAATGGCGAATTTGTCGAGTTCGGCGGGGAATTCCTGGCTCAGTTCGGGGCTGCCGAAGCAGAGGACTCCGTCGATGCCACGGGCATCGAGGACGTTCCGGAATCGCTTCAGAGTCATTCCCGGTTCCTTCAGCCACAGAGGCTCGAGGCGATAGCCCAGTTCGGAGGCCCGATGGACCATGCCGTCGTAGAGGCGCGACAGGTGAAGCGATTTCTCCCAGGGGCGAAGCGAGTCGTAGAAGGATATCACCCCGAAGCAGGCCGACTGGCGCAACTCGTGGGGTTTGCGCAGGTGCCTCATCAGGGCGACAACGCGGGCGTCGGCACGGTAGCCCAGGCGCCGGGCCAGGCGGCGGACGCGCAGCTTCGTGGCGCGGGAGACCTTGGGGCTGTCGTTGAGGGCCAGCGACACGGCAGCGGTCGAGAGATTGGCCTTCCGGGCGACCTCGCGGAGGTTCATGTGGTCAACGGTTAATTGATCCGGGGGTGGCAGCAAGGGGAAAGCCGGGGAATCCCGATAAAGGTTAACGGTTAACAGCCAGGACCCATTGACAGGAGAATGCAGGCGGGGAAACGTGCTACCATGTGCTCCAAACCCCATCTGGCATATGCGTCCCGTACTTTTCGATCGGCGATTCTCGCGGTCTCCCTCCTCGCCGGCCTGGCCGTCCGTCCCGCAGTCGCCGGCAACCTTGTCGCCGGAGTAGGGCGGGAAGAAATCACCCCGCCGATGGGACTGCCCGACTGGGCGATCAAAGGCTCAACCTTCAGGGAGGTGTTAAGCCCCCTGTACACCCGGGTACTGGTTTTAGGCGACGGATCCAGGAAGGTCGCGATCGTGCAGTGGGACCTGGCCAATACGAGGGAGGAAACGGTGGCCAAGGTGCGGGGCCTGGTGTCGGAGGCTACCGGGATTCCCTTTGGCGATATCCTCGTGCACGCGGCCCACACCCATTCCGCCCCCCTGTCACCCTGGGTGGACGCAAGCAGGATTCCCATGGATGAGGACCACGCGGTGCTGGCCAATCCGCCGGAGCCGTACCGGCTGTGGACGGAGAAACTCTACGCGGCGAGCGTCGCGGCGGCGAAGGCGGCGAACGCTTCGCTCAAGCCCTCGAGCCTCGAGATTGGGCGGGCGCTCGTTCCGGAGTGGCAGTACAACAGGAGGACTAGGAAGCCGGACGGGAAAGTTGAGACCCTATTTGTCCCCATTGATCCCTACACGATGCCGAATGGAAACCGGTTTGGGCCGATGGACCCGACCCTGACCGTGCTGGTGTTGAAGCAGGGGGGGCAGCCGGCAATCACGCTGTTTAATTACCCCTGTCATGCGGTGTCCGTGTACCCCAACCCGGACCCGGGCTCGGCAAAGTATGAGTCGAGCAAGGCGATTTCCGCGGACTGGCCGGGCTATGCCGCAGGGCAGATCGAGGCCAGAATGGGCGGAAGGGCAATCTTCCTGCAGGGCTGTGCGGGGGACCAGGTGCCGGCGAGACGGGGAGTGGATGCGGCGAAGGAGATGGGAACCCTGATCGCAGCCCGGGCGACGGCCGCGGCAGCCCGGGGCCTGAAGGTCGACGTGGACCGGATCGAGACCAATTCCGGCCGGGTCGGACTGCCCTTGAGCCTCGCTCAGCGGGCGGAGAAGGGGACCGACCTGGTGATGGCCGAGGTGCAGACGTTTGTCCTCGGTCCCGTGGCGATCGTCGCGCTGCCGGGAGAGCCGATGATCGAGCTGGCGATGGCGATCCAGAAGGCCTCCCCCTATCCCCACACGATTGTCATGGGCTACTCGAACGGCGGCGGGGTCATGTATGTGGGCATGCCCGGAGAACTGGCGATGGGCGGATATGGGGCCGACAGCGTCGCTCATGGCACAGACGAGTGCGGTGTCTTTTTGGTGAACACGGCGGTCCGGTTGCTTCGGGAAGTTGCGGCGCGGCCGGCTGAACACCTGAAGCCGAAGTCCTGAGTTTAGAAACCCAACCTGTTAAACCATGAAGACCTACGTCATTCTCCTATTGGCTGCGACGACGGCGATGGCCGATGGGGGCGGCCTCAACGAAAAATACACGGCCTGGAAATATGCGATCGAAGTCCAGGCGAAGAATGGCGAGACCTTCGCCAGGCCTGGGGAGATCGTGGATGTGGGGCTGGCGATCCCCACCGACCGGGCGGCCAACCTCAAGGGCGACCTCCGAGTCGTGCAGAAGCGGGGGTTCGACCTGCTCTTACGGGAGATTCCCGCGCAGATCTACGGGTTAAAGACGTCGGGAGACCGGACGGAGTTCAGGGTCATATTCAAAGCCGACTTCCAGCCGTCCTCCACGGAGAGGTTCGCTGTCTTCTACGACAACCCGAAGGCTCTTCCCGACGAGGGGCAGCCCGGGATTGGGATCCAGCAGGCGCCTCAGGCGCTGTCCCTGGAAACCCCGTTCTATTCGGTGAAGATTGACCCGGCCACGGGGCAGTGCATGGCCCTTGAAAGCCGGATCCCGGGAAACCAACCCATCTACCGCGGCGGAGGATTCTTCCCGCTGCCGGTGGTCACGGTTCCCTCGGGCAGCGGGGACATGGCCCAGCCGACTGGTCTCGAGGCAGCACGCGCTCCAGGCCACCCCGATCAAGTGATCGTGGGGCCTGTCTTTTCAGAGATCAAGGGGAGCCGGGAGCTTGTTGCGGCACATGGAGACGCAGTGGCGAGGGTCAAGTTCGTCTACCTCTTCCTGAAGGATGAGCGGTATTTCGTGGTGAAAAGCTCGCTTCACTTCCTCAAGGATACACCGGTCTACGCGGTCGAATTGAACCGGTTTGCGGCAGATCAGGCAGAGCTGACCCACTACTTCTTCCGGCCCTACACGCCCAGCTTCCGTCCCACGGAGATCGAGGAGGTCGGGAGCATTATGGTCGACGCCGGGACGCGAAAGGGACTGCCGAATGCCGACCTGCTCGCGGGGATGCTGCCGGTGGACCTTGCCTGGCATGCGGTGGGCAACATCGACAAGGGCTTCTCAGTGACGGCCTTCAACCTGTCCTCGCATAGCAGCGGCACGAACAGCCCGGTTCCGAACTACCGGCCGGCCACGAGGGCCCGGGTCCGGTCTGGCCTTGTGGAGCTATCCAATGCGCCCATCTGCGTGGGAACCCAGAAGGGGGCGCTCAACACGGTCTCCGTGCCGAAGGGCACGGTTTTCGAGGAGGCCCAGGCCATCTCCTTCTCGGACTGGAACAACGGGGGCTGGAGATCGGTCACCGACCAATTGGGGCGCCAGCTGAACACGGCGCTGGAGATCACGGTCTATCCCCAGACCTATCGGACGGTTGGGCAACTTCCTGTCCTACCTCATCATGGCGAGAGGGGCGGGGCTTATGAAAGGAGCGGAATCCGATGAATATACGCACAAGTCTAATCCTGATGCTGGCTGTGGCCGGCCCGGTCGCGGCGCAGTCATTCGACGCGTCGGCATGGAAGGGCTACAAGTCATTCTCGGTCTCCGAAACGGCGGGCATTGCCCGGAAGCAGGAGCCGGTTGATGTGAAGTTCTCTCTGCCGGCAACCGGAGAAACCCCGGCGGCTGGGCTCCGGGTCGCCGAAGAGGTCAATGGGCGTTGGACCGAGATCCCGGCGCAGTTCTATGACGTGCGAGCGGACAAGGAGGCGGTGCTCTCAGGAAGGGTGGCCTTCTATTGCAGCCTTCCCGCTGGCGGGGTCAGGGCCTACAGGATCTACTATGGAGGCCCGGCGGACACCCAAAGTCACAGTACAAAGCTTGTAGTCCAGGGGGTGGGCCAGGGAGACCCCAAGGAGACCCGGCACTGGATGATCGAGAACGCGTTCTACCGCATGGAAACCTATCCCAGCAGTGGCCAGATCTGGCACATCTGGGACAAGCAGGGTTCTAACCAGATGTGGTGGTTTAAGGAATGGAACGGGAAGGAAAAGGGAGGAGATCCTGTCCATTGGTCCCCCAACGTCTGGGTGGCCTATCCCGACCGGGCCAGGGCCGAGGCGGGGAGCTCCGAGACGAAGGTCCTGGCGCAGCCGTTCGAGTGGAACTACGTCGTCGGATGGAAGACCCCCAAAACGGAGGTCGTGAGCGGCCCGATCTTCTTCGAGGTAAGGCGAACAGGCCCGGTGCCGCGGTGGCCTGAGCACTCGGACCCCGCCTACCCGGATCAGCCCAAGGATATCGTCTGGGGCGAGGTGACCTATCGGTTCTACTCGGAATTGCCGTGGATTTTCCAGGCATCCACCTATGTGACCTTGCAGGACATGGACGTCTATTTTATCCGGAATAACCAGACGGCGTTTGACCACGAGTTGTTCACCCACGCGGCGATCAGGCCGGAGACCTCCGGGTTGCTCGCAGGGGATAGCGACGAGACATGTGCGTTCCCGCTGATGTCCTACTTCCACCGCATGCCCTTCGACGCGTCCAAACCCTACGACGCCTTCTCCAACAGCCAGCACAGCCTCAGTAACGTGCTCCCGAGCAAGCTGGCCTTCTTCACCCTGTTCAACATGGGCAACGGAGACGCCTACGCCAACTTTGCCCTGGTCGAGGACAATTCCACGACGGACGGCCATGCCCCCACCATGAGGAACCACCACATGATTCTCTCGGAGGAGAGCGGAAGCGACTCGTTCTCGCGGACCTTCGACTACACGAACCTCCGGTTCAACCCGGAGAACGTGACCTTCCTGCCGAAGGGCCAGAAGTTCCACGAGGAGAATGTCCACCTGATCTACCGCTACGAGGGCCCGGACAGCCTGGGCATGCTCGAGCGACTGCATCAGACCTTCCAGCATCCGCTGCTGGTGGACTGGTATCCGTAAAGGGGGGGGGATCCACTCGCGGCGCCGCCCGCCGCTCCCGCACCCGGCTGTCAACGGACCTATTGTCCGGGCAGGCGGGTGCGCCTAGGTGAGTCAGCTGAACCGGGGATCGCCGCTCGACCGGAGGCGGTCGATCGACTCAATTCCCATGAGAAGCCCGCGGGGCAGGTGGAACGGGTCTTTTACGGGAAGGACGAGGAACGGATCGTACGGCCGGCCCTCGCGATCGAGGCGCTGGCGCCACTCGCCGTGCTCGGCGACCGGATAGCGGGGAAGGGCCCAGTCCATGATCCGCCGGTGCCAGATGAGCCACTTTTCCGACCGATCCACCTCGTAGGCCATCAAGGTGGCCGCCAGGGCCTCGGTTACCGGCCACCAGAGCTTGAACATGCCGTGCTTCCAGTAGACGGGCAGGTTGCCGAGGATGTCGATTCCCAGGAGGATCCCGCCGAATTCCGGGTCCCAGCCGCGCTCCAGGCAGCATTCGAGGGTCTTGAGGATGGTCGGGATGTCGTCCTTGCGGCCCGATCGCCGGGCAATGTCCAGGAGGAACCACATCGACTCTATCCCGTGTCCGGGGACCATCGCGCGCCCCGGGGGGGTGTCGGAGAAGCTCCCGTCCCGGTTGACGTATTCGACGAGGCCGTTGCGCTCGGGCTTGATGAACTCGTGAATGATCTGGTCGCAGAAGTACCGCGCGGCATCCAGGGTCCCGGCATCCCCGAGAAACTCACCCAACTCGTAAAAGGCGAGAGCGCTCATCATCGCGGTCCCGTGAGCCTTCATCCCTGGGGGGAGGGCGTAGGGCGCCTTGTCGAACGGCTGGCCGCTGCGGATCAGGGAGTAGGTGCGGGAGAAGGTGCGGCGGGCCAGATCGAGCGGCTCCTCGGTTCCGGCCGCCAGCGCATATTCGATCAAGCCCATGATCGCGAAGTGATTGGTGGCCAGGCTGAGGGGTCCGTCGAGGGGCTGACCCTCGCGGGAGACGCGAAAGCGCCATCGGCAATCGTCGTCGGGGCCGTACCGGCGGCAGAAGTCGTACTGGCTGCGGGCCATCTCCAGCCACTGTGGGTTGCGGTCAAACCGGCGGTAGATGGCGCTGAAGGTCCAAAGCGCCCGGGTCTGGGACCACAGGTACTTGTCGGAGGTGATCAGCTTCCCCGCGTCGTCGATGCAGTTGAGGAGGCCCCCATGCTCCTTGTCGATCGCGTGGCGGGGCCAGAAGGGCATGACGAATTCCTGGAGGTGGCGCCGGTAGGCCGGCCCCCAATCGGCTGTCCTGTCCGGTAGGCGGCTTAGGGCCCCGGGGTGTGGGAGGCTTTTTTCGAGGTTCATGGCAGGAGCGCGGTCACGGGAACTTTGATTTTGGGGAGGGTTATGCCGAAGATTCTGGCGGGCCTGCGGGACGCCAGGTCCCACGCCGTGTCATAGGAAAGCCCGATCCAACGGTGAAGGTTCGCTACCCCCCGGTCCAGGGTGAGGGAGGAGCCGCAGAGGTAGCCGGAGCGGCCGCGGAAGGCGATGACGCCGTCTCGGCCGCAGGTGAACCGGGCCATCCGGGCACCGCGCCGCATGTAGAAGGGCCCCGGGCTGGCGGCGGCTGCGGCGACGGCGTCCGTTGTGACGACGACCTTCCCGGCGGGCTTGGCCCGCAGGAAGTTCTTCAGGACGAACGGGGCGATGTGAATTCCATCGGGGATGAAGCTTGCCACCAGATCATCCCGGGCGAGCAGGCGCTGAATGATGTTGTCATGGCGGGCAACGAGCATCCGGCAGCCATTGCCGAGGTGCGTGCACATCGTGGCCCCTGCGCGCACCGCCTTGTCTATCTGCCCATTGTCGGCGTTGGTGTGGCCGAGGGAGACGACGACCCCGTCAGAAACGACGGCGGCGATAAACGCGGCGCTTCCGGGCCATTCCGGGGCGATCGTGAGCAGGCGGATATTCCCGTTCGCGGCCTTCTGCATCTGCCTGAACTCCCGGAGCTCGGGACCCTTCATGTAGGAAGCAAGGTGCGCGCCTCGGTACCCTTCCTCGGGGCTTAGGTAGGGGCCCTCCAGGTGGTATCCGGCGATCGTCTCCGCCACCAACGGATCCTCCGCGCGCATGGCCTCGATCCGCCTGAACTTCGCCTCGAGGGACCCGATCGAGTCGGTGATCAGGGTGAGAAGGATCCGGTGGGTGTGGCAGCGGCGCAACGCGATGCAGCTGCGGCGCAGGTCGGAGGCCTTGAGCCGGGGGTCCTGGAAGTCGACTCCGGCGAAGCCGTTAACCTGGATGTCAAAGAGACTCGGGCGTAGGTTGAATTTCACTGCGGGGGGAGTAGGGAGGCGGAACCTCTGTCGAGGAAGATCGCCGCGTTGTGGTGCTTTCGGAGCATGCTTGCCGGACAGGCAGGGCCTATGGGCCCAAACAGCGCCTGGCGGACGGCCTCGGCCTTGCGAACGCCCGGGACCGTGCAGCACAGCCGGGCCGCCCGGGCGAAGACAGGCACCGTGATCGTGATCGCCTGGCGGGGAACGTCCGCCAGGGCAGGGAAGCAGCCGTCATTGACCTGCTGCCGCCGGCAGGCCGTGTCGAGATCAACCACCTTCGCCAGCAGCGGGTCCGAGAAATTCGCAACCGGGGGATCGTTGAAGGCGACATGGCCGTTCTCGCCGATTCCCATGGCGATCACGTCGATCGGCCCCTCCGCGAGGAACGCGGCATAGCGGGCTGCGGCGGCCTGCGCCGGCATGGTCTCGGCAGGGATGGGATAAAACTGGGCGACCTCCACCTGGTCGAGGAAGTGACGCCTGAGGTACGAGCGGAAGCTCCGGGGATCGGCATCCTGGATTCCCACGTACTCGTCCATGTGGAAGACCTCGACCCGGCGCCAGAGGGCCGGGTTCACCCCGGCGCGGGCGACCAGGGAGCGGAAAAAGTCATCCTGCGAGGGGGCGCACCCCATCACCACTCGGCATCGGTCCTTTGACCTCAGGGCCTCGATGACCCAACTCTCAAAGCGGCTGGCGGAGGCAGCTCCCATCGCTTCGCGGGTGTCGTGGACGGTTATTACAGGGTTGCGGGCAGGGACGGATTTCATCGTCGGCACCGCACGCTGGGACGGGCGGTAACGAGATGCGACCTCGATCCCGGTTAACTGTTGACCCAATCCGATCTTGAAGAAACCCGGCGCCCGTCTTGGATTCGCCGGTGCATTCACCCCAAGGCACCGTTGTGAGAACCATCAAAGGGCTGCGCTGGTACATCGCGGGACTGTTGTGCCTGTCCACAGCGCTCAACTACCTGGACCGCCAGACCTTGGCGCTCCTTGCCTCGACCCTCGAGAAGGAGGTGGGGATCACGACAAACCAGTACGCCTACGTCGTGACGGCGTTCCTGGTGAGTTACACGATCATGTACGCGGTGTCCGGCCGGGTGATTGACTGGCTCGGAACGCGCAAGGGTTTCGGGATCTTCGTCGGGGCCTGGTCCGTCATCGACCTGCTCCACGCGTTCGCCCGCAACGTCCTCCAGTTCTCCTTCTGCCGTTTCCTGCTGGGCGCGGCGGAGCCGGCGAACTTCCCGGCCGGGGCCAAGGCCGTGAGCGAGTGGTTCCCCATGCGGGAGCGGGCGCTTGCCGTGGGTGTCTTCAACTCCGGGACCGCAATTGGGGCGTGTCTTGCCGCGCCGATCGTCGCCTGGGTGACCATCCACTGGGGCTGGCGCTACACGTTTGTCGTCGGTGCGGTGCTGAGCGCGGCCTGGGCCATCGCCTGGATGCTCGTCTACCGCGTGCCGCGGGAGCACCGCAGGCTCGGGGCCGACGAGTTGAAGCTGATTGAGGACGGGGCTGCGCCCGCGGTGAAGCGGACATCCGTGTCCCTGCGGCGGCTCCTGAGGGTCCGCGAGGTCTGGGGGTGCATCCTGGTGAGGGTGCTGATGGATCCGATCTCGTATTTTTGCATCTTCTGGATGCCGCGGTTTCTGCAGCAGGAGCGCGGGTTCGACTTGGGGATGCTCGGACGCTACTACTGGATACCCTGGGTCGCCGGGGCCTTGGGTAACCTGACCGGTGGCGCGGTGCCCCGGTACCTCACTCGGCGGGGCTGGGCGCTCGGCCGGGCCCGAAAGACCATGATGTTCGTGGCCTCAGCCGTGCTGCTCCTCTGCTTCGTGGCCGTGCCCCGGGTTCCCAGTCCGGGCCTGTCCATCGCGCTGATCAGCCTGGCTTTGTTCTGCACCCAGAATTTCTGTTTTATGGCGCTTCCCGCGGAGACCCTGCCGGAGGAGGTCGTAGGTTCCGTGACCGGCTTTGGGGGGGCGATGGGTTCCCTCGTCGGAGCCCTGACGATGATCATCATCGGCCGGGTCACCAAGGTGTGGTCCTTCTCGCCGATCTTTGTAGTGTACTCTGTATTCCCCATGGCGGCGTTTTTTGTTGTCTGTACGCTGCTCCGCAACCTCGGCAAGGCGCGCGAGATTCCGGCCTGAATAGAGAATATTATTTGAGGGGTCCGGACCTCACCGGGCTATAAGGTCAACAGTTGACTTAAATAGTTGTCGCGAAAATGGGCCGCACGAATTGCGATCACGCCGCTGACAACAGACGCCCGGTGGGCACCCCCACGATATATTACACCGCGCTGAGCTTCACCACACCTCCCCATAACCCCGCTAGCCTTCTTGCTAGATAGACTGTCTCGTCCTGCATCAGGTATGAGCCAGTTTTCGAACCCAACCTAACGACAATGAGACACCATCAAAACGTACTGAGTATCGTGGCCGCAGCTGCCATGGCAGTGGCCACTGTCGCGTCCTTCGGCCAGACGGCCGCGACCCCCGCACCCAAAACCGACCAAGCCGCTCCCGGATCGGGAGAAATTGTTACCTTGCCGGCGTTCGGTGTGAACGCATCTGCTGCGAACCAGTACCAGGCCGACGAGGAAATGTCGGCCTCGCGAACGGCCGGGAAGATCTTGGACACCTCGATGACGGTCAACGTCATCACCCCGGCGTTCATGCAGGACATCGGCCCGGCGACCATCTACGACGTGACGAAGTACTTTGCCGGTGTGAGCCCGGGCCGTGGCTCGGGTTCCTCGGGCATCAACGACCGCATGGTGTTCCGGGGGTTCGAGAGCTTCACCAAGACGCTCGATAATTTCTCGGGGTTTCTCTTTCCCTCCTCCGCTGCGGACGGCGGCAACATCGATCCGGTGTTCGTGGAGCACGCGGAACTGCTGATGGGCCCGGACTCGATCCTGGCGCCGACCGGCACTCCGGGTGGATCGGTGAACCTGGTTACAAAATCGCCGCAGTTTAACCGCAGCACGGACATCTCCGCTATGCTGGGCAAATATGACGCCGGCAAGTTCACGGTCGACACGACCGGTCCGCTGGGCGACGGCAAGCACATGGCCTACCGCCTTATCGCGATGTACCAGGATTCGGACACCTTCCCGCAGGGTGGGAACCTGATCTATGCGGGCAGCGCGATGCTGACCTACAAGTTCTCCGACAAGGCCCAGCTGACCTTCAAGTATATCGGCCAACAGGAGACCTACAAGGGCACGGCTACCCTGTGCAACCTCGACGGCGAGCAGGTCTACACGGCGGACACGGTCCGGGGGATGACGCTCTCGGCGACGCCCCAGCCGGGATTCACCTACGACGGATGGAACGGCGATGCGCCCTGGAGCTATCGCACCATGCGCGACAACTACTTCCAGGCCGAGTTGACCTCGGCGCTCACTGATCGAATCAACGTCCGCCTGGGTGCCCAGCTCTATTACAACTCGACGACCAACTGGATGGCGTATCCGACCGGCGGCGAGGCCAACTCATGGGATCCGGTGACCGGCGTGGAAATCGGGGTCACCCCCATCAATCCTGCCGCCCTCAACGAGGTCGGGACCTGGGAGGCCTCTGTAAATCGGCAGATCCAGCTCCAAAACGACTACGCCGGAAACTTCGAATTCAATGGGATGACCGTCCAGCCCGTGATCGGATGGTCCTACCAGCAGGGCGCCTTCTTCACAAACCTCTACCTGCAGGACAAGAGCATGCCGACGGCCAACCTGGCGGCGGGGGTCTACAACCCGCCACAGCCGTCGATGTCGCAGATGACCGCCCTCACGGGCGACACGCCCTCGAACGGATGGATGTACCAGGCGTACGCCTTCACGCGCCTTGGCCTGTTCAAGGACCGGATGTTCGTGACGGCCGGGGTGGAGCGCACCTGGACGAACGTGAATATCTACAACGTGCACGCCTACAACCTGCCGGGCTACGGCCCAATCGGAACGGGCGCGCCCACCGGGCACGTCACCCAGGCTGCCACGGGCAATTTGCTCCAGCCCTCGGTCAAGCCGAGCCACGACGCCTATATGGCCGGGCTTCTGTACAAGATCACCCCCGAGGTGTCCGGATACGTCTCGTTTACCACGAACGCGCAGGTCGCCTACAGCGTCCCGCTGTGGGAGGCCGGAAAGCAGTACGAGTTCGGCCTGAAGTCCTCCCTGTTCAACAACAGGCTCTCCGTCAGCGTGGACCACTTCCAGATCTCGGAGAGTAACGTCCAGTCGGGAAACCCGCTCTACAACACGGGCCAATCCCTCATTCCCTACCTGTACGCCGACCTGACCAACAAGGGCTACGAGGCGAGCATTACCGGAGGGATCACCGACAACCTCTCGGCCGTGATCAGCGGAACGACGATGCACCTGCGCGACTTCGCGGGACGCAGGCAGCGCAACATTCCCGACAACATGGCGACCTTCCTTCTCAACTACCGGTTCACGGACAAGCTGCTGAAGGGAGCGAACGTCTTCGCCGCCTACATCCACCAAGGGTCTGTGGCCGGGGAGACGGTCACGGGATTCACCTCCCTGGGGGTTGCGGAGCTGCCGGGATTCTACGTGGCGGCCTACAACATCATCAACGCCGGCGCCGGCTACAAGATCGACCGGTACCAGTTCAACCTGAACGTGGACAACGTCGCGAACACCAAGGCCTGGTGGCAGGCCTCGAGCCGCACGTCCCTGTTCCCCTATCCGCCCATCACGTTTAGGTTCACCATGACGGTGCATCTCTGATTCTGAAAGGGGGAAGCTCCGGGAAAGGCGCTTCCCCCCGCAACCTTCCGGGAAGATCGATGCTCCGTATTTGTATAGCGTTTTTCCTGACGATCTTCCCGGCCTTCGCGGAGCCCGGAACTTTTGATGTTGGAGGTTGGCAGGGCTACAAGCCCTTGACGGTCACGGAGACTGCCGGGATAGCCCGGAGCGGGGATCCCGTTGACGTGGCGTTCTCCTTGCTTGGGGTAGTTACGGTGTCGGCGGCCCTTCGGGTAATTACGGTAACACCCGAAGGGCCGACCGAACTTCCGGCCCAGTTCTACGATATAAAGCCCGCCCCAGGCGGGGGGATCGAGGGCAGGGTGGCGTTCCTCTGCGCCATTCCGGCGGGCGGGCGCAGGACGTTCCGCCTCTACTATGGCAAGAGCGGGGCGGGACCGGGCCGCTACCCGGAGGCCATCTCGATGAAACCGGCCCCGGGCGGACCCATTGGCGGTCCCATGCATTGGATGATCGAGAACCCCTTTTACCGCATTGAGACCTACCCGAAGAACGGCCAGATCTGGCATATCTGGGACAAGCAGGGGGCGAACCGGATCTGGTGGTTCAAGGAGTGGAACGGCCTGGAAAAGGGCGGGGATCCGGTCGACTGGTCGCCCAACGTCTGGGTCGCCTATCCCGACCGGGTGAACGTCGATCCGTGGAACCTCAAGCAGAAGGGCAAGACCTTCGCGCAGCCCTTTGACTGGCATTATGTGGTCGGCTGGGTCGAGCCGGCGACCTTAGTGATCCAGGGGCCCGTCTTTGTGGAGATCCGGCGCCAGGGCCCGGTGCTTGCGCATCCCGAGCACTCGGACCCGGCCTGTGACAGGCCGTCAGCGCCCATCGTCCGGGCCGAGGTGACCTACCGGTTTTACGCGGGTCTGCCGTGGTACTTCCAGTCCTCAGTCCTGACGACCCTCGCGGAGATGGACGCCTACTTCATCCGGAACAGCCAGATGGTCTTCAGAGACGACATCTTCTCGCATCTGGCCGTGCATCCGCGGACACCCGGCCTCGCGGCCGGAGACCGCGACGAAACATGCATCGTGCCGCTGATGGGGCACTTCGACAGGATGCCCTTCGCTCATCCGGCGGACGGCACGGTGGTGGCCCAGGGGCATAGCCTGAGTAACGTCCTGCCGAGCCGTTTTGGCTACTACAGTCTCTTTAACCCCCAGACAGGCGACGGCTACGCCAATTTCCCGCTGACCGAACGCAATTCGACTGAGTCGGGAGGAGTTCCCGTGATGCGAAACCACCACATGAGCCTCTCCGAAGGCCATGACTGGACGGTCTACTTCGCCAGGACCTTTGCGTACACGAACCAGCGCTTCAATCCCGAGAACGCGACCCCCCTGGAGCGGGGGCTGCGGTTCGAGGAGGAGAATATCCACCTGATCTACCGCTACGAGGGTCTGCAGAGCCTCGGCGCTCTCGAGCGGCTCCACCAGGCCCTTGACCACCCCCTGGTGGCCGAGTGGACCGCGCCTTGAGTGGCGGCCAATTTCCTACATCCCATCGTGCTATGAGAATTTTCATCCTGTTGTTGGTCGCCTGCGGCCTTGCGCGCGCCGACACCGCCTCGCTGCCCGAGCGCTACGTCGCCTGGAAATATGCGGCGGAGGTTCAGGTCAGAAACACCGGCCCGCGCGAGCGGCTCCGGGAGGTCATCGACGTGGGGCTCAGGCTGCCGGCCAGCCGGGCAGGCAACCTCAAGGGCGATGCCCGTGTCGTCCTCAAGCGCGGGTACGACGAACTGGTTCGGGAGGTTCCCTTCCAAATCTACGACATCGCGACAAGCGGCGGGTACACGACCTGCCGGGTGGCCTTCTGCGCGGACCTGCCCGCCAACTCTTCCCAGAGGTTTGCGGTATTTTATGACAACCCCGCGGCCAGGGCGCCTGTCTTCGAGCCCATGGTCAGGCTGGTTCGGTCTGCGGGGAGCCTCGCGGTCCGGACACCGTTCTACGCGGCGGAGTTCGACGAGGAAACGGGGCAGTGCGTCGGGCTGAAGAGCCTGGTCGCCCCGGGAGGAACCCTCTATGCGGAACCGGCCGATCATCGGGGCGGGAGCCCGTGGCCGCTTCCTTCTGTCTCGGTGCCGGCCCTGGAGACCGAGGAGAACAGGCCCGAGGCCCTGAGGCTTGCAAAGGCATCCGGGGACGGGGAGGAAATCCTTGAGGGGCCCGTTTTCGCCGCGGTCCGCGGCCGGCGGCATTTCCTGGGCAAGGCGGGGGAGGCGCCGGCTGCGCTGGATTTTGCCTATGTCTTTTACGCCGAGGCCCCGCATTTTGTGGTCGGCACCGCAGTGTCCTTCCTTCGCGACACGAACGTCTATTCCCTGGAAACGAACGCCCTGGGGGCGGACCAGGCGCTTCTGACCCACTACCTGTTTCGGCCGGTGACCCCGACCTTCCCCTTAACGGAGATCGAGGAGGTCGGAAGCGTCATGGTGGACACGGCCACGCGGAAAGGCTACCCGGACGGGGACCTGCTGGCCGGAATGCTCCCGGCCGACCTGGCGTGGAACGCCGTGTCAAATATTGACAGCGGGCTGACCGCGACGGGGTTCAACCTGCTGCGGAAGGACTCCGCGCCCAACAGGCACGCGGCGAACTACCGGGCCTCAACCCGGGCGCGCCTGAGGGAGGGCTGGGTGGAGTGGTCCAACGCGCCGGTCTACGTCACGGCCCGGGAGCGGCTCTCCGACGCAATCCTTGTCTCCCAAGGCACGGTTTTCCGGAGTGCGCAGGCGGTGGCCCTGTCGAACTTCAAGGACGGGGACTGGAGGGCGAAGACCGACGATTACGGACGCCGGCTCAACACCCCGATGGAGATCAATATCTATCCGCGTGGGACCGGAGTTGCCGACGACGAGAAGGCGCTTCCGCACTACGGGGTTCGGGTGGACGCCTACCTGCGGGGAATCCGATGAGATCGGCAAGGCTTGCGCTTCTGGCGCCCGTTCTTGCGTGCGCAGCCTACGGCAGTCCGTTCAACCCGGCGGGCTGGTCGGGCTACCGGACCCTGGTCGTCAGCGAGACTGCGGGGATCGCGCGGGACAAAGACCCTGTGGACGTGTCCTTTTCCGTCCCTTTGGCCGCGCCTGCGGCCGGGGCCTCCCTGCGGATCGCGGCCGAGGCCGAGGGGGGGCTAATCGAGGTGCCGGCCCAGTTTTACACGATGGGTTCCGGCAACGGAGGGAACCTCTCCGGGAAGGTGGTTTTTCTGTGCGCGATCCCGGCGGGCGGCCAGAAGGCGTTCCGGCTGTACTATGGCAATCCGGGAGCCGGGATGGGCAGCCCTGAGGGCGGAATCTTCGTCCGCCCGGCGCCCAAGGGGCCGATTGAGGGCTCCATGCACTGGATCATAGAAAACGCCTTCTACCGGATAGAGACCTACCCCAAGAACGGGCAAATCTGGCACATCTGGGACAAGAAGGGCACCAACACGATGTGGTGGTACAAGGAGTGGAACGGCCCGGAAAAGGGGGGGGATCCGATCCACTGGTCGCCGAATATCTGGATAGCCTATCCCGACCGCGCGGGGCCCGCCCCCGGGGTCCGCAATGTCGGCAGTCCCGGGGGCGACAAGCTCCTGGCCGAGCCCGAGCACAAGGTCTTCGCACAGCCCTGGGACTGGCACTATGTGATGGGCTGGGAGAACCCCAAAACTGAGATTATCCAGGGCCCCCTCTTCTGGCAGATCAGGCGGTGGGGCCCGGTCTCGCCCCATCCGGAGCATTCGGATCCCACCTATGAGCGACCCGCAAAGGATCTGGTCTGGGCCGAGGTGACGTACCGGTTCTACCGGGATCTACCGTGGTTTTTTCAGTCGTCGACCCTCACGACGTTGGCGGACATGGATGTCTATTTCGTGCGCAATAACCAGATGGTGTTCCGGGACACGATCTTCTCGCATCTGGCGATCCAGCCGGAGACCGCCGGACTCATGCCTGGGGACCGGGACGAGACGTGCATCCTGCCCCTGAAGGCGTATTTCGACCGGGCGCCGTTCCCGCGGGAGTGGCACAGCCTGAGTAACGCGCTTCCGAGCACCTTCGGCTACTACACCCTGTTCAACGCAACCAATGGCGATGGCTACGCCAATTTCCCGCTTTCAGAGCGCAATTCGACGATCACGGGCGCGCCGCCGACCCTGATGAACCACCACATGAGCCTTAACGAGGGCCACGACTGGTCGGTCTATCTCGCCCGGACCTTCGACTACACGAACCACCGGTTCGACCCGGAAAACGCCACATTTCTTCCGGCCGGACAGAGGTTTATGGAGGAGAATGCCCACATGGTGTACCGTTACGACGGGCTGAAGAGTCTAGCGGAATTGGACCACTGGAATGCGGTCCTCAGGCATCCCTTGGCCGCACACTGGAGCCCCGCCCCGGAGGACGGCAGCGTGGTGTGGAGCTTGGAGGACCCCCATTCGGTGGGAGGCCGCCAGGCGGTTGTGATCGGGTCCCCGAAGGTGATTCGCGAGGCCGGCGGAGCCGCGGTCCGGTTTGACGGCGAGGCCGACGGATGGATCGTGGAGACTAACCCCCTGGCGGGACTAAGCAGCTTCACGGTGGAGGTGCTTCTGCGGCCGGCCGTGGACGGCGGCTCGGAGCAGCGATTCATCCACCTCGAGGACAATGCGGGCCGCCGGATGATGCTGGAGACGCGCCTGACCGCGGAGCGCACCTGGGCGCTGGACTCTTTCCTCACCGATGGCGTCAACTCGGGGATGCTCCTCGACCGCAAACTCCAGCACACCGCCGGGCAGTGGCACTGGGCGGCGCTTGTCTACGACCAAGGGCAGATGACGAACTACGTCGATGGGCGCCAGCAGCTCACGATCCGGGTCGCCTTGAGCCCCATGATCGAGGGCAAGGTGGGGATCGGATTCCGGATGAACCGGGTCTTCTGGTATCATGGCGACATCCGCGAGATTCGCTTCCATCCGAAGGCCTTGCCCGCGGACCAACTCGCGCACAATCTGCCGCGCTGAAAAAGTCCGCGTGCTGAACCAATCCATTTAATGAAAAAGCCCCTCGAAGTCACCATCATCGGCGGCGGGATGATCACCCAGGATCTGCTGCTTCCCACGATCTACCACCTCCAAAGGACGGGGTTTTTGGGCAAGATATCGATCTGCGCCCTGAACAGCGCGCCGTTGCGGATCCTGCGAGAGTCCGAGACCTTCCTGCAGGCCTTTCCCGGCCAGGAGTTCAAGGCCTACCCCGCAACGTCCGAGGATCCGGCGAAGTCGTTCCCGAACCTGTACAAGGAGGTTCTGGCCGCCATGCCGCCCCGCCAGGTGGTCGTGGTCGCGATGCCCGACCACCTCCATTACAGCGTGGTCATGGAGGCCTTGGCGTGCGGCCAGCACGTCCTCTGCGTGAAGCCGCTCGTCCTCAACTACGCCCAGGCCGTGGAGATCGAGAAGGCAGCCTATGCCAAGGGGCTTTTCGTCGGGATCGAGTACCACAAGCGGTTCGACCGTAGGGCGCTGATTGCGCGGCGGGACTATGAGCTGGGGAACTTCGGGGAGTTCAAGATGGGGGAAGCCAAGATGATCGAACCCTATCTGTACCGGTTCTCGAACTTCCAGAACTGGTTCACCTGCGACAAGACCGATCCGTTTGTGTACGTCGGCTGCCATTATGTGGACCTGGTGCAATTCATCACCCAGCTGCGACCGGTGGAGGTGTCCGTGACAGGGATCAAGGGGAATTTCCCCAACGGGAACGAAGGCTATCTGTGGGCAAACGGACGGGTGCGCTACGAGAACGGCGCACTCCTTTCGGTGACGAACGGGCTGGGTTACCCCGACGAGGCGGCCGGGAGTAACGAGCAGTGCCTGATGATGTTCTGCGAGGGAAAGGGAAAGTCCGGGATGATTGCTCACGACGACCAGTTCCGCGGGGTCGAGCACAGCTATTTGAGCGGGCTCGGCTGCGGGGGCAGTGTCTTTAACTACGTCAATCCCGACTTTTTCCGGCTGGTTCCCTGGGAGGGCGCCGGCTACCAGCCGGTCGGCTACGGGGTGGATTCGGTCACGGCGATCCTCAACGCAATCCGGAAGCTCGAGGTTGAAACGGCGGGGATGGAAGTGGGGGCGGCGCTCGCCAAGCGGCGGGAGCTAATCCTCGAGGTGGACCGCAAGGGGATCATCGCTACCCCGGCAAACAGCAGCTCAAACGAGCTGGTTGTGGAGGCTGCCCGGCTGTCGATCCTCAACAACGGACAGAGGGCCGCAATCACCTACGGGGACAGGCCCCGCGCCGAACTGCTGGGCTGACACTTTTTAGGAGTAACCTTTATGGCCAACTATGACATCACCCCGGTCGCCGTGCCGCATGTGCGCACGAAATACCGGACCATTAAAACGAAGATGCCCGTGCCGGAATCCCTGCCGATCCTTCGTTCGCTGAGAAAATCCGAGCCTCGCTCGATGGCGGGCCAGCCCCCGGTCATCTGGCACCGGGCGGATGGCTTCACGGTGGGGGACCGGTGGGGTAACCGGTGGATCGACTGGTCCTCGGGCGTGGTGATGACCAATGCCGGGCACGGGGTCAGGGAGGTGAGGGAGGCGCTCCTCAAGAAGATCGACCAGGGGCTCCTTGCGAGCTACGTCTTCGTTCATGAGGACCGGGCGGCCCTCACCAGGCAGCTGCAGCGGCTCTCGCCGGACCCGGACAACTACGAGGTCTTCCTTTTGAGCACGGGAAGCGAGGCGACGGAGAACTGCATCAAGCTATCGAAGACGTACGCGATTGAGAAGTACGGCCCGAAGAAGAGGTACTTTGTCTCCTTCATTAACGCCTTCCATGGGCGCACCATGGGCTCTCAGCTCGCCGGCGGAATGCAACGCCAGAAGAAATGGATGGGGACGACCGCCGACTCGTCCTTTGTGCAGGTGCCGTTTCCGGACGGGTTCAAGAACGAGGACCAAAGTTTCGAGCTCTTCCTGCGAAGCCTCAAGAAGCTGGGGGTCGCCCCCAAGGACATCGCCGGAATCATGACCGAGAGCTTTCAGGGGGTCGGTCCGGACTTCATGCCCGTGGGCTACGCCCGGAAGCTGGAGGCATTCTGCCGCAAGCACGACATCGTCCTGACGATGGACGAGGTGCAGGCCGGCTTCGGAAGGACGGGGCGGATGTTCACCTTCGAGCATTACGGGATTAAGCCCGACTTGATCGCCTGCGGGAAGGGGATCTCCTCGTCCCTGCCGCTTTCAGCGGTGATTGGGCGGCGCGACATCCTCGACCTATATCCCCCGGGATCAATGACATCCACGCACTCGGGCTCGCCCCTTTGCGTGGCGGCCGCCCTCGCCAGCGTTCGGACGATTGCGAAGGGGCCACTCATTCGAAATGCGGCAAAGCTGGGGAAGATCCTCCTGCCCGAATTGCAGCGGATCCGGGCAAAGCACCCGCTTGCCCTGGGATGGGCCTCGGGTCTGGGCCTGGTGGGGGGCATACAAGTGGTCAAACCGGGCACGAAGCAGCCGGACCCCGAGACCGCCACGGCGATCAATGTGAAGTGCTACCAGCGGGGGCTCCTTATGTTTGCCCCCGTCGGGATCGGCGGCGAATGCCTCAAGATTGCGCCTCCTTTGTGCATCACAGAGGCAGCCCTGCGCGAGGGCCTCGCGGTCCTGGAGAAGGCCTGCGACGAGGTGCTCAGCTGAAAAGTCGGCAAACGGCCGGGGACATGGGCTCCAAGGAGCGATTTGAGCGGGCGCTGCGCCGGCAAGTCCCCGACCGGCTGCCGATGGACCTCCTTTGGCCGCGGGCCGAGACGATCGCGGCCTTGAAGGCGCATTTTGGGACGGACAGCGCCGAAGAGGTGAGGCGCCGGCTTGGGATCGACTTCCGGTGGCTCGGCGTCCCGACCCGCTATCCGGAGTTCGAGCGCAGGGTCAACGGCCGGCTCGAGGGGGAGGCCCCGGGGGCCGGACTGGACTACGTGTTCAGGGACAAGCGCACCTTCGAGGACGCCTGGGGGATCGTCCGCCGGGTGGGGGAGGATGGGAAGTACGTGGAATGGTGCGGGGGGCCGCTTGTCGGGGTGGAGGACTTGACCGGTTGGGCGCCTCCAAAAGCAGTCTATCCGTCGGCCCCCGAGCTGGCCGGGCACATCGCCCCGTTCGGGGAGTTCGTCACCGTGATCGAGATCGAGTTTCCGTTCAAGGTGGCCTGGCACCTGTGCGGCATGGAGGAGTTCCTCATGCTGATGCTGACCAATCCTCCATTCGTGCATGAGCTCTACGACCGCCTGTACGCCTTTCAGGAGGAGAAGGCCCGGCTAGCCGTCCGGGCGGGCTTCGATGTCATTGCGGTCGTGGGGGACATTGCGGGGCAGCTGGGGATGATGTTTTCCCCGGAATTATTCCGGCAGTTCGACCTTCCCCGGTTCAAGGCAATGGTCTCGCGGCTGAAGGCCGAGAACCCGCGGGTTAAGGTCCTCTACCACAGCGACGGGAATGTGGAGGCGGCAATCCCGCTGCTGATCGAGTGCGGGATCGACATCCTCAACCCGGTACAGTCCGCCTGCATGGATCCGGCGAAGATCAAGCGGTGCTACGGTGACCGGCTGACGTTCCACGGCACGATCTCCGTGCAGGACACGATCCCCAGCGGCTCAGTCAAGGACGTGTACAACGAGGTCTTTACGCGGATCAGGACCGTGGGCTACGATGGGGGGTTGGTCGTGAGCCCTGAGAACTCGATTCCCTTTGATGCCCCGCTCGAGAACGTGCTCGCGGTCTACGATGCCGTGCGGAGTTTCGACTACGCATCGCTCCGCGTGACGGGCGGTTAGGCCCCCCGGCGGCGGCCCAAGACCCTGAGGCGCGATGCGCCGTTGAGGGCGAGCAGATCGTCGAACTCCTGATGGGGCTTGCGCCCCAAGGAGGCCCTTGCGGACTGGGCGTTCCATCAGCCCCGGGCACCACGGCATGGCCCACAAAGACGATGGCCTGGGGTTGCGACAGCCGGGCAACGGTGCGCGGCGGTTCCATCGGGCCGAGGGTCACACCTTCCGGAAATTTCAACCCCGGGCCAACTTCACTAGGCGTTTTAACCGGCGGAACAGGGGCGGTATCCTGTTTTGTGTATTGATTATCAGAACAACGGTTTACATGTAAATCGCCTCCTTAAACACAATACTGTTCACTTAGTTGATTGGGTGATTAGTGGCCGGAACACTTGGTGCCCGGCGGGATCGCCAGTATGCCGCAAGGGATAGCCGGACATTTTGCGTTTGAGACCGCGCGGGATCTGGCGTCCCCGACTGCTGGCGCA